>DASZHD010000001.1:0-1529 GCA_035938175.1 Vulcanimicrobiaceae bacterium
GCCGCGTGGTGCCCGCGAAGCAGGAGCAGGACGACATGGCGGTCAAAGTTGCGGCATGAGTATCGAGCTCAAGAACATCAGCAAAAAGTTCGGCGACTTCGTTGCGGTTGACAATATCAACCTGCATATCGAAACCGGCGAGCTGGTCGCGTTGCTGGGACTGTCGGGCTCGGGCAAGACCACGCTGCTGAGAATAATCGCGGGGCTGGAAACGCCCGACACCGGCGAGGTGCTGTTCCATGGCGAGGACGCGAGCGCCGTCAGTGTCCGCAAGCGCAAGGTGGGTTTCGTATTTCAGCATTACGCGCTGTTTCGCCACATGACGGTGTTCGAGAACGTCGCCTTCGGAATGCGCGTGCTGCCGCGGCGCGAACGTCCCGCCGAGGCCGAAGTCGCGCGCCGCGTGCATGAATTGTTGAAACTCGTGCAGCTCGATTTTCTAGCCGATCGCTACCCCTCGCAGCTCTCCGGCGGGCAGCGCCAGCGCGTGGCACTCGCGCGCACGCTCGCGGTCGAGCCGAAAGTCCTGCTCCTGGACGAGCCGTTCGGCGCGCTCGACGCCAAGGTGCGGCAGGAACTGCGCCGATGGCTGCGGCGGCTGCACGACGAGATCAAAATCACCAGCGTCTTCGTAACTCACGATCAGGAAGAGGCGCTCGAACTCGCCAACCGAATCGTCGTGATGAACCAGGGACACATCGAGCAGATCGGCACCGCCGAGGAAGTCTACCACCATCCCGCCAACGCGTTCGTGTACAACTTCCTGGGCAACGTGAATCTGTTCCACGGCCGAATCGAAAACGGCCGCGTGTTTATCGGCGACACCGCCGTCGAGCTGGAGAACACGCACGCGCATGCACATCCAGAGACCGGCAAGGCGGTCCTCTACGTACGGCCGCATCTGCTGGAAATCGTGCTGAGGCCCAACGGCAAGCAGACCTTCCCCGCGACTGTGAAGTCGATCAATCCGGCCGGGCCGCAGGTCAAGGTCGAGCTGGTCGCCGCATGGGGCGACATGGTGCAAGTCGAAATCAGCCACGAGCGCTACCAGGTGCTGCATCTGGAAACCGGCGCAAACGTGTTCCTAAGACCAAAAGAACAGAAGCTGTTCGTGTACCAGATCTAGACTTGCATCAGCTCGCGCCGGGAACCGCGCGGGCTTCGATGCTGTTTTCTATTATGCAATGATCAAGACAACGGATCCAAAGTTGGCGGAAAACAATAGTCATTCGAATAGTGAGAACACGCGCATCATCGGGCGGCGTGCGTTCGTCGCTGCGATTGCCGCGATACCTGCAATCATCGCATTCGGTTACGTCGAAAGAGGCGTCACCGCCGATGCGTCCGGCGATTCGCCGGATTCGGGTGCGTCGGGTATAGTCAAAGTGTCGATCGTTGAGTTCACCGATGCCGGCCAGAGAAAGGGACTCGTGATGGTAGATAAAGTCGTCAAGACGGACGAGGAATGGCGCAAGGAGCTGACCGCGGAGCAGTACGAGGTCACGCGCAAAAAAGGGACCGAGCGCCCG
>DASZHD010000002.1:0-14617 GCA_035938175.1 Vulcanimicrobiaceae bacterium
CGTCGGCGTCGCGCTGCCTTTATCGTAGATGACGAGCTCGCCACTCTTGCGGAAACCTTTCGTATACGCGATGGCGAGCGTATTGTCGGCGCTTACGGCGACCCGTTCGGGAACGCCGAACGTCGACGCGATCGTCCTGAACGGCGACGTCGCGCCTGCTTTATAAAGCGTGACGTTGTTACCGAAGGTGTTGGTAACGTAGAGAACGCCGTCAGGCCCGACGGCAAGCGCACCCGGACGATTGATGCCGGCCGTAATTTTGCCCGCCGGTCCGGCGGCAATGTTGGCCGGATCGAACGTGTACACCGCGTTCGAGTGAGTCTCCGATACGTAGAGCACGGGCCGCTGGGTGCTTTTTCCGGCTACGGTCCTCGCTCCGAACGGTAGCGAAGTAGTAGCCGACGGCGACGCACATGCGGCGACCGCAACAAGCACCAGGAGCGCGCAGAAACGCGCGTTCGATGGAGGGTTCAAGAGAGTATCCTTTCCAGCTCCGCCGGCTGCTACGCTATCCCCCAATTCTGAAAAAAGCATAAAGGCGGGTTCAAAATGCCCGGCGCTTCATAAAACGAAGACCGGCGGTCTCCCGCCGGCCTCCTTTTCCGATCGTTGCCGAATTTCGCTACGCGATTGTCAGTGACCCGAGAACTCCGAGTTCGCGATGTCGCTTTGCATGACGCAATAATCGATCGATCCCAGTCCGGTCGGCGTATCCCATCCCGGGCCGGCCGAGCTGGGAATCCCGTTCGATCCTATCAAGATATCATGGAAGCCGCCGACTGGAGCCGTTGTATCCGGGGGCGCGGCCGATGTGTCGTCGCCGGGCTCTCCCGCAGGTACGCAGCCCGTCGATCCCAACGGACATGGCTCGTAATACGCGTACACGCCGTAATACACCGGAGCCGCAAATCCGAGTCCATTCTTGAAGTGCGTCTCCAAGCGCGCCCAAATACCCATGGACATGGGTGATGAAAGACTCGTGCCGCCGACGCCCGTTTGCGTGCCGTTCACGAAAACGTCCATCGGGCATCCGTTATTATCCGCGCACATTGCAATGTCGGCGATTCCGCGAAGCGCGTTGGAATTGCACAGCGCACAGATCCCGTTCGTTTGCCAATACGGCGCCGACTCCCATTTGCTGACGCCGCCGCCCGTTCCGACCCAGACGTGCTCGCCGTAGTACGTGCCGGGTTCGGATCCGTTCGCATTGGTGTCGAGCGTCGTGCCGCCGACAGCCACGACGTACGGTGAAGCAGCCGGATAGCAAACTTGCGGAGTTCCCGTGTTCGGTACGCCCGTCGCCGCCAGCACCGGACAACCTTCGCCGTTGTCGCCGGTCGATGCGAACATCGTCATACCCTGAGATGCAGCCTGATTGAACTCCTCGTCATCGATCAGCATCGAGCCATCGGCATACGCAAGATCTTCGGGTTCGCCGAACGATGAATTCCCGGCCTGCGTGAGATTGTCGTTAACCCAATGACTGTACATCAACGCCGTATCGGAATCGGTTAGTGACGTCGTGTCGTAGACGTACAGATGTTTGACGTACTTTGCGATACCGCTGGAGATTTGCGTGTCGAGATCCCATTCGTCGATGCCCGATGTATCCACGCTGGCCACGCCGACTCGACGCACGCTGTACGCGACCTGCGGTAAACCCCAGTACGCTTCGGCGGTTCTCAAGTCCGTGAGCACCTGCTTGACGTTTCCCTCGGCCATGACGGCGACCGACGTATTATATCCCGCGCACGTGTTGGGGCAGGTGCTGGGCGCCGCATCGTATGCTTCCTGATATTGCGGCGGCCCGTATTCGCCGCCGATGCAAATGCCGTTCACTACTTGCAGACACGGCGGAGGAGTCGAAGCGGCGCCCGCCGCTTGACGTCCCATGACGGGAGCGGAAGCAGTGCGAACGCTTTGCGATTTTAGAATATGCGTGTGCATGCCGTAGGTATTGTTCAAACCCAGTACCGCGACGACCAGCCCCTTGAATTGAGCCGGCACGAACGCGGGAGTAGCGTTGCCGTAAACGAGCTGACCGTCGAACGATGTCGCCCGAATCGACGTATGGAATGCCTGTCCGATCCGCGATGGCGTACCGGTCGCGCTCACGATCAAATTGTTCGGCTCGATCGCGACGTCCGTCAGCCCTTGCTGGCGCAGATACGACGCTACGGCGTTCGCTTGTTGCGACGTCGGATTGAACCTTGCCGTAAATTGATCGGGCGTCAACCAGGAATGAAAGGACGCAGCGCCGGGTGTGAATTGACTGCGCACGAGCGCCTGCGCGCCGGCGGGATCTCTCATGCGCAACCCGACGACGATCCGCATCGCCGTGGTATCGGCGAGCGGCGCCGCCATAGCGGATTTTCCGCTTCCCGAACCGGGCAGCGAAACGGCTTGCGTCACCGTTGCGGCCCAGCCTTGGGGCGCGCTTGACGTAATCGATAAACCCTGGGAAGTCCCGCCCGCCGCGGAACCGGCCGACATCGGCGGTATCGCCGTTGTCGAATTTTTTGCGCACGCCGTCGTCAAGACTGCCGCCACAACGAACCCCGCGAGCACACACAGCTTCTTCATTGCAATTTTCCCTCAACAGTTAGGAAGCAACGGATCGCGCCGCCCGCAGGTGCAACCCGGTAGGACGCAGACCACCCGCAATACCAGCGTATTCCCGCGGCACGGTGGGGGGCATACCTAAAACAGAGTAGAGGCGTCGTGCGCCGGCTTGCTTAAACGACGGCATTGATGAACGGCGATGCGCGTCGATTGCGAATTGTTGCAGAATACCTAGCCGCAACCGCGGGCGTAGCGGCGGCCCTGGCCGTCATTTGGTGGTGGAGCGTAAAAGTAAACCACCTCGCGCCATACACCGCGCATCCGTGGCGTGATTACGGTTTTGTGGCGTGCGCTGCGTGGTTTGTCGGCGGCCCCGTAGCCGTAGAATACGGCTTGACGCGCAGTAGTGCGGCGGCCCGTTGCGCGATCGTGTTCGTTATCATGATGGCGCTAGTGCTTGCGTCCGTGGATTGGTCCACGGTGCAGCCGTACTCGCCGCTGTAGATGCGGTCATACCCGCTACCGGAAGTGCTGCGCGACGTACGCAATCCAGTAGTGAAAGACGTCCACGTTGCGCACGGGGTCGTCCGGGTAATGCCCCTCGACCGGCCACACGCGCAGCGTCGCGTCTTTGTGATTGTCGCGTAAGGCGCGCCAATACATCGACGAGGTCGCGAACGGATCGCGGTTGTCGCCGACATCGGAGAGAATCAAAACCGGCGTCGTCACGTCGCCCGCATACGTGATCGCGGAGATCGAGCGCCATTCCGAAGCTTCGTTGCCGACGAAGGGCGAGCCGTGCAGCAGATCGCGATCTTCGCCGCTGTCGTCGGCGGTGCCGTAGTCGGCGATCCAATCGTTGACGGACGCGCCCGAAACGGCGGCTTTCCAGATGTGATACTTGGAGATCATCCACGCGGTCATGATTCCGCCGTACGACCAACCGCTCACGGCGAGCCGCGAATCGTCGACGATGCCGCGCGCGCGAATCGAGTCGAGCGCGGAGATGATGTCTTTACCCGGGCCGTCTTCGGGATGGTACAAGATCGGATGCAGATAGGCGTAGCCCAGATTCGGCGTGCCGCGGTAATTCGGGCGCATCACCAGCCAGCCGCGTGCGGCCATCACCTCGGCCCAATAGTCGAAGATTTGCATCGACGGATCGCCCGGCCCGCCGTGGATGAAGACGATCAGCGGATATTTGTGCTGCGGCGAAAAGTTGGGCGGATAGTACAGCACGCCGTCGCCGCGCAATCCGATCTGCGTCGGATACGTGAAGCGTTCGCTGGGCGTAAGCGTGACGCTGTTCGCAAAAGCGCGGTTGAGCGCGCTCAGCGCAACGATACTGCCGCCGGGTTCGCGCAGATACAGTTCGGCGGGATGCGTGGCATTCGTTCCGATGAACGCGATCGCGCCGTTGCGCGCAACGCTGTACTCTAATCCGCCGAGCGTCGCCCCTCCCGTCGTGTTTTCGGGAACGCCGGGCACCAAGCCGCCGGTCGAGAGGCGCTGCGGCGCGGCGCCAAAACGCTCGCGGTAGAACGCGATCGTCGTGCCGTCGAAGACCGCGCCGACGATGCTGCCGTCGTGCAGCCACGTTTCATCTTCATAGACGCGATCGAGCGTGCGCCATGGTGCGCTGCCGTCGCCACCGCTCGCAGGCGCAACGTAGAGCTGATTCAGCGAGAATTGATTATCCCCGCCGGAATACGTGTAGGCGACGTACTTTCCGTCGGGCGAGAAGAGCGGCGCGCCTTCCCACGCTCGGTGCGTGGTGAGCAGCCTCACGCGATGCGTCGCAACGTCGACGGCCGCGGCTTGCGAGCGATCCTCGTCGTCGGTGATGTTGGTCGGGCACAGAACGAAGCCGACGCGCATTCCGTCGGGCGACCACGACATCTCGGCGCCTTCTTCGGCGCTGGGTTCGCCGAAGGTCAGTTGCGTCGCAGCGCTTTCGCCGATCGTCTGGACGAAAAGATGCAGCGGTTCCGGCTTCGAACGCGCGGTGATCGGCTCGGTCGTAAAGATGAAACTGTCGCGAAAACGAGCTGCGCCGGCACGATGCGGCTCGGGATCGCTTGCGGTGTACGCAAAAGCTCGTCCGTCGGCACGCCACGCGAAGACGTCGACGTCGCTCGACGCGTGCGTTACTTGCCGTGCTGCTCCCCCGCCGGCGGGCATGACGTAGACTTGCGCCTTGTCGTGCGCATCGTTTGCGAGAAATGCGAGCTGCGTGCCGTCGGGCGAAAACTGCGGCGACGAGAGTCCCTTGCGCCCGGTGAGGAATTCGCGCGCGCCGCTGCTGACGCGGGCGATGAGAAGCGAGGAGACGCGGCGATCGTTATTCCAATCGACCCGCGATACGACGGTCGCGGCGTAGCGTGCGTCGGATGACAGTGCCGGTTCGTCGAATGCGGCAATGCGCGCATAATCCGTTTCAATCAGCGTGCGCGCCGCCGAAACGGTAGTCAGCGACGCACAGCAAACCAGTGTGAGTACGATGCGTACGAACATGGCGCGTCTTTCTCCGGCGTGCCGCACCGCTCCGGCAGATTTAGCAGCTGCGCCACGCTTTCAGCTCGTCCGCAAGTTCGCGCGCCTTTGCTTTGACAGTGTCTCGTATTTCTCGCACGCGTTCGGGCGGCTGGCCTTTGGGATCCGGAAGAGCCCAATCTGCGTCGATTCTCGGAACGCCTTCGACGTCGCATCCCATCGTGACGATCCGCTCCGCGCGCTGTACCATTTCATCCGTTAGCAGCTTCGGGCGCGCCGAAGAGATGTCCATGCCGTCCTCCGCCATCACGGCAACGACGCCCGGATCGGGCCGATCGGCCGCAATCGTACCGGCCGACCCGACGTCGGCCACGTCGCCGGCGAAACGGCGCAGATACGCCTCCGCCATCTGACTGCGTCCGGTGTTGTGTCGGCATACGAAAAGAATGAACGGTTTAGACGACATGCGGTGCGGCCTCCGAACGGTGCTGTTGTTCGTGTGGAACGAGCACGGCTTCCGCCTCGCGCTTGCGAATCGGCACGAGCCAACCGAACAGTGCGGTAGCGGCTAATGCTCCGGCAAGTTGAGCGCCGACGAATCCCGGAACATCTGCCGGGCGTATCCCCGCAAACGTGTCCGATAACGAGCGCGCAATGGTGACGGCGGGATTCGCAAAAGACGTGGACGGCGTAAACCAGTAAGCGCCGACGATATAGCCGGCCACTGCGAACGGAACGAATGCGTTCTTGAAGCGCACGCAGCCCCAAATAACCAGCAACAGTCCGAACGTTGCGACGAATTCGCTCAGCAGCAGAATCGGCCCGCCGCGCACGTGGTGCGATGCAAAAAACGGCGGCAAACCGAACATAACGTTCGCCAATGCAACGCCGCCCAGCGCCCCGGTGATCTGCGCCGCAACGTACGGCGCTACGTCCTGCCAGGCGATGCCGCCCTGAACGGCGTCTGCAATCGTTACGGCGGGATTGAAATGCGCGCCGGATATCGGTCCCAGCGCAGCGATCAGGCAAACGAGTACGCCGCCCGTCGCGATCGCGTTCGCAAGTAACGCGACGGCGACGTTTCCGCCGCTCAGGCGTTGCGCCATGATACCCGAACCGACAATCGCTGCCAGCAGTATCGCGGTCCCAACGCCTTCCGCTACGGCGCGTTTAACGATCGACATCGCGCGCCGTTGCGCAGCACGACGTATCGGCGCCGTTGCGTTCTTCCGTGTCCTCGTGGACCGTGTACACTTCCCATCGGCGTCCGTCGGGATCCACCGCCCAAACCTTCGTTTGGTTTGCATAGCAGCACGTTTCTTCGCGCTCGACCGACGAAGCCAGGCCCGCGCCCTGCAGCCGATCGATTGCACGCTCGACTTCGTGCGCGGTTTCGACGTAGATTCCGTAATGCGCATCGGCAAACGGGCGGACGCGCTCGCGCAAATCCAATGCTAACTCCATGCCCGGTTCGTCGATAATAAAGAGCGCGTAGCCGTCGCGTACCTTTGCCGGCTTTGCATCCAGAAGCGTCGAGTAAAACGCCACGCTCTTCTCTAAATCGGATGCAGCAAAATTCAAATGCGTCTTCATATCTTGACCTTTTGACGAAAAACGGAATTCAATGCGCCGTCGATCCGCTCGTGCGCGTCCTCGGCTAAACGGTAATACACCCAAGTGCCGCGGCGCTCGCACGTAACGAGCCCCGCATCGCGAAGAACGCGCAGGTGGTGCGACACCGTGGGTTGGTTCAGCGGCAATCCGTCGGTAAAATCGCAGACGCACACCTCGTCGCCGGCGCGCGCCAGCGTTGCAAGGATCGTCAGCCGGTGCGGGTCGGCCACGGCTTTGAACAGCGCCGCCGATTCAGTAAAAACGTCGCGCGAAATACCTTTGGGCGGACAGCAGCGCTGTATCGACATGTGTCGATATTAGCACCTGCATCGATATCGGTCAATACAGCCGGGCAGGGTTACTTCGTCGAAAAACGCGCCGCGGAACGCGCTTTCGCGCGGGCGGCGACCTCTTGGCGATCGCGCGGTGCGGCCGTCGTCGACAACGACGCGATCAGTTCGCGCGCCGATGCGGCGATCTCGTCGACCGCACGGTGAAAAGCTTCCTCGTTTGCGTGGGACGGTTTGGAAAATCCGGAAATTTTCCGCACGAACTGCAGGCTGGCGTCGCGGATTTCGGCATCTGTTGCCGGCGGTTGGAAATTGAAGAGCGGTCGAATGTTACGGCACATCGTGGCGGACGGTTTCGCCGCCGCGCAGGCCGCTCCCGGCGACCACGCCGTGGAGAGCCGCGCTCGACCACAGCGCATGCGCCAACGCCGCGGACGACGCCAGCGAAGCGCACGCCATCGCGACGCAAAGCGCCATGCTCGTGAATCTCAACGCACGCTGCAGCATCCGGGTCCCTCCGCTATTTGTGTCGACTCGCAGCCGCGGAATGTTTAGCGCCTGCAAAGCCGCTGTACGCTCGATTGTGCAGGTTTGGTTAACGTGCGGGGGCCGTTCGTAATCTTCCGAACCCTACGCTATGGTCTCCCGGCCCCACTCGCGGGCAGAACGCGATCGCGAAGTCGTACAGCGCACCGCGGAGCTTCTTACGAGCAATTTGTCGCTCGAAGAGCTCTTTCGCAGTGTGTGCGAGCTGCTTGCGCGTTTCGTTGACGCGTCAACCGTGTTCATCGCGCTCAAAGGCGGCGACGGCGCGCGCGTTGAGTACGTCTTCGATAACGGACTCCTGGGGCGTCTTCCGAATCCGCGCGTCGATCCGACCTCGCGCACGGCCGAGGTATTACGTACCGGAGAGCCGATCCTCAAACGGCGGCTGGAAGACTGGACCGAAGGGCGCCTCACCGCGAGCCTGCCCGGCGACACGCAGCACAATCAGCCGCAGTCGGCAATTTTCGTTCCGCTGAAATACGGAACCGAGATCATCGGCGCGCTTTCCGTTCAAACTGCCGCTCCCGATGCCTATAACGAAGACGACGTTTCACTGTTGCAAACGTGCGCGCTGTATCTCAGCGTCAGCGTTCAGCGCTCGCAGCTCGAATCCCAAAGCGCGGCCTTAAAGAGTATCGCGTCCACCGACAGCCTCACGGGCTTGGCGAACCGCCGCTTCTTCAACGAGCGTATCCGTCAAGAATGGGAACGCGCGATGCGCACCGGCAAAGGCTTCCCGGTGTTGCTCGCGGACATCGATTTCTTCAAAACCTTCAACGATACGTACGGGCACGTCGCCGGTGACGCCGCACTGCAGCAGGTCGCGAATGCAATCTTGAGCTGCGCCGCGCGTCCGATCGATTTCTTGGCGCGCTACGGCGGCGAAGAATTCATCGCGATCCTGCCGGAGACGGACGCAAAAGGCGCGCTCTACGTCGCCGAAAGCATGCGGCGCGCCGTCGCGGACTTAGGCATCGCGCACAGCGGATCCAATCTGCGCGTCGTAACGATCAGCGTCGGCGTGGGATTCGTGCAGCCGGGACCGGGCGTTACGTACGAATCGCTGATCAAAGCCGCGGATGCCGCGTTGTATGAAGCGAAGCGAACCGGACGCAACCGCGTCGCCGCTGACAACTATTTTTCCGACGCTCCCGCCGTGCATGCGCGCAAGGTGCATCGTCACAATCTGCCGCCTGTGGGCCGGCCGATGTTCGGCCGGGCCAACGACCTGCGGCAGGTGCGCGCGCTTTTGCGGCACGCGCCGTTGCTCACGATAACGGGCGTAGCCGGGTGCGGCAAAAGCGCCTTGGCCCTCGAAGCGGGGCGGCAAGAGCTGGCACACTTTCGCGACGGCGTGTGGCACGTCGATCTCTCCTCGGCGGTCGAGCCGGCCCTGTTGCGCACGAAAATAGCGTCGATCGTGCACTTGCCCGACGCCAACGCGCAGGCGCTGCGCGAACGATCGATGCTGCTGATCCTCGACAACTGCGACGGCGTGCACGCGAGCGTCGCCGAATTCGCGCGCCAGCTGCAAGAATCAACCACGCTGCGTATCGTTGTAAGCGCGTGCGAACCGCTGCGCATACCGGGTGAAGTGACGCTGCAGCTGCCCGCGCTGCAGCCCGCCGCCGCGAACGAATTGTTCGACGATCGCGCGCAAAGCGTTGCCGGAACGCGTTCGATCGCCCGTTCGGGGTTGACGGAGCAGATCTGCGAGCACCTCGGCATGCTGCCGCTCCCGCTGGAGTTCGGGGCGGCGGATTTGCGCGATCGCTCGCTGCCGGAGATCGCGGCGAACTTGCCCGATCGCGCGCCGGTAACGGCGCAAGAATTGGGCCGCTGGTGCTGGTCGCTGCTCTCCGAGGACGAGCGGCGGATGCTGGAGGTCCTTTCCGTATTCGCCGACGGCGCCTCGCCGGCGGCGCTTTCGCGTGTTTATGCGGGCGGCAAGGCGGAGCAAGACGTTCCCACACTGCTGGGTGCGCTGGTCGCAAAAGGCTTGGCGATCGCGGACGCCGGAGCGCATTCCACGCGCTACGTCCTTCAGAATTCTATTTTGCAATACGCGCGCAAAGAACCCGAACTGCAGCCCGCGCGATTGCGTTTCTCTCTGCTGCACGTGCGCTATTTCAGCAGCCTGGCAGCGCGGCTCGCAAGAACGTATCCGACGAAAGATTGGCAAGCCGAACTCGAGACGGTGCGTCCGGAGTTAGAGAACTTCCGCGCGGCGCTAACGCACGCAGTCGACGAGTTGCACGATCCGCAGACCGGCGCGCTGCTGGCCGTCGATCTCGTGCGCTATTGGGAAGAGCTCGGTCTGGCGGGCGAGGGGCGATCGTGGCTGCAACGTCTGCTTGCACTGCCGCAAGCCGATTTTGCGCCGCAGATTCAAGCCGGTTTGCTCTATGGAATGGCACGCTTGGACCGCTATCAGTCGCATTCGGATCGCGCGCTGAATTTCGCGGTAAAGGCTGTCACGATTTACCGGACGCTCAACGATACGCACGGCTTGGCCGCGGCGCTTTTGGAACTGGGTGCCGCAGAAGGCGCGCGGCGCGACTTGCAACGAGCGAAGGCCTGTTTTGCCGAAGCACTGGAACTGAGCCACGCGTCGGGCGACAGCCGCCGTGTTGCCGAAGCCCTCAACGGCATCGCGGCAATTACGTTTTGGGAAGGCGACGCCGCAGGCGCCCACGCATTGTTCGTCGATTCGCTGGCCCGTTTTCGAGAATTGCAAAACGACCGCGGCGTAGCGTCGGCGCTTGCGAATCTCGGCAGAACGCTTGCAGCCGCCGGCGATTTGGACGGAGCGATCAGCGTCACGCGCCAAAGCCTGGCGATCTTCGATCGTCTGCACGATCCCTCGCAATCCGCGTTCGAGCTCTCGATGCTGGGCGAACTGGAGCTGGAGCGCGGCAATCTGGAGGGCGCCGGCAATGCACTCCGCGGCGCATTGGAACGCTTCGCGCAATACGGCGACGACTGGCTCGCCGCCAACTCCATGGATTGCCTCGCGCGTCTGGCAAAGACGGATCGCGACTGGAGCGAGGCATTGCGTCTCTTGGGTTTTGCGGACGCCTTGTTTTCAAGCACCGGTACGCCGCGGCAACCGCACGATCAAACGACGTACGATGCGTTGATAGAAGCCGCGCGTCTGGAGCTGGGCGAATCGCAAACGTCGGGAATTCTCGAAGAAGCGCGCGCATACGGCCGCGAGCGGATCTTTACGGAAGTTTTGGGACGGCGAACGTAGCGATGCTACTGCCGCTGCAGTGAAATCGTCGCGGTGCGGTCGGCGCTGACAATCCAAACCAAGATGTTATCGGAATTCGCAATCGTCGCGGCATACGTTCCCGGACCGCGGCGCATCGCGCGGATGGCGGCGCTCTTCCCCGCCTGAACGTTCACGGCTGCATCCACGGGTTTGCCCGACGCAGCATCAGCGACGGAAATCGAAAGCGTGTTCGAGGAGTCCCACGGCTTCGCCACGCCGACGCTCCCCGAAACGCGCCACCCGCCCGCGATCTCACTGAACGGTTGATTCGCGGAGCACGCCTGCAGTATCGGAAGCATGCTGCAGACGAGCAAGGCGAACGCGCAACGGCGCACGGTTTCCATGGACGCCAGCATACCCGCGTTTTCTTAAAATCGCCTGGTTTTTGGTGCGGCTGCGTGCCGCGAGGAAGGCACGGTTACGAAAAGGAAGCAGCCGGTGCTTGAACACACGAGTACCGGTCGCCGCGATCGTCTTCATTGCTCTCGCATTTCCCGCGCCGTGCCGCGCGCAGGGCGCGCCTTCTGCCGCTCCGGTGACGATCAATAGCTGCGGTCCGGAACTCTCGAACTCGTCGAATGCGCCGTCCGTCGCAGGCGTCCCGCTAACGTCGACGAGTTCCGGCGTGAAGATCGAATTCGTGAACGAATCGTCGAAGGTCGCCGATCTGGTAAACTTCGCCGTCACCTCGAACGGAACGCAATTCGTCATTCGCGACGTCGGTACGTTTTCGCCGGGCGTTTCGATTACGCACCGGTTTCGCAACGGCTCGGGGCAGTCGTTCGTCCTTCCGTCGTTCATCGCGCCGGACGTCAGTTGCGAGGTTGCATCGGTGCGGTTCGCCGACGGCAGCTTCTGGACAAAAGGACAAGCGCAAACCCAGCAGCCCGCCGCTTCCGGCAGCAGCAGCGCGAAATTGACTGCGAGCCCCGCGCGCGTCGACATCGACCACACTACCGAGTCCGATCTGTTTCTCGTTTCCAGCGCGGAACGGGTGACCGCGTTCAAAGAAAGCGACAACTGCGGCGGAGTTGCCGGTGTATTCGTGGCCGCGACGGGCCAGTCGTCCGCGAGCTATTCGGTCAAGCCGGTCGCGCCCGGCAGCTGCACGGCGCAGATAACGGACGAGGCCGGAAACACGCTCTCGGTCCCCATCATCGTGCATTGACGCCCGCGGCGCTTTAACGCAATCGCAACAAACGCCAACGCAAAGCGAACGGTCGCGAAACGCCCCTGCGGTACGCTGTACTCCCGGTAAAGGAGGAGCAATGCAAGGAATACTGGTTTTTCGGTCGTTAGTGCAAGCGCTCTCGGACGGTTTTCACGTGTACGACCGCCGCACGAACGGTTACCTGGTTCGTAAACAGACGAATGCAGGCTGGGCCTTCGCCTTCGTGGATCTGGACATCGTATGAGCGATCCCAAATTGCCGCCGGTGTAGCCGCCCCGCTTCCGTTTCCCCTCCCCCAGGCAAGCGTGGTATCATAGGGCGGAGGTGCGACACGTATGAAGCTTCTTAGTTTTGCACTTGCGGCGATGCTCGCGGCACCCGCCCTGGCAGCGGCACCTACCGGCACGAGTATCGTAACCCCCGGTACGATTCATTGGGTCGCCGAAACGTCGGCGCTCAAGGGAACCTACATGGCGACGTTGTCCGGCGATCCCTCGAAAGCGGGCTTGTACGTCATTCGTTTGAAACTGCCGCCGGGAACCGTCTACGCACCGCACTTTCACGACGACGTGGAGTGCGTAACGGTGATTTCGGGAGCGTTATGGGTGGGCCTGGGCGATACGATGACCCCCAGCCGTATGACGGAGCTGGGTCCCGGATCGTTCATGACCGTTGCGGCGAAAGTGCATCATTATGCGCTGATCAAAACGCCGACGATCATTCAGGTTGAAGGGCTCGGTCCGCAAACGATGACGATGGTTCATCGCACCAAACCCTAAGTGCTGGAAGTCCGGCTTCTCGGTCAGCCAGAGCTTCGCTTCGAAGGCGAGCCGCTGCCGTTTCGAGCGCCCATGCGCGCATTCTCGCTGCTCGCGTTCATGTTGCTGAACCGGTCACGGACGCTGGCGCGCGACGCCGCCGCCTTCGCATTTTGGCCGGATCTGCCCGAACCGGAAGCACGCGCGAAACTGCGCACGCATCTGCATTACATCATCAGTACGGGATTGCCGCGCACGGGCACGCCGTGGATTCTCGCGGACAAACGCACGTTTCAATGGAATCCGGACGCACCGGTATGGGTGGACGCATCCGAATTCGAAACGCTCGCGCAGGATGCGTCGGCCTATTCGCAAGCCGTGGAGCTGTATCGCGGCGATCTGCTTCCCGCTCTCGACGATGAATGGCTGCAGAATCCACGCTCGCGCTTGCGCGATCTGCAGCTCGGTATACTGTTCGATCTGATGCAGAACGTCCGGACCACCGAGCGCGAACGCGCGCTCGCGTTCGGCCAGCGCATTCTCGCCATGGATCCGTGGCGCGAGGACGTCGTGCGCGAGATGATCGTCCTGCGCGCCGAAGCCGGCGACCGCGCCGGGGCGCTGCACGCATATCGCGACTTTGCGCGCCGTCTGCACGACGAGCTGGGCGTCGATCCGTTACCGGAAACGGTTGCGGTGTACGAAGGCGTATGCGCGGGGGAATCGGGACAAGTCGCGCAGGCGCGGCGCCCAACCGAGCCTCCGCGTGCAAATCTGCCCGCATATCTCACGAGTTTTATCGACCGTCATCGCGAGCTCGCAGTATTGCAGAGCGCGCTGGGCGATCGCCGGCTCGTCACGTTGACGGGAACCGGCGGAGTGGGAAAGACGCGCCTGGCGATCGAAACGGCGCGGACCGTTTTGGACCGTTTTCCGGACGGTATCTGGCTGGTGGAGTTGGGAAATCTCGGCGACGATCGCTTGATCGTTCCGGAGATCTGCTCCGCAATCGGTTTGGGCGATCACTCGGAATCGGCGCTGATAGCGGGACTGCGCGAACGCCACTTGCTGCTCGTGCTGGACAACTGCGAACATTTGAGCGCGCTTCCGAAGATTGCGGAACGCTTGGTGCTCGCATGTCCGGGCGTGCGGATTTTGGCGACGAGCCGCGAACCGTTGCGTATTGCGGGCGAACGCATAGAACGGTTGCCGTCGCTGCCGACGACGGCCGGCGCCGAAGGCCAATCACTTCCGCCCATTGAGGACTTGCAGAAGTCTCCCGCGGTGCAATTGTTTCTGGATCGGGCGCGCGACGTCGCCGCTTTTGAAGTGCTCGACGCAACCGAAGACGATCGGCGCGCGCTTGCGGCGATCGCATCCCGGTTGGACGGCATTCCGCTCGCGATCGAACTTGCAGCCGCCCGCATGAGCAGTTTGAACCTTACGGCGCTGGCGCGCCGTTTGGACAATCGGTTCTCGCTGCTGACCGGCGGAAGCCGCGCCGCACTGCCCCGGCAGCAAACGTTGCGCGCGACGCTCGACTGGAGTTACGGCCTGCTCTCGCCGCTCGATCAGCGCGTCTTCGCCCGGATGGGCGTGTTCTTAGGCGGATGGACGCTTGGCGCGGCGGCCGCCGTCTGCTCCGGTTTGGATCTCGAGTACTGGGAAATCCAAGACCGGCTCGCATCGCTCGTCGACAAGTCGCTCGTCCTCGCGGACCGTTCCGGCGGCGTACGCTTTCGTTTGCTCGAAACGATGCGGGCTTATGCGCTGGAACAACTCGATGAAGACGAACGCGAGTTGACCGAAGCGCTGCACGCACGGTATTTTGCCTCGATTGCGCGTGAAGGCGATTCGTTTCCGATCCGCGACGGCGCGTGGTTCAAAACGTACAAACACGATATTCAAA
>DASZHD010000003.1:0-3126 GCA_035938175.1 Vulcanimicrobiaceae bacterium
CGATCGCGTCCGCCGGAGTCGCGCCGTCGGGGATCGCAGAATCGCTCGCGCGATCCATCACTAGGCCAAGCTCCCCCGCGTACGGGCCCGACGCGACAGGCGCGGTCCCTAAGAACGAGATCCCCGGTCGTGCGGCTTCGATCGGCGCTGCGTTAGGGCCCCGCTCATCGGCAAAAACCGAACGTCGCACGGTGTAGTATCCTCGTTGCGCAAGCCCCAGGTCGTGGATGAGCGCGCCCGGATCGTTGGTCCTTCTTTCTACCGAAGAAGAATCGCCCACGCCGACGACGCCCGTTCCAAGATTGATTGCCACGTTCCACACGGTGCCGAACGATGCAAATACCGCATCGTGCAATTTTGCAGTTGCCGCATGGCCCGCGTCGCGGTCGGCGACTGCGATGCGATCGAAGATTGGGCGCTCGACGGCTACTTCGGGACTTTCCGGTGCCTTTACGACGGCGTCCAGCCAGAGTGCGATCGGTATCGGGCCTGAAGGAGTCGCGACGGGGGTCGGCGCCACGGGCGGCGCGCTTCCGAATGCCTGCAACGCCGACGCTCCTGCGCTTTTCGCGGACTTGCCCGACTCCGTAGGAGAAACGCCTTGGACCGGCGCGGGCACTACTATCGCGGGACTCTCGGCGACCTGCGTGCCCACGCGCAAGACCGGCGTAAACGAATACATTCCACTGGGCGCGGGTGACGGCGACTGTAAACCGGCAGACTCGGCAAAGGCGAAGGTTAGCGGCGTATCCGCTAGCTGCGACGCGGTCCATTTGCCGCTTTGAATCGTACGATCTTCAATGTCGGTTCCATTGCGGGTTTCGAGTTTGACCGACAGCTCGACCGTAACGTACGAGCTGTCGGGAATTGTGTCTGCCGTACGCTCGACGTTGCAGCGCGACGCTCCCGGTTTTGCATCCGGAACGGTCGGATCCAAGTCGGTCCACGCGCCGTTTGATTGCGTTTGAACCCAGACGTGGTCGCTTGCTATCGAGCGCAAGTCGCGCGGTGATGGCGCAGGCACCTGCGCACCGGCGGTGCGAAAATCGCTCGTCAGCGCAAGAGTTTCGGCATGATCTTGTGCTATCGCTGCCTTCCAAAACGCTGCAACCGTGGCGAAGAGGTCTCGGAGTTTTGGGTCCTTTTCTTGCGATTGCGCTTTGTCGGCCACGTCCGCTACAAGGAGCGGAGCACGATAACTTGCCCGCGCCGCAGCAATTACTGCGTCAGCCTGTTGCGCGTCGAGCGAACAAAACGCGAACCGCACCGGCTGCGCCGGATTCGCTGCGGTCAGAAGATCGTGCAGAAGTAAAGCCCTGTCGTAGTCGTTTCCAGCGCGATCTTCGAGTGTCGCCGCAGCTCCGCGAAAAACGCCGGGATAGATCTCCCCCCGGACGCCGCCGGAAACGAACGACAGTAATGACGCCGGATCTTTCCCGACTTTTTCGACTACCTTAAGCGCCGTAGCACTCGGCACGGTTGCGGTCGAAGACCCGGGCGCGGATGCGCCGGGTTGCGCTGAAGCATTTTGCGTCGCTTGCGCAGCCGGATTTGCGGCGGTTGCCTCGCCGGGAGCCGGCGCAGCGCGCGGCACGACGATCATCTGCGCCACAACGCCGGCGATAACGAAGATCGCTGCGAGCGGCGATGCAATCGCCGGTTTGTGCCAAAGCAGGATCATGCTGAGGATCGCAAGGATTGCACCGCCGCCATAACATGCCAGCACGATCGGCGCCTGATGCGCGGAGATATACGTCAAGTACACGCCGACGAGCGCGACGATGATTCCGAAAATGCGAAGTGTCACCGCTTGCATAACTGCCGCTCCTCCCTTTACAACCGCACCAGCTCGACGCGCCGGTTGAGTGCTTTACCGCCTTCGGTCGTGTTCGGTGCGACGGGATGCGTCAGGCCAAAGCCTTGCGCCGTTAGACGTGAGGCGGCGATGTGATAGTGGTTGACGAGATCGGCGACGACCGAATGCGCGCGGCGATCGCTCAGGCCCTGATTGTATGCCGCGCCGCCGTCGCTATCGGTATAGCCTTCGACGCGCATGCGCCAAGAGGGATTCGCACGCAGCACTTCAGCAATTTGCGAAATCGTCGTTTCGGACTGCGGAAGAATCGTTGCGCTGTCGACGTCGAAGTGGATGCCGTAGATGCGCACTCGCCGCTGCGTTTGAAATGCGCGCGCCAATGCGACGGAACCGTCGAGCGTTATCGACGTCTGCGATTTCGCGTTGTGCTGCCCGTTTGCCGTTACCGTAAAGGCGTGAAAGCCGCTCCAGCCCTTCGGTAGCGAAATGACCGCTTGTACCGGAATCGACTGCCCGGAGTGCATCGTTATCGTTGCGGGCGAGACGTTCATCCGATATGGCGCGTCGCCCGTAATCGACAGTGCGACTTGCTGATCGGCGGCGCCCTTCGCTTTGGCGGCGTATGTCAGCGACATGGGAACTTGCAACGTGGCGGGTACGCCGGCCGCCATTTTCCGATCGGCGGAAGGGTAGAGCGTCAGCACGGAGGCGACGCGTACATTGCACGGCAAGCGGCCCGTCGCGGGCTGACGGTACTCGTAGCGCACCACGTTGAGCGCAGGCGGATCCATTTTCAGATCGTCGCGATCGAGGCCGTCGTAGATGATCAGTCCGCGGCCCCAGCGCGTGTACGTGTGCGCCCATCCGGTTGCGCCCGCAAGGTTACGCGCAAAAAGGTGCCCGCACCAATGCAGATCGTCCGTCTGCATGATGTCCGCATCTCCGAGATCTTGATGACCGCTTACGTAGCTTACGGTATCGAGGAAATGTGCGGGATCGCTCTTTCCCGCTCCGAGCGTCGACGGATCGACGATCGAAAGCACTTGCCCGCGCGCGCCCCGTCCGCCTACGGCAATCGTCTGGAACTGGTACGGGATGAACGAGTAATCGGACGAGTTACACATATCGGAGTCGCGAAGAATCAACTTGTGACCTGCGGCGACCCAGTCCAGCAACGTCTTTTGCTGATCGGCGTCGAGATCGTGCGTCAAGTCACAATCGCCCACGATCATGGCGAATTGCGCTCCATTGAGCAGCCGGCGCGTAAACGTCGATGGTATGGCGCGGTGGTAACGGTAACCGGGAAAAGC
>DASZHD010000004.1:0-65493 GCA_035938175.1 Vulcanimicrobiaceae bacterium
CTGCCCGAAGACGACCGCCACAGCCAGACCAATGAAGAGCTGCTCGCAACGATTACGCGCGCGCTCGGCGGCCGCTTGGCCGAAGAGATCAAGTTCAAAGACGTGACGACCGGCGCCAGCAACGATTTCGAAAAAGCCACCGAACTCGCGCGGCGCATGGTGACGCAATACGGCATGTCCGACACGCTCGGACCCATTCAGTACGGGCGCGGCAACCATCAGGTGTTTTTGGGACGCGATTTCGGTGAGGACCGCAACTACTCGGAAGAGATCGCTTCAAAGATCGATGCCGAGGTCCGGCGCATCATTGAGAGTTGTTACGATCGGGGCCGCAAACTGCTCGCGGAGAACTGGGAGAAAGTCGAACGCATGGTCGCATCGCTGCTGGAGTACGAAACCGTCGAATCCGAGGAAGTGAAAGCGATCCTCGAAGGGCGTCCGTACAATCGCGGCGGCGGCACGGCGGTGCCTGTGGCGGACGCAACGCCGGCTCCCGCGGAGGGCAACGGCAAGCGCGCCGAACAGCCCAAGCGGTTGCCGCCGAATATATCGCCGGAACCCGCGTGAGGGCAGCGGGGCGGCAAATTCTAGCGGCGATATGCGGGGGCATATCGCTGCTTGCGTTTTCAAGCGTTGCTCGAGCGAGCGCCCCTTCGCAGCCGTACGAACAATCCGGAACGCTGCCGAGCGGCGCCATGTACGTTTTTCGGCGCGACGAGAACGCAACCACCGCAGCCGTCGAACTGTGGTTTCGAGCGCCGGCCGCGGGTTACGATTTGGCGACCCCCGGAATGTCGCGTTTAGCGATTGCGGCGATCGCCGCTTCCGGCGCGGCGAAAGGCACGTCGCTTTCGGAACAAATCGCTCGCGACGGCGGCACGCTTTCGATAAACGTGTATCCCGACATTGCGATGATCGGCGCCGAAGTCCCGTCGTGGGATCTGCAGACGATCTTGCGCACGATCACGGGGTCGTATTTCGCGCCGTCGATCACCGATGCAGGCTACAAAGTTGCGCTTCGCGATTGCGCCGTTGCGGCTGCCGAAGGTCAGTACGACTCCGAGCGTATTTTGCAGGACGCGCTGTTTGCGCGGTTGTTCCCCAGCGGCGCCGCGCATTATTCGCCCGTCCCCGCCTCGACGCAAGACTACTCCAAAATTACGATCGATCAACTGCGCGCGTTTGCAGCACGCGCATTCCGTGAAGGCAACGCTGTGTTGACGATTACGGGGGCGGTCGGCGAACAGTGGCAAAGCGACGTCCGATCCGGATCGCTCGGCGGCGCGAATCGCGGCCTGGACGCACCGATCGATTCGCCGGTAAACTCGCACGGTTCGGACGTGACGCAGCCGGCGCCGGTCAGCGGGCTGGGATTTGCGTGGACCGGACCGCCGATCGCGGATATGAAAGCCGCGACGGCGCTGGACTTCGTCGCGGATTACTTGTTCGATCCCGATCATGGGACGATTTCGCGCGCCGTGCGCGCCGGGAGTTCGGATACGTATTTGAACGGGCAATTCATCACGCTGCACAATCCCGGCGTGCTGCTGGTAACGATCGGCGGAACCGGCGCTTCTGGTGCGCGCGCCAAGGTGACCGACGCGATTACTTCGATGAGCACCCCGCTGGACAAGAACACATTCGACGCGGCCCGCAATGCGTTCATCTATCACATCTTCAGTCAGATACAGACGCCGCAAAGCCGCGCGGACAACTTCGGATGGTATGCGGCCGAAGGAAATTTGCCGTACGCGCCGGGCGACGTATCGGGACAGTATCTGCAGGCGGCCCAGTCGCTGGATGCGGGATATGTAGCCGAAATCGTGCGGCGGTATTTGCAAAACCCCACGGTCGTCGAGTTGAGCGCGGGTCGAACCACGGGGTCGACGTCATGAAGCGTTTCATCGTGGCGTTGCTCGCGGCAGCGCTGATAGGTGTTGGGAGCGCGCCAAGCCGCGCGGCCACCGTCGTGCAGCAGCCCGATGCGAGCGCGGAGCTGATCGGCCTCGAAGTGCTGGTGCAGGCCGGGCTCGATCGCCAAACGGTGCGGCAGAACGGCCTTGCCGCGCTCGTCGCCGAGTCGATTTTGCAGACGCCGGTCGACGGTTCTCCATTGAAAGAGGCGGTTGCGGCGGGCGGCGGTTCCGTTGCGTACACCGTTGAAGCGCGCGACGTGCGCTTCTACCTCGAAGGGTTGACGGCTTCGTATCCGCATCTGCTCGATCTGTTTCAGCGCGCGCTCGATAAACCGGACTTCGGTGCAAAGACGCTGGCGTCGGCTCGCACGGCGCTGGATGCGCGCATCGGCGAGAATCAGCACATCGCGCTGAATGTGGGCATAGAAATGCTGAACCGCGCCTTCTACTCGAATTCCAACGCGGGCATGCCGCCGAACGGATTGCCCGAAACGTTGGCGTCATTCGACGAGTCGGACGCGCAGCAATTTTACGCCGCGCACTATCGCAGCGGCGAAGCGGTCGTGAGCGTCGTCGGGAATGCGCAAGCCTTGCCGGTTTCGCGGTATACCACACTTGCCGCGTCGCTCGGCTCCGGCAGCTCTGCACCGGTGTCGGCTGCGACGCCGCCGTTACCTTCGACATCGCACCAATTGATTGCGCGCCGCGACGTGCCCGTTCCGTGGCTGGTCGCACAATATCCGGCGCCGGATCTGCGCAGCAAAGATTTTGGCGCAATGCTCGTGCTGACCGCGTTCATTCAGCGCACGCTGTCCGATGTTTCCGGCGTTCCGGGACTCGCGACCCAAACCGCAGCGCAACGCGGCGTCGGCGCGTTCTATAATTTCGACACGCATCCGGCGAACGTCGTGTTTTACGTCGACGGTGGACTGGGAGATCCCACGCGCACGTTTGCTACCGCGCTTACCATCGTCAACGTGCTGGGACACGCCAAACTAAGCGGCGACCTGCAGGAAATGAAATCTTTTGCTGCCGGCCGGTTCTTGGAAGACACGACGACGCTGGAGGATCGCGCGTGGCTTGGCGGCGTGTTTGCCTCCGCGCGCGTTTCGGGCGATTACCGCTTGCAAGTCGTCAAAGCGATCGATGCCACCAATTCCGACGATCTGCAGCGCGTCGCCGCGCGTTATCTCGGCGCGCCGACGATTGCGCTGGTACTGCCGCGGGCCGTGCAAGCCGGAACACCGTCCACGCCGTAACGCTCGCCGCGTGCGCGTCGCCCTTGTCCACGATTACCTGAATCAGCGGGGTGGTGCCGAACGCGTATTCGCGCACATTGCGGACGCGTACCCCGAAGCGCCCGTCTACACGGCACTTTTCGACCCGTCGAAGACGGGCGATTTGATCGACCGCCGGCGCGTGCACACGTCATACCTTGCGCGCGTGCCGATGGCGAACCGTTACTTTCGCTATCTGGCGCCGCTGTATCCGCGGGCGTTCGAGAGTTTCGATCTGTCGGCGTACGACACGATCGTGAGTTCGACGACGGCGTGGGCGAAGGGCGTCATCGCACCGCCGGGTGCGGTGCACGTGTGTTATATCAACACGGTCAGCCGCTTCACGTTCGATTACGACCAATACGTTACGCCGCTCGGGCGCAACGGGACGGCGGGAGTTGCGGAGAGACTCGCCCGTCCGTTAATCGGCCGGCTGGTTGAGTGGGACAAACGCGCCGCGCAGCGGCCCACGCGCTTCGTCGCAAATTCGCGCAACGTTGCCGCCCGAATCGAACGCTACTACGGGCGCGAGGCGGACGTGCTGCATTGTCCCGTCGACGTCGACCGGTTTTCGATCGGTCCCGGCGGCGGCGAACATTTCTTTATCGCATCGCGGCTGCTGCCGTACAAGCGTATCGACCTCGCGATCCGCGCCGCGCAACAAGCCGCCGTGCCGCTTCTGGTCGCCGGTACGGGTCCCGCCGAAGCACAACTGCGCGAGCTCGCGCGCGGTACGACGACGACGATGCTCGGATACATCGACGACGCGCGTATGAACGAACTGCTCGGTTCGGCGCGCGCGGCGATTCTGCCGGGCGAGGAAGACTTCGGCCTCGTTCCGCTGGAAGCGGCCGCCGCGGGGCGGCCCACGATCGCCTTTCGGCGCGGCGGCGCGCTGGAAACGATCGTCGAGGGTGAAACCGGAGAATTTTTCGATGCCGCGGAGCCCGCGTCGCTCGCCGGCGTTCTGCGGCGCTTCGATCAAGTGCGTTACGATCCGGCGCGTTTGAGAGCGCACGCGGAACTGTTTGCGCCGCAGCGCTTTATCGATCGATTGCGCGCGATTGTCGAGCAAACTCGAGCAGCTGGTTAGAAACGCCGTCGGGATCTAATCGCTGCACGCGTTCGAATCCGCGCCGCCGAAGCGTTTCGCGTAGCTCGGAATCGCCGGCGACTTGTGCCAAGACGCGCGACCACGCAGAGCGATCGGCGGGCGGCACGAGGAGCGCCGCACCATCGCACGCTTCCGGCAACGCGGCCGCGTCCGCAGCAATGGCGGGAGCACCGCACGCCATCGCCTCGATTGCCGGCAATCCGTAGCCTTCCGCAAGCGAGGGAATCGCCACCGCGAGCGCGCCCGAGTACAGCGTGCGAAGACGTTCGTCATCCGGCTTTACGCGCTCGTGAACGAAACGCGATGCTGCGAGCGCGCGCTCGTCGGCATCGCTGAGCGATCCCGCCACTACCAAAGCGGGCGCGGAGCTTTCACCAAATGCGTCGCCGAACGCAGCAAACAGCAGCGCGGCGTTCTTGCGCGCGTCGGGTCCCCCGACGAAGAGCATGTAAGGCGTCGTGCGTTCTTCGGCGTTCACCGGATGCCAAAACGAATCGATGCCGGGAGAACAGACGCGGATGCGTTCGTTTGCCACGCCGAACGTGGAACGTAAATCCTGCGCCGTCCACTGCGAGAGCGTTAGAATACGATCCGCTCCGAGAATGGCGCGGCGAATCGGCTGCTGCTCGCGCCGGCGCGCTATGAAGCCGCGCGCCGGATAGCGAAACGCGAAAAGATCGTAAACGGTGACGATTGCCGGCGCGTGCGGCGCAAACCGCATGCCGTTCCAGGGAAACCACACCGCATCCAACGCAGATTTCTGCAGATCGCACGGTATGAGAGTAGGAAGCGAAAATTCCGCTTGCAGTGCGCGCGCGGCGCCGCCGTCTTTTGCGATGAGATGAATTTCTGCTGCGCCGCTTTGCTGCAAGCGCGTTAGCGCCGTTCGCGCAACGCGGCCCATTCCGCGGCGGTCGGCGGTCAAATTAAACGCATCGACGCCGATACGCACGAAGCCGCGCGCTATTTCGCGAGTTGGGGCGCGACGAACAGCAGGGCGAGCGAAATCAGGTTGAATAGGCCGTGAGTGAGAATGTTCGCCCACGCATTTCGCGTGGTTGCGTACACCCAGCACAGCACGAAACCGCCTAATGCGAGCGGAATGCAGATCCCCACGTTCACGGCAATGCCGCCCGGCTGCGCGTGCGCCAGGCCGAACAGAATCGAGCTGACGATCGCCGCAGGCCGGAAGCCCCACCATTTGAACATCGCGCTGAATAAGAAGATGCGAAAGACGAACTCTTCCCAAACGGGTGCTACGACGGCTGCGAAAAACGCAAATCCGGCTTTAGCGGCGGGCGAGTGCAGCGATAAGAACACCGCAACGGCTTCTTCGGGCGTCTTTGCGTGCAACAGCGTCGTCAACAGCGAACCGAGCGCGGTGACCGCCACGAACATCACCACGACGGCTCCGCCGACATACGCGAGCGTTCTGGCGCTCAGCGGCCGGAATCCGATTCCGGAAGGCGTGGTACCGGCAAGCGCGGGCACGACGGCCATCAGGTACGCGATGACGATCAGCTCGGCAATGCCTTGAAGTTCGACGCCGAAAACGCCCTTCGTCGACGCCGTCCGCAATAATTCCAAATTTTGTCCGTGCGTGAGCAAGAACCAAACGATTCCGGCAAAGAGCACGACGGCGAAGATCACGAGCATACCGACGAACGCGAGGAACGTCAGCAGCCAAGGAAATGCGTTAGGTTCGGAGGCGATCGGCGATTTGAGCAAAGCGCTCGAGGCTGAGTTGTTCTCCACGAATCTCCGTATCGAGGTCGAGCTGTTGTAAAACGTCCGTTACCGAGGCACGCGTCAGACCCAGCGAAAGCGAAAGGCTGTTGACCAACGTTTTGCGGCGGTACGCGAACGCCGCACGGACGACCTGCAGAAACCAATGCTCGTCGGCGGTCCGCACCGCGGGCGCGCCGCGCCGGACGAGGCTTACGACGGTGGAGTCAACTTTGGGGCGCGGATAGAATGCGCCGGGCCCGAGCGTGAATTCACGGTGCACCTCCATGGCATATTGCGTTGCCACGCTCAAACTGCCGTAGGCTTTTGACCCCGGCTGCGCCGCAAAACGCTGTGCCACTTCTTTTTGCACCATGACGACGAGCGCTTCGGGACCGTTGCGCATCTCCACCAGCCGCATGATCAGCGGCGTCGCGAGATTGTATGGCAGATTGCCGGTCATTCGCCAGGGCAGGCCCGCAGCGAACGTTTGGAAATCGAAAGCCAGCGCGTCGGCTTCGGCGATATGCGCGCCGTGCAAGTCTTCGCGCGAACGCAAGATGCGGATCATATCGGGATCGACGTCGATCGCCGTAACGTCGCACCCGGCGTCGAGCAATGCTCGTGTGAGCTCGCCGGTGCCGGGACCGATCTCTACGACGCGAACGCGCGTATGCGCAGCCACCGAAGAAGTTGCGGATTTCGAAACGCCGGCGTTGACGACGAGCTGCGCAATTCGGGCCGACGCACCCGAATCCATCAAGAAATTCTGGCCGAACCGTTTCTTCGGGCGATACCCGAACCGGTCCAGAAGCGCCTTCGGGCGATCGCGCGGATCTATTTTAAGGTGTATACTTTCACGGCGCGGCGCCCGAATTGCAGCGCGTCCGCAATCGAATCGAATCCCAGATCGATCCGGTTTCCAACGATCGCCCCGCCGGTGTCGCCGGCGATCGCAAATCCGTAGCCCGGAATGTAGAGCTTGCTTCCCAGCGGTATGATGCGCGGATCGACCGCGACTATGCCGTGACCGGCGCGATATCCCGTCGCGGTATATCCGCTGCAGCCGATGCAATCCGCGGTATACGCGGTTGCGACCATGTCGAGCGCCGAAGCGGCGATGTACGAAGTTTTTTGCAGCCCTTGCCGTGCAAAGTCCGCCATGGCGGCATACGTACCGACGCCTTCGGCGATGATGCGCGTTTCCGGACGGCGCAATACGCGCGTTTCCAAAACGCGTTTGTCGATCTTGCCGTCCGTCTGCGTGTAATCGACCATCGACTCGGATATTCCGGGAGAGCCGCTACGCAGAATCTTCGTTTTACCGGGCGGAAGAGAGAAATCGATAACGTGGATCGTGTGTTCGCTCAAGCGGCGTTTTTCGGATGAAGTCCACGTCACGACGCGTGCGATGCGAATCGTTGCAAACGGCACGATTGGATCGGAAAGGGACGGACGCACGATGTCGTGCGCTCCCAAATGCACGCCTTGCTCTTCGAGCAATGCGCCGACGTCTTCGGCAGTCGTGATAACGGTTTTGCTGCCCGATGCGGTTACCAAACGAACGGGAACCGCGGGCGAATATTCAACGATCTCGTTGTCGGTAAGCGTCGTATCGACGTCGGGACGAACGTAGTCGTGCGGTCCCGGAACGATTCCGCGTTCCTGTAAGAACGCGCCGACGGTTTGCGCAGACGTGACGTGCTGCGTTTGCGTGCCGTGCGATTCGAACAGCACGACGTGCGTGGCCGCGGCGTCGCCGACGGCTGCCGCGGTAAGAGGATTCGTAACGAATCCGGCCGTGGCCAAGCCAAGGGTCAGCAGACCGATTCCGATGATATGGCTGGCGCGATTTGCAGTGAGCCCTATCAACCCAACTCCTTTGTCGCCGAATAGCACGGCGGGGCCGTGCGCCTTAGTACGGGTGCTTCACCCGTCCAAGGCCGCAGAAGGCGGCGGTGCTATCGATGGCAGTGCATTGTGGTCGACGGTTGCCCGAATGTGGACTGACCGTGGACAGGCGGAAAACCGAAGGTCGCCCGCTCAAGAACTAACTGGGGCATATTACCATGCCTTTACAAACGGCTCGATACGGCAAAAGTCATAGCGTCCGCAGGAACACCCTGCCCAGCAGGCGGGCGCCTTCCGGAAGAAGATGCAAGACGCCGGAGGTCGCGGTCTGGGGGTAGGAAATCACCAACGGTATGCGCGTCGGTTTTTTCACGGAGGTGTATCACCCGGTCGTCAACGGCGTCGTATCGTCGCTCGACGCGCTCGCGCGAGGGCTGCGCGCGCTTGGACACGAGGTGTATTGCTTTGCACCGAGCGCACCCGGTTATGACGAGGGTGAAGGCGCGGTATACCGCATGCCGTCGCTGCCGCTGCCGATCAATTCGCCGTATCGTTTGACGCTTCCGATGGTGAGCCGGCGCAAGCGCCACACGATTCTCAATCGTCTGGACATACTGCACGCGCATTCGCCGTTCGTTACGGGTTGGATGAGCGTGCGCTATGCGCGCCGCCTGCGCATTCCGCTGGTGTACACGTATCATACGAGACTGGAGGAGTACGCGCATTACGTTCCGTTTGACGAAACCGCCACGCGCCGTGCCGCAACGACGCTGACGCGCAGCTTCGCGAATCTGGCCGACGCCGTTATCGTGCCGACGCCCGCCATGCGAACGCGGTTGCTCGAGTTGGGCGTTACCGCGCGCGTGGAAGTAATTCCGAGCGGAATCGATCTGACGCATTTCGGGTCCGGCCGCCGCTCTCCAAGCGTCCGGCGCCGGTTCGGTATCGGCGACGACGAGATTTTTCTTCTTTGCGTTTCGCGATTGGCGCGCGAGAAAAACATCGACGTACTGATCGATGCGCTCGCGTCGTGCGCGCGAAGGGCAGTATTGGTGATCGGGGGCGACGGACCCGAGCGCACGGCACTGGAAGAGCGAGCCCGGTTTCGGGGCGTCGAAGACCGCGTTCGCTTCGCCGGGCAGATATCGCGCGACGAGCTTCCGGATTTATACGCCGGTTCGGATGCTTTTTTGTTTCCGAGCGTTACCGAAACGCAAGGTCTCGTGCTCGCCGAAGCGCTCGCGGCGGGCGCACTCGTGATTGCGGCAGATGCCGCGCAGATTCGCGAGGTACTCGGTCCGTGCGGCCGGATCGTGGAGCCGTCGCCGCGCGGCTTCGCCGAGGCGATTGCCGCGCTCAACCGCTCGCAGAACTCGGCGGACGCCGCGGCGGGGCGCGCCTGGGCGGCGCACTTCAGCATCGACGCCCAAGCCGCGAGCGTTGCCGGATTGTATGAGGACCTGTTGACTCGAACATACGTTCGGTCTATGATTGAAACATGAAGGCGTGGGTTGGTGTGGCGGTTGGATTTGCGGCGGACGATTCGGGCAACGGTGTCGCCTACGCGCGGGCTGAAGGGCAGCGTACGCTGCGTGTGCCGTTCACCGTGAAGCGCTACGCCGCGCTTCTGGGCCGCGAAGTCGGCTATGCGGCGCTGTGCGAAGTTGCGCGAGTCCTGCACCGGCGCGGGTTCGAACGCATTGAGTTCGCGATCGACGACGCTTCGCTGCTGTCCGATCTCGCCGAACGCCGTGAAGTGCCCGCACCGCTGACACTCGCGTACGTGCGCCTTCGCTGTGCACTCAATCAACTACGGGAGTATCGAATTCGCCCGGCGCCCGGCGAGAGCGACCTGACTGCTCGAGCTCGGAGCGACGTCGCGCTGCACGTCGCGGCTTGATTCGTTATCGAAGGGTTCGTCGCGGCGAACTGCCCGCACGCACCAGAGAGTTGGCGCGCGCTTTGATCGGATGCGTGCTCGTCCGAGACTGCCCGGACGGCCGTACGGCGGGGCGGATCGTCGAAACCGAAGCCTATCTGTTCGACGATCCGGCCTCCCATTCGTATCGCGGCCCGAGCGCGCGCAATGCATCGATGTTTTTGGGACCGTTCCATGCGTACGTTTATAAGATCTACGGCACGTCGTTTTGCGTGAACGTCACGAGCGAAACGCACGGGCACGGAGCAGCGGTGCTGATCCGGGCTCTCGAGCCGCTGGAAGGCCGCGAACTCATGGAAGAGCGGCGCGGCACCAACCGCGTACGCGATCTCACGCGCGGGCCGGGCCGTCTTTGCCAGGCGCTCGGGATCGATCGGAAACTTGACGGGGTCGATCTCTTGCGCGATGCGGACCTGTGGCTCGCGGCGCGCAACCGTCCGCCGGGGACCGTGGGTTCCAGTACACGTATCGGCATTACCAAAGCTGCCGACCTCCCGCTGCGGTATTACGAGCGCGGCAACGCCTTTGTCAGCGGCCCGCGGGCGCTGTCGCCGTAGCCGAGAGGCATCGAAGGGTTGTCGACTCAATCGCCCCTATGCTATAGTTTGCTCGTCGCGAGGTGCGTTCGTAAGAACCCTCCGCGGCGCAGTACGTTCCCCACCGCTCACGTTTTTCGAAAGCCGAGGCAGCCTCGCCCGATCCTTTCGCATATGTGACGTGCGCGACTCTACGAGAGAGATAGTCCACTGCAATTCGATAATCGTCCCAACGATAATGGCCGCCCGCAGGGCGGAGGCCGGCGCCGTCGTTCCAGACGCCACCGCCACTTCAATCAACAACCCCACAGCGAGCAGTTTCCGCAGGTCGAACAAGCGGGACCGCCGATGCTGACCGCCGAGCAGCTCTCCGAGAAGACGAAAGCCGAGCTCAACGCTCTTGCGAAAGAGTTCGACATCGAATCTCCGCTCAAACTCAAGAAGGACGAGCTGATCCCGCGCATCCTCGAGATGCAGTCGGCGCGGTCGGGCATCGAGATCGCGAACGGCGTGCTCGACATCCTGCCCGAAGGGTATGGGTTCTTACGGCGTGACGGCTACGTTATCGGGCCCGAAGACATCTACGTCAGCCAATCGCAGATCCGCCGTTTCGAACTTCGGCGCGGCGACCTGGTCGAAGGCCAAGTGCGCCGGCCCAAGGACAACGAGAAGTACTACGGGCTCATCCGCGTCGATCGCATCAACGGCTTTTCGCCGGATCAGATCCGCGGCCGCCGCGTGTACGAAAAAGGCACCCCGATTTACCCCAACGAGCGGTTCAAGCTCGAGGTGCGTGCCACGCAGTTATCCACGCGCGTCATCGATCTGTTCTGCCCGATCGGCAAGGGACAGCGCGCGCTGATCGTTTCGCCGCCCAAAGCCGGTAAGACGACGCTGCTGAAAAACATCGCCAACTCGATTTCGATCAATCATCCGGACGCGCACATCATGGCGCTGCTGGTGGACGAACGGCCCGAAGAAGTCACGGACATGCAGCGCACGATCGACGGCGAAGTCATCGCCTCGACGTTCGACGAGCATCCCGAGAACCACACGGCCGTCGCCGAACTCACGATGGAACGCGCGAAGCGGCTGGTCGAGCTCGGTAAAGACGTCGTGATCTTGCTCGACTCGATTACGCGTCTCGCACGCGCGTACAACCAAGTGATTCCGACCTCCGGGCGCACGCTTTCCGGCGGTCTGGACACCGCCTCGCTCCACAAGCCCAAACGCTTCTTCGGCGCTGCCCGCAAAATCGAAGAAGGCGGCTCGCTGACGATCATTGCGACCGCGCTGATCGAGACCGGCTCCAAGATGGACGACGTGATCTTTGAAGAGTTCAAAGGCACGGGCAACATGGAGCTCAACCTCACCCGCAAACTCGCCGAATCGCGCGTATTCCCCGCGATCGACATCAAGCGTTCGGGCACGCGTCACGAAGAGCTGCTGCTCAGCGAAATCGAGATGCGCAAGATCTGGATGCTGCGGCGTGCCACCAGCGTGCTGAACAGCGGCGACATCACGGAACTGATTCTCGACAAGATGGCGCAGACGCGGACGAACGACGAGTTTCTCCAAACCGTCACGAAGGAAGCGCTTTCGCTTTCGCGCGGGTATGATGAAGGAAACGGCAAGTACTAAGTCGCCCGGCTGAGACGTTCTCCATCGGAACCACTCGAAAAAGCCCATCCAGGGCTTTTTCTGTTTTGCCGGTTTTCGGCGAGAACGAGTTTAGAAACGGCCCTCCGTGGCCGGCGCCGAAAACTCGGAAATTCCGATGAAGAACGTCTCACCCGTTCGAACGGCGCACGGTTCGTTACGACGGCAGCGGAAGTGAAAGCGCAAGTGAAATTAAAATGCGGGCGGAAGTGAAAGCGCCAAGAAAGAAAACAGCGGGCGTGGGCGCAGGTGAAGGTAGCGGCGTCATGCGGTTGCAGAAATTCCTCGCGCATGCCGGTGTCGCGTCGCGGCGCGCCGCGGAGGAGATGATCGTTCGCGGAAAGGTGCGCGTGAACGGCAAAGCCGTTCGCGAACTCGGCACCAGCGTGAGCCCCGACGATCGCGTCGAAGTGAACGGCAAGACCGTGCACGTGCAAACGGAGCTCGCGTACCTGGTTCTACACAAACCCGTCGACGTCGTTACGACGATGCGCGACCCGGAAGGACGTCGCACTGTCGCGGAATTGATTCCGAAAGGGTTGCCGCGCGTCGTGCCCGTGGGGCGGCTGGACTACGACACGTCCGGCGTCTTGCTTCTCACGAACGACGGCGAGCTGGCGAACGTGTTGATGCATCCGCGCTTCGGCGTTGAAAAGACGTACCGCGCGCTCGTGCGGGGACGTTTGACCGGCGAAGAAGTGGAGCGGCTGCGCAGCGGCGTTTGGCTCGAGGAATTTCGCGCGCAAGGCGCGCGCGTGCGCGTCGTCGCCGTCCGGCGCGACAGTTCCGTGATCGACATCACGATCCACGAGGGTAAGAACCGGCAGGTGCGGCGCATGCTGGAAGCGCTCGGTCACCCCGTTCTCGCGCTTACGCGCATGCGTTTCGGACCCATTGCGATCGGCGATCTTCCGCCGGGCCGTACGCGCGAACTGACCGCGCGCGAGCTATCCGCGCTGCGGCGCCTCGGCCATCCGTGAACCGCGGGGACTTCCGTCGCGGTTCCCTAACATAGCACCGCCATGGACCGACTTCCCGCGCTGCCGCACGCTTACAAGCTTGCTCGACGCGACGCCCGCCCGGCGCGCACCGTCGTGCGGCTCGCCAACGGAGCGTCGTTCGGCGGCGACGTCGTCGCCATTTGCGCCGGCCCTTGCAGCGTAGAGTCACGCGAGCAGATCGAATCGACGGCCAAGGCCGTGGCCGCGCGCGGCGCCAACGTGCTTCGCGGCGGCGCATTCAAACCGCGCACGTCGCCCTATGCATTTCAGGGGCTGGGAATCGAAGCGCTCAAGATGCTTCGGGATGCGGCAGATCGCTACGGAATGGCCGTCGTTACCGAAGTGCTCGATCCGCGCGAGGTGGACGTCGTAACCGCGCACGCCGACTTGGTGCAGATCGGCGCGCGCAACATGCAGAATTTTAGTTTGCTGCGCGAGGTAGGACAGCGCGGAAAGCCCGTACTCCTCAAGCGCGGAATGTCCGCGACGATCGAAGAGTGGCTGATGGCCGCGGAGTATTTGCTGGTCGCCGGCAACAGCGAGGTCGTGCTGTGCGAACGCGGCGTGCGTTCGTTCGACAGCGCCACGCGCAATCTGCTGGACATCGCGGCAGTTCCGCTGCTGCATTCGCTCACGCATCTGCCCGTTATCGTGGATCCGTCGCACGGAACAGGCCTAGCAAAATTGGTAGGTCCCATGGCGCTCGCCGGAATCGCCGCCGGTGCCGACGGCGTGCTCGTCGAGGTACACCCGGACCCGACCGCCGCCGCATCCGACGGGCCTCAATCGCTTACATTTTCGGAATTCGCCGCGGTGATGGAACAGGTAGATGTCGTCGCGCGGGCAATAGGCAGGCGCATCCCAGCCGCTTCGTTGGCCGCCTGAGCTGCTCGCACGCCCGGGCCTTAGGGAGACCAACGAAAGCCGTTTGACTTACGTTTCCTTTCGGTACAAGGCTAGGCGCGTTGGTACAAGGCTGGGCGCGCTCGTCCGCCTTCATTAATAATCGAACTCTGGCTGAGGTTTGAACACGATGATCCGTCCTAATCGCTTGATTGCGGCTGCCGGCGCCATCGCCGCGTTCGCGGTAGCGGGCGCCCCGGCGTCGGCACAATACGCAAACGAGTATTCGCCGCCGAAATTGCTGCGTCAGGGTACTACGTCGAAGGCAATTGCCGGCGCGGGCCGCGTTGTGGTTCAGGTTCAAGTGAACGCCGACGGGACTCATAAAGCAACGCGAGTTCTGTCGTCCTCGAACTCCGCGGACAATTCAGCGGCGATGGAAATCGCTCAGACGTCGAGCTATTCGCCGGCGCACCGCGGTAAGAAACCGGTGACGGCGTTTTACGATTTCACTCTGCACTTTACCGGCAGCTCCGTTGCGGGCGGCGGCGGCGTTACCGCTTCCAGCATGGGCGGCGCCAAAGGCGAGATCGATCGGTTGTTGCGCGCCGGCAGCTATACGGCAGCGATGAACAAGGCGCAGCAGGCGCTTTCGAGTTCCCCCAACGATCAGGTGCTGAACGCCGAGCTCGGATCCGCGCAGTTCTTTTTGAACGACGACGTGGCGGCAGCCGCATCGTTCGACAAAGCGCCCAACATGCCCAAAGAGTTTGCCAACGTTGCGGCCCAAGCGTATCAGCTCGCAGCCGCAAAGCTTTCGACGAGCAATCCTTCTGCGGCGACGCAATACGGGCAAAAGGCCGTTGCGATGGCGCCGGGCGCCGGTTCGTACTACGCGCTCGGGTCTGCCGAATTGGAAAGCGGTAACACCGACCAGGCGATCGCGGATCTGAAGAAATCGCGCGACTTGGCCAATTCGGATCCGCACTCGGGAGTCAAAGCGCGCATTTCGATCGATTCCGAATTGATGAACGCCTACCTGAAGGCCGGCGACAACGCCAATGCAACCACGATCGCCAACGAGATCAAGCGCCTCGATCCCAACAGCGACGCCGCGCAGACGATCATGGGCAACGAGTACATGGTCAAAGGCAACAATGAATCGAAGGCGGGCGACCACCAGTCCGCCAGATCCGATTACGAAAAAGCCGCGCAGGTCGGCGGACAAAAGCTGGCGGTCACAGCGTACGCGGGCGCTGCGTTGGAAGAGAGCCGGCTGGATAAGCCCGACTATACCGTGATGAAGGCCGATGCGGACAAGGCACTTGCGATCGATGCGAACGATCCGCTGGCGCTCTACGCGGAAGGCGTTGCACTGTACGGTCAGTACATCACGGGCGGCAGCACGAATGCCGGCCTGAAGCAGCAGGCGCTGGATACGCTCAATAAAGCGAAGTCGGCGGCCCAATCCGCCGGTAACGCATCTCTAGTAAGCACCATCACGTCGTTCATGAGCCAGAACATTAAATAGCGGGTGTGTTGTCAAGAGGAGTACGAGGACTTTCCCGGGGGGTGGGCCAATTGGTTCCGCCTTCCCAAACCGGGGGCGTCGCCCCCGATTTTTCTACTGTCTTAGCGCACATACGTTCCCGTAAACGGGAGGGGTCGAAAAAATAGTGTTTTCCGGTTTTTGGAGTTTCATGCAACAGGGCGGCTGGGACATGTGGCTGCTTCTGGGGCTCTCTATCGTTGGACTCGCCGTCGTCATCGAGCGCCTGGTGTTCTTCGCCTCGCAGCACGGCGACACGAAAGGCCTGTTGCGTCAGATCGGGCAGAAGATCTCTTCCGACGACATCGACGGCGCCATCAAGATCTGCCGCTCGCAGCGCGGCATGCTCCCGCGCATTCTCGAGTTCGGTCTTCAGCGTGGAGAGAAGAACCGTGCCGACATCACCGACGCGCTTTCGATCGCGCTGATGGAGCACCTGAATGCTCTCGAGCGCAACCTCGGCATCGTCGGCACCATCGCCGTTATCGCGCCGTTCGTCGGTCTGTTCGGTACGGTTTTGGGTATCATCCGCGCCTTCCAAGACATCGCCCTGAAAGGCAACTCCACCCCCGCCGTCGTGGCCGCCGGCGTTTCGGAAGCGCTGATCACGACTGCCAGCGGTCTGATCATCGCCGTCATCGCGGTTGTGTTCTTCAACTACTTCAAGACGAGAATCAAGGCGTACAACCAAGAGATGATCGTCGCAGCGAACCAGATGGCCGAGATGCTGCACTTCCACAACACGGGAGCGCCGATTCCGACCGATCTCTATCAGCCCGCTACTTCCAAGTAGCCCGGGCCCGGAGTTTCTAGGTGAGTCTGCTTTCGGCAAAACAAGACGAAGAGGTAATGGCGGAGATCAACATCACGCCGTTCACCGACGTTCTTCTCGTTTTGCTCATCATCTTCATGATCTTGGCGGCACTCGTCACGCCGCCCGGTTTCGAAAAAGAGCTTCCGAACAATAACAACACGCCCACGTCGCAGCCGAAGCAAAAGAACGACATAGAGATCGACGTCAACAATAAGGGCACAATCTTCGTCGACGGCCAGAAGACCGACGCGAACGGCATCTACGACATGATGTTGCGGGAGCGCGCCAAGCGCGGCAACCGTCACGTGTCGATCATCGCCGACGCGAAAGCCCCGTACGGAGTCATCATCCGTATCCTGGACGCCGCAAAGATCGCCGGACTCGAAGACGTCGGGTTCGTCACCGCATAGTGGAGGTTTGAAGTAATCCGTGGCCGTTTCAACTGGTCAAGGTGAAGAAGAAGTCATGTCGACTATCAACATCACGCCCTTCACGGACGTGCTGTTGGTCCTGCTCATCATCTTCATCATCCTGGCGTCGGTTACCAAAGAGCCGCCGCTTCCGCTGGCTAAGAATCGCGACAAGGTCGTGCCCTCGCAAATCGTCGTGATCGTCGACAAAGACAACAACGTCGAAATCGGCTCCAGCATCGTTTCAATCAAAGATGCGAAAGCCGAATTCGCGCAGTTGGTGGAAAACACGGGACACCGTTTCACCAGCGTCATCATCAAAGCCGATCCGAAAGCGGATTACGGAACGATTCTCCAGGTAATGGACGCAGCCAAAGGCGAGAATCTGACCGAGTTCGGCTTGGCGAACAAAATAGAGGGAAGCAAGACCTAAACGATGCCGACCAAGAAAGATTCGCCGTTCATAACCACCGGCGAACGCGTCCGCAGTTTCATCGGATGGGCGTTCCTGATATCGATTGCCGTCCACTTCGTGTTCGCGCCGTTCTTGAAGAACATGACGAAGGCGAACGAAGAACAGCAAGTCGAAAAAGTTTCCGTTACCAAGCGGATCATCGTCAAGCCGCCGACGCCGCCGCCGACGCCTCCGCCTACTCCGACGCCGCCCCCCAAAGCGACGCCTCAGCCGAAAGAGCAGCATCCGCAACCTCAGCTGAAGGTGAACGTTCCGAAGACGCACAGCAACAACACCGGTCCTTCGACCGAGACCAAATACGTCGCGCCTAAACAAGGTTCGGAGCAAGGCGTTCCCGCGGGACAAGGAACCGCTGCGCCTGGGCCGCCGGCTTCGGTAGGGCCGCCGGAAACACCGCATCCCGCTTGTAAGACGCCGTATCAAGACGCGACCGTCGTGCAGCAAGCGCAGCCGGATTACCCGGACTCGGCACGCGAACTCGGACTGGGCACCGTGACGGTGAATGTAACGGTGACTATCGCCCCCACCGGTGCACTGGAAAACGCCGCGATCTCGCAGAGTGCCGGCAACAGCGCGCTCGACAATGCCGCAATCTCGGCGGCAAAGCAGTCGACGTACGCACCGAAGGTGGTCAATTGCCAACCCGTAGAGGGAACCTATTTGTTCAAGGTAACATTCGACCCGAACAGTTAGCGCTAAAACCGTTCATGGTCCGTGAAGACGCTTCCGAAAGGGAGCGTCTTCGTTTATTCTGAACGGCTTTGGCATGAGCGCTGCGCGCGCGCGAAAAGTGCTTCTTGCGGCGATCGCCGTTTCGCTCCTGATTCATCTGATCTTCGCGGGGTATATCCGCTGGCCGTTCTTGGAGCGGCTGAACGATGAGTCCACCGTGATCCACGTGCACGAACTGCGCGTCGCGCGCATCATTCATACGCCGCCGCCTACGCCCGTTCCGACGCCCGTACGCACCCCCGCCGTTCGGTCCAGCATCGCGCCGCCGGTGATACACACGCACAGCGTCAGCGGGCCTCCGGTGCCGCACGTCGCGGCAAGCGGGCCCGTGGCAACGCCGGTACCGGTTGTCACCGCCGCACCGACGCCTGCGCCGGTTTCGACGCATCCCGGCGCTTGCGTTTCCGAAAATGCCAACCCCGCAGTAGAATCCACGCCCGACGTACCCGATATTCCGCCCGCGGTGCGTGCGGGGAAGACCAGCGGAACCGCGGCAATTCACGTCGACTTGGATCCCGGCGGACACGTCGTCAACGCCGGCATTGCGCAATCATCCGGTAATGCGGGGCTCGATGCCGTCGCAATGGAGATGGCCCGCGATGCGACGTACTCGCCGAAGTACGACGGCTGCAAACCGGTCGCGGGGGTGTATACGTTTACGGTCCGCTTTGCGGCGTGGTAATTTTCTGCATCGAGGCTTCGTTGGTGCGGCGTCCCGGTATGCCGGGACCGAAACCGCTAGAAAAACCGCATCCGTGCGGTTTTTCTGCTTCCGCGCTTTTCCGCGCGAACAAGTTCGGAAGCAGCCCTCCTGGCTGGCGCGGAAAAGTCGCGAAATTTCGGCCCCGGCATACCGGGACGCCGCGCCAACGGAGCTTTCTACGGTTTGAAGTTACCGCGCTCAAAAGCGTTACCGGAAACGGATAGAGAGAGGGGCGGAGTTGGCGATGTTCGTCGATCGGCGCATGCGAGCGCTTTTTCTTGAAAGCGGGTGGAAAGGGACGCGGATTAGCAGATGTTCATCGATGGCCACATGCGGACGCCTTTTCTGAAAAGAGATAGAGGCGGCGCGGAGTTGTGCGATGTCGTCGATCGGCGCATGCGAGCGCTCTTTTTAAAAAAGAGATAGAGGCGGAGCGGAATTGGCAAGTTTCATCACGCCCGCCGTATACGATTACTTATTTTAAACCGGTAGAGCGAGGGGTGCGGGCTTAGCGGATGTCTGTTCGAGTGCCCGTGCGGTTCGTTAGGCTGAGATCAAATGCCGGTGAGGCTCCGTTGGGGACGCTCTGACTTTTTCGCGCAAACACGGATGTTTTTACCTCACTTGTCTCGCGAAAAATCAGGCAGTAGCAAAATGCCATGGACGGCATTTTGCGGACGTGTCCCCAACGGGGCCTCACCGGCGGTTGATCTCAGCACGCAACAAATCTCACCGGCGGTTGAGCTCAAATGGAGCGTTAGCGCGAAGCCGGAGCGGACGTCGACATGCGCGCCCACGCAAAGCACAGCAGACCGATGATGGCGTACAGAATCGTGTGCTTCGTGTGACGTGCGCCGTCGAAGCCCAGCGTATGATTGAAGTGCAGTATACCCGTCGCCGTGCAGATTGCGGCCAGAATGAAAATGACGCCGAGGGCGATTGCAAGACCTTTCATCGAATGTCTCCCATGATAGCGAGTGCCAAACAAACTCCGCCGAACACCAAGCAATACCATCCGAACGGGCGCAAGTCGTTGTTTTTGAAATAGCGGACCAAAAAAGCCACGGAAGCGTATGCGGCAATGCCCGCCAAAATTCCGCCTATCACCGCTTGCACCAGCACGACGTGCGTGCCCGAGCCGAGCAAATCGGGAATCTCCAGAATACTTGCCGCCAATATCACCGGCGTGGCGAGTAAGAACGAATAGTTCGCTGCATCCTCGTGATTCAAATCGGCGAGCAGTCCGGCAACCATCGAGGCGCCCGAGCGAGAGATACCCGGAAAGAGCGCGAGCGATTGCCCGACGCCGATGGCTGCGCTTTGCAGCCACGTCAGTTGTTCGATCTTTTTATCGGCGCGGTGGAATCGCATCTTTTGGCGCCGGCGCAGATACTCCCCGAAAAACATCACGAACGCATTCAGAATCAGGAATGCCGCCGCCGTTTCCGCGCTGCCGAAAAACGCGCGCACCGGATCTTTCAGCAAGACGCCGAGCAAACCGACGGGTATGGTGCCGACGACGAGCAACCATGCGAGTTTCTCGCTTGGATCGTTGCCGATTCTGCCGCGTACGATGCTTGCGACAAAAGCGCGAACCACATTCGCCCAAACGCGGCGATAAAACAGCACGAGCGCCAGCGCCGTGCCCAAATGCAGCACGGTAACGAACGCGAGAAACGTAGGGTCCGAGCGGTTGATGTTGCGCCACTGCAACACTGCGGGAATCAGAATAGTCTGGCCGAGGCTGCTGACGGGGAAGAGTTCGCTCACGCCTTGCAACAGCGCCAGCGCAATGGCTTGGACGAACGTCACTCAGCCGTGGATACGGCGCCGGAAGGATTGCTCCTTGGGACGGCTAAGCGGCGAAAAGTGGACAAAAACCACACCCCCGAGCAGTCCGAACAAGAGAAATACGGGCACCAGCGCCAGTTCGAGCGCGTCGGTGACACGCTGCTCGTTTCGTACAGCATCTCGGACGATTTTGCGCCCGAATTTACCGAGACGTACGACATCGCGCTCGGCGGGATGGCGATGATCACCAACGCCGAGCTGCAAAAGGACGCGCCGATCGTCGTGCAACTGGAGCTTCGCGGCGACTCGCGCCCGGTCATCCGGCTCAAAGGAATGGTGCGCTGGTCGCGGTTCGATCCGATGCTGCAGCGCTACCGCACGGGCGTCGCATTTACCGACGTCGACGAATCGACGCAGAAAGATTTGACGCGCTACATCGATACGCTGCGCCTACTGCGCGATATGGGCGTTATTTAGTCCCGATCAAATAGACTTCGTTCGGGTGCGCCGCGAAGATTTCCACGTTCGGGCGCGCGTTGCGCATGTGCGGTTCGAATTCGCGCAGCCGGTGTTCGGTGGTCTGTAAGATAACTACGGGATAGCTCTGTGCGCTGGATAACACGGTTGCAATGGCGCGCGCATATCCGTGTTCGTCGGCGCTCTTGCGTCCGAACAACGAGTCTTGGTACGCGTGCTCGATGTTGTAATAGGGGTTGCCGTGCCACCACGCTTCCCACATCCAAATGCGTGCGTCCGCGCTGCGAAACGAATTGCGCGCCGGCGGCGAGAGAAACAGTGCATCGGCTTGCTGTGCCGACATGGTGGTCAATACGTCCGCTCGCCGGACGGTGTTGCGGCGCAGGTTCGTCGTGACCCACTGTTCCGTTTTACGAATGTAATTCCAGGCCAGCTCGCTCGGCAGAATGTCTTGCATGTCGTCCGGATAGTGCGTTTTCTGCAGCCAGTAACACAGCACGTTCCAAAGTCCCAGGACGGCTAACCCCGTCTGACCGTCGCTGCGCAGGTTATGCACGTTGTCGTGCCAGACGCCCAAGTAAATGCACTGCTCCTCGGTAAAGAAGACGCCCTCCCACGCTTTGAACAAGTCGATCGAATAAATGCGTCCCGGCAGCATTTCGACGATCTCCGCGACCTCGTTGTCGCGCAGAATCGTGAAGTCGTTGACGACGATGCCTTCGCCGACCCGTACGAACCACTCGACCAAATCGCCACCGTGCACGGCCACGTTGTGGCGTTTCAGGTAATTCAAATGCGTAGGCACGCCCATGAACGGGTCGACGACGCTGGAACAGTCGTAGCGCCGCAACAGCTCTTCCAGCCGGGATGGTGAAATGCGCCGCGTTCGTTCGTGCAGTTCGATCATGCGTGCGCTTTCACGATCTGACCCAGCGCCCGGATCGCTTCGGGATCGAATTGCGTTCCCGATACGGTTTCCAGGCGCGCCAGCGGCAGCGTGCGCTCTTCCGTAATTCTGCTGCGGTACGCCTCTTCCAATGCGTCGAACGCGATCGCCACAGCGAGCAGATGCCCCGCGCGCGGAATCGCTTCATGCCGAAGGGCGTCGGGGCGCCCGGTGCCGTCGTACCATTCGGAGCGCGCGCGCAGAACCGGCGCGACGTCGGCAATGTAGGGGCAGCCGGCAACCAGATTCGCCGCCGCGATCGCGTGGTTGGCGCGCGTTTCGATTCCGAGGCGCGCGAGCGGATCGAACTGCGCGGATTCCAGCGCAGGCGCGCGGATCTCGCCGATTCCGAACAGCAGCGCGGCGGTTTGAACGCGCCGCAGTTCTTTCGCGTCGACGTTGAGCGCCCGGCCGAGCTCGCCGGCTCGCCGCGCGATCCTCTGCGCGCGCAGAGGCGTGCCGTTGTGGGCATCGATCCGTTCGGAGAGCATGTCGATAACGAGCGCCGGCGCGGTTTTACCTGTTTGAAGCGCCTCGAACGGCGGTTCGACGACGTCGATTTCACCGTTCGTGGTGTGATACCACATGACGAACGTGCGCGCTTCTTCCGGTGAAAACGTGCGGCCGGTTTCGCGCGATACGGTGCTCAAACCGTCCTCGGGTTCGGGAATGGAAACATAGGTGCAGGCGATGTGCAGCAATTGCGCGGCGCGCGGAATACCCGACCAGCGCAATTGATCCGGATAGCCGGTGCCGTCCCAACATTCCGCTTGCCAGCGAACGATGTCGGCCGTCGCGCCCGGCAGCGCGCTGATTCGTTCGCAGATGCGCGCGCCGTCTGCCGGAATGTCCCAACGCTGCATGACGAGGCTTCGCTCCGGCAACTGCTCGCCTTTCGCGAACGCCGCATTTCCCAGCGCGCCGGCATTACGCAGACGCGCTGCAAAATACAGCGCGTCGAGATTTTCCTGCGGCAGCCCGGACAGGCGGCCCATCGCTACTGCAAGGGAAGCGATTCGCGCACCGTCCTCCGGCAGCGAACCGGCGGCATAATCTGCCACCGTGCCGAAAAACGTTAGAACGTCACCGAGGGCCAAGGCCTCGGGGCTCGAACTCCCGCCAACACCTTCCGCTGTGGACATTCTCTCGCTCGTTTTTTCATAACTGTGCCGAAACCCTCACATATCGCCGACGACGGCAGCATTTTCATGGTCGACGTATCCGGGAAAACGCCGACGGTTCGAACGGCGCACGCGCAGGCTCGGGTTTGCCTGGGACCTGATGCCGCGGCCGCACTTCGCGATGCCACGCTGGAAAAGGGCGATGCGCTCGCAGCCGCGCAGCTTGCCGGAATAATGGCAGCAAAGCAGACGTCCTCGCTGATTCCGCTGGCGCACGCAATCCCGCTGGGCAAGGCGGATGTGACGTTTTCGTGGGACGGCGACGTGCTGGTCGTCGATGCGCGTGCGCGAACGACGGCACCGACGGGCGTTGAAATGGAGGCCATGGTTGCAGCGGCGATCAGCGCGTTGACGATTTACGACATGGCCAAGGCCGTTTCAAAAGGCATCACGATCGAGTCCGTTCGCCTGCTGCACAAGACGGGCGGAAAAAGCGGCGATTTTCATGCCGAAGCATAAAGCGGCGTTCATCGTCCTCTCGGATCGCGCAGCGAGCGGGGCGCGGGCCGACGGCTGTCTTCCGATTATGCGCGAACGTCTCGATACTGTGTACGAGATCGTACGCGAACTCGTGCTTCCGGACGATCCCGGCGCGCTGCAGGCGGAGCTGATCGATCTGTGCGATCGCAATGAAGCGGCCCTCGTACTCACCAGCGGCGGAACGGGTTTGGGGCCGCGCGATCGGACGCCGCAAGCAACGGCGGCAATCCTCGATTACGAGGTTCCCGGTATTGCCGACGCGATTCGATCGGCGTCGATTTCAATCGTAAAGACGGCGATGCTCTCGCGCGCGATTGCGGGCGTGCGGCATAAGACGCTGATTGTGAACTTACCGGGCAGCCCAAAGGCCGTCGGAGAAGCGCTGGACGTCATTCTACCGGTGCTTCCGCACGCTTTGGAATTGCTCGGCGGCGAAGCGGCGGACGGATGAATTTTTCGCAGGCACGAGCGTATCTGCTCGGCACCATCAACGAAACCGCATCGCGCCGGGAGCCCTACCGGTTGGACCGCATGCGCACGTTTTTGCACGAGTTGGGCGATCCGCAGAATGCGTATCCGACGGTGCACGTCGGCGGAACGAGCGGAAAAGGATCGACGTCGACGATGGCGGCGGCGGCGCTGACGGCCGCGGGGAAACGAACCGCCTTGCATACCAAGCCGCACCTGCGTTCCATGGTCGAACGCGCGCGAATCGACGGGGTTCCGATCACCGAGGAACAGTTTGCCGATCTCCTCACCGAAATGATGCCGGCCATTACCGCGACCGCCGAGCAAAACGGACGGCCGTCGTATTACGAAACGCTGTTGGCACTAGCGTTTACCTATTTCGAGCGGATGAAGGTGGACGTCGCCGTTATCGAGGTGGGGATCGGCGGAAAACTCGACGGTACGAACGTATTGCTCCCTCGCGTCTGCGCAATCACCAACGTGGGACTCGATCACACCGAAATCCTCGGCGAAACGCTCGAGGAGATTGCCGCCGATAAGGCCGGCATAGCGAAGCCCGGCATACCGCTGGTCAGCGCGGTAGAGGATCCGGGAGCGCGAGCGGTCATCGAGGCGCAATGCCGCAGCGTGGGCGCGCCGTTCATCTCGGTGATCGATTCAACGACGATCCGCGAGATCGATTCGGGTTCGCAGTACGGACAGCACTTTTCGGTTCTGACGCCGCGCGGCGAATACGACGTATCGCTGCCGGTGCTGGGGCAATTTCAGCAGCTCAATGCCGCAACGGCGATTCTGTGTTTGGAACAGTTGGACGAGAGTCTTCGCCCGTCGCGTGAGGACGTCGAACGCGGCCTCGCACATCTGAACCTGATCGGCCGGATGGAATTCTTTCCGGGACATCCGAGCGTACTGTTCGACGTTGCGCACAATCCCGACAAAGCCGCACATTTGGCCGATGCGCTGCGCCGGACGTTTCCAGACCGGCGTTTCACGTTCGTCATCGCCGTCGGAGAAAGCAAAGACGCACAAGAAATTCTGCGCGCGTTCGCCGGCCTGCCGTCGTCGTTCATATTTACGTCCTTTTCCACGCAAGGCCGCACCGCTTCGCGGCCAACGCGCCTTGCGAGCGTCGCACAGTCGCTCGGCGTTTGGGGGCGTTCGATCGCGGATCCAATCGAAGCGCTCAGCATCGCCCGGCGCAATGCGGCCGCCGACGACGTGATCGTCGTGACCGGGTCGACGTTCATCGTTGCAGAACTTCGCGAGTGGTGGATGGAGCACGTCGTTGCCACCCAATCTACACACTAGTTCGCGGGGCGCGCTGCGCCTTCGCGGCCACGAACTGCCGTGGGGCGAACGCACGTACATCATGGGTGTGGTCAACGTGACGCCCGATTCGTTTTCGGGCGACGGTTTGCCCGACGCCGATGCGGCGGTCGCGCGCGCGCTGCTGCAGCACGAACGTTCCAGCGACATCATCGACATCGGCGCGGAATCGACTCGCCCCGGCCACGCCGCCGTAGACGCGGCGACCGAACGCGCTCGGCTTCTTCCGGTTTTGGAAGGCGTGCGCCGCGCGCTGCCCGGCGCGATCGTATCCGCCGACACGCACAAAGCCGGCGTCTTTCGCGCGGCTCACGCAGCGGGGGCGGATATCCTCAATTGCATTTGGGGATTACCGGACGACCTGCTGGCGGCCGCCGCCGAACTTGGGACGCCGGTCGTCATCATGCACAACAAAGACAAGGCCGAGTACGCCGGCGGCGTGGTGGACGAGGTGCTGGAATTTCTGTGGGAAGCCGCGCAGCGCGCAATTCGCGCCGGAATTCCGGCCGCGCACGTGCTCCTGGATCCCGGCATCGGATTCGGTAAAACAGCCGATCACAATATCGAAGTGCTGCGCGATCTCGCGCGTCTTCCGAAGCTGGGATTTCCCACGCTCATCGGAACGTCGCGCAAATCGACGATCGGCAAACTGACGGGAAAACCGCCCTCGCAACGCCTGTTTGGAACGACTGCCACGACTGCGCTTGCCGTAGCGGCAGGTATCGACGTCGTCCGCGTTCACGACGTAACGGCCGCACGCGACGCGATTAGCGTTGCGGACGCGATCGTTCGCGATTGGAGGCCGCGCGGGTGGACGTAATCGAGCTGCGCGGCATTCGTGCCTACGGCAAGCACGGTGCCAATCCGGGCGAGCGCGACCGCGATCAGCCGTTCGACGTGGACGTGCAGATAGCGATCGATTTGAAAGCCGCCGCGGGCAGCGACGATCTCGCCGATACGATCGACTACGCGCGTTTGCACGCAGCGGTCGTCCGCGTAATCGCGGATCGTTCGTATGCACTGCTCGAACGTTTGGCCGCGGACATTCTGGAAGAGATATTCGCCGACGCGCGGGTCGCAAACGCCGCGGTCACGATCGCAAAACCGCATCTCCTCGACGGCGCGACGCCGTGTGTGACGCTGCGGCGGGAACGCGACGCGCAGCGGCGATGAGCCGCGCGGCAGTCGGGATCGGATCGAATCTGGGCGATCCTCCCGCGAACGTGCGACGCGCATTGCGCGCGTTGTCGCGCGCCGGCCGGGTCGTCGCGCGATCGCGGCTGTACCGATCGAAACCATGGGGAGTGCCGGACCAGCCGGATTTCTGCAATGCCGTGGCCATTATCGAGACGCCGCTGACGCCGCGAGGCCTGCTCGACGTACTGAAGCAGATCGAGGGCGATCTCGGGCGGAAGCCCGGCATGCGGTGGGGCCCGCGCACCGCCGATTTGGACATTCTCCTGTTTGAGGGTGAGCGGGTGGACGAACCGGACTTGCGGATTCCGCATGCTCACTTATACGAACGCGCCTTCGTGCTCGCTCCCCTCGCGGAGCTGGACGACTCCTTTCGGCCGGCGTTGGAGGCCCTCGATGCAAGCGAGCGCGCGGGAGTTGTTCCGCTCGAGGGCCGCGAAACGGTAGCGCTCATGTCCGACGACGCCTTAATCGAGCGGGTCCGTACCCTCGCGGAAGCCTTCATCGAAACGGATCTCCTTCGATTGCGCATCGAGGCCGAGAACGAGGACGCCGTCGAGCTTCGCAAGCCGCACAGCGCTCCGGCCCGCAAGCCAACGGCCGCCGAGGCCGCCGCGATGGAGCCGCAGCCCGCCGTAAAGCCCGACCGCATCAAGGCCGATCTGGTCGGGATTCTGCACTTCACCCGGCCGTTGGTACACGAAGGGGACCGTCTGGACGGCGATCGGGAACTTGCGCATGTAGAAGCGCTCGGTATCCGTAATCCGGTGCGCTCGCTTGGGGGCGGACGCGTCGCGAGCGTCCGGTGCAAGGATGGGCAAGCGGTGGAGTACGGTCAGGTGTTGTTCGAGATCGAACGCGGATGAAGTACCGGTACCATGTTTAAGAAAGTCCTCATCGCCAACCGCGGCGAGATCGCGCTGCGGATTAATCGCGCATGCCGCGAGCTCGGCGTGCAAACGGTGGCGATTTTTTCGGAAGCCGATCGCGACTCGCTGCACGTTCGCCACGCGCTGGAAGCATTTTGCGTGGGGCCCGGTCCGGTGCAGCGATCGTATTTGAACATTCCCAACATCATCTCGACGGCGCTGATCACCGGTTGCGACGCCGTGCATCCCGGATACGGTTTTCTGGCCGAGAACGCGCGCTTTGCGGAGATCTGCGCGGATCACGGCCTGACGTTCATCGGTCCGAAACCGCAAGTGATTGCCGCGATGGGCGATAAAGCAACCGCCAAACGCGTCATGAAGGAAGCCGGCGTGGCGACGACGCCGGGAACGGATATCTTGGCATCCGTCGACGAGGCGCGCGCAGCAGCCGAGCAGATCGGCTATCCGGTATTGTTGAAAGCGACCGCCGGCGGCGGCGGAAAGGGCATGCGGCAAGTCAACGGCCCGCAGGAAATGGAACGCGCCTTCTCCTCGGCAACGCAAGAAGCCGAAGCGAGCTTCAAAGACGGCCGCGTGTACATGGAAAAACTCATCGTGCGGCCGCGGCATATCGAAGTGCAAGTGCTGGGCGACAACTACGGCAACGTCGTGCATTTGGGCGAACGCGACTGCTCGGTTCAAAAACCGTCGCACCAGAAGCTGATCGAAGAAGCACCGGCGCCGAATCTGCACGCCGCGGCGCGTGAATCGCTGCTTTCCATGGCCGTGCGCGCGGCTCGCGCGGTAAACTATAGCAATGCCGGAACCCTGGAATTCCTCGTCGCGGGCGGCGACGTGTATTTTATGGAGATGAACACGCGCATTCAGGTAGAGCATCCGGTGACCGAGATGGTGTACAACATCGATTTGGTCAAGGAACAGATTCGCATCGCCGCCGGCGAACGGCTCGCCGACACGCAAGCCGATCTGCGTCCGAACGGCCACGCGATCGAGTGCCGCATCAACGCCGAGGATCCGCGCAACGATTTCGCTCCGGCGGCCGGAACGCTGTCGAACGTCGTGTTTCCGGGTGGACCGGGAATTCGCGTCGACACGCACGTCTATTCGGGAGCGACGGTGCCGCCGTTCTACGACTCCATGCTCGCGAAGATCGTGGCCTTCGGGCAGACGCGCGAGGACGCTATCGCGCGGATGGAGCGCGCGCTGCACGAAACGGTTGTGGAGGGCGTCAAAACGACCGTCGATCAGTGCTTGGAGATTTTGGCGACGGACGCGTTCCGATCCGGACATTATGCGATCGACTTCTTGCCCAGCCTCATGCAGGCTGCGGCCGTCTAAAGGACTCGGATATGCCTTCGCGCCGCATGGCTCGCGAGCTCGCGCTGCAAGCGCTTTTTTCAGTCGAAGTCGGCCACCGCGACGCCGCGGAAGTGCTGGACGAGTATCTGTCGACGTTCAGCGAGAGCGCGCACCGGTTGTTCGTCAAGGAGCTGGTGCTCGGTACGCTGGAGCATTCCAGCGAAAGCGATCGAACGCTCTCGCCGCTTTTAGAAGGCTGGACCATCGAACGTTTGCCGACGATCGATCGTTTGCTTCTTCGCATGGGAACGTTCGAGTTGCGCCATCGTCCGGAGACGCCGAAGCCGGTCATCATCAACGAGGCGGTAGAACTTGCCAAGCGTTTTTCCACCGAAGATTCGGGCCGCTTCGTGAACGGCGTGCTTTCGGCCGTCAGCAAGGGTAACGGCGTTGCGTAGATTTTTCCGGTTCGTCGCGGTTGCACTCCTGTTGATCGTGCTGTTCATCGCCGGTTCGGTTTCCGGAATCGTTGCAGCGTACTCGCGTAATTTGCCCGACATCAGCCGTATGGCGGACTATCAGCCCGCGCGCTCGACCCGCATTTACGCGCGCGACGGCTCTCTTCTGGCCAACCTCTACAAAGAAAACCGCATCTGGGTGCCGATCGACAAGATTCCGCCGATCGTGCGCGATGCGTTCATCGCCAACGAAGATCATACGTTCTATACCAATAACGGCGTGGATTTCGGTGGCATCATGCGGGCCGGCTTCTCCGATTTGATGCACCATCATATCGAGCAAGGTGCGTCCACGATCACGCAGCAGCTCGCGCGCGGCCTGTTCTTGACCGACCAGCAAACGATCTCGCGCAAGATTCAAGAAGCGCTGCTTGCGATGGAGATCAACCGCTACTACACGAAAGACGAGATTCTGGAGCGCTATCTGAACCTTATTTACCTGGGTTCGGGCGCCTACGGCGTCGACGCGGCCGCGCACACGTACTTCGGGCGCGGCGTCGACAAGTTGACGGTCGGCCAATCCGCGCTGCTGGCCGGGCTCGTGGCCGCTCCCTCCGATTACTCACCGTACGTCAACTTGTCGCTCGCGCGCGAACGGCAGTTGCACGTACTGCAGCGTATGGCCGAAAGCGGATACATTTCGCAATCGCAGGCGCAGGAGGCGTACGACGCGCCGCTGCAGCTCGCCGGCGAGCGGCCTGCGGGGCTGCAAGGATTCCGCGATCCGTGGTTTACCACGTACGTCGTCGCGCAACTCGAACACGACTTCGGAAAACAAGCGGCGTACGAGGGCGGGCTTCAAGTTTACACCAGCGTCGATCCGCACATGGAAGACTTGGCGCAAGAGGCCGTGGATTGGGGCGTCAACGAAGGAAAACTAGAAGGCATCGGCGCCGACGAAGCGGCGCTGGTTGCCATCCGGCCATCGTCGGGTGAAGTACTAGCGATGGTCGGCGGTACGCATTTTTCGCTTGCGAACCAGTTCAATCGCGCCTGGCAGGCGCACCGCCAGCCGGGGTCATCGTTCAAGGTCTACGTTTACACGGCCGCAATAGACAGCGGCATGCCGCCGACGACGATTGTCGACGACTCGCCGGTGAGCTATCCCGACGGCACCGGCGGCACGTGGTCGCCGCAAGATGACGATCACAGTTACATGGGCGCGATAACGCTGCGTACCGCGCTGGCACAAAGCCGCAACATCGTAGCGGTCAAATTGCTCGAGCAGCTGGGCGTGGACCGCGTCATCCAATACGCGCACCGCATGGGCGTGGAGTCCAACCTGGAAGCCAACTTGTCGCTTGCGCTGGGAACGTCCGTCATCACGCCGCTCGATCAGGCAACGGGGTACGCGACGCTCGCGAATCAGGGGATTCACATCGCGCCGTCGCCGTTCCGCTTGGTGAAGGATTCGCTGGGCAACGTCGTGTTGGATAATCAATATCCCGAGCAGACCGAAGTTGTGAGCGCGGGAACCGCGTACGTGATGACGACGATGATGGAAGACGTCATCAACCACGGCACGGGATATCCGAACGCGATCATCGGCCGTCCCGCTGCCGGAAAAACGGGGACGACGTCCGATTTTCGTGACGCGTGGTTCGTCGGCTTTACTCCCGATCTCGTCACCGCGGTGTGGATCGGAAACGACAACTATCACCCGATGAACGAATCGTACGGCGGCAATATCCCGGCACGAATTTGGGCGCGTTTCATGAAAGGCGCTCTGGAAAAGGTCGCCAAGCACGATTTCGTCTTCCCGGGCGACGAAGTCAAAAAGGTTGCGAGCTGCGGCCACTCTTACGGCCCGTGGGAGTATTACTTGAACGGCACGGAACCGATCGAGCCCTGCGGCCAGCCGCGCACACCGAAAGTGAACGGCTACGGCGGCGGGATCGGGTTGTCGAACGAATCCGAAAGTTTGCCGCCCGCGCCGACGTTCTCGCCGGAACCGACGGCTCCGCCGGTCGATCCGCTGCCGTCGAATAGCGTGGGCGACGGGACCAACTACGTTCCGCTCGATTCGCCCGCTCCCGGCGAATCGCCGCAGCCGTGAAGCAAGAGTCGCTGTTCTCGCGGCCGCAGCCTGCGGCGCCGTTGCCCGTCGAGCAGGTCCAGGGTGTTCGGAGCGTCGTCGATTACATCAAGCGCGTGCTCGAGCAGAGCAGAACGCTGTCGGCGCTGCGCGTCCGGGGCGAAATCTCCGGCCTTCGCGATCGCAACGGGCACCGGTTCTTCGATCTCAAAGAGCAGGAAGCGGTCTTGAAATGCGTCGTTTGGGCGAGTAACGTTTCGAAACTGCCGCCGCTCAAAGATGGAATCGAAGTGATCTGCGACGGCAAATTTACTGTCTCGGAGCGATATAGCCAATACGAGTTGATCGTCCGCGGCGTCGAACTCTCGGGCGTCGGTGCGTTGTACGCGCAGTTCGAACAGCTGAAGGAAAAGTTTCTCAAAGAAGGGCTCTTCGAACGCGGCCGCAAGCGGCCGATGCCGCCATTCCCGACGCGCGTTGCGGTTATCTCCGCAAAAGACGGCGCGGGTGCAGGCGATTTTTCGACGACGATGGCGCGCGAAGCGCCGTTCGTCGAGCTGATCGTGATACCGACTCGCGTGGAGGGAGACGGGGCCGAGATCGACGTCGCCGACGCGATCCGCAGCGCCTCGCGCATGCAGGTGGATGCGATCGTGATCACTCGCGGCGGGGGATCGTACGAATCGCTGTTCACGTTTAACCGCGAGCCCGTGCTGCGCGCGATCGTCGCCGCCAAGCATCCCGTACTTTCCGCGATCGGGCACACGCAGGACGTCTTGCTCAGCGATTTCGTCGCGGACTATTCTTGCGAGACGCCGTCCAATGCGGCGCACTATTTTGCGCAGATCGGGAAACGCTATTTGAATCGCGTGCGCGTAGCGTCGTCCACGCTCGACCATCTGATGAAGCGTATTGCGATCGGAGATTCGCAACGCCTCGAGGGGGCGTCCAGTCAGCTCGATCAGACGATGCGGGAGTACCTGCGCGAGATGAAACTGCGAATGCATGAAATCGATCGCCGTTTGACGCGGCATCGGCCCGACACCCAACTGCGCGTGCGCAGAGAGCGGCTGACCCGAGCCGTTTCCTCCCTGGAATCGCTCCGCCGTCACGCTCTCGATTTGCAAATGCGCCGCGCTTCACAATCTGCCGATGCCTTGAACCGCCTTCGCGAAACGGTGCAGGGACGGGAGAAGAACCGGCTCGACTTGCTGCGCGCGCAATTGGAGGGCTTGAACCCTCAGTCGCCGCTGGAACGGGGCTACGCGATCGTCACGCTCGACGGCCGCGCGGTTCGCGACGCGGAAGCGGTTCCTAACGGCGCGGTGATCGAGGCGCAGGTACGCCGCGGCCGCCTACGCGCACGCGTTGAAGGAAAGGATCTCGATGCCTGAGCAAAGTCCCGGCGCGTTCGAACAAAAGGTTTCGCGCTTGGAAGCGATCGTTAAAGAACTCGAAAGCGGCAACGTGGAGCTCGATCGCGCGGTCGCCCTGTTTAAAGAGGGCAAAACGCTTTCGACTGAATGCGAACAACTGCTCAAGGGCGCGCAGGAACAGATCGATCGCGCGATGAGTCAGAATGCGCAACCGGCGGATGAAGGCGAGATTCCGTTTTAGGCAACGTACCGGATGAGCGTCCGCCTCGATCAATGCGTTGCGGAACGTGAAGGCATCACGCGATCTCAGGCACGCAGCCTGATCATGGAGGGGCGCGTCCGCGTGAACGGCGAGCGCGCAACAAAAGCCGGCGCCGCGGTTCACGACGACGCTCGCATCGAAATCGAGCGTCCAAGGCCCTTCGTAAGCCGCGGCGGCGAAAAACTCGACCATGCGCTGAAGGCGTTTCGTATTCCGGTCGACGGCAAATCGGCACTGGACGTCGGCGCGTCAACCGGTGGTTTTACCGACTGCCTGCTTCAGCGGGGTGCGCGTCACGTCACCAGCGTCGACGTCGGATACGGTCAGCTCGATTGGAAGCTGCGGACCGATTCTCGCGTGACGGTGCTGGAGCGCACCAATTTCCGGCTGCTGCCGGACGATGCGTTCCCGGAACCCTTCGATACGATCGTCGTCGACACATCCTTCATTTCGCTGAAAACGATCGTGGCCCGCGCGGCCTCGTATCTAGCGGCCGGCGGCGATTTGATCGCGCTGGTCAAACCGCAATTCGAAGCCGGACGCGAACGCTTGGGCAAAGGCGGCGTCGTGCGCGATCCTCAGGTTCACCGCGCCGTTCTGCGGGAGGTGCGCGACGCGATCGCTTCCACCGGCCTGACGGTCATCGCCGCAACCGCTTCGCCGCTGCTGGGGCCGGCGGGAAACCGCGAGTTTCTTTTTCACGTGCGGCAGGCAGGCATACCGCTGGGGGACGCGGAGATCGACGCTGTGGTTGACGAAGGTACTCCCTCGTGACGGTCTCCGTGAAAAAGCGCACGATCGCGCTCTATGCCGATCCCAACCGCGAGAACGCCCGGACCGTCGCGTCGCGCGTCGCCAGGACGTTTGAAGCCGCGGGGTATGCAGTTTCCCCGGTTTCCGACGGAACGAGCATCGACGACGTGGCGTTACTCGTGACGATCGGCGGTGACGGCACGCTCTTGCGTGCGGCGCGGCTCGCCGTAGATGCAGGCGTTCCGATCATCGGCATCAACACGGGGCGCTTGGGCTTTCTGACCGAATTCGATGACGACGACGAACTGATTACCGAGCTGCCCGATCTGCTCGAGCGCGGGTTGATCATCGAGGAACGGTTGGCGCTGAGCGCCGAGTGCAACGGGCGCCGCTATTTCGCTCTCAACGACGTCGTCGTGCGCAAGGGCGCCGTCTCGCGATTGGTGCCGTTCGGATTGTTTCTGAACGACGAAGACGTCGCGCACGTCCCGGCCGACGGTATCTGCATCGCCACACCGACGGGATCCACCGCGTACTTCCTCTCGGCGGGCGGTTCCATTATCTCGCCGAACGTCGATGCCTTCGGTGTCGTTCCGCTGTTGCCGCATACACTTTTTTCCCGCCCGCTCATCGTGCCGGCGAGTTCGCGCGTCGTGGTGAGCTGCGATTCCGAGATCGTGCACGCCAATCTTGAATGCGACGGCGACGTCGTCGCCGATCTTGATCCCGGTGCCAGCGTCGTGATTGAACGTCATCCACGCATGGTGCGCTTCGCGCGTATCGAACGCTTGCGCTTCTTCGAGCGCTTGGAGGAGAAACTTCGCTGGGGCGTTTCGATCAAAGACCGCAGCAATCGCGAATAGCGGGTACGATGCTGCGGCGCCTGACGATCCAAGACTACGGCCTTATCCAGAGCGCGGAGATCGATTTTTCGGACGGTGTTACGATTTTTACCGGCGAGACCGGATCGGGAAAGACGATGGTGCTGGGAGCGATCGCCTTCGTGCTCGGCGAGCGATCCGGGCCCGATGCCGTCCGGCGCGGGCAGCCGCGCGCGGCGGTGACGCTGGAGTTCGATGCCGGCGCCGCGCTGCGTGAGCGCTTCGAGCGCGACGGGTTCCCTTTGGACGAGGATGAAGACGCAACGCTCTCACGCGAACTGACCGAAGGCGGCAAATCGTCGATTCGCCTGAACGGGCGGCCTGCTACCGCGGCGTACGTGCGCGAAATCGCTGCCGAGGTTCTGGACATCGTCGGGCAGCACGAAGCGCAGCGGCTGCTCTCGCCCGCGTACCACTTGCATCTGCTGGATCGGTTCGCCGGCGAACCGGCGCTTTCGGCGCGCGCACGCGTCGCCGGCGACTACGAACGCCGCAACGAATTGGCGCGCGCGCTGGAATCGGCGGACCGCGACGAACGGCGTGTGGCCGAGCAATTCGCCTACGCAAAATACGCCCTCGACGAAATCGACGCCGTCGCAGCGGAAGACGACGAGGACGAGCGGCTCACGCAGCGCCGGCGCATCCTGGACAACGCGGAGAAGATCGCCAACGGATTGCGCGCGGCGCACGAAGCGCTTGCCGGCGACGAAGAGGGCGCGGAGGATGCGCTGGGCGCGTCCACGATCGCACTCAACGCTATTGCCGACATCGGCGAAACGTTTTCGTCAATGGCGCAGGCGGCATCTGCGCTGCAAAGCGAGGTGAACGAATTGGCGGTCCGCATCTCGCGCGAGCTCGACGAACTGGAATTCGACGCGTCGGAATTGGAGTCGATTAACGCCAGGCTGGACGCGCTGGACAACCTCAAGCGCAAGTACGGCGGTTCGCTCGACGCAGTGCGCCGGTCGCGGGAAGAATTCGCGTTGACCGTCGATCGCTTTACGAACCGCGACGAGCACAGAGCGCAGTTGGAACGCGAATTGGTCGACGCGTCCGCGGTGCTGGAAGAATCAGCGCGTCATCTTTCGGAGCTACGGCGCGGGGCCGCGAACGCCATGCGCAAATCCGTCGCGAACGAGTTGAAAGACCTGGCTCTACCGTCCGCGCGGTTCGACGTGCGCTTCGAACCGTTCAAAGAGATCGCCGCCTCCGGCGCCGAGGACGTGGAATTCGTCTTCGCCGCAAATACGGGCGAGCCGGTGCGGCCGCTCGCGCGCGTTGCTTCCGGCGGCGAGCTTTCGCGCGTCCTGTTGGCTCTCGTCGTCGTTCTTGCGGGCGCGCGCGGGAGTACCGCGCTGGTGTTCGACGAGATCGACGCTGGTATCGGCGGTGCGACGGCAAACGCGGTCGCCGTGCGGTTAGGGCGTCTTGCGAAGGACGTACAAGTGGTCTGCGTCACGCATCTCGCGCAGATAGCGTCGTGGGCCGAGACGCATTACGTGCTCGAGAAGCGCGAACGCAAAACCGTCACCACGATCGAGGTTCGGCGGGTAGAAGCCGCCGGCGAACGCACCGCGGAATTGGCACGGATGCTTTCGGGACAGTCGCACGACGTGGCGCTCGCGCATGCACGCACGCTGCTGGAAGAAACGGACACGCGGCGCGCGGCGCTCTCGTCCTAGTTCCAAAAATCGTACGCGTTTTCGGCGGTCTCTTCCAGCGGACCGTCGCATTGCAGAATCCGCTTCTCCAGTGCCGAACCTGCCGCGAGTTCTTCCAGCGCCCGCTGCTCGCGCATGAAATACGAATGGAGTTCCGCGTTCTTCTTTCCGAACTTTCGTGCGTAGTGCGTTAGGAACTGCGTATCCGCCGCGGCGTCGATTCCGCGCAGCGCGATCGTTTCTTCCGAAGCACGTAGAAACAGCAGACGGCAACCTATTGCCGCCAAACGCGCATCCACGGTTGCGACGCGTTCTGGCGAAACGACGCCGGGACGAACGCAATGCGTCAAATGGAGCGTATCGATCAGCACGAAGCACGAAGGACGCTGCTGTTCGCGCACGCTCTGCTCGAGCCATTCCAGCAGCGAGACGATATGGTTCAAGTGTTGCAGATTTTGTTCGGCCGTGAGCGAGCCGTCATCTTCGGCAGCCGCCAGCGGTCCGTAGGTGTGCGACTGCGTGAGGTGAAGCACCGTGCGGATTTTCCGTACCGGACTGCGCTGCACGTGCAGGCGAAGCAACGCGTCGATCAGCGTCGATTTGCCGGCGCCGTGCGTGCCTTCAACGAGGAGAGCGCAGAACGGCCGCTGCGCCATTCGTCAGCGTTCCCGGTTCAGAACCGCATTGATCGCCGACTCCCAATGAACGGCGTGTTTGGCCATATGCGATGGGAGAGCGCGAACGTCGTCCTCCACGCTGCGGTCGAGCGCGGTACGCGTGTACGTTACGGTTGCAATGCTGCGCACGGCGCCGTCGCCGCGCAGTGAAATGTCGATTTGATCCAAGACGCGCGGCGAGGTTACGACGTAACGCACCGTATACGTTTGCGGATCGTAGCGGTCCAGCAGCCAGATGGCACGGCCCCGTTCGTCGTCGGTCAAGAACACCAGTCCTTGCGCCACGCGATCGCCGAGCAATTGCGGCTTCCACGACGGATCCCACTTCGATTCGTTCACGGGGTCGAACAGCGGGAAGGCGGTGTCCGGCGGCGCTGCCAAGTGCAAAACCATCGACGCTTGAACCGTTACGGCCAGCAGGAGGGGTGTGATGTTCATACGAAATCATATAGTACGAAATCGTAATAATGTCAAGTAAAGAAACGTCGAACGCCGCCCTGGACTACATCGCGCAGATTCATCGCGCGGTTCATGCCGTCGGTCTGTTCATCGATGCCGAATTCGGCCCGGAGGTATCCCAGCCGGAGGCGCTCGTGCTGATTCTACTGCTGGGGGCGGGCCCCGCAACGATTAATGACGTCCATCGCGCGTTTCTCCACCGCCGATCGACACTCACCAGCGTGCTGGATCGGCTGGAAAAGAAACGCTACGTCGTCCGCGAGGCGTCGGCGAGCGATCGCCGCAGCATCCGGCTCTCGCTCACCAAGACGGGCCGCGGTCTCGCGCGGCGCGTCGCCGCCGCGCTGGAGGAGCGCTGCCACGACGTCCAGTTCGCAGCTCCGCCCGCGCGCCTAATCTCGACGCTCGAGTCGACGGCCCTAACCTTCTACGGAATCTGATGGACTTTCAAGAGATTCGTTCCGCCGGCGCCGACGGGCATGCCCGTAGTAAATGCGACGCAGTCGCCGTGCGTCACGAGTCCTTCGGCTACCATGCGCTGCTCGGTGATATGCAGCAGCACGTCGATCGACGAGTACCGTTCGATCAAAATGGACTCGATGCCCCAAAGCAAAGCCAGACGCCGCGCGACTTCCGCCAACGGCGTCAGCGCAACCACACGCGCCTTCGGGCGGAACGCCGAGATGTGATGTGCGGCACTGCCGGTGGTCGTGCCCGTCACGATATACGGTAAGTTCAATTCCGCGCTCGAACGCGTAGCGGCCTCGGCGATCGAAGTTGCGATGTCGCGCGTGGCGCCTTCCAAACGGCGCAGTTGCAGAACCTCGTGCGGATATTCTTTTTCGACTTCGCGCGCAATCTCGGCCATGACGCGAACGGTTTCAGTGGGATATTGCCCGCGCGCCGTTTCACCGGAGAGCATCACCGCGTCGGTACCGTCCAGGATCGCGTTGGCGACGTCCGTCGCTTCCGCGCGCGTCGGACGCGGATTGAACGTCATCGATTCCAGCATCTGCGTAGCGGTAACCACGGGTTTGCTGGCGCGATTGCAGCGGGCGATCAAGTCTTTTTGCACCAGCGGCACCTGCTCGAGCGGGATCTCGATCCCCAAATCGCCGCGGGCGACCATGATGCCGTCGGCCACTTCGATGATTTGGTCGATCTCGTCGAGCGCTTCGTGCTTTTCGATCTTCGCCAGAACGCGCGCCGATTTACCGCGCTCGGAGATGAACGCCTTGACGCGCCGCACGTCGTCGGCGCTGCGCACGAACGACACGGCGACGTAATCGACGTCGTGCTCCAGGCCGAAGGCGAGAAACTCCAGGTCGCGATCGGAGACGGCGGCGATGTTGAGCGTTCCGTCGGGATAGTTGATTCCTTGCTGTTCGCGCAGATCGCCCCCGACTTCGACGACCGTTTGAATGTCGGTCGCGCTTTTTTCGGTGATGCGCAGCGTTATCGCGCCGTCCTGAAGATAAATGCGATTACCCACGGCGACGTCGGCCGGAAGATCTTTGTAAGAAACGGAGACGTGCTCGCCGTCACCGGAGACTTCGTGCGTCGTCAGAACAAACGGATTGCCGCGCTCGAGCCGGACGGATGAAACGCCGTCGGAAAAGCGTCCGGTGCGCACCTTCGGCCCGGGAAGATCTTGCAGGATGGCGATATGCCGCTGCATCTCGGCGGCCACGGTGCGAATGCGTTCGATGTTTTCGCCGTGCTCCTGCAGCGAGCCGTGCGAAAAATTCAGGCGAAAGACGTTGGCGCCTTCGACCACGAGCGATCGGATCGTCTCGGGAGCGCGCGACGCGGGCCCGAGCGTCGCAACGATTTTCGTGCGTTTCTGAAACTTCTCCATTCGCTCAAGGCCGTTGCGCGAAAGTCCCCGAATGGTCCTGCGTTTGGCACGCGATCGCATCGATAAACGGCGGCCCGAACGAACGATCGTCAGTTTTGCCGCGTCGCTGCTTTTGCACGCGCTTGCCGCGTTGCTGTTGTTTTCACTGCCCACGTCTTCGTCGGAGCAAGCGCAAACGGAATCGTTCGCAAACGGCGCGATCGTCACCGTAACGCGCGAAGCGCCGCAGCGTCCGGCTGCCCAGCAAACGGTCCCGGCGCAACCTCCGGTACCGCACGCGCCGGTCGTTCCGCACGCTCGTGCGGCCGCGCGTCCCCAAGCTGCACCGCCGCATCCGCGCGTGCTGCACGAGCTTTCAAAATTCGCGCCCACCGCGCCGCCGAATCCGACACCCGCGCCGGAAAGTTCGTTTCCGCCGGTTCCCGCGCCGACGCAAGCACCGCAGCTGGCCGCGAGCTCCGCGCCGATCGCGGCGGCCGTCCCGACGTCGGTACCGCTGAATGTCACCGCGGTCAGCATCAAAGTGCCGCCGTCAGCCGCGCCCAAGCCGAAACCCAGCGCAGCGCCGAGCGCGGCGCCCTCGCGCGCGCCGCAGCCGACGGCAGCGCCCGCCGCGCACCCCGCGACCCCGATGCCCGAGCCGTCAGCCTTGGCCGTATCGCCGGCGCCGATCGCCGCTGCGCCGCGGCCGGTCGCGGTCGTCACACCACAGGCTCAAACGCCGATTCACGTCGCGGCGTCCCAGGAGAACGGCGCCGCCGCCTCCCCGGCTCCCAAAGCGCCAGGCTCGCCCGGACCGCGCCCTATCGCCGCCGTGAAGAGTCCGGCGGTGGCTAAACCGATTCAGGCGCCGCCGCCGACGCCGCGCCCGGAAAATACGTCCGCAATCCCCCGTCGCGGAACGACGCTGAACCAACGCCTGCAAAGTTTGATTCCGACCGCGGGCCCGTCGGTGTCTCCGGCACCGCCGAAGCACTACCGCTTCGGCGTCGATTTTACGGTGACGCCGGAGCCCGAGCCGACACCGCCGCCGGAGGTCGTGGCCGCGACCAAATTCACGTATGAAGAGAACGTCGCTTCGCAGCGCTGGAAGCAATCGTTCCTCGGCACGTCGCCAGAGGAAGCATACGTCAAGATGTACGTCACCGGCGTGAAGCGCGTTGGCTTCATTAAATGGTGCACGGGCTGGGTTGTGCGCGCGCCGATGGCGGGCAGCCGCAAATGGATCGTCGAGCCGAACAGCTCGTTCATCTGCGCGGGTCATCTCGAGCCGTTTACTCCTTCCTCACCCGAGCCGCCGGGGGGTTCTTGAAAAGCGCAAACGGGCGGCGTAGAATTGAAGTGTCTCAAGCAAGACGACTGAGCGTTTTAAAGGAGGGCGGTTGGAACCGCAAGATCCACCGGGCTACGTTAGCCCAGTGAGCGCGCCATAACTAAGGAGCGCTAGACGAGCGCTCAGCGGCAGCCGGACGTACACCGGTAGTGAAATATGCGTGCTCGATAAACAGCGAAACATAAAGAGCGAGGGGCCGTACCCACTGGGGTTGCGGCCCGCCGCATTTTTGCGGTATTCTGTGGATGGTAGTCGTACGAGCGTGGGCAGGTCCCGCGCTTCGTTGTTGTAAGGAGACCGTGGTGCAATTGACGCTGGGGCAAGCGTTCGAGAGCGCGATCGAACGGATCGCGCACGATGCGCGTTTTGCCGGCGTCGAAATCGTTCAGCATGCTGCACGGCGCGGCCGTCATACGACGGCGTTGAGCATTACGATCGATCGCGACGGCGGAACCGATCTCGCGACGTGCGAGAAAATCGCCGCAACGATCAATGCGCAACTCGAAGCGTACGACGACCCGTACACGCTCGAAGTGGAATCGGCCGGTCTAAACCGTCCGCTTATCAAACCGGGCGATTACGAACGCTTCGCGGGGCGCGATGCGAAGATCGTTACGTCGCTGCTGGTGCGCGGCGGTAAAACGCATCGCGGCGTGCTGCGCGGCGTACGCGGAACGAACGTGATTCTGGATACGCCGCAGGGCGAGCTGCCGCTTCCGCTGGCGGCGATCGACCGGGCCAATTTGGAATACGACATCCGCTCGGACCTCAAACGCGACAAGCAAGAACGCAAGCATCACGTATAAGCCTCGGCTTAAAATAGAACGGAATAAGAATCATGCCTGAAACGGCAACCGACGAAAAACTGATCGACGTCCTGCAGTTCATCTCGAAAGAACGGAACATTCCGTTCGAGATGCTGATCGAAGCGCTCGAAGCCGCGCTGCTGACCGCGTACAAGCGGCATTTCGGCAGTGAGGCCAATGCGATCGTCACGGTCGATCGTCAAACCGGCGAGTACAAGGTGTTTCACCGCCGCACGGTCGTCGACGAGGTCGCCGATCCGAAGCTCGAGGTAACGCCGCGGGAAGCCGGACCGCAGTATCAGGTCGGCGATTTCTTCGACGAAGAAGTGACGCCCAAAGATTTCGGACGCATCGCCGCGCAAACGGCCAAACAAGTGATCGTGCAGCGCATTCGCGAGGCCGAGCGCGACACGGTCTACAACAAGTACGCGGCCAAGTTGAACGACATCGTCAAGGGCACCGTGCAGCGCTTCGAACAGCGCAACATGTACGTGCTGCTCGACGGCAAAGACGAAGCGATGCTGCCGCTTTCCGAGCAAGTCCCGCGCGAAAACTTCCGCATCAACGATTTCATCCGCGCGTACGTTTTGGACGTCCGGAAATCGCCGAAAGGCCCCAGCGTGATTCTTTCGCGCGCGGCCGAAGGTCTGGTGCAGCGTCTGCTGGAGTTCGAAGTTCCGGAAATCGAAGACGGCATCGTGGAAATCATGGCGATTGCGCGCGAGCCGGGAAGCCGTTCGAAAGTCGCCGTGCGCAGCAACCGCCAGGAAATCGATCCGATCGGCGCCTGTCTGGGGCCGAAATCGAGCCGCATTGCCAACGTCTCCGATGAATTGCGCGGCGAGAAGATCGACGTCATCCGCTGGGAATCGGATCCGGTCGCGTTCATCATGAACGCGCTGCAACCGGCAAAAGTGCTGAACGTCGAGTTGTTCGAGGACGACGGCGTCGCCTTGGTCGTCGTGCCGGATTATCAGCTGTCCCTGGCGATCGGCCGGGAAGGCCAGAACGTCCGGCTTGCGGCGCGCTTGACGGGCTGGCGCCTGGATATCGCGAGCGAGACCGAAGCCGGCGAAGCGCGCGAGCGCTACCTGGCCGAGCGCGCGCAAGAAGTGGCCGAGGTGCCCGCGGTCACCGAAGAGATCGTCGAGACCGAAGAGGCCGTGGCCGTCGAAAGCGGCGGGGCGCCGGCATCCATCGATGAAGAGCTGATCCGGCGTCTCGAGGAGTTCAAGCGCGAGCGGCTCGGCGAGTAGAGAGCCGATCCGGCAGTGCGCCGGGTGCCGGGAGCGCCGGCCGCAGGCGCGGATGCAGCGGTTCGTCCGGAGCGGACCGCGGGAATGGCTTGCCGACCAAGGGTCGAAACGCCGGCCAGGCAGGGGAGTCTACCTTTGCTCGGCGGCATGCGTCAAACTCGTGGGAAAAAACAAAAAGTATCCGGGGCTTGCATCTGCGGCCGACGAATACGGGTTACAACTAGGCTAACGTTTTGATTGAATTGACTTGATGTCTAAACCGAACCATGCGTAAATCCGCTAATGCGTAATCGTTTTGGTTCTCCGCGCGGGCGCGCGGAGGGTCCGCAGCCGTTCGCGGCAGCGTGCCCATCAGGACGAAGGGAGCGCATCCGGTGAGCTGAGGGTAGTTGCAGGCCCCTTCAGCGCCGGGTCGCTTTGAGGGATTCAGCGAGCCTGCAACTGTGAAAGGCAGAATTTGGCAACCGGAAAAGTTCGGATCTTTGAACTTGCGAAAGAAGTAGGGCTCTCCTCAAAAGAGCTCGTTACACTTTTTAACGAGCGGCTTGGCGGCGTCTTCGAAGCGAAGAATCAGCTGAGCGTCGTCCCCGATCACATCGCGGATCTGGTGCGCAGCGTGCTGCTGAAGCCGGCGAAAGCGCCTGCTCAAGCCAAGCCTGCAGCCGCAAAACCCGCCGCAGAAAAGCCCGCTGCCGCTGCGAAAGCGCCGCCCGCGCAGGCTGCCGCGCCCAAGGCGGAGCCGCCCGCCGAGCCCATTCCCACACTGAAGCCCGTTGCGCCGAGTTCGCGCCGCGCTGCGCCCGCAGCCGAGCGTCCGACGGCCAAAACGGCGACGCCCGCCGCCGGTGACGGCACCGCAGCTGTCCGGCCTGCCCCGGCCGGTGACGGCGCAGCCGCACGTCCCGCCGCAGCCCAACCCGCCGCACCGGCCGCACAAACTGCCGCACCGGCTCCGGCCGCACCCGCGCGCCGTGCACAGCCGTCTCCGCAAAGTCCCGCGCCTGCACGTCCAGCCGGGCCTGCCACGCCGGTTCCGCGTCTGCGTCCGGTACCGTCGGGCCAGGCCTCCGTATTGCCGCCCCGCCGTCAGGCGCCGCCGCCCACCACGTCGGCTTCAGCTTCCCCGGGCCCGCAGACAGGGCTACCGGGACGTCCCGGCGTGGCGCCGCGACCCGGTCAATCGTCCGGCGCTCCGCCGCAGGCTGGGCAGCCGCGTACGCCGCAGCCGGGCCGCCTGATTCAGGCCGCGCCGCAGCGCCGTCCGCAGGGCAACGGCCCGTTCCGGCCGCTCACCCCGCCGGGTCAGCGCCCGTTCACGCCGCGTCCCGGCGGCGTCCCTTCGTCGGCAACCGATACGCCTGCGCCGAGCTCGGGCGGACGCCCCGGCGACCGCACGCGCGATCGCGACGAAAAAGTCAACAAAAAAGATCGCGAAAAGGAATTGCTGCTCGAGAAAGAGCGCAATCGTAAGAAGCGCGTCGAGACGATCGCGCCGCCGCCGGTCAAACTCGAGACGATCGAAATTCCCGATCTTCTGACGGTGCAAGAACTTGCCACGTCGATGATCGTTCCGGCAAAAGACGTCATCAAAGAGCTGATCAAGATCGGCACGATGGCGACGATCAACCAGAACATTTCGAGCGACATCGCGATCAACGTCGCGAAGAAGTTCGGTTTTAATGCCGTCGTGAAAGAAGCGGGCGAAGAAGTCACGGTCGAGCAAGAAGAAGACAAGCCGGAGATGTTGACCGCGCGTCCGCCGGTCGTCACGGTTCTGGGTCACGTCGATCACGGTAAGACGTCGCTGCTCGACAAGATCCGCAGCGCGAACGTCGCTGCTGGCGAAGCGGGCGGCATCACGCAGCGCATCGGTGCGTACACGGTCGAAAAGAACGATCGCAAGATCACGTTCATCGACACGCCCGGTCACGAAGCGTTTACCGCCATGCGCGCGCGCGGTGCAAAGGTCACCGACGTTGCGATTCTGGTCGTCGCAGCCGACGACGGCGTCATGCCGCAAACCAAAGAAGCGATCGCGCACGTCAAAGCGGCGGGCGTTCCGATCGTCGTCGCCGTCAACAAGATCGACAAGCCCGAGGCGCAGCCCGAGCGCGTCAAACAACAGCTCGCAGAAGAAGGTCTGCAGGCCGTGGATTGGGGCGGCAACATCGAAATGGTGCCGGTATCGGCGAAATCCGGGCAAGGCATCGATTCGCTGTTGGAAACGGTGCTGCTGGAAGCCGACATTCGCGATCTCAAGGCCAACAAGAATCGCCGCGCAAGCGGTGTCGTGATCGAATCCGCGCTGCACAAAGGCCGCGGCGCCGTCGCGACCGTGCTGATTCAGAACGGTACGCTGCGCGTGGGCGATATCGTCGTCGTGGGCGGCACGTTCGGTAAAGTACGCGCGCTCGTCGACGACAAAGGCAAACAGGTCAAGAAAGCCGGCCCGTCCATTCCCGTGGAGATCATGGGCTTGCAAGACGTGCCTTCTGCCGGCGACACACTGCTGGTCGTCAGCGACGAACGCGTAGCCCGTGAAACGGCCGAAAAGCGCAAGACGCGCCGGCGCGACGTCCGTATCGCCGCGAGCGGCGGTCAGCGCGTTTCGCTCGAGACGTTCATGTCGATGCCGGCCGAAGGCAAAAAGACGCTCAACATCATCGTCAAGGCGGACGGACAAGGTTCCGTCGAGGCGCTTCGTGCGCGCATGGAATCGCTCTCGACCGAAGAGGTCGAAATTCGCGTGATTCACGGCGGCGTCGGCGCAATCACGCCGAACGACGTCAATCTGGCGAGCGCGTCAAACGCGGTGCTGATCGGGTTCAACATCCGCCCCGACGAAACTGTCAAACGCCTGGCGGAAAACGAAGGCGTCGATCTGCGGTTCTATCAGGTCATCTACGAAGTCGAAGACGATCTGAAGAAGGCCATGCGCGGTATGCTCGCGCCGGTTCAACGCGAGGTTACGCTCGGACACGCGGAAGTGCGCGAAATCTTCAAGGTCAGCAAGGTCGGCGCGATCGCCGGCTGCTACGTCAAGGACGGCAAGATCCAGCGCAACGCGAAGGTGCGCGTATTGCGGGATTCCGCAGTGATTTTTGAAGGCGAACTGGAGTCGCTGCGCCGCTTCAAAGACGACGTCCGCGAAGTGGCCGAAGGCTACGAATGCGGCATTCAGGTCGCCAGATATCAGGATCTCAAGGTCGGCGACGTGATCGAAGCCTACACGGTCGAAACGGTTGCGGCGGAGCTCGCGCATGCGTAACGCTTGTCATGCCGAGGTATCGAGGCACCCCGAGGTATCGAGGGGCGGTTGCGATCGGACCCCTTCGTTTCCTCAGGGCCCTTCGATACCTCAGGGTGACCGGTCGTGAAGTTTCAGAGAATGCAGCGGATCGATCACGAAATGCAGCGCGTCCTGGGCACGCTGGTTTCGCAAGAGCTGAAAGATCCGCGAATGGGATTCACCACGGTTACGCGCGTGGAAATTTCGCAGGATTTGCACCATGCGAAGGTCTTCGTGTCGATTATCGGCGACCGCCACGTCGCCGCACAAACGATGGAAGCCCTCAAGCATGCCTCGCGCTTCTTGCGCGGCGAACTGGGCCACGAGATAAAGCTGCGTCACACGCCCGAGCTCATTTTCGTCGAAGATCGTTCGACCGAACGGGCGATCAACCTCAGCAAGACCTTGCGAGAGGCCGGCGGTAGCAACGCGTGATCCAAGACGCGAGCACTCCCGTTAGCGCGTCGACCGAACAGGTCGTCGCCGAACTGCTCAAACGGCCGGCTTTCGTCATGGTCAGTCACGTGAAGCCCGACGGCGATACGCTCGGCGCGGGCCTCGCACTCGGCTTGGCCTTGAAGAAACTGGGCAAGCGCGTGCACTATTTCCAGCAGGATCCCGTGCCGCGCAATCTGCGTTTCATGGCCGATACGCAATACGTCAGCCGCGACGTTCCGGCCGATCTGCCGGCCGACACGCTCTGGGTGTTCGGCGACATGAGCAACACTTCGCGCGCGGGCGAGTTTTTGCCCAAGATCGATCGCAAGAACATCTTGGACATCGATCATCATCTGGGCAACGAGCATTTCGGCGAGCTGAACTACGTGCTCACGCACGAATGCTCCACCGGCACGTGCGTCATGCATCTGCTGCGCGGTTTGGGCGTGGAAATCGACGCCGACATCGCGACGTGCCTGCTCACGACGATCATGACCGACACCGGCGGGTTCATGCACAGCAACACGACGCCGGACGTGCTGACGCTTTCGGCCGAACTGATGCGCCTGGGCGCCAACAAAGAAGAAATTACGCAAGAGATTTTTGCGAACAAGCGGCTTGCGGCACTAAAACTGCTCGGCCGCGCGCTGGACGAATCGAAGGTCGAGTACGACGGCCGTTACATTTGGTCGTACGTCGACGACGCCATGTTGACCGCATGCAAAGCAGACGGCGAAGACACCGAAGAGATCGTCAATCATCTGCGGTCGGTGGAAGGCATCGAAGTCGCCGCGCTGTTCAAGCATTTCGACGGCGAGATTCGCGTGAGTTTGCGCAGCAGCGGCAGGGTCAACGTACAAGCTGCGGCGGCGCGGCTGGGCGGCGGCGGCCATTTCCGCGCGTCGGGTTTGACGTTCGTCGGACCGCTGCAAGACGCCGTCGTCGCGGTCGATCGCGCACTGGCCGCGGAAGGTTTGTAGCGCGCAGCCGCGATGAAGTTGCTGCTCATCGCCGCAATCGTCTTAGGCGCGGGCATGCTGCTCGGCACGCGGCGCGATACGCCGTTCATGCGCTGGGGAATCGCGGCGACGCTGGTCGGCGTCATGTTGATCGCGGCGTCGGCGATATTCACGATCCGCGGCGTGTTCTTCGGCGCAATCTTGGCCTTTGTCGGTGTCGCGGTGTATTACTACGGCCGGATCGCTCGGCGCGAGCAGCTCTTTTTTTCCAAGCCGAAGTGATGCTCGGCTTCGCCAACGTCTTCAAGCCCGCCGGACCCACGTCGGCTGCGGTGGTGGCGCGCGTGCGGCGCATGTACGGATTGTACTCGCGCGATCGCCGCATTGCGGTCGGACACCTCGGTACGCTGGATCCGCAGGCCGCGGGCGTGTTGCCGGTTGCGATCGGTAAGGCGACGCGCCTCATCCCGCTGTTGACCAATCAGCGCAAGTCGTATGTTTGTACGTTTGTCCCGGGAAGATCGACGAGCACTGCGGATGCGCTCGGCGAAACCGTGCAGTCGATGGAACCCTCGCCCGGCTGGGAGCGCAAGCTGCGCGACGTGCTGCCGCAATTCATCGGTAAGCTCGAACAAGTTCCGCCGATGCACAGCGCCGTGCATTTCGAGGGAAAGCGCTTGTACGAATTGGCGCGCGAGGGTAAGCATGTCGAGGTCAAATCGCGGCCGGTGAGCATCTACGGTCTCTCACTGCTCGGAACAGAAGGTGGGGCGGCTCGATTGCGCGTCGCGTGCAGCGAAGGCACGTACGTGCGAACACTCTGCGAAGATATCGGGAAGGCAATCGGCATTCCCGCGCACATGGGCGCGCTGGTGCGCGAAGGATCCGGTCCATTCTTGCTGGCGGAGAGTTTGACGCTCGAAGACATCGCTGCAGATCCGGGCGGCTCGCTGATCGCACCCGAACACATCATCCCGTTTCCGACGATCGTGTTAGACTTGCGCCATTCCGCGGATTTTCGGGCGGGGCGATTGGTGCCGCTGCCTGCGGGCGCAACGGCGAAACACGTTTTCGTGCGCGACGAATCCCGAACGCTCGTCGGCGTCGGTGAAACGCACGGCGCATTGCTCGCGCCTCGCAAGGTGTTCGTGTGAGTTTGCTTTGTCATGCTGAGGTGTCGAAGCACCCCGAGGTATCGAGGGGCGTTTGCGATGGGCTGACCCTTCGATTCCTCAGGGCCCTTCGATGCCTCAGGGTGACGGTGTGAAGATTCATCACGAGCTGCGCCGCACGTCGGACGAACCGCTCGTCGTGGCGATCGGTTTTTTCGACGGCATGCACCGCGGTCATCAGGACATCGCGCGCGCGGTTTTGCGCATGCGAAAACTCGGATGGCGTGCGGCGGCGCTCACGTTCGCAAACCACCCGTCGTCCTACCTGCGTCCCGGACTGGAGCCGCCGCTCATTTCCACGCCGGAGGAACGTCTGGATCTGATCGCGCGCGCCGGTTACGACGAGTGCTTTTTCATCCGGTTCGACGAACGCGTCGCTTCGCAGGAAGCCGAGCGTTTTCTGCGCGATACGCTGATCCGCGATCTCGGGGTGCGCGGCGTCGTCGTGGGAAAGAGTTTCCGCTTCGGCCACAAACGCGGCGGCGATACCGAATTGATGGCGCGAGTCTTCGCCGAGAGCGGCGTACTGCTCGACGCCTTGGACCCGACAATCGACGTGTCGGGTAACCGCATTTCCAGTACGCGCGTGCGGCGGGCGATCGAAATCGGCGACTTGAAGGAAGCCGACGAAATGCTGGGTCACTCGTACGAAATTCGCGGCCTGGTGGAGCTGGGGGCGGGCCGGGGTCACGATCTCGGCTTTCCGACCGCTAACGTCAGCGTTCCGGCGAAGCTCTTGCCGAAGGACGGCGTGTACGCGGCGATCGCACGGTACGACGGGCGCGATTACGCAGCGCTCGTGTCAATCGGAACCAATCCAACATTCGACGGAACGCGTAGAACGGTCGAGGCGTGGCTGCGCGACTTCGAGGAGACGATCTATGGCAGGGAACTTTGGCTTCGGGAATTTCGCTTCGTGCGCGATCAACAGCGCTTCGAGCGCGTTGAGGATTTGCTCGAGCAGATGCAGCTCGATCTTCAAGCCGTGGCGTATCCCGCTTACGGCTAGCGTCGTGCTGCTGTCGGCGTGCAGCGGAGGCGCGGCCGCCAACTCGCACGCGAAACTCGGCCGTCCGGCGCCGAATTGGACGGAACCGACGGCGGGCGGATCGTCGCTCACCCTGGCATCGCTGCGTGGAAAGCCCGTGTATCTGAATTTCTTTGCGACCTGGTGCGGGCCGTGCAACGAGGAAGCGCCGTACATCAACGACCTGCAGAAAACCTACGCCGGGCGCGGTCTGCAGATCGTCGGCGTCGACGAACTGGAAAGCAAAGCGAAGGCGCAAGAATTCATCAAGAAATACGGCCTGGTGTACCCCGCCGTGGTCGATGATGGTACGCTGCAATCGCAGTACAGCGTCAACGGCCTGCCCGTTCACGTGTTCATCGATCGTTCCGGTACCATCAAGAACATCGTCGTCGGCGAAATGAACAAAACGGAAATCGGATCGGCGATCCGCGCGATTTTGTAAATCTACGATTACGCAGCCCGGACGACCAGGCCGCCGCCTTCGAGATGCACGTGCGCCGACGAACCCTTCGGCAGCTCGCCGCGCAAGATCGCGGTGGAGAGCGGCGTGCTGACGTGCCGCGCGACCGTGCGGTGCACGTAGCGCGCGCCGCTGCCGGCGTTCATCGCCTCACCGGCCAAGAATGCGCGCGCGCCGTCGGTCAATTGCAAGCGAACGTCGCGAGCGCCGAGACGGCCGGCGAGCTGATCGACGTGGATCGCAACGATCTGCTCGATGTGTTTCAGATCGAGATCGTTGAAGTGGACGATGTCATCGATGCGATTGAGGAATTCGGGCCTGAATTCGCCGCTCAGTTCGTCATCGGAAAGATTCGTCGTCATGATGATGAGCGCGTGGCGGAAATCGATCGTCCGGCCTTTCGCGTCGGTCACGCGCCCGTCGTCCAAAATCTGCAGCAGAATTGCGGCGACGTCCGGATGCGCCTTTTCCAGCTCGTCAAACAGCACGACGCAGTACGGTCTGCGGCGCACGGGCTCGGTGAGTTGTCCGGCCTCGTCGTGGCCCTGATATCCCGGCGGTGCGCCGAGCAGACGCGAAATCGTATGCGCTTCGGTATATTCGGAGAGATCGATACGCACGAGCGCTTCTTCCGTCCCGAACAGCGCTTCCGCAAGCGCCTTTGCCAGCTCGGTTTTTCCGACGCCGCTGGAACCCATGAAGAGAAAACTTCCGAGCGGCTTGCGCGGATCGTGCAAACCCGCGCGGGCGCGGCGAATAGCTTCACTCACCGCGGCTATGGCGTTTTCCTGACCGATAACGCGCTTCTCCAGCGTCGTTTCGAGCGCGAGCAAATTGTTGGCTTGCGATTCCGAAAGCGTCGTCTGCGGGATGCCGGTCCACTTTGTAACGACTGCCGCGACGTGTTCGCGCGTCACGTGCGGACGCGGCTGTTCGCCTCTATTCGCAAGCGCAACGGATGCCGCGGCTTCGTCGAGCAGATCGATCGCCTTGTCCGGCAAAAAGCGATCCGCAATATAGCGTGCCGAAAGTGCCGCGGCGGCCTGCACGGCGTCTTCGTCGAACTGCACGTTGTGGTGCTCGGCATAGCGATCGCGCAGTCCGTGGAGTATCGCGACGGTTTCATCGATGCCCGGCTCGTCGACCATGACCGGTTGAAACCGCCGCTCGAGCGCCGCGTCGGACTCGATGTACTTCCGGTATTCGTCGAAGGTCGTCGCGCCGATACACTGCAGATCGCCGCGAGCCAGTTCGGGTTTGATCATCGAACTGAGATCGAGCGATCCTTCCGCGGCTCCCGCACCAACCAGTGTGTGCAGCTCGTCGATGAACAAGATCACGTCGCGCGAGGCTTTGCGCACTTCGTCGAGGATGCGTTTGACGCGGCCTTCGAATTCGCCGCGATACTTGGTGCCGGCGACGAGCGGTCCGAGTGAGAGCGCGAGCACGCGCTTGTTGCGAATCGCTTCGGGGACGTTCCCGGCGACAATGCGCTGCGCGAGCCCTTCGACGATCGCGGTTTTTCCGACGCCGGGTTCACCGACCAAAACCGGGTTGTTCTTGCTGCGGCGCGCCAGAATCGAGATGACGCGTTCCACCTCTTCGGCGCGGCCGATGACGGGATCCAGCCGCCCGGTACGCGCGAGCTCCGTCAGGTCGCGCGAGAACGCTGCCAGCGTCGGCGTTGCATTGCGAAATCTGCGCGTGAGATCTTCGATCGGATTGCCGCCGCCGGAGCCTTGCTGTTCGTTGAGTTTTTCCACCAGCATCGCGCCGCCCGCGACGAGCGCAGCGGCGGTCAGTGCGGCGCCCAGCAGCGGCAGAGCGGCCTTCGTTGCGGCCCGCCTCGCGGCGCATTGTGTACACAGCCGCGTTTGGCCGTCGAGGGCGGTGGCGGGCATCCGCCCGCAGAGTTCGCATAGGGCCGTCATTCTAACGATCCTACCCCGGGCGGGCGGGGCGAGTTTCGCTCATTGTGCGTCGTACGTGATCGTTACGGCCGCGCGCGACTGGACGGCGTTCGGCTGAATTTGTGTCGGTACCGGGGCGGCGGCCATCGCCTTCATCATCGGCTGCGGCGGCGGAACCGCTTGGTATCCTTGCTCGATTTTGCGTACGCGTACGATATGCAGGCCCGCGGCCGTCGCGAGGCTTTGCGCCTGCAGGCGCGCGTCCGAGACGGCGGCCCGAAGCGCGATGGCCAGCTGGCCTTTCCGGTCGCTGACGCCGAACGCGACGCCGCCGATGTCGGTGACGCCTGCGGCCGCCGCCTCGTCGATGGCCTTGCCGACCAAAGCGGTGCGATGCAGCGTGACGTCGATCGAGCGGTCGACGAAATAGCCGTAGCGCTGGCCGGGCGCGGGAACGTCCGGCGGAGCCGGCCGCGGGCTGTAGTTCAGATTGTACGAGGTCGTCTGAATATCGGCGCTCGCGACGCCGAGGGCCTGAAGGTTCGCTGCCATCTTGTTGTAGCGTGAATTGTTTTCAGACATCGCCGCCGCGGCCGTGGATGCGGCCGTCGAGATCGTGAACGAGACCGTTGCCATGTCGGGCATCGCGCTGGCGATGCCTTCGCCGGTTACGACGATTTGCGTGGGCGCCGCTTGGGCCGTTGCGGGCACGAGCACCGCCAGAACGAGTGCCGTCAAAATGCGCATGCTTGGTGCTTCGCCTTCGGGGAAAAAACTCTGGGCATGCTCGCGGAATGTCTTGCCGGCTTCGCCGTCGGCTTGGTGGCCCGGTATTTCGTGCCCGATTCACCGGGCGCCGGTGTCGACACGCTGCTCGGGATCGTCGGCGGCGGCGTGGCAGCCTTCGTTTACAAGCTGTTCGGACACCGGCTGAGCGTGGACGATTTCAACGTCTGGAGCGTCATCGTCGCCGCGGTTGGGGCGCTCGTCCTGATTATCCTCAGCCGCGCGGCGGGCGGGCGCCGCACGATAGCCCCCTAGCCCGGGCGGGTAGAAGCGCACTGCATGTTGTGGACGATCGTCGGCCTCATTATTTTCGGATTCATCGTCGGCTTGATTGCGCGATGGGTCGTGCCGGGCGCCGTACCGGGCGGAGTGATTACCGATATCATCGTCGGGATCGTCGGGGCGCTCATCGGCGGGTGGCTGTACCGGCACTTCGGCCACGGCGGCCTCACGCCGCTTTGGAGTTTTATCTACGCACTTATCGGCGCCGTCGTGCTACTGTTGATCCTGCGAGCCTTCACCGGACGGCGCACCGTCGTCTAAGGTCCCCGGAGTAACCGGTCCCGAACAGGCGTAGGCCGCTTTCTTTGCGTATATCAGTGCCCTTGCGCCCTGTTCGTTAGTTTCGCAAGTAAGGATCAAGTCGAGAAAAATGGCCTACGTCATCACCGAACCGTGCATTGGTACCAAGGACAAGTCGTGCGTCGACGTGTGTCCGGTGGACTGTATCCACGGAAAAGACGACGACGAGATGCTGTACATCGATCCCGAGGTCTGCATCGACTGCGGCGCGTGCGTTTCGGCTTGTCCGGTCGAGGCGATCTTCGCCGACTCCGACGTACCCGGGAAGTGGGAAAACTTCATCGCGATCAACGCGGAGTATTTCAAGAAGTAGAGCCGGCGCCGCGCCGCGCCGCTGCTAACGCGTCGCCGTCAGGGAAATCACCGTGCGGCTCTGCTCGGAGATGATGCGCACCCGATCCATCAGCTCGTGCATTAGGACGATACCACGCCCGCGTTCTTCGCGCCGCTGGAACGGCCGCCACCGCCCGTAGTCCTCGATCTCAATCTGAACCGTCGTCGCGTCGACGAAAAACCGCACCTGCACTTGACCGGGCTCCTCGTCGCGATAAGCATGCTCGACGGCGTTGGCGACGGCCTCGCCGGCCGCGGTGATGATCGAGAAGCGCCGCTCTTCATCGATTTCGTACTGATCGCAGAGGCGGTGAAGCATGCTCCGCACGATCGGAGCGGCGAGCGGAATGGCCGACAGCGTCATGCTCTCGGGAATCGTCCCGTCGTGGCACGATAGCGTCAACGTTGCGGCGTCGTCGCGGTTGACCGTCGCGTCGAAGATCCGCTCTTGCAGCGCCAGCGCCGGATTCTCGGGGTCCGATTCGAACGACCGCGCGCTGGCCTCGATCAAGCGGTGCTCGCCCAGCAGCACGTCGCGCGAATACTCCGTCATTCCGTCCGTGTAAAAAACGACGCAGCTGCGCGGCGGCAAAACGATCGTCCAATCGGCGGCGCGGATTTCGCTCTCGACCCCCAGCGGAACGCCTCCGCCGGGCAAAAAGCCGTTGAATCCGCCGGAGATCGTCAGCACCGGCGGCGGATGACCCGCGACTGCATACGTGAGCTGCCGCGAGCGCGGCTCGTAGAATGCGAAGATCGCCGTCACCATGCCGATGCTCTTGCGCAGGTTGATGACGCTGTTGATGTGCTCCAGCAGTTGCGCGGGCGTTCGCTGCGTTACGGCGGCGGTGCGCATCGACTGCCGGATCTCGCCCATCACCGTCGCCGCCTCGAGCCCGTGTCCCGCAACGTCGCCCATCGATATTGCGATTCGGCCGTCGGGAAGTTTGAACGCGTCGTACCAGTCGCCGCCGACCTCGGCTTCGTCACTTGCGGGGCGATACGCGGCATGGAACGCCGCACCGGGTATGTGCGGCAGACTGTCGGGCAGCAGTGCGCGCTGCAGCCGGTCCGCCACGCGGTGCGTGCGCTCGAACAGCAGCGATTGATCCAGGGCGTTGGCAATCTGCAGCGCCAGAACTTTTGCGAGCTTCTGCGTCTGTCCGTTGAAAGCGGACTTGTGCCGCGCCGCGATGACGAATATGCCCAGCGTTTCTTGACGTCCGACCAGCGGTGCAACGACGATCGTTTCGAAACCGCGCTCCTGCAGAATGTGCCGGAACGTTTCCGCATCTTGCGCCGCTACGTGAAAGCCGGGACGTCGCGCGGCTTCGACGAGCGACAAGCCGCCGTCACCGTGCTGAGCAACCACCGCGCAGTAGTCGGCGAATTTCGCAACGCAAAGATCGGCAACCTGTGGTAAGGTTACTGACAAGTCAAACGATGAAGCGAGCCTTACACTAGCCTCTGCAAGCAAGTCAAGGGCGTCGGGTTGAGACGCGACACCTGTGGGCATCAGTAACGTTCTCCCCGCATAGCATGCTTGGTTAAACCTGGCGAGCCGTAGTTTGGCATTACCCGACTTTGGATATGAAGAAGAAGCAACTGCCTACACGGAGCATTTTGCTGTATGTCCACTGCCACGGCGGCGCGTAAGCGTTCCGTCTCTCGTCATTCCCAGTCTTCCGAAAACGGCTCGTCCAACGGGTCGGCGTACGGGCGGGAGGGTACCGCGCAAGAGCGTCGTCTGCTGAACGCTCTGCACGCGTTCCGCCACGGCGACTTTTCGGTGCGTTTACCGGTGAGCGGCCAAGGGATTCAAGCCGAGATCGCGGCCGCGTTCAACGAGTGTTTAGAACTCAAGACGCGCATGCTGAGCGAGGTCAAACGCGTGAGCCGCACGATCGCGCGCGACGGCCGGCTCTCGAACCGCGCCCAGCTCGACGGCGCGACCGGCGGATGGCAAGAGCACATCGACACGTACAACGCGCTGATCGACACGGTCGCGGCCCCGATGGCCGAAACGACCCGCGTCATCGGCGCCGTCGCGCAGGGCGATCTCTCGCAGCGAACGGCCGTCGAAATCGAAGGCCGCCCGTTACGCGGCGACTTCCTGCGATCGGCGCGCGTCATCAACACGATGGTCGACCAGCTGAACGCGTTCGCATCCGAAGTCACGCGCGTCGCGCGCGAAGTCGGTTCCGAAGGTAAACTCGGCGGTCAGGCGCAGGTCAAGGGCGTCGCGGGCATGTGGAAAGATCTGACCGACTCCGTGAACACGATGGCCGGTAACCTGACCAATCAGGTTCGCAATATCGCCGACGTTACCACGGCCGTTGCAAAAGGCGATCTCTCCCGCAAGATCACCGTCGAAGCGCGCGGTGAAATTCTCGAGCTGAAAGATACCATCAACACGATGGTCGACCAGCTGAACTCGTTCGCCGGCGAAGTGACGCGCGTCGCGCGCGAAGTCGGTTCCGAAGGCAAACTCGGCGGACAAGCAAAGGTGCAAGGCGTCGCCGGTACGTGGAAAGACCTCACCGAATCGGTGAACTTCATGGCATCGAACCTGACGTCTCAGGTTCGTAACATCGCCGACGTTACGACCGCCGTTGCGAAAGGCGATCTTTCGAAGAAGATCACCGTCGACGTCAAAGGCGAGATCCTCGAACTCAAAAACACCATCAACACGATGGTCGACCAGCTCAACTCGTTTGCCGGCGAAGTCACGCGCGTTGCGCGCGAAGTCGGTTCCGAAGGCATTCTGGGCGGACAGGCGCAGGTTACCGGTGTTTCCGGTACGTGGAAGGACCTCACCGAATCGGTGAACTTCATGGCGTCGAACCTGACGTCGCAGGTGCGTAACATCGCCGACGTCACGACCGCCGTCGCGAAGGGCGACCTTTCGAAGAAGATCACCGTCAACGTTCGCGGCGAGATTCTCGAACTGAAGAACACGATCAACACGATGGTCGACCAGCTGAACTCTTTCGCCGGAGAAGTGACGCGCGTCGCGCGCGAAGTCGGTTCCGAAGGTAAACTGGGCGGCCAGGCCGAGGTTGCGGGCGTTTCCGGTACGTGGAAAGACCTTACCGATTCGGTGAACACGATGGCGTCGAACCTGACGTCTCAGGTGCGTAACATCGCCGACGTGACCACCGCCGTTGCAAAGGGCGATCTGTCAAGAAAGATCACCGTCGACGTCCGCGGCGAAATCCTCGAGTTGAAAAACACGATCAACACGATGGTCGACCAGCTCAACTCGTTCGCCGGCGAAGTCACGCGCGTCGCGCGCGAAGTCGGTTCGGAAGGACGCCTGGGAGGACAGGCACAGGTTGCGGGCGTCTCGGGTACGTGGCGCGACTTGACCGAGTCCGTGAACTTCATGGCATCGAACTTGACGTCGCAGGTTCGTAACATCGCCGACGTCACGACCGCCGTTGCAAAGGGCGACCTCTCGAAGAAGATCACGGTCGACGTTCGCGGCGAAATTCTCGAACTGAAGAACACGATCAACACGATGGTCGACCAGCTGAACTCGTTCGCCGGAGAAGTGACGCGCGTCGCGCGCGAAGTCGGTTCCGAAGGTAAACTGGGCGGCCAGGCCGAGGTTACCGGCGTTTCCGGTACGTGGAAAGACTTGACCGACTCGGTGAACACGATGGCATCGAACCTGACCAATCAGGTGCGTAACATCGCCGACGTCACGACCGCCGTCGCAAACGGCGACCTGTCGAAGAAGATCACCGTCGACGTCCGCGGCGAAATTCTCGAACTGAAAAACACGATCAACACGATGGTCGACCAGCTGAACGCTTTTGCGTCCGAAGTCACGCGCGTCGCGCGCGAAGTCGGTTCGGAAGGGCGCTTGGGCGGTCAGGCGTTCGTGCGCGGCGTCGGCGGTACGTGGAAAGACTTGACCGACTCCGTGAACACGATGGCGTCGAACCTGACGTCTCAGGTCCGCAACATCGCGAAGGTTACCACCGCCGTCGCTCTGGGCGATCTTTCGAAGAAGATCACCGTCGACGTTCGCGGTGAAATTCTCGAGTTGAAAGACACCATCAATACGATGGTCGACCAGCTCAACGGCTTCGCATCGGAAGTCACGCGCGTTGCGCGCGAAGTCGGTTCCGAAGGAAAACTCGGCGGACAAGCGCAGGTGCCGGGTGTATCCGGCACGTGGAAAGACCTTACCGACAACGTCAACTTCATGGCTGCGAACCTGACGAACCAAGTCCGCGGCATCGCGCAGGTCGTTACGGGCGTCGCAAACGGCGACTTGAAGCGCAAACTGACCGTCGACGCCAAGGGCGAAATCGCGCAGCTGGCCGACACGATCAACTTCATGATCGACACGCTGGCAACGTTCGCAGATCAGGTTACGACGGTTGCGCGCGAAGTCGGTTTCGAAGGGAAACTGGGCGGACAAGCGCAGGTGCCCGGCGCCGCCGGGTTGTGGCGCGACCTCACCGACTCCGTGAACCAGCTGGCCGAACAGCTGACCTCGCAGATTCGCGCAATCGGCGAAGTTGCAACGGCCGTCACCAAGGGCGACCTTTCGCGTGCGGTCGAAGTCGAAGCGCGCGGCGAGGTTGCCGAACTGACGCGCAACGTCAACGAAATGATTCAAAACTTGCGCGATACCACGCGTAAGAACACCGAGCAGGACTGGCTCAAGACGAACCTGGCGCGCTTCACGGCGATGCTGCAAGGGCAGCGCGACATCAAGACCGTCAGCCGCCTGATCATGTCCGAGATCGCGCCGCTGGTCAATGCGCACGCCGGCGCGTTCTACCTGAACGAGCCGATCGGCAATCAAGAGATGCTGCGTCTCGTCGCGAGCTACGCGCTGAACAAACGCAAAGCCGCACAACGGACGATTCGCGAAGGCGAAGGTTTAGTCGGCCAGTGCTTGCTGGAGAAGCAGCGGATTCTGCTGGGCGACGTTCCGCAGGATTACATGTCGATCAGCTCCGGCTTAGGCGAAAGCCGGCCGCTCTCGCTGATCGTACTGCCGGTGCTGTTCGAAGGCGACGTCAAGGCCGTGATGGAGCTGGCGTCGGTCGATAAATTCAGCGAAATTCAGCTGCAGTTCTTCGACCAGCTTACCGAGTCCATCGGCGTCATCCTCAACACGATTGCCGCGTCGATGCGGACGGAAGAACTGCTCAAACAGTCCCAGTCGCTGACGTCCGAACTGCAAAGCCAGCAGATGGAATTGCAGCAAACCAACGACGAGTTGGAAGAAAAGGCGCGTCTGCTGCAAGAACGCAACGCCGAAATCGAACGGCGCACGCGCGAAATCGACGAAGCCCGTCAAGAGCTCGAAAAGAAGGCCGAGCAGCTGGCGCTTACGTCGAAATACAAATCGCAGTTCTTGGCCAACATGTCTCACGAACTGCGCACGCCGCTGAACTCGCTCCTGATTCTCTCCAAGTCGCTTTCGGACAACCCCGAAGGCAACATGACGCCTAAACAGATCGAGTTCGCGCAAACGATCCGGGCTGCGGGTTCGGATTTGCTGACGCTGATCAACGACATCCTGGACCTCTCCAAGATCGAATCGGGTACGACCTCGATCGACCTTCAGGAAGTTGCGTTCGACACGATCGAAGAGGACGTCGTGCGCACGTTCGACCAGATCGCGAAGGATAAGAATCTGGAGTTCGTCATCCGGCGTCATGCGGACGTTCCGAATCACGTCGTCACCGACCCGACACGCTTGCAGCAGATTCTCAAAAATCTGCTTTCGAATGCGTTCAAGTTCACGTCCGAGGGCCGCGTGACGCTGGAGATCGCACTGATTCGCGAGCACCATCTGACGTCGATTCAAGGACCGGCGATCGCATTCTCGGTGCAAGATACCGGCATCGGGATTCCGCCGGACAAGTTCAACGTCATCTTCGAGGCGTTCCAGCAAGCCGATATGGGAACGTCGCGGAAGTTCGGCGGCACCGGTCTGGGTCTGGCGATCAGCCGCGAAATAGCGGGGTTGCTGGGCGGCGAGATCGGCGTCGAGTCCACGCTCGGCGAAGGCAGCACGTTCACGCTGTTCCATCCGTTGGAGCGTTCCGCGACGACGAGCCAGACGCGCATCCTTACGCCCGACGCGATCAGATTTCCGCGCAGGCAGTCCTCGCGCGAAATCGTGATGCCGGCGGCGTACGAAGTAGTGCGCGACGACCGCGAAAGCATCGATACGAGCGATCGCGTCCTGCTGATCATCGAAGACGATCCGATCTTTGCACGTATCTTGCTGGGCCTGGCGCGCGACCGCGGCTTCCGCGGAATCGTCGCGCGCTCCGGGGCCGAAGGATTGCAGCTGGCGCGCAGACACTTGCCCGATGCAATCACGCTGGACATCGGCCTGCCCGATACGGACGGCTGGAAGCTCCTCTCCGAACTGAAAGAGGATCCGAATACCGGAAACATTCCGATCCACGTTATTTCGGGTGAGGAGCAATGGCAGCGCGCATTGGACGCGGGGGCTATCGCGCATCTTCGCAAGCCGGTAACGGAAGAAGCGCTGACGCAAACGTTCGACAATCTGCTCGGATTTGCGGAGCCGCGCACAAAGAACGTGCTGGTGATCGAGGACGATCTCACGCAGCTGAATGCGATGGTCGGCCTGATCGGCAGCGGCGAGGTCGCTATCACGGCGGTGCGGAGCGCGGGCGAAGCGCTCGAGGCGCTGCAAGCGTCGAAATTCGACTGCATCGTGGTCGATCTCGGACTTCCGGATTTGGCAGGCGACGAACTGATCTCGCGCATCCGGATGCAGCGCGAGCATGCGCGCACGCCCGTGATCGTGTACACCGGCCGCGACCTCGACAAGAACGAGGAAGCCAAGCTGAGCAAGCTCAGCGAGGCGGTGATTATCAAGGACGCGATGTCGCCGGAGCGGCTGTTGGACGAAACGCGGTTCTTCCTGCACCAGGTCGAGGCGCGTCTGCCCGCGGCGAAACGGATGACCGAGATTCCGCCGCTCGGCACGGCGTCGCTCGAAGGCCGGAAGATTCTGATCGTCGACGACGACTCGCGCAACATCTTCGCTCTGTCGTCGGCGCTCGAGAGTCATCGGGTCCACGTGCTCTCGGCCGAGAGCGGAAAAGACGGCATCTCGATATTGGAACAGGATCCGGAGGTCGATCTGGTGTTGATGGACATCATGATGCCGGAGATGGACGGATACGAAACGATTCGGCGGATCCGCGCAAATCCGGAATTCCGATCGCTGCCCATTATCGCGCTGACTGCTAAAGCAATGAAAGGCGACCGCGAGGGTTGTATCGCGGCCGGTGCATCGGAATATATCAGCAAACCGGTCGACACCGATCAACTCATTTCGCTGTTGCGCATATGGTTGAATCGATAGTCAACGAGGCACCCGTCGGGTTGCCGGTCCACGAGCGCAACGACGAACGCTCGGCCATCGAGTTGTCGTTGCTGCTCGAGGCGATCGTGCGCTGGAGCGGGTACGACTTTCGCGAGTACGCTCCCGGCACGTTGAAGCGGCGCGTTTCCGAACGGATGCGAGCCGAGGGCGTCGAGAGCATCTCGGGCTTTCAAGAGCGGGTGCTGCACGACAACGAATCGCTGCGGCGGTTCGTGTTCTCGCTCTCGCAAACGTCAAACCGTCTGTTCCGCTCGCCCGATTACTTCAAAGCGTTCCGCGAACGGGTCGTTCCGTTCTTGCGCACGTACTCATTCGTGCGTCTATGGTTTCCCGCGTGTTCCACCGGCGAAGACGTGTACAGCGTTGCGACCATTCTGAACGAAGAAGGGATGCTCGATCGCTGCATGATCTACGCGACGGACATCAGCGACATGGCGCTCAATCAGGCGCGTGCGGGAACGTTTGCGGTCGGCCCGTTGGAAGAATTCGCAAACGATTACCGCCTAAGCGGCGGCGGGTCTACGCTCTCGGACATCTGCGACTACAGCGAGGGCGTCGCGCGGTTTTCGGGCAAGTTACAAGAGCACATAATCTTCTCGACGCACAGCCTGGCAAATGACGCTTCACTGAACGAGTTTCAATGTATCGTTACGCGCGGCGTGCTGCCGCAATTCAGTAAATCGCTGCAGTACCGCGTTCATAACCTGATGCTGCAGAGTTTGAGCCGGTTCGGGTTCCTGTGCCTGTCGTCGGCGGAATCGCTGCATGCCACGCCGCACGAAGGCGCCTTCCGTAAGGTGGACGAGGTTTTCCCGATTTACCGCCGTATGCGATAGGCCATGAGCGCCGAGGTCATCAGCCAGTTCTTTGCGTGGGCACCGCTGACGTTGCTTTTGACGATCGTTATCGTCGCATACTTCGCGCTGCGGCAACCCGCGGCGGTTGGACCGTCGGCCGGCAAGACGTATTCCTGCGCCGGCTGCGGACGCCGCGGAAAGCACGAACACATGGTGCCGGTAACGCGCGAAGGCGCGGTCGTCTGGTACTGCGGGCGCTGCGCTCGCTGATTCTCGCCGCGGCCGATAGCCCGCGGGTCCGGCGCTTCGTCCGGCGGTACGGCGACCGGTTCGGCGCCAAACGGTTCGTCGCCGGCGAGACGCTCGACGAGTTTCTCACCGTTGCGAAAGCGGCCAATACGCAGGGATTCGCCGTTGCCGCGGGCGTGTTGGGCGAAGGCGTTCGCACCGCGCAGGAAGCGGATGCGGCGGCGGATCGGTACTGCGAGCTGCTGCAGATCTTTCACGCGCGCGGCATCGACGCCAACGTCGCGTTCAAGTTGACGCACGTGGGACTCGACATCGATCCGGAACTTGCGTTTGCAAACGCAAGCCGCATTGCGCGCACGGCACGCGACACGGGAAATACGATGCGGCTGGACATGGAACAGTCGCGCTACGTCGATGCGACGCTCGCGATCTACAGGCGGCTGCGCGCCGAGTACGACTGCGTCGGCTGCGTCTTGCAATCGTATCTGTATCGAAGCGCCGGCGACTTGCAGTCGCTGCTTGCCTCGGGCTTGAACGTGCGCATCGTGAAAGGCGCATATTTGGAGCCGCCGGACGCGGCTTATCCCAAGAAATCCGACGTTGACGCGCAGTACGTGCGGCTCGCCGCGCAAGCTCTCGAGCGCGGGCAGTATACCGCGATTGCCACGCACGACACGAAGATCGTCGATGCGATGAAGCGGCGCGCGCACGAACTCGGATTGCCAAAACGCGGACGGTTCGAGTTTCAGTTGCTCTACGGCATACGTACCGACGTCGCGCGGGAGCTCGTGCGCGAAGGGTATCGCGTGCGTCTGGCAATTCCGTTCGGGCAGGATTGGTTTCCGTATTTGATGCGGCGCCTTGCGGAACGTCCGGCGAATTTGGCGTTCGTTTTGCGCGCCTCCCTGCGGCGTTCGTGATGACGGTCTCCGCTTTTGCACTGCGCGGCGTGATCGCCGCCGTGTTGACGCCGTTCGACGACCGCGGTGAACCCGATGCGGCGAAGGCGATTCCGTACTATCGCGAGCTCCTGAACGCGGGCTGCGACGGATTGAACGTCATGGGAACAACGGGTGAAGGCGTGTCGATCGCGCTCGGCGCCCGCTTGAAATTCATGCGTGCTATCGCGGAGAGCGGACTGCCGCGCGATCGTCTTATCGTGGGAACGGGCGCTACGGCGCTGGGTGACGCGATCGAACTGACGCGCGCGGCGTACGACCTGGGCTTTGCCGCGGCGCTCGTGATTCCGCCGTTTTATTACCGCGATGCATCGCCGGAGGGAATCGAACGGTTTTATGGCGCGCTCGTCGACCGCGCCGTGCCAACGGGCGGAAAGCTGTTACTGTACAACTTTCCGCGCATGAGCGGCATTACGTTCTCGCCGGAACTGGTCGACCGAATTCTGCAAACCTGCCGTGAGGCGATTGCGGGAATCAAAGACAGTTCCAACGATGCGGAGTTGCAAACGCAGCTGCGCGAACGGTTTCCCTCGCTGGCGTTGTTTCCCGGATCCGAATCTTCGCTGGGCGCGTTGCGATCGCGCGGATTTGCCGGATGCATCTCCGGAAGCGTGTGTTTATGGCCGCAGCTCGCGCAAGAGGTTTGGAAAACGGGCGATGAAAGCAGATCGCAGGAACTCGCGCGTTTGCGCGCCGGCTTGCAAGGGAATTCGCTTATAGGTGCAGTTCGCATGCACGTTGCGCTGCAACAAAATGACGCAGGTTGGCGCCGCAGCGCGCTGCCGCTGCAATAGCTTGCGGTTGCTTCTTCAAAAAATCTTTCGTTCGGTGTAAAACTCTTGTCATGCGCGCCGCTCGTTCGGCCGCGCGTTGCTGCAACACCCACTGTGGAGGAGTTTCAAGGCATGGTATCAAGCCCAAGGTCTTTTAAACGCACCCTTTGCGTGGCCGGCGGATTCGCATTAGCCGGTGCATTGCTTGCCGGTTGCGGCGGCGGTGGAACGTCGTCGTCAACGATGCCGCAAACGGTTCCGCAAAAACCCGTCGCGAGCGGTCCCGGCACGTCGACGAAGGTTTTGAAACACGTTACCGTTACTCGCGCCACGATTCCGGCGGTCATGTCGAAGCTCGTTCGTGCGAGCGCATTTTACTCTCCGCGGCGCGGATCGCGTTTGCGTCTGATTCAGCCGTCCAGGCGCCCGTTGACGTCATCCGCGGGCATGGACCTTTCGTATTACGGCGGTCCGGTGCAAACCGGCGCAAACGAATACGATATCCTCGTCAACTGCAACGACGAAAGCTGCTGGGGCGGCCTCATTTCGCAATTCCAGAATGACTTGTTCGGCAGCAACATGATGAGCATCTTGAGCCAGTACAATGCAAGCGGATCCTATGCGTTCGGCGGCGACATCCCGACGAGCTACCAGATTAGCGGAACGCTGCAGGACCAAGACATCTTCAACATTCTGTACAGCGTGATCACCGCGAACAATCTGAGCACCGGCTACGGCTCGGAGTTTCACGTCTTCTTGGGCCAGGGCGTCGACGAATGCAGCAGTGCCGCGGGCGGCTGCTACTCGCCCGACAATCCGTCGCAGTGGGCATTCTGCGCGTATCACGGAAGCAACGACTGGTCGGATATCGGGCACGTGCTGTATTCGGTCGAGCCGTATCAAGGCGTAAACGGCTGCGAAGTCAGCAACCAGCCTTCGCCGAACGGCGTCGTTGCGGATTCGACCGCGTCGACGCTCTCGCACGAGACGTTTGAAACCATCACCGACTCCGACGTAGGCGCGAACAATCTGGCTTGGTATAACCAGCAGGGCGGCGAAATCGGCGACCTCTGCGCGCCGGCGGCCGGCGTGCCGACGGGCAACGTCCAGCTGCAAGCGGATACGTGGGAGATTCAGATGGAGTACGACAACAACATTCACGACTGCTCGTACACCCTCTAGAGCGTTTATTCGAACCTGCGTAGAACGGCCGCTGGTAACGAATCAGCGGCCGTTTTCGTTGACGGCTGGAGAGGTATCGAACGAATGAAGAAAGTTCTTCCCGTCACCGCTTTGTTTGCGGCCGTTGCACTCGCGACGTTCGCTGCCCGCGCGCAAGAAGCGCCCAGCGTGGTGAGCGCGTCGCCTGCGTTTGCTCAGTTGCAGCCCGACATGCAAGGAACCGTCACGCAGCCGCTCATGCACGCGCCCGCCGGTGACGTGATTGCGGTCTATTTCGGTCGAGCGCCCAAACAGGTGTATTCGAAACAGGACGAGCTGATTTATGTGATCAGCGGTCACGGTTCCGTAACGGTGGGCTATCCGTCGTACGACGTCGGGCCGGGATCGCTGATATCGATTCCGCGCAATACGGCGTTCGACGTTCTCGCGCGCGGAAACGCTCCGGTCAAGGCGATTTTGATCGCTTCTCCCAGCGACAATCCGAGCGACAAGAAGATTTTGGAGCAGACGCAGCAGTAGCAGCGCCACTTGTCAAGGTGAGGCATCGCTTGTCATGGTGAGGCATCGAACCACCCTGAGGAATCGAAGGGCGTTGTCATGGTGAGGCATCGAACCACCCTGAGGAATCGAAGGGCACCTCTCCCCTCGTAACCGCGCCCGACGTTTCGCGCTCCGTGCGAAACGCTGGCCTACTGAATTGAGCG
>DASZHD010000005.1:0-24660 GCA_035938175.1 Vulcanimicrobiaceae bacterium
CGATGGAAAGCGCGCTCGACGGTGCTCAAGCACGCTTGGATAATGCCGCGTTTGCCGCGCAGCTGGAAACCAAGATCGACGTCACGTTTCCGTCGATCGCGCCCCAAATCGGATCGCTGCATCCGGTACGGCGCGTCACCGAAGATCTGTGCGCCTATTTCCAGCGGCACGGTTTTGCCGTCGTGCTCGGACCCGAGATCGAGCCGGAGTATTACAACTTCGACGCACTGAACATCCCCCCCGACCATCCGGCGCGCGAAGGCTTCGACTCGTTCTTTCTTACCGACACGCTGTTGCTGCGGCCGCACACCTCGCCGATGCAAATTCGCACGATGCAGCAGCACCGGCCTCCGATTGCCGTGTTCGTGCCGGGACGCTGTTACCGCCGCGATGCGGTCGACGCGCGCCATTTGTTTCAATTCACGCAAGTCGAAGGGCTGCTGATCGATAAAGACGTTCACTTCGGACATTTGAAAGGAATGCTGACCGGTATGTGCCGTGAATTGTTCGGCCACGATCAGCAAGTACGATTCAGGCCATCGTTCTTTCCGTTCACCGAACCGAGCGCCGAGGTCGACACCACGTGCCCGCTTTGCCGCGGCGAAGCTTCGGAATGCCGCATGTGCGGCGGTTCCGGCTGGATCGAATTAGGCGGCTCGGGCATGGTGCACCCGAACGTGCTGCGCAACATGGATTACGATCCGCAGGTGTATTCGGGCTGGGCGTTCGGCTTCGGCGTGGAGCGGTTGGCTTTGGTGCGGTACGACATCGACGACATCCGCCGCTTCTATGAAAACGACCCGCAGTTTCTTTCGCAACTCGCACTATGAAGGCCCTGAAGTAACGGTATGCGTGTACCCCTAGGCTGGCTTCGCGATTACGTCGACTTGCCGGACAGCCCGCACAAAATCGCGGAAATGCTCGCGCAGATCGGCTTTCCGGTCGAGGCGATCGAGGAGCGGCCGCGCATTACCGGCGTCGTCGTGGGCCGCATCGAAGAGTTGCAAAAACACCCGAACGCCGACCGGCTTCAGGTGGGCAAGATCGACGTCGGAAACGGCGGCTTGTTGACGATCGCGACGGCCGCGACGAATGTTGCCGCCGGACAAACGATCGGCGTGGCAACGATCGGTGCGCAGCTGCCGCAATTGCGGATCGAGCGGCGCAAAATGCGCGGCGTCGAGTCGGAAGGGATGATGATCTCCGCCGAGGAGTTGGCGCTGCCCCCCGAGTGGTTCGAAGACGGCATCATGCAGCTGGACGGCGACGCGCCGGTCGGTACGGATCTCGTCGAAACGTTCCGCCTTGCCGACGCGGTCCTCGACGTCGAGATCACCAGCAATCGCGTCGATGCCATGTCGATGATCGGCCTCGCGCGCGAACTCGCCGCGTATACGGGCGCGCAGCTGCGTCTGCCTTCGTTTGCATACGAGGTTCGCGGTAGCGGCGAACAGCCGCGCATCGTCCTCGAGTCGCCCGATTGCCGGCGCTACGTTGCGCAGCGGTTTACGAACGTGAACGTGCGGCCCTCGCCCGCATGGATGCGCGTGCGTTTGGCGCTGGCAGGACAACGGCCAATCAACAATATCGTCGACATCTCCAACTACGTCATGCTGGAGATCGGGCAGCCGCTGCATTTTTACGATGAAGCACGAATCGATCGCGCGATTATCGTACGCGACGCGCGCGCGGGCGAGAAACTCACGACGCTCGACGACGTCGAGCGCGAGCTCACGCCGCAGTGTTTGGTTATCGCCGACCAGTCGGGCGCAATCGGCCTGGCCGGGCTCAAAGGCGGCAAGAGCAGCGAGATCGGCGCGAACACGACGTCGATGATTTTGGAAGCGGCGAACTTCAACGGCGCACGCGTGCGCCGCATGAGCGCCCAGCTTGCACTTCGAACCGACGCCGGCACGCGCCATGAAAAAGCGCTGCCGCTGGTACTCACCGACTGGGGCGCGCAGCGGTCTGCACAATTGCTCACCGCACAAGGCGCAATCGCGCACGAACCCGTCACTGCCGGCGAAGCGATCGCGGAACCGGCGCCGGTGCGGTTCGAAGTTCGCGACGTAAAGCGGCTGCTCGGTTTCGACATGCCTGCCGAGGAGCTGCGCGAGCTCCTCGATCGTCTCGGCTTTCGCGCCGAACCGGCGGGTGACGGAGCGCTGCACGTAACGCCGCCGCTGTGGCGGCGCGACGTTTCGCTGCCTGCCGACATCGTCGAAGAGATCGCGCGCATGGCGGGATACGACCGGATCGAAAGCTCGATTCCGGTGATAGCGCCGCATGACATCGCCAGCACCGCGTACGAACTGGAAACGCGAATCGCGCACACGTTGGTCGCGCTCGGTTATCGCGAAATCATGACGTACGCGCTTCACGGACCGCAAGTCTTCGAAAAATTGTCGCGCGCCGGGATCCGGCCGAGCGCGTCACCGGTGGAAGTGCTCAATCCGCTCTCGGAAGATCAGCGCTATTTGCGTTACGGTTTGGGCCCCGCGCTGCTCGAGTACGTCGCGCGCGCCGACGAGCCGGTAAAAGTCTTCGAAATCGGGCACGTGTTTTTCGAAAGCCAAGGCCAGCCCTCCGAACAAGCTACGCTCAGCTTTGGAATGACCGTCCAACCGTCGAACGAACCGGAATGGCGCGATTCGAATTTCCTGCGGCTAAAAGGCGATACCGAGGCGTTGATGGCTGCGCTTACCGGCAGGCGCGATTTCGAAGCCGTACCCGACGTGCGGAACGCATTGCATCCCGGAAAGACGGCGGTACTGCTTCTGGACGGGCGTGAAGTCGCTTCGTTCGGCGCGGTCGATCCGCGCGTTTCGCGCGCGTTCGACGTGCGGCTTCCAGCCTATTTTGCAAACGTCTATCTCGACAAGATCCCGGAGTACCGCATCCCTCGCTATTCGCCCCCTTCGAAGTTTCCGTCGACGTACCGCGACTTGGCGCTCGTATGCGATTTGGAAACGCCGGCCGCGGCGATTTCGCGCACGATCGAAAAAGCGATCGGCGTGCTGTGCACGGGAGTTCGCGCATTCGACGAATACCGCGGTCCGCAAGTCCCATCGGGCAAAAAGAGTTTGGCGATCCGCGTAACGCTGCAAAAACGCGATGCGACGATCACGGACGAAGAGGCGGACGTCGCGATGACGCGCGCACTGGAAGCGTTGCGCGACGAAGCAGGCGCGACACTGCGAGCGTAGCCGTTTGATGGTTTGGCCCGATCTCGTCATCGCCGCAGTCCTGTTGATCGCCGCGCTCAAAGGATTCAAGCGCGGTTTCGTCATGGAACTGGCGGGATTTATCGCAATAGTGCTCGCGCTGATCGCGCCGTGGTTTTACAACGGCGCGTTTGACGGCATCATCGAGCAGGCGCTGCATTTAGGCCCGGGCTCCGCGCACGTCCTAGCGATGGCCGGCGTCGGCATCGCGACGTATGCTGCGGTGATGATCGTCGCGCGGATTCTCAGCGCAATAGCAAGACTGCCGATTCTCGGCATCGGCAACGCGCTGGCCGGCGCCGCCGTGGGGATTCTCAAAGGTCTGGCGCTGGTCTGGATCGTTCTCTATATCGCGCTATTTTTTCCGCTTTCGCGGGATATTCGCGCCGATTTGCACCGGTCGGTTTTGGTTGGGATTGCCACAATGCCCAACGGCTACGTCGACCATGCACTCAGCGCGACGCTCCCGTCGTTTGCACGTCCGCTGACCGATCCGGTCTTTGAGCGGCATCGGGTCTAGTGCCGCCGGCCATATCCAGAAAAACGCGCAACGCCGCCTGAACGCCCGCCCCGACGTGAACGGGAACGTCGTACTCGAGCAGCGCCATCTCGATAGCGCCGAGCGCTCCCAGAACGTCCGTCTGCGATACATCGCCCATCGTGCCCATCCGAACGATCTTTCCGCGCAAATCGAGCTGTCCGCCGGAGAGCGATACGCCGCGTTCGACGCGCAGTTTTTTCAGGAGCGTAGCGGCATCGACGCCGTTTGGAACGCGCCCCGCCACGACCGTGGGAGAATGCGCATCCGGATCCGAGAACACCGTAAGGCCGAGCGCATTGAACGCATCGCGGATGGCTTGCGCATACATAGCGTGCCGCTTCCAAACGTTTTCGGCGCCTTCGTGATGGTATTGCGCCAGCGCGGCATCCAACGCAAACAACACGGAAACCGGCGGCGTCCACGGCGTCTGTCCCTGACGCGCGAATTCGCGCGCTTTTAGCAGATCGAAGTAAAAGCGCGGCGTGCGGCAGCTCTCGATGCTGCGCCACGCGCGATCGCCGACCGCAACCATTGCGGCTCCCGGCGGCGCCGCCAAGACTTTTTGCGTTGCGGTTACGACGACGTCGTAACCCCATTCATCCATCTTGAATTCCGTTGCGCCCAGGCCGCTGACGGAATCGACGATCGTGATCGCCCCGTGCTCGCGAACGATTGGAGCGATCCGCGCCATGTCGTTTTGCACGCCGGTGGACGTCTCGTTATGCGTGAGCAAAATGCCTTTGTAACGCCGGTGCGTATCCTCGGCAAGCGCAGCTCCCAATGCGGGCGGATCGAGCGCGCTTCCGGCATCCGTCTCGACGATGTCGACTTCGATGCCGTACGTTTTGGCGATGGCGATCAGCCGACGGCCGAACACGCCGACGGGAGCGGCCAGAACGCGATCGCCGGGCGAAAACGTGCTGGCAATCGCGGCCTCCAGCCCACCCGTTCCCGACGAACCCAGAAGCACGATATCCGCTTGGGCGGTACCGAATAGCGGACGCAAGCCTTCGTCGATGCGCTTGGCGAGCGCGGCGAACTGAGGTCCCCTATGGTCGATGAGCGGTTTGCTCATAGCCGCGAGGACCGGCTCCGCTACGGTAACAGGGCCGGGAATGAACAGCAGGTTCTTTTTCACGGTCGGGATTTTCGACACACGCCCTCGTCATCCTGAGGAATCGAAGGACCCTGAGGAATCGAAGGGCCCTTCTCCCCTCGCAACCATCTGAATTGAGCGCCTAAACACGGATGTGGGGTGAAGCGCTCAATTCAGTAGGCGAGCGTTTCGCACGGATGCGAAACGTCAGGCGCGGTTGCGAGGGGAGAGGGGCCCTTCGATTCCTCAGGGTGCTGCGATTCCTCACCATGACTACGCACAGCGGGGCACATTAAGCGCGGCGCGAAGCGCTCCACATGGATCTCGCCAAAGTCCGGCTCACCGAGCTCTCATCCTGCGCGGGTTGAGCGAGTAAACTCGGCTCTGCCGAGCTGGCGCAGGTCCTGCGCCGCTTGCCCACCACCGCAAACGAAAACGTCCTCGTCGGATTCGGCACCGCCGACGACGCGGGCGTGTACAAATTGCGAGACGATCTTGCAATCGTGCAGACCGTCGATTTTTTCACGCCCATCGTCGACGATCCATATGATTTCGGGCGCATCGCGGCGGCGAATGCGCTTTCGGACATTTATGCGATGGGCGGTACGCCCGTGAGCGCGCTGAACGTCGCGGCATTTCCGGTGGAAACCCTCGATCTGCAGATTCTGGAACGCATTCTCGAGGGCGGCGCGGCAATTGCAAAGGACGCCGGCATCGCAATTGTAGGCGGGCATACCATCAAAGACGCCGAGCCGAAATACGGGATGGCAATAACGGGAACTATTCATCCATCGCGAATCGTTAAAAACGCCGGCGCTCGTCCCGGGGATGTCCTACTCCTTACTAAGCCTCTCGGGACGGGCGTTCTGGCAACTGCGCTCAAGCGCGGCGAAATCGATGAAGCCGCAATGCAACCGGCAATCGAATCGATGATCGCACTCAATCGCGCTGCTTCGCTCGCAATGGTTGAATGCGGCGCGCACGCCGCAACCGATATCACCGGCTACGGATTGCTCGGACACGCGGGCGAAATGATGCGCGCGTCCGGCGTCGCACTGCGCATCCACGCGCAAAACGTCCCGCTGATGCCACACGTTCGCGAGCTCATACTTCGGGGTTGCGTACCCGGCGGATCGAAAGAAAATGCCGCCGCGCATGCCGCGTTTACAACCTTCGATTCCGGCGTCGATCGCGCAATGCGGATCGCACTCTCCGATGCGCAAACGTCGGGTGGACTGCTAATCGCGCTTACTCCCGATGACGCTGCGTCGTTCAGCGGCCGTGCGCAAAAGGACGGATTCCTCGCCGCGGCGATCGGCGAGGTCGAAGCGGGCAGCGGAATCCGCGTCGATTAGACTATTCCGAGCCTTCCACGAATTGAATCTCCGAATGCGTCTGCAATTCGCGAACGCCGGTAAAGAAATCGGCGGCGTTGCGCATGTCGCGGCGGATTTGCCGCTCCGTTTCTCCGGGGAGACGGTGCGTCTTCATGTATTGAAAGATTCGGTCGCGGTCGATCCGCGCAGATTGCGGCACCGTTCGCGAATAGCGGAAGACCCATATTCGTCCGTCTTCATCGAACTCGACGGGAACTGCCGTCGTCGTGGAAGGTTGCGTAAGAGCCGGTCTGACCGGCAGCGCGGCCCTAAGCCGCAAAGGGTTGGTCCAGGCAATCGTCCCGCGCGCCACACGTACATCGCCGAAGAGCCACATAGCACGAGTTATATACCCATCTTTTGCCCGGACAGCAGCAAAGCAACCGTTAGACGCCGTCCGTTCCGTAGGTCAACGTGAGCGTGGATCCGGTAGTACTCGCACTCGACCAAGGAACGACGAGTTCGCGAGCGTTGGTTTTCGACCGCCAAGCGCGGATACTCGCCGTCGCGCAGGCCGAATTCGAGCAGATCTATCCCAAACCGGCATGGGTGGAACACGATCCGCAACGCATCTGGGACTCGCAGTATCAAACGGCCCGTCAAGCGCTCCAAGACGGCGCACTGCGTGCCCAGGACGTGGCCGCTATCGGCATCGCGAACCAGCGCGAAACGGTCGTGCTATGGGATCGGCGCACCTGGCTTCCGGTCGCAAACGCGATCGTGTGGCAAGACCGCCGAACCGCCGGTTTGTGCGGCCAACTGAAAGACCGCGGCCTCGCGCCGCTCGTGCAAGAGCGAACCGGTCTGGTAATCGATCCCTATTTTTCTGCGACCAAGATCGCCTGGCTGCTGCAAACCGTCGACGGTTTGCGCGATCGGGCCGAGCGCGGTGAAATTGCCGCGGGAACGATCGACACCTGGCTGATTTGGCGTTTGACCGGCGGCAAACGGCACGTTACCGACGTAACGAACGCGTCGCGAACGATGCTTTTCGACATTCACCGGCTCGTGTGGGACGCCGAATTGTGCGACGCACTCGAAATTCCGCAACGGATATTGCCCGAAGTGCTGCCGAGCGCGGCGGAATTCGGCACGTGCGATCCGCAGCTGTTCGGCGCAGCAATTCCGATTTGCAGTGCCGTCGGCGATCAACAAGCCGCGCTGGCGGGGCAGGCTGGGTTCGCTCCCGGCCTTGCGAAGAATACGTACGGCACCGGATCGTTTTTAATGACGAACACGGGAACGCGCGCGGTGCGCAGCTCGCACGGATTGCTCACGACGATCGCGCTAGGCGTGCAGCCGGGGAGGGTAACGTACGCGCTAGAAGGGTCCGTGTTTTCCTCCGGCTCCGCAGTGCAATGGCTGCGTGACGGATTAGGCATCATCGACGATGCCGCACAAAGCGAAGTACTGGCGCGGCAAGCGGCGGACAACGGCGGCGTGTATTTTGTGCCGGCGTTCACGGGAATGGGCGCGCCGTACTGGGATCCGTACGCGCGGGCGGCGATCGTCGGAATTACGCGCGGAACCACGCGGGCGCACATCGCGCGCGCGGCTTTGGAAGCCATCGCGTTTCAAAGCGCCGAGCTGATTGGTGCGATGCAGCAAGACGCCGGTTTTACGATCTCGGAATTGCGCGTAGACGGCGGCGGATCCAACAACGCTTTGGCAATGCAATTCCAAGCGGACCTTCTCGACGTGCCCGTCGTTCGCCCCGAGAATACCGAAACCACCGCGTTCGGTGCGGCGTGCATCGCCGGATTGCAGGCCGGCGTGTGGCCGGGCCTGGACGAGGTCGCTGCACTGTGGCGCGAACACCGCCGCTTCACACCCGCAATGAACGAGCGCGAACGCGCCACCGCTCTTCACGAGTGGCGGCGTGCCGTGCAACGCGCGGCCGGCTGGGCGAGAACCGAGTAAATGGATCGCGACGGTGCCCTGGAGCGCCTTGGGAGTGAAAAATTCGATATTCTCGTCATCGGCGGCGGCGCGACCGGCCTGGGCTGTGCGCTCGATGCTGCATCGCGAGGCTACGCAACCGCGCTGATTGAGGCGCACGACTTCGCGAAGGGCACGTCCAGCCGTTCTACAAAGCTCGTACACGGCGGCGTCCGCTACCTGCGTCAAGGAAACATCCCGCTCGTGCGCGAGGCGTTACGCGAACGCGCGCGTCTGCGCGCGAATGCGCCCGATTACGTCAAGCCGCTGGCGTTTTTCATTCCCGCGCCGTCGTTTGCAAAACGCGTATTTTACGGTGCGGGGCTCAAAGCGTATGACGCGCTCGCGGGAAAGACGGGTTTTCCGAAAAGCCGGGCAGTGGACGGCGGCATCGAATATTGGGACGCGCAATTCGATGACGCAAGACTCGCTATCGCGATCGCTCGCACCGCGTCGGCATTCGGCGCGGCCGTCTGCAATTACGTTCGCGCGTCGCAATTCACATATACGAACGGCCGAATAAGCGGCGTCGAAGCGACCGACGTGGAGTCGGGAAACGGCTTTCACATCCAAGCGCGCGCGGTTATCAATGCGACGGGCATCTTTGCCGACACGCTGCGAACGCTCGACGACCCACGCGCGACGCCGATGATCGCCTTCAGCCGCGGATCGCATCTTGCCGTCGATAAACAGTTGCTGCGCGATCCGCAGCGTGCGCTCGTCGTCCCGAAGACGGCGGACGGACGCGTGATCTTCGCCATTCCGTGGCACGATTGCGCGCTGATCGGCACGACGGATATCGCGGCGCCCGCTGCAGAGCTGGAACCGCATCCCACGGAAGACGAGATTGCATTTCTGCTTCGCACGGCGAGCCCGTACCTGACAGCGCCGCTGCATCGCAGCGATATCCGCAGCGCCTTTGCCGGGTTACGTCCGCTCGTCAATCGCCGCGCCGTCTCCACCGAACGCATGTCGCGCGAGCATGCGCTGGAAATCTCGAATTCGGGACTCGTCACGATCGCCGGCGGAAAGTGGACGACGTACCGCCAGATGGCCGAAGATGCGGTTGACGCCGCCGCACGGAGCGCCTCACTCGCCGCGGCGCGCTGCCGAACCGTCGGCCTGCCGCTTGTCGGCGACGATGCCCCCGTTTCGCTCGATGCGCGCATAGAACACGCCGCGCGGCACGAAATGGCGCGATGCGTCGAGGACGTCGTGGCGCGGCGCATCGGCCTGCTGTTTCGCAATGCTCTCGCTGCGAAAGCCGCCGCTCCGAACGTTGCGAGAGTCCTTGCCGCGCAGCTCCGCCGCGATGAAGCTTGGGCGACCGCGCAGGTGCAGGCGTTCGCGGCGCTTGCCGAACGCTACGTGCCGGGCGGCCTGGGAGAAGCCGTTTTGGGCGCGAAGTCGGCCTCATGATCGGTCCCGCGGGAGCGCGCATCGGCGAGCTCTCGGAAAGCCTGAGCCGTATCCGTTCCGGACAAGCGCAAGACGCCGAAATCGTTGCGTGGCTTCGGGCCGCCTCACCGATGGCAGCGTCGATTCCACGGCCGCGTACCGGCGACGCCCGGCGCGGTTACTCGAGAACGCTGCTCTACCGCTGCGAACGATTCGAAGTGCTGGCGCTGCATTGGTCGCCTGGAACGGCGACCGCGATTCACGACCACGGCGGCGCGTTTTGCTGGCTCGCCGTCGCGCAGGGCAGCGTCGGGGTCGACAATTACGTTCGCCGCGACACCGGAGCAACGCCGGGATTCGCGCGTATCGATTTCGAGGGGCGCGAAGTCTTAGCGGAAAGCGCGATCGACTACCGGCAGGACGACGTGCACTTGCACCGGTGCTTCACCGGAAACGAACCCGCAGTGAGCCTCCACGTGTACGCGCGCCCGATCGATCGGTTTTACACCTTCGACGAGCGCGCGCAAACCTGCACGCCCGCGGATTCTACCTACGACGCGATGCTGAACGTTTGACGCGTTTCACCGCGCCGTTCGTGCGGCTCGTACGGCGCATGGGAACGACGTTGCTCGCGCGAGAACCCTCTCCCAAATCGACCGGCGTAATGACGCGTTTACCGAGCGCGTGATACAGCACTTCCGAGAGCTCTTCCACCGGCACGAACGTCATCGTATCGCGGACCTCTTTCGGAATGTCTTCGAGATCGATCTCGTTACGGCGCGGCAGAATGATTTTCCGGATGCCGGCTCGTTTGGCGCCGAGCACCTTTTCTTTCAAACCGCCGATGGGCAGCACCTGACCCGTAAGCGTTATTTCCCCGGTCATTGCGACGTCCGGATCGACCTTGTTGCCCGTCAACAGCGATGCGATCGCGGTTGCAAGCGCGATGCCCGCGGAAGGACCGTCTTTGGGCGTGGCGCCGGCCGGAACGTGAATGTGCAGATCGTGTTTTGCGAAGTAGTCTTCGGGCAGTCCCAGCTCGCCCGAACGGGATCGCAGGAACGACGCCGCGGCTTGCGCGCTCTCCTTCATGACGTCACCGAGCTGTCCGGTAAGCACCAGTTTCCCGGTGCCCGGCATGACGGTCGTTTCGATGAAGAGGATGTCGCCGCCGACGGGCGTGTAGAACATTCCGGTCGACACGCCGACTGAAGCGACGCGCTTTTTGACTTCGCTGTAAAAACGCGGTTTGCTCAAGAATTCCGGCAAATTCTCGGCTTTGATGCGCGCCTTGAACCGCGGCTCCTCGGCAATGCGGCGCGCGACCTTGCGGAACACCGTTCCGATCTCGCGCTCCAAATTGCGCACGCCGGCTTCGCGCGTGTAGTCGCTGATTATCAGGCGCAGCGCAGCGTCGTTGATCTGCACCTGCGTGTCTTTCAGGCCGTTCGCTTTCCGCTGTTTCGGCACCAAGTAGCGTTTGGCGATCTGCACCTTTTCGAGTTCCGTGTATCCGGAAAGGTTGATGATCTCCATACGATCGCGCAACGGTCCGCTGATCGTGTCGAGCGTATTGGCCGTGCAGACGAACAGCACTTGCGACAGATCGAACGGCAGATCGAGGTAGTGATCGCGGAACGTGCTGTTCTGTTCGGGATCCAGCACTTCGAGCAGCGCCGACTGCGGGTCGCCGCGGAAATCGGCGCCCACCTTGTCGATCTCGTCGATCATCATGACGGGATTGCGCGTGCCCGCGTCGCGGATGGCGCGTACGATAGTTCCCGGCATGGAGCCGATGTACGTGCGCCGGTGTCCGCGAATTTCGGCTTCGTCGCGCACGCCGCCGACGGAGAGCCGCACGAATTTTCGGCCCATCGCCCGCGCGATCGATTGTCCGAGCGACGTCTTACCGACGCCCGGCGGCCCGACGAAGCACAAAATCGGACCGGTCAACCGGTTCTTCAGTTTTCCGACCGCGAGGTACTCGATGATGCGGTCTTTGATCTTCTCGAGATCATAATGATCTTCGTCCAGAATCTCACGCGCGCGTTTGATGTCGATGTGATCGGCCGTTTCCTTGGACCACGGGAGCTGCACGAGCCAGTCCAAGTACGTCCGAATGACGCTGTACTCCGGACTTGCCTGCGGAACTTTAGACAAGCGGTCCAGCTCGCGATCGGCAGCTTTGCGCACGTCCTCGGGCATTTGCGCTTCTTCGATCTTCGTACGCAGCTCGTTCGTTTCGGCGAGCTGCGGATCGACCTCGCCGAGTTCTTCCTGAATCGCGCGCAGCTGCTGGCGCAGGTAGAACTCGCGCTGATTCTTCTCCATTTCGCGCTGAATGTCGGACTGGATCTTGTGGCCCAGCTCGACGACTTCCAGCTCCTTGGTGAGCAGCATCGTGAGCTTGCGCATGCGCTTCATCGTGTTGCGATCTTCCAAAAGCGCCTGCCTGTCGGCCGTTTCCAGCCGCATCGTCGAGGCGACGAAATACGTCAACAGGTTGGGGTCCGTAATATTTTGGACCTCCATCTCCATTTCGCGCGGCGCCTGCGGCAAATAGCCAAGCAGCTTCTGGAAGAGGCCGGCCAGGTTGCGCTGCATCGCGACGAGCTCTTCCGAGGGCGTCGTGACGTCGGGAAGTTCGGTGAATTCCGCAACCAGGTACGGTTCGGTTTGCACGAAGCGATCGATGCGGAACACTTGCTGTCCGGCAACGATGCAGCGCAGCGTGCCGTCCGGAACTTTCAGCATCTTCTGCACCGTGCCGATCGTGCCGATACGGTGCACGTCGTTCGGTCCGGGATTTTCGATGTCGCGCTGCTTGAGTACCGTCAAGCCTATCGGCTTGCCGTCGCGTAACGCTTCTTCGACGAGTTGAATGCCCGGTTTCTTGACGACGGCGAGCGGAATGACGGTGTTCGGAAACAATACCGCTTCTTGCAGCGGCAGTATCCCGATCGAACCGGCCGAAACCGGAGCCGCCTCGGCAACCGGCTGTTTTTGGGGGGCCATTTACACGAGAATCCTTTTGACGATCATGCGAATTTCGGTACGCGTGGCGGGCAAATACTCGCCCGCGGCAATCGGCAACGCAATGGTGAGCATACCGTCGGCATACGTTGCGGTAACTGCGTCGTGCGCGACCGCGACAGGCAGGTGAAGTTTCTTGATGAACTCGCCGTCCGCGATTTCTTTTTGCAAAAACGAACCGCCGCGAAGCCGCGCGCCTTCGGAACGTTTACCGGAGATGAACAGGTGGCGCTCGTCGACGAACACGCGCAAGTTGTCGCTGTCCGCCGCCGCCAGCTCGACCCGCACGACGAGCGTGCGCGCATCTTCGTCGATGACGACGTCGGCATTGGGCTCCCAGCGGCCGGCGCGCGGCCGCCGTATGAGCTCCGCAAACAGGCGCTCGAACTCGGCCCGCGGGTCTTCAAAATCCATCAGTGCGTGTAACCCTCCCCATTAGCAATGGGATGCGGAGAGTGCTAAGACCTGCCGCCGCGGCTGCCTTGGCAGGACCGCCTGCCCGGCCCGCGCCATACAGGTTTGAAGGATGAAGGCACCCCCTCGAGCAGCCGCCCGGCAGTCGGCTAGCCCGCCCGCAATTACGGGTGCCTCCATGGCGCGCGGCGTGCGGACGTACGGTGATCCCCAAAATCCGCCGATCCTGTTCCTACACGGTATTCGCCTCGCCGGAACGATTTGGGACGCCCACGCGCGGGCGTTGAGCGATGAATTTTTCGTCGTGACGCCGGACCTGCCCGGCCACGGCGCACTGGCCGATTTACCCTTCGAAATCGCCGTCTATGACCCGTACTTGGCGTATATCGCCGACCATGTGACGCTCCGGCCTCCGGTGGTCGTCGGCTACTCGCTGGGCGGGTACGTCGCCATGCGCTACGCGACCGATCTGCCCGATCACACTGCGGGGCTGTTGATCTGCGGGTGCTCTGCGGACATTACCGGCATCCGCGCGTTGCTGTACGAAGCGGCCGTCGCTTTTGGAGCGCAGCTCAGCGCCACGGGGCTGCAGAATGTGCTGTCGTTCTTTTTCCGGTTGACGCTTCCCAGACGCGTGGCCGACACGGTGATTCCGCTGCGGTTCAACAAACGCGTTTTCGAAACGAGCAGGAAGACCGCCGTCGGCGTGCGCTACAGCGATCGTTTGCGCCGGTATGGAAAACCGGTCGCGATCGTGAACGGCGAATTCGATCCGATTTTCCGGGCCGACGAACAGATCTATGCGCGCGCCGGAAATGCCGAGGTTTCGATCATAAAAGGCGGCGATCACGCGGCGCCGCTGTGCCGGCCGCACGAATTTTCGGAAATCGTGCGGCAGTTTGCGCGTAAGGTGTACGGAGGGACGTAAATGTCGCGAATCCCCTCGATTTCGCTGGCGCGCCGTTTAGGCGTATACGACGCGGCACTTATCGTTATGGGCGGGATCATCGGCTCCGGAATCTTTCGAAATCCGTCGGTCGTCGCGGCGCAGATCCATACGCCGATGCTGGCGATGCTGGAATGGGTCCTGGGCGGCGTCATCGCGCTTGTCGGCGCATTTCTTTTTGCCGAACTGGCTGCGCGAAGACCGCATGACGGCGGACTCTATGCCTACATGCGCGACGCGTACCATCCGATCGTCGCGTTCATGTACGGATGGACGCTGCTGCTCGTCTCGCAGAGCGGCGGCATGGCCGCGGCGGCGCTGACCTTTGCGGGCTACTTCGAACCGCTTACCGGTCTGCACGTCTCCGAACCGCTGCTTGCGTTCACCGTGCTTGCGATATTCACGATCGTCAATTGTTTAGGCGTCCGTGAAGGCAGTACGCTGCAAAACGTGTTCATGGTGTTGAAGATCGGCGCGATCGTACTGCTGATCGGCGCCGGATTATTCGCGCATCCGGTAGCGGCGGCGAGTCTTCCCGCGTCGGCGCAATCGAATGCGCTGGCGGCGATGGGCGTTGCGCTGATCCCCGTGCTCTTCGCGTACAGCGGCTGGCAAACGTCCAGTTTCATGACGGCCGAGCTCAAGGAGCCGCAGCGCACGCTGCCGCTCGGAATGATTTGGGGCGTAGTCGGCGTCGTGGTGCTGTATCTGCTGGTCAATTACGTGTGCCTGCACGTGCTCGGCATCCGCGGTTTGATGAGCACGGATGCGCCCGCTTCCGACGTGATGCGCGCGTTCATGGGGCCGCGCGGCGCGCAAATAATCGCGGCGGTCATTGCGCTTTCAACGCTCGGCTTCTTGAGCAATCAAATTCTGACGTCGCCGCGCGTCTATCACGCGATGGCCGAAGACGGTTCGTTTTTTCCGCAACTCGCGTGGGTGCATCCCATTACCCGCGTTCCCGTAATTGCGATCGCGCTGCAAGGATTCGTTGCTGCGATCATTACGTTTTGGAAAGGATACGCACAGATCCTGAACTACGTGACCTCGATCGACTATACGTTTTTCGCGCTGTCCGCTTTGGCACTATTCATTTTTCGCGCACGCGATCGCGCGCACAACGTTGCCGGCCCCGCCTTCCGCATACCGCTGCATCCCTTTTCAACCGCGCTCTTCTTGGCGATCGCAGTCGTGACGGTCGGCGCCACTTACGTGTCGACGTTCCAGTCTTCGGGGTGGAACGTGCTGATAACGCCCGGGATTTTGCTGATTGCCATCCCCATTTATTATGGTTTTCGCTCGTTTACGAAAGGTTCGCTGGTAGCAACTGCCCCCGAAACGGGTTTATCCGAGCGCTTGCCGGGGAATTAAGGGAGGCACCGACCCAAAGAGCGGAGGCACTTATGCATGACATACGGCCGGCGCTGCTCATTGCTCTCGTCAGCCTTAGCGCGTGCTCGGCGCCCGTGCATCGAGTCGCCGAACGCGCAATTCCGCCGTCCTGCGCGGAGCGTGCGACGGCGATCGTTGCAGAAAATGCCGGTTTGATTACCAGCCGCCACTACGCGCAGGCGTCGCGCGCTACGGAGGCCGCGGCGCGCGTTTCACTTTCGTGCAAGGATGCGAATCCTGCGCGAGCGTTTTCCGATCGCTGGCGCGGCGCAAACGCACTGGTCGTGGCTGCCGAGCTCGCGCACGAAGCGAACGATATTCCGCGCGCACACCGTTTATTGCACGAAGGATACAGCATTTTGTATTCGCTGCATCCTCCGCATCGTGTAAACGACGTCACGTCGAGCCTGATTGCGCAAAAGCTCGATGGGGCGCGCCAAGATCTCGCCGGTCAGTGGGCCTACTGGTAATAGATCGTTATCGAATTTCCCGAGACGGAAATCGCGACTACCTGACTGATCTTCACCTCTTGCCCCTGTAGCAATTTTGCCGCGGACATTACGACGCCGTCATTCCCGGTCATCGTCGTGTGGTTGAGTGTATCGCGCATGTCGGCGATGTCCGAGGCATTTTTCTTCAGAGCCGCGCGGAATGCCGATTCGTCGGACGATGAAAGGACCGTTGCTACGTCGACGATCTTGAATTGACTTTGATTCAAATCAGCCATCATCGAACGCAGCTTATCCGTTTGTGCCGCCACCGTCTTGACGGCATTGAGCAGTTCTTCGGAACTCGCGGCGGTGCTGGGCGCAATCAATGCGCCGAAAAGAAAAACAAGAAATAAGACCGACGATAGAGCCGCCGCTAAACGAGGTTTAGCCATACTACCCGCCTCCTTGTGCTTCTAGTATAGCGCGGCGGACAGCGGTTTACCACGGCCGCCGGACCCGGCTCCGGCGGCTTTGACTTCAGGCGATATTTACGGTGTTAGGTCACCGCCGATACTTACGGCGTTAGGTCACCGCACGAGACGTAGGTCTTGAGATCGTTCGCGCTCTTGTGCACGTTGATCGCATAGTGCGCCTTCTTGAGTTGGGCCACAGTAACGCCGGCCACCGTGGACGTGGCTGAACCGTCTACGACGTTCTTCAAGAGTTTCCAGGGCGCCGGATTGATGTTCTTACACGTGCCTTGGTGAATGTGCGACGGCTCGGAAGCGCCCTTGGGTTCGTTGTTCAGATGCACGACGACGACTATGCCCGTGCCCTTGTCGCTGACGCTTGCGGTTCCGTCCTGTTTCGAACCGTTCATCGCGCCCATGTTGATGTTCAGCACTTTGCCGGAAAGCGCGTTATGCAGTTTGTGCAGCGGATTCAACTGTTTGGCTTGCGTACCGCTGGTTTCGGTGTTTCCGGTATTCGTGGTGGCTCCGCTGTTGCCGCCGTTGCCGCCGTTGCTGCCGCCGCCACAGCCCGAAAACGCCATGGTCGCTGCGAGCGCCGCAGCCGCAAGAACGATCGGTTTGAGGATTGTCACCTTGCTCACCCCTCCAAAAAGAAGACTGTTTTGCTGGTACTAGTTTGCCCGCTCGGTTCGATTGCTAACAGCTGCAAGCATGTGCCGCAAGAGGGCGCTATAGCTGCGGTGCCGGCGTGCCCCCACTAGGCTGCGGAGATGGCGGCGCCGAGGCGGGCGCTGGTTCGGGCGACGGTGCCGTAGGCGCCGGCCCGTCGGAAGGCGCCGCCGGCGACGACCCGGGCGACGGTGACGGTGACGCAACTGCCGGAGCGGCGCTCCGCGAGCCCGCCGAGACGGGCGGACAGAGCGATTGCAACGCACGGCGCGCTAGCGGATCCTCCGGATCTTTGCTCAGCCGCTCGTAGGCGAGGAAGTACGATGCACCGGTCGCGTACGCATATGCCGTGTCGATAGTGTATTCGTTCGCGCCTGAATCCAGCACGTACGACGCAAACCAGCCGTCCGAGGCGCAATATCCTTGCGCGCGGCTGGTTTCGAGCGCGAAGCCCGGCGCATTTGCAACGCCGGAAGTAATCACTGCTTGCGTGTGATCCGCCGGCGACTCTCCCGGCGAGAGCGGCGGCCCTTTTATCAGTTCCAGCGACTGCAAGTGTGACGCGCGATCCGGTAACCGCAGCCATCGGCCAACCTCGGTGAACGGAGCCGAAACTCTGTCGGCAGTCTCCGTCGTCGGATTCCATCCGTGCGGCAAGGTGAACGGCAAATCGGCAAAAGACGGTGCCGCATGCTGCACGGCCGGCGGACAAAGTGAACGCAAGGCGCTCACCGAGCCGAGATCTCCTGCGGAATCGTGATACGTCGTAATCGCAAAGTACAGCGTCGTTGCGCCCGGTGCATACAACTCGCTCAGGCGCTGATCCACCGGAGCCGGAGCTTCGTACGATAGCATCCAGCCTTGGCGGCCACCACATAACGTAACGGGCGTCAATTGCACTTTGCGCAGCTCCGTATGCCGCCGCAATAGAGCAAGTTTGGTTTGCGCAAAGCCATAGGGATTCAGGCCGAATGCCGGGTTCGTCCCAATCGTGATTTCTACCGTTCGCGAAAACACTACGCTGCCGGCGTTTTGATGCACCGTGCGCACGTACTCGGCAATAAAGGTCCCGCCGGAACGCTCGATTCGCCGCACCGCTACCGGATCGCGTGCGAGCTTGTGAAATTGCGGCGGCGGGACGAACAATGGTTTAGCAGCCGCGCTTGTAAGCGCGGCTGCGAGAAGAAGGTGCAGCATGCCGCGATCTTCACGGCGCGCCGCGCGGAATCCTTACGTTACTGCGACGAACCTTTGCTCAAAACGATCGACGTCTGGTCGCCCTTCGAAGAAATCATCACCGTTGTTTGCGGCGACCCCGCGGCTCCCGTGACGAATTCGGCGAACGAAGAATCGCCGGAAGAGCTCTTCATCTTCTCCGCGTCTTTCGGAAGTTGGCTCTTGTACCAAGCGTAGACTTTATCGAACGCGTCCCCCGTGGTCAGCGACGTCATTTGTCCGCTGCCGTGCGAACCGTTGTACGAGAAGCCGCCCGAAGATTGCGTCGCGCCGGGATACACCGGCACGCCGAGCTTCGAAAGATCGACCGCGCTCTGTCCCATGGTCATCGTACCGCCGCTGCTTTGCACGGTGACGGTTTTGCCGTTGCTGTCGCTCGTGACGGTATTTCCGTTGCTGTCGTAGACCGTCTTTTTCGAAGAACAGCCGCCTGCAGCGACGAGCGCGGCGAGAGCGAGGATGGAAAGAACTCGCATCATGTACGAACGCTCCATTTCTCTGGGATTTTCGTAGGCGTATTCTACACCAGCGGCGTCCCGGGCGGCGTAGTTCTTTGGGACCAAAAGAAGAAAGGCCCCGTGCGTTGCACGAGGCCATTCTTCGACGGATTTCGCCGGGGTTTAACCCGACGTTACATCATGTCGTATCCGCCCATGCCGCCGCCCGGCATCGCGGGCTCTTTCTTCGGCTCGGGCTTGTCGGCAATGAGGGTTTCCGTGGTGAGGATCAGCGAGCCGATCGACGCGGCGTTTTGCAGCGCCGAACGCGTCACCTTGAACGGCTCGACGATGCCCGCTTGGAACATGTCGACGATCTCACCGGTCATCGCGTCGAAGCCTTGCGGAGCTTCTTTGCCGCGCACGCGCTGGACTTCAACGGAGCCTTCGAAGCCGGCGTTGTACGCGATTTGGCGAAGCGGCTCTTCGAGCGCCTTGCGCACGATTTCGATGCCGATCTTTTCATCGGCGACCGTAGCAGCGTGACCGTTGGTCGACGGAGGCGTGTACTTCTCGATCGCCTTGACGGCGTGCACGAGCGACGAACCGCCGCCGGGGATCATGCCTTCTTGAACGGCTGCGCGCGTTGCACTCAGCGCGTCTTCGATGCGATGCTTCTTCTCTTTGAGCTCGGTTTCGGTAGCCGCACCGACGTTGATGACGGCAACGCCGCCGCTGAGCTTCGCAAGACGCTCTTGCAGCTTCTCGCGATCGAAGTCGCTGTCGGTCTCTTCGATTTGGCGCTTGATCTGCTCGATGCGTCCCTTGATCGCATCGTGCTTGCCGGCGCCGTCGACGATCGTCGTCTCTTCTTTCGTGACTTTGACGGTCTTCGAACGGCCGAGCAGGTCGGGCGTGACTTTGTCGAGCTTCAGGCCGAGCTCTTCGCTGACGACCGTCGCGCCCGTCAGGGTGGCGATATCCTTCAGCATCTCTTTACGGCGATCGCCGAAGCCCGGAGCCTTCACGGCAACCGTGGTGAACGTGCCGCGCAGTTTGTTCACGACCAGCGTCGCGAGCGCTTCGCCTTCGACGTCTTCCGCGATGATCAGCAGCGGCTTCTGAACCTGCACGATCTTCTCGAGCAGCGGCAGAATGTCGGCGATTGCGGAGATCTTGCGTTCGGTCACGAGGATGTACGGATCGGTAAGCGTGGCTTCCATACGCTCGGAGTCGGTGACCATGTACGGCGAGATGTAGCCCTTGTCGAACTGCATGCCTTCTTTGGTCTCGACTTCGGTCTTCATCGACTTCGACTCTTCGACCGTGATGACGCCGTCTTTACCGACCTTCTCCATCGCCTCGGCGATCAGGTCGCCGATGCTCTTGTCGTTGGCCGAGATCGACGCGACTTGCGCGATCTTTTCTTTGGTGTCGACTTTTTGAACGAACTTTTCCATTTCGCCGACGGCGATTTCGACGGCTTTGTCGATGCCGCGCTTGATCAGCAGCGGATTCGAACCGGCCGTCACGTTGCGCAGACCTTCGCGGATAATCGCCTGTGCGAGAACCGTCGCGGTGGTCGTGCCGTCGCCGGCGATGTCGTTCGTCTTGGAGGCAACTTCTTTGACGAGTTGCGCGCCCATGTTCTCGAACGCGTTCGAGAGTTCGATTTCTTTTGCGATCGTCACGCCGTCATTGGTGATCGTCGGCGAGCCGAATTTCTTGTCGAGAACGACGTTACGCCCTTTGGGGCCGAGCGTCACTTTGACGGCGTCGGCAAGCATGTTTGCACCGCGCTCGAGCGCACGGCGGGCGTTTTCGTCAAATACGAGTTCTTTTGCAGCCATTGTCTTTCAATAACTCCTTAAACGCCAGCCGGAACTTTGTCGACGATGGCGAGAACGTCTTTTTCAGAGATGATCAGGTACTCGGTGCCGTCGATTTTGACTTCGGAGCCGGAGTACTTCGAATAGATGATGCGATCGCCGACCTTCACGTCCATCGAGAGCTTGGTGCCGTTGTCGAGCGTGCGGCCGGACCCGACCGCGCGAACGATACCTTCTTGCGGCTTTTCCTTAGCGGTGTCGGGGAGAAAAACGCCGCCGGCACTCTTATCTTGCTGCTCGACGTGTTCAACGACCACGCGATCGCCCAAAGGCTTGAGATTCACGAAAACCTCCAAAAGATAGTGGTTTGGGGCCCGGCTTGCGGGCCAATCAGGGCTTTGGCACTCTCAGCAAAAGAGTGCCAGCGAATGGAATATTAGCAGAGTCGTGTTAAGACTGCAAGGACTTCGGCAGGGGGATTATCCCCGTAAGACACGGCCACCCAGGAGGCACCTGGTTCGGCTACGCTTTTACCATGCCGAGCCCGAACCTGACGAAGCCCCAGAAATACTCGTTCGCGGACCTTCAAAAAGAGTTCCCGGACGAGGCCGCTTGCTTGCGGTGGCTCGTCGGCTACTTGTACCCGCACGGAATCCACTGCCTCAAGTGCGGCGAGGTGCTTCCGCACCATCAGCTCAAAACGCGGCCTCGCGTATGGTCCTGTGGCCGTTGCGGAACCCACACGCACCCGACGGCCGGGACGGTCTTTCATCGGACGCGCACGCCTATGACGGTTTGGTTCCACGCGATTTTCCTCATGGCGCAGACCCGCTGCGGTATCTCGGCCATGCAGCTCATGCGCGAAACGGGCGTCACGTACAAATGCGCGTGGCGGATGTTCAATTTCATCCGTAAGATGCTGGAAGAAAATATCTCCGATCTCGGCGGGGCGCGCATTGTTGAGGCCGACGAAACGTTCTTTGGTCCGAAGGTCTGGCGTATGAACAAGGCTTCGCGTCGTCGGCTTCCGTCCGCATTTACCATCGGTCCGAATACCGCGAAAACGTGCGTTGCCGGGCTCATAGAGCGTGGTGGCCGCGTTGTGGCGTATCCGGTAGAACGTCGCGGTTGGTTCGAATTGACACGCCCGATTGAGGAGCGCGTAAAGATTGGTTCGGAAATTCATACCGACGAAGCTCCGCAATACAGCCCGCTCGCAAAGCGTGGCTACGAGCATCGGTTCATCCGTCACGCGGACGGAATCTACGTTCGCGATGGCGTAACGACTAATGCCATAGAGAGCTTTTGGAGCAATACGAAGCGCGGAATCGGCGGCGTATATCACCACGTTTCGCGCAAGTATTTGCAAGAGTATCTAAACGAATACGCTTTCCGGTTCAATCATCGGAAGGACGAGCGTCCGATGTTCCGTCAGTTTTGCGGTCAGATTTCTTCCGACTTCGTTGCTCGGTATTTTCCTGGGAAACATCGTCCCCGAAAGGTCGCGTAGGCCGCGCAACTTTTTTTAGTGCTTCCAAGAAATTCTCTCGTGTAAAAATCGGCTCGTCTTTACTCGCCACTTCCAGCGCCTTCTAGTGAAAGATTAGGGGGGAACGCACTTGGAAATTTTACTGGCAATGCAGCAAACACGGTCATCACTTCCGTATGCTCATTAGTGGAAAACCACGCGAGTTCAAGCTCCTCCTCGGTGAAGAAGAACATTTGGATGTTTCCATCCTCCAAGACGCGCAGGTACTTGTCGTCCCACCACGGCCTATTTGCGTACTGCTCTAATGCCCATCGTAGGATAGGCATTGCCCTTAAATTCTCGTGCGCCCACGGCGTCCACGCTATTCGAAACTTCGTTGGAAGTCATCCGGCGAGAGTGGACCAAAAAGTTTACCCTCAGCCGCCTCTTGGAGGCCCCTCCGATACGCAGACTCTATTTTGTCGGTGGTGTCTTTCGGTAAATCGCCCACCGTGCTCCATAGTCGTCGTTCCTCATTGACTAATTCGGACACAATACTGTTGAGTTGCTCCAAAAGGGGTATGCAGCGCTCAAGATTTTCGCGATGTTGACTCATGCTTTGGCGAAAACTAAATAGCGCTTCTGTGTCCGATACTTTTTTTATCCCCTGAAGTGCCATAACTACAGACAGCGCCTTCTTAGCCTCTTTCTCTTTGACTGGGAAAATCTTACTAAGTTTACTGCGCGTCTCTGGCGTAATCACGGCCCAATCAGTAGGCGTATGCTCAACTAGCCATTCCAACACACCGGGTAAGGCCCTGAAGGAGTCTAGATATTCAAAAAACTCCTCAAAAGCTTTGGCCAGATCGGGCGGCTCATGCTCAAGCTCTTGGATCGCATCGGCATACGCGGTCATCGTATTAAGTATAACGCTTTGTTGGACCGTATCGGCTAGCCTGGCCCGGCCACCCTCAATTCCTAACAATTGCTTAGCAAGCAACCAAGCCTTATTTAGCATGGTCAACCGTGCCTTCCGGGGATAATCCCCTTCGGCAGTCATGGTCCCTTGACGGCACGCCGCAATCGGGCCATGCTTGGTTCACGGATAGGCGCCCGCTTGCTTTAGGCGTGCTGACCGTGGCCCTCATCATGCTCTCCGCGTCGTTGCGGCTTTGGCCGCACGGGCACGGTAGCGCCGGCGCCTCCGTCGTGCGGGTGCTCGGCCTCACGCTTGCCGTGCTCGCGTTCGTTGTCGCGAGTGTGAGCTTGTCGCGGTATTTCCGGCGCGAGGGGCCGCGCTAACCGCCCATGTCGAGCATCGTCTGCGATGCTAAGTAGGCACAAAGGCACTTCATTAGACCGGACACCGGTGCGAGACTGACGAGGTAAACCTTCCCCGTTTGCGATGGGACGCGGTTTGCGGCAAACACGTTAGCCTCGCGCAATTCTCGCCATGCTGCCGCAGCTCCAATCGTACTTCTGAGACTGTAAGCGAGGTATCCGCACGATGAATCCATCGATCGGGAAGTCTGTCCTCACCGCGCTTTTCCTTACGCTTCTGGTTGGCTCGTTGGCAGCATGTTATCACGGCTCGATTTCTCCGCCGGCTGTTTCGAACGGTGCTTCTGCGTCGAAAGCAACGCCGGTCCACGGCACTGCAAATGCCCCGTTAACGCTACGAGGGCTGACCGAGTACACAATTCCCACCAACGGGAACACGCAGCCGCTCGATATCAAGAGGGGACCGGACGGTAATCTTTGGTTTACTGAAGTAGGTTCCGGTGCTATCGGGCGAATCACGCCGGCCGGCACGATCGCGCAGTTCGCCATTCCGGCGCCGGCGTTCGGCATCACGGCCGCACCCGACGGGAATCTTTGGTTTACGTACCATGCCTTCAGTAATAACGTGGGGCGAATCACAACCGCCGGCGGCGTGTCGCAATTTCCGATCGCGCCCCTTTGCAACTGCACCGAAAACAGCGCGCGCGTGGACGGCGGCATAGCGCTCGGGCCGGATGGTGAACTCTATTTCGGCGCGATGCAAGGGTCTCTTCTCCACGGCGATCTCACGTATGGAATCGAGAAGATGACAACAACCGGAACGGCGACCGTACTTTACGCCGGGAAGTCCAACTCTTACCCTCTCGCCGAACCGTTATGGCTTACCCGCGGGCCCGACGACGCCGTGTGGTTTACGTCGCGAGCGTCGATAGGATACGGCCGGATAACGCCCGGCGGCGCCTTGACGTTTTATGAGCATTTATGCAGCAACGGCGGACCATTCGACATCACCCCCGGCCCCGATGGCGCGCTCTGGTTCACCGATCGCTGCTCGGGGCCTGACAAGATTGCACGCGTGAACACGTCGGGCACCATAACCGCCGAATACACGATTCCGACGGCGAATAGCTATCCGGCAGAGATCGTTTCAGGTCAGGACGCGAACCTTTGGTTCACCGAACAAATCGCCGGCGGTATCGGCCGGATCACGCCGTCCGGTGCGATCACTGAATTCGCACTTGCGGCAGGCCGGCAGCCGTACGGCATAACCAGAGGACCGAACGGAACGATATGGTTTACTGAAGGCGGCGACAATAGAATCGCAAAGTTCCGGCCGGCCGCCCAAGGCCCGCCTCGCTGATCCGTTCTACGGTACGAAACCGAGCGCCGCCCCTCGGAACGACTTGAATGCCGACGAGTTGAACGTCGCGGTTGGAGACGCGGCCCCCGGCGCGTACATCACGAGCTGACCGCCGGTA
>DASZHD010000006.1:0-50562 GCA_035938175.1 Vulcanimicrobiaceae bacterium
CCTCACCATGACGAGTGCGCCCTTCGATTCCTCAGGGTGGTTCGATACCTCACCATGACGAGTGTGCCCTTCGATTCCTCAGGGTGGTTCGATGCCTCACCATGACGAGTGCGCCCTTCGATTCCTCAGGGTGGTTCGATACCTCACCATGACGATTCGTCGACGCGTGCTAGCCTAAATCGCCGCGCCGAGTCCGAATGTAATTCAGCTGCCAAAGATGGATGAAGCGCTGCAGTTCTTCCTGCGTCTTGTTGTCGATATTGACGAACGAGAGACCGTGAGCGAACTTCTTCCGGTCCAAAGCAAAGAATATCGCGAGAACCTTCGCTTGAACGGTCATCGGTGAAAAGCCGTGCGGCTGCACTTTGATCGATTCAGGACGCAGCCCGAAGGGACTCTGCTCGTATACTTCTTTCTCGATCGTCATATTCGCCAGGAATTCATCCGGCAATTTGAACTCGAGCGTCAGTATCGAGCCTTTCAAAAAGTCCTCGTCGCAAGACAAGCGCAAACCGCCCGCGCTCAAGTCGTTCGCCCGCGCGTTACGCCGCCCGCGCCGGCCATCGAGCGTGTAGACAATATCGAACTCCACCGGCATGCGAAAGGCGGTTCGCTTCTGCGCCGGGCCGCCTGGCTGCGGCGGTTTCAGCAGCGGATTGCTCCGCTCGGGTTTCTTCTTTTTTTGAAAGAAAAACACGTTCGTTAGGCCTTAAAGGCGCGCGGTAGGGTTCCTTCTAAGGAATAGGTGTGCTGGTAGCGCGCTTAATCGAGTCGCTCGGGCCCGATGCCGTCAAAACTGAAGCCGAAGACCTTGCCGTCTATGCGTTCGACGCGTACTCGCAAGGCCGGTTACCGGATGCGGTAGTACTGCCGTCCAGCACACGTGACGTGGCGGCTGCGGTTAAAATCGCACGCGATTGCGAAGTGCCGATCGTCCCGCGCGGGGCCGGAACCGGATTGTGCGGCGGTGCGATTCCGGCGGCAGGCGGGGTCGTCTTTTCGTTCGCACGCATGAACCGGATCCTGGAACTCGACGTGCCGAACCGGCGTGCGCGCGTGCAGCCGGGCCTGGTCAATTTGGAACTTTCGCAGCGGATCGCGCACACCGGCCTGTTCTACGCTCCCGATCCGTCATCGCAACGAGCATCGACTATCGGCGGAAACATCGGAACGAACGCCGGCGGACCGCATTGCCTGTCGTACGGCACGACAGTTAACCACGTGCTCGGCCTGGAGATCGTCGACGAGTACGGGGAAGTATTCCACACGTGGGTCGAGGAGAGCGGTTACGATTTGACCGGACCGCTCGTCGGAAGTGAAGGAACGCTCGGGATCACCTGCTCGGCTTGGGTGCGGCTGATGCGAACTCCCGAAGCGGTACGCGTGTGGCTGGCAGCGTTTCCCGACGTCGAATCGGCGTCGGCCGCCGTGTCCGCAATAATCGGCGCCGGTATCGTGCCCACCGCGCTCGAGATGCTGGATCGCCTTGCGATTCAGGCGGTCGAAGCCGCGTTTGCATGCGGCTATCCCGCCGATGCGGGCGCAGTTCTGCTGATCGAAAGCGCCGGCCATGAGGACGACCTGCAAGCGTACGAAGCGCTCGTCGGCCGAGTCGTTCGCGAAAACGGCGCGCAGTCGTGGCGCGCAGCGCGATCGCAAGCCGAGCGCGACGCTTTGTGGGCCGGGCGCAAAGGCGCGCTTGGTGCAACGGGGCGAATCGCGCCGAACTATTACATTCAAGACGTCGTCGTACCGCGAACGAAACTTCCGACGGCACTAAAGGCCGTGGATGCGGCATGCGCTTCTCGCAACATCAAAGTCGCCAATGTGTTTCACGCAGGAGACGGCAACTTGCATCCGCTGCTTCTCTACGATCGCAGCGACACCAAGCAGGTCGGTGCCGTTATCGATGCCGGCAATGAAATATTGCAGGCGGCCGTCGATCTCGGCGGCACGATCAGCGGCGAGCACGGAATCGGCTTTGAAAAACGGGGAACGCTGACGCGCGTTTTCACTACCGAGGATCTTGCAGCGATGGCGCGCGTGCGTGAGGTCTTCGATCCGAAGTGCATGCTGAATCCCGAAAAGATTTTCCCCGCGGGCGTGGGCTGCGGAGAAATACGATGATCGCCGAGCGTTTCGCGCCGAAGTCGGTTTCTGCGCTTTCGGAGTTCGTACGAGATTGCGGCGCGTCAGGGCGCGCAATCGCCATCGAGGGCGGCAACACGCTGCACGCCATGGGGTACGCCCTGTCACGATCCGCAATATCGTTGACGACGGTCAAGATCGACGGCATCATCGCGCACGAATTTCACGACCTGACGTGCTCCGTGCGCGCGGGTACGCGGATTTCCGCCGTCGACGCTGCCCTCGCCGCGCACAATCAATTCGTGCCGTTCGACGTACCCAACCGCGCAAAGGCAACGGTGGGCGGATCGCTGGCCGCGGGATGGCTGGGCGCGCGACGTCATCTCTACGGCCGCACGCGTGACTTGCTGATCGGAACGCAAACGGTTCTGGCCGACGCCTCCATCGTCAACGCAGGCGGGATGGTGGTCAAGAACGTCACCGGCTACGACATGAGCAAGCTGTACGCCGGTTCGTTCGGCACGCTCGGCATCATCGTACAAGCAAACTTCAAAACATTGCCGCTGCCGCCGCAACGCCGCGCATTGATCGCGCCGCTGCCGGAACATACTCGAGCGCGAGCCGCTTCGCAACTCGCCGCCATGGCCGTCACTCCGGCCGCCGCTTTTTGTCTCGAAGGCTTTCGGAAAAACGTCGACGGCGAAGACGGAATCGACGGCCGCATGCTGTTGGTTCTCGAAGGTTCCAGTGCGCTGGTCGATCGCGCTACGCGCGACATTCGTTCCGCGCTTGGACGAGCCGGGGTGCCGGACACGCGGGTGATCGACGCGGGTGCGCAAGGACTGCTCGAGTCCGCAATCGACGCCGCGACGGCCGAACTGGGCGAACGTTCGATAACGTTTCGCGTGCTCGCCGATGCAGTCGACGTCGAAGAACGCGCGCGAAACGCCCGGGACCTGGCTCATCGGTACGAGCTCTTCACCGATGTCCTCTTTGACGTCATGAACGGCGACCTGTTCTTGCGCGTCAGCGAACGCGATAGCCGCGTTTTTGCCGAGAAGATCGAACGCTTCGACGATGAATTTCGCACGTTTGCGCCGCGCCGCACTATCGTCGCGGGCCGGGCTCCTATTATGCAGCATTTGGACCCCTGGGGCGCACCGCCGGCCGCGCTCGAAAAAATGCGCGCGATGAAGGCGCGCTTCGATCCGCAAGAACTTTTCAATCCCGGGCGATTCGTGGGCGGAATCTAACGCGTGCTCTCGAGCGAAATTTCTTGGGCGGTAAGACGCGTTCTTTCCGACCCGCGCCGGCTTGCGTTCCTGCTGCGCGGCGGATTGGACGATCTCATCGATCTCCGCGCGTTTCTCGTTCACGTCGTTCCACTCGCGAAGGCGGCACTTGCACGCCTGGAACTGCTGGCCGATCGCATTCCCGATCGCACGTTGCGCGAACTGGCCTTTTCCAGTCTGCGCAGCAAAGCGTATCACGTCGCGGGAGCCTCGATTCTGGCAACGTTTCTGCCGGCCGGTGCGCGCGAACATTATGTGGACGTGGTGGCTCCCCTGGAAACGATTTACGATTTTTTGGATTCGTTGTGCGACCGTCATCCCGGAACGCCGCCGGATGCATTTCGTCCGCTGCACGAAGCGCTTCTGGATGCGCTGGATCCCGCGCGCCCGCTGCATGAATACTACACGCACGGGCCCCGCGGCGACGACGGAGACTACCTCGTTTCGCTCGTGCGTCAAACGCGGCGCGCATTGGTTCGGCTCGGCGATTACGAGCTGCTCCTTCCATACTTCCGGCGCGCGGGTGCATTATACGCGGACGTGCAGACGTACAGTCATCTGCCGGCGCACGAACGGGAACGGGCCTGTATCGACTGGCACGGCCGCGCAGGAAAAAGCGCCGAGGGATTGTCCTGGTTTGAATTTGCGGCCGCAGCCGGTTCCCAATTTCACGTGTATGCCCCGCTCTATGAAGCGTTTTGCAGCGACTTCGACCGCATCGGCGTCGCATACGACGCGTACTTTCCGGCGCTGTGCGCGCTTCACGTCCTGCTGGATTCATTCATCGATCGTGCGGAGGACCGCGCCCACGGCGAACTCAACTGGGTCGAACTCTATCCCTCTCCGCACGTATTCTTGGAGCGCGCTCGCACCCTGGCGCAAGAAGCAAAACAGCGTTTCCGATCGCTCGGAATGCCCCGCGCGCACAACTTTGCGATGAGAATTATGGCGCTATTTTATTTGGCTCATCCGAAGGTTCACGAACAGCACCTGGATCAGGAAGCTGCGGCATTGCTGGCCGCACTCGCGTAAGACCGTACCGCTACTCTGCGTCCGGCGATCCAGTACGCGGCGGCGCAAAATACGGGCAACATACCGACCCACAGCAGGGTCTGCGCCGCTCCGGCGCGTGCAACGCCGAATCCGACCGCGGTCACCAGAGCCGAACCCGCTCCGAACGCGACGCCGTTCATCAAGCCGAGCGCCATGCCCAAATTGCGCGGAAGCATCTGCTGTACGATCGCCACGCTCGGTGCGCTTTGAATATTGAGCAGCGCGTTGCCGAGCAGCAGCGCCGCTAATCCCGCGGCTCCGCTGAAGGCGAAAAATCCGATGAGCGCGGGAACGGCGAGCAGCAGACTCAGAACGGAGATCGCCACGGCGCCGAAACGGTCGCCAAGCCATCCGCCGGCGTACAGACCCACCGCGCCCACCGCAAGAAACGCGGTGACGATTGCTCCGGCATCGGCGATCGAACCACCCCGCGCAACGATAAGATTCGGCAAGTACGTCATGAAGGCCGCACCGGTCAAATAGCGCAGCGCGGTACCGCCGACGAGCAGTGCGACGCCGGCCGAGTCGGCTTTCGCTGCCGCCGAAAGCGCCGATTCACGTGCCGTCTTTTCACGGTCCGCATACACATTGATGCCGTGCATCAGAACGGCGAGCATCGCAACGGACAGTACGCCGGGCACCAACATCCACAACGATCCCGCCGTTCCGAAGCGGGCGATAATCGAGGCGATGACGACGGGGCCGGCGGCGTAACCGGCTGCGCCACCGATTTGGAAAATCGAAATGCCGCCCGACTTGCGATCCCCGCTGAGCAAGGCGGCATACTTGCCGGCCTCGGGATGCATTACTGCGGATCCGATGCCGCCCGCGATTACCAGAACGCACAGCATCGGGATGTTTGCGGAAATCCCAATCGCACTGACTGCAAACGCCGTTAGCCCGACGGAAACCGGCAAAAACCACCAGCGGCCGGAGCGGTCGGAGTACGCACCAAACAACGGCTGCACGATCGAGCTCGTCAAATACCACAGGAAGCCGATCGCGCCTTGATAGAGCGGAGAAAGATGGTGCGCACTGACGATCGTGAAGATCAGCAGCGGCACCATCCCGGAGTAGAAATCGCTAACGCCGTGGGCAAAACCCGTGGTGAGCAGCCCGCGAAGGTGCCAACCGGCACGCCTGTCCATGCGAGCCTCTTACATCTGGTAGATGCTCAGCTCCTCGGACGATTCCAAGCTTTCGCTGCCCGCCGTTACCGCATCCGGTACCAAGAACGACTTCACGAAGGCGTCTTCGTGTTTGGCCATGAGTTTATAGTAGGCAGGTGCGTCGTCCAGCGAACCGCGATGCGTAACGACGAACGACGGATCGATTTCTCCGCGCCGTATCCGTTCCATCAGCGGCCGCACGTAGCGGTGCGTGTGCGTTTGTCCCGTGCGGAGCTGTAGCGCTTTTTCGAATACCGTACCCATCGGCATTTTGTCGATGAATCCGCCGTAGACGCCGGGAATCGAAACCGTGCTTCCTTTGCCGGCGGCCTGAATTGCCAGCCGCAAGACGTGCGGTCTGTCCAGCTCCAGCCGCACGGACTGCTTGGCTTTGTCGATCACGGCATCGGGTGTACGTCCGTGCGCCTCCAACCCGACGCAGTCGATGCTGGCGTCGGGACCGCGGCCTGCCGTCATTTCGAACAACGCTTCCAAGACGTTGACTTCATCGACGTTCAACGAGCGGGCTCCGGCGGAATTCGCCATCGCAAGACGCTCGGGAATGCGATCGATCGCGATCACATCTTCTGCTCCCAGCAAAAAGGCGCTGCGGATCGCGAACTGCCCGATCGGCCCGCAACCCCAAACGGCAACGACGTCGCCACGTTTGATGTCGCAGTTTTCCGCGGCCATGTAGCCGGTGGGAAACACGTCCGTAAGATACAACGCTTGATCGTCCGCGAGATTGTCGGGAACCGCAAACAAGCCGACGTCCGCAAAGGGAACGCGGACGAATTCCGCTTGGCCGCCGGAATAACCGCCGAACAGATGCGAGTACCCGAAAAGTCCGGAACACGAATATCCGTACAGCCGCTCCGCCAGGCCGGCATTCGGGTTGGAATTATCGCATAGCGACCACTGTTCGCGCATGCACGGCCCGCAATTTCCGCACGCGATGTTGAACGGCACCAGAACTCGATCGCCCGGACGCACGTTCGTAACGCTCGGTCCTACAGCCTCGACGACTCCCATGAACTCGTGGCCTAAAATGTCGCCCGGCTTCATCGTCGGCAGCATGCCGTTGTACAGGTGCAGATCCGAACCGCAAATCGCCGTCGCGGTTACGCGCAGGACGGCGTCGCGCGGATTGACGATTTCGGGGTCTTTCACTCGCTCGACGCGCACGTCGTGCACGCCGTGCCACACCACTGCTTTCATGCGTATCGCCTTCCTGTGGGAACTTCGCCGGTTTCCAATATCGCTTTGGCGCGCCGCAAGACGTCTTTGATCGCGTATTTGCCGACGCCGCGCATCGTGAGATAAATTTCGGTGCCCCGGCGTCCGGGCGCCTCGCGCAATTCCACGCGCTCGATGTTGTCGAAAAGCCGCTTGGAATCCAACGCTTCGAGCATGCGTTCGCGCGACTCGATGAACGCTTCAACCTGCTCGCGCCGTGCGGAAACTGTCGCCGCCTGCGTCACCGGTCTTCGCATCCGCGCACGCCGTGCGCGCGCGATGTACGTCAGCGTCAATCCCGCCGCCGCCCCCGCAGCGAAAAGCGTGATCGCCGCATTGTTATTGCGCTCTTCCATGTGGAGCATTTTCCCATCGGCGGGTATTTAACACCATGAAAATCTCGCGTGCGAACGCGGCGCTCGCCGCGATGCTTGGCAGCGTACTAGCAGTGCGGGCGATCGCCCGCCGAGCGCGCAGATATCCCATCGCGGGCGCGGTTGCTTTTGTTACGCCGGACGCGACGAGGCGGCGTTGCAGCGTGCCGCACAGCGGCTGCGCGAACGCGGAGCGGACGTCCTAACCATCGCTTGCGTCTTTTGGCGCGATGTATTAACTTCCATCGGCGCGCGTCCCCGCTCACCCTGCTCGGAAGAAGGCCGGACGAGACTAGAACCAAATCCCTTAGGCGATGCGAATCGCGGTCTTCGGTGCGACGGGTTTTATCGGAAAACACCTCGTTGAATCGTTGCGATCGCGCGGCGATGAGGTGGTTACAGCGTCATTGCGCGATCCCACGCAGGCCGCGCGTGCCGCGGCGCAATGCGACGTTGCCGTAAACCTTGCGGGTGAGACGTTGGCGCAGCGTTGGAACGCCGATGTGAAGCGGCGCATCGTGGAGAGCCGAACGCGTGCGCCTTCCGCGTTTTTTGATGCGCTGCGCGAACAGCAGTCGCGTCCGGCGGCGTTTGTTTCGGCGTCGGCGATCGGCTACTACGGCACCAGCGAAACGGAAACGTTTACGGAAAGCAGTCCGCCGGGAAACGATTTTCTTGCGAGTGTGTGCGTGCAATGGGAACAGGCTGCGCAGCGCGGATCCGAACTCGGTATGCGGGTAACGTGCGTACGCACGGGATTGGTCTTGGGCGCCGACGGCGGCGCGCTCGCCAAACTTCTGCCGTTATTCAAGGCGGGAACGGGCGGCCGCGTCGGCAGCGGTCGCCAGTGGTACAGCTGGATTCATATCGACGACGCGATTGGCGTATACCGCATGGCCATTGACGGCGCCGCCGGCGTTCTCAACGCAACCGCACCGAATCCCGTACGCAACGCGGAGTTTTCGAGCATTCTCGGCAAAACGCTGCGGCGGCCGGCGTCGCTTCCGGCTCCGCCATTCATGCTGAAACTCGCGCTGGGAGAAGGCGCGGTTCTCGTGCTCGAAGGTCAGCGGGTGCTGCCCGAGCGCACGCAGGCTGAGGGCTACTCGTTTCGCTTTCCGGAGTTGGAGGCAGCGCTAGAAGATATCGTACACGTCTGACGTGACGCCGGGACGGACGTGCGTTTCGGCTTTTGCCGGCGCACAATTCCGGGGGGCATGATTGCCCTTCGTGTGGACGTTTATCACTGTAGACTCGTCCGGTGAAACGTCGACGACCGCGGGGCAAACCGCGAGTTTACCGGCGCGCAATACGTCGATGCGCGCAATTCCCGTCGACACCGTGAGAAACGTCGCCATGCCGTTGCGATCCGTTACTTGCTGCTGATCACCGTCGCGCGTGGTAACCTGAACCGTCCAGCCCGGGGACGGTTTTCCCGACTTTGCGTCAACGACGTGAACGTCGATGTGACCCGTCGTTTGCGCCACGAAAGCGGGCGGCACGGCAAACGGCAGGAACAGCACGTTATGCGATAGCCTCTTCGACCGGAAACTCCATCGCTTCCAGATATTTTTCGGCGTCCATCGCCGCGCGGCAGCCCAGTCCCGCCGCTGTAATCGCTTGTTTGTAGCGAATGTCAAAGACGTCCCCCGCAACGAAAACGCCTTCGACGTTGGTCGAGGTGCCATCGGGCGATGCGATGTAGCCGGCCGCATCGAGATCCAATTGCCCGCGGAAGATCTCCGTATTGGGATCGTGACCGATCGCGATGAAAAGCGCATCCGCAGGCAGCTCGGAATGCCGTCCTTGCACGACGTCGTACAGACGCAGCGCCTCGACCTTTTCCCCGCCGATCGCCTCTTCGACGACCGTGTTCCAAATGAAGTGAATCTTTTCGTGCGCCATTGCGCGCTGTGCCATGATCTTGCTCGCGCGCAAGTGGTCGCGGCGGTGAATCACCGTGACCTTGCTGCCGAAACGCGTCAAGAATAGCGCTTCCTCCATTGCCGAATCTCCGCCGCCGACGACGACGATGTGCTTGTCGCGAAAGAAGGCGCCGTCACACGTCGCGCACGTGGAAACGCCGCGGCCGCGCAGCCGCTCCTCGCCCGGTATTCCGAGCCAGCGCGCGCTGGCGCCGGTCGCAACGATAACCGTGCGCGCTTGGTACGTTTCGTCCGCGGTGCGTACGATGAGCGGGCGCTTGCTGAAGTCGACGGACGTCGCATCGACGTTTTCGATGCGCGCGCCGAAGCGTTCTGCTTGCTCGCGAAACCGGATCATCAGATCCGGACCCATGATCCCCTCGGGGAAACCGGGGAAGTTCTCAACATCGGTCGTAAGCATCAGCTGGCCGCCGTACAAGCCTCCGGCAAGCACGAGCGGCTGCAGATTTGCGCGAGCCGCGTAGATCGCCGCAGTGAGCCCGGCTGGGCCGGACCCGATGATAACGACGTGTTCCATGACCGGGGTATTCGACATGCTCGAGGATGAATTCTCCGACGTACTTACCAAGGCGATGCGCGGAACGGGCACAAGCGTCGCGTCGCTCGGCCGGGCGATCGGCGTCGACGCTGCAACGGTTCGCGCGTGGACGGCCGGAGAGCAGACGCCTTCGGAAGCGCAGGCTCGCGCCGCCGCCGTCCCACTCCGTTTAGACCCCGGAAAGTTCGCAGACGCTGCACTGCGCCGCTGGCATCCGGAGACGGTCGCGCTGACGGACGTCCGGCATCATCCCCACGATCCGCACCCGAGCAACGGATACGTTTTCTTCCTGGATGGCGGCAAACGCGCCGCACTCGTCGATCCCGCGGGCATTGCGGGCAATCTTTTGCGGATGCTGCGCGATGGACAGTATCATCTCGAGTATCTCCTAGTCACGCACAAGCATGCGGATCATTGCGATGCTACGGCAGAGGTCGCGCGCAATTTTCCGAACGCGAAGATCGTCATGCACAAGGCCGACGTCCACGCCATCGGCGATGCCGGCAGAAGCGCGATCCCTATCAAGGACGGCGACGAACTGCCGTTCGGGGACGTCAAAATCCGGCTGCTGCACACGCCGGGTCACACCGACGGCTCTTCTTCGTTTTTGTTCAAATCGACGCTATTTACCGGCGATACACTCTTCGCAGGCAGCGTCGGCGGCGCGTACGGCGACGCCAGCACTTACGAGGACATTCTCAACAGCGTGAAGTCGAAAATCTTCACGCTGCCGGACGACACGGTGCTAATGCCGGGCCACGGCCCGCCGAGCAAAGTCGAATGGGAGAAGGCACACAACCCGTTCTTCTAATGCGTCGGTGAGACTTCGCCGTGCACCCAAGGACGCGGTGCTTGACATCCGGTTGAAGCGTTCGTACTGTCGCCGTATTCCGCCGGGTAATACAGCTCGTTGCAGGCCCCGTTGAGAACGTAAAACTCAGAGCCAGTATTTGCGGCACACATATCCGCTCGAAGCGGGTCGAATACGATCAAGCGATGTGAACCGCCGTATGGCAGAAGTACGAACCGCAGCGTCGGCGTCATAACGTACTTTTCGATCGTTCGCAGCTCGCGCAACTCTCCATCGTGCAATGCCGGCACTCCCGGCTTGCCATAATCGGCCGCCCGAAATATGGGTGGCGTTTTACCGCCCCAGCGTACGGCGCACCGGATGCCGTATCCGGAGCGAAAGGCCTTTCCAACAAAATATTGCTGCGCGTGCACCGAGATGGACGGCGGGCCGGCCGCGAACACCGCGAATGCACTAACAACCGCTCCAAACGGGCGACTCACTGGACCTGGCGCGCCGTCACCGTCGTCGCAACGGAGGGTCCGTTATTTGCGGTCACCGTTACGCGAGCGCGTGCGGGCGCGTTGTCGTCGACGCGCACCGCTTGAAACTCGAGCGTTCCCGTGCCTTTACCGTCCAATTGCAGCGTGTAGTGAAACGGTGCGCAGACGTGCGGCGTACAAAAGGACGCGATCCACCCCTTCGGCAGTCCCGTCGCGTCAAGATTTACTCGCGCGTGCGCGGGTCCGCGAACAGCCAATTGAAATTGTGCTGCCTGAACGGTCGCAGTGCGCAGCACGGGACCCTTCCACGGCGATAATGTGAGCAGCACGGCCATTAAGATCGTCATAGTATCGTCCTAACCGTATAGCGCGACGTCACCATATTACGTCCGCAATTTGTATCCCACCACCGCCATGCGCAAGGCGATGGAAAGCGCCAAAATCATCAATCCGCCGAGCACGCTGACCGACAGCCATAACGGTAGGTAACTCGCGCCGGTGTAGCTATGCCGAAACGCGTCGATCGCATAGAACATCGGATTCACGTACTCGAAGCGCAGAATCCCTTCGGACAAGAAGTGCGCGGGCGTGAATGCGCTGCCGACGAAGACCAGCGGCGTAATCGCAAACGTCGTGAGCACGGCCAGGTGATCGAACTTCTCCGCGAGCAAGCCGAAGATGACGCCAAGGCCTGAGAACAGTAGCGAAACGATGATGATGATGCCGAAATAGAGCCACCATTCGCGCGGCAGCGTGTGCACGAGCAGCAAGCCGAGCGCCATGATCATGTTGGCAATCAGCAGCGCGCGTACGAGACTGCCCAAAACATATCCGAAAACCATTTCGCCGGCGGACATCGGCGCTATCAGGATCTCTTGAATCGAGTTCATGAAGCGCCCTTGAAATACCGAACTGCTGCACTCGCCGTAGGACGAGTCGATGACCTGCAGCATAATGAGTCCCGGAATCAAGAACTCGGCGTAGGTCGTGCCGGGGTCCATGCGTATCCGTCCGCCGAGCGAAACGCCGAAGACGAAAACGTAGAGCAGCGTTGTAATCACCGGCGGCCAAATCACCTGATTGATGATCTTCAAACTGCGCACCATCTCGCGTTTTATCAGCGTGAGCATCGCCACGCCGTTGAAGGACGCGGCAATCACGAGCGCGTCAGCTCCAGAAAGACGTCTTGCAGCCGCTTTCCCTCACGTTCCAACAGGTCGCGCGTCGGTTCCAGCGCCACCACTTTTCCGGCGCGGATTATTCCGAGATTGCGGCACAGCGCCTCAGCTTCTTCCAGATAGTGCGTCGTCAGAAAGATCGTCATGCCCTCGCCGTTCAGGCGCCGCAGCAACTCCCACAGTTCCAGCCGCAATTCCACGTCCACGCCCGCAGTGGGTTCATCCAAGATCAGCAGTTTCGGCGAGTGGATCAAGGCACGCGCGAGCGTCAAGCGGCGTTTCATACCGCCCGACAGCTTCATGTAATCTTGTTTGGCCTTCGACGCCAGACCGAATCGCTCGAGCAGCATGTCCGCGCGATCGGCGACTTCACGCGGGCGCAGTCCGAAATAGCCGGCCTGGTAGATCAGAATGTCGCGGATGGAGAGGTACCGGTCGAAGTTGTACTCTTGCGGCGCAAGCCCCACTAGCCGGCGCGCTTCGCGCCATTGTGCGACGTTATCGTGGCCGAAGATGCGAATTGTCCCCGTCGTCAACCGCGCCAGGCCGACGATGGCGTTGATGGTCGTCGTCTTTCCGGCGCCGTTGGGACCGAGAAAACCAAAGAAATCGCCGGCTTCCACACGCAAGCTGATATCGTCGACCGCGGTGAAACGTCCGTACCGCTTGACGACGTGTGAAAGGTCGATGGCGGGCGCCGCGCCGTTGCGCGCGGACGCCGGTTCTACGGAATGAGCGTCTTTAATCGTTTGTACCGGTGGCGGCGAAGTGTAGAGATCAGTTCTGCACTTCCCGGAATCCCGCTCGCCGCTATTTGGGTTGCAACCTTCTTTACATCGAAGGCGACGCGGCGGTGTTTGACCTCCCATCCGCTTGGACGCTGCGTCAGGATGGCATAGCAGGCGCGCGGATCGCCGTCTTTGGGCAGCCCCGCCGAAGACACGTTGATCAGCAGTTTCCCTCGCCACGCGCGCACGTACGGCAAGTGCAGGTGACCGAACGCGATCGCCGCAGCCTTTTCCGCCCCGACGAGGCGTTCCAAAGTCGGCTCGTCAGCGTCCGGCCAGATGTGTTCGTCGTCGCTGAGGGGATTCGCGTGCACGACGAGCAGCTGGTTGTCTTCATCGCCGTAGCGAAGCGAAAACGGCAGCTCCCGCAGCCAAGCGATCCACTTGTCGCCCAAATCGGCCCGCACCCACGGGATCTGCGCGCGATCGGCTTCATCCGCGCCCTGCCGCTGGTCCTCGCCTTCGGCACTGACGATGCGATCCGTATTGCCGCGCAGGCATTCGGCGCCAATCTCTTGCAGACGCTGCAGCACTTTTTTCGGCTTCGGACCGTCCATGCACAGGTCGCCGGCCGCGACGATTACGTCGGCGCCGCCCTGCTGCCGCAGATCCGCAAGGCATGCATCCAGGCCGACGAGATTTCCGTGAATGTCCGATAGAACCGCGATCCGCATTCGCCGTTAGACGCGCTTCAGATCCACTACAAGCATGGACGGCGAGAGCCCGATGCGATCGAAGTCGTAAAAATCGAGCGCCTCAACCGTAACGCCGCTCTTTCGCAGCAACTCGTTGGTTTCGCGAAACCGGACGTCGGCAATCACGTGCCCGTCGCCTAAATTCAAAACGCCCGCTCCCAATTCTTGACCGCGCGGCGTGACGATCGTTTTGAAGCCCGAAAATGCCGCGTGATCGAGCAATTCGTCCTGCGCCAGCACGATCGACTCGGCGGAAATCACGCCCGCGACCGATCGCAGCGATGCGACGCCATCGGCGAGCCGCACTTCGACAACGCTAAATCCGTGCGCCTGGGCGATCTGTGAAAAGCCGCTTCGTCCCAGCGCGTTGCTCCGTTTACCGGCGCCGATAAACGCCGTCGTCCCGGCCATCAGCACGTCGGTTCCGTCGAGCAATCCCGGCGGAACGATGTGTCCGGCGACCGGCACGTCGAGCCGTTCCAACTCCGATTCCAGCCATGCGCTTTCGGGACGCCGCGTCATCGACGACGGCCGCGTCAGCACCGCGCCGTTTTCGAATACTACTGCAGCGTCGGCAACCGCCGATGCAAACGGATCGTCCGTGTGCGCGTCCAGCAGTGTGACCTCACAATTGAAATATTCAAGCGTCCGGCAGAGGATCTCGTGCTGCAGACGCGCTCGCGCGTGAATTGCATTCGGTTCGCCCGGAAGCGCTCGCGCCCGCTCGATCGCCGGCGGCGGCGTAACCAGCAGCGCTGCCCGCAGGTTGCCGGTAGGCCGCGCGACCAAACGCGGGCCCCAACTCGTGTGTGTCGGATGCATTTACTCTTTCGTGTTCGTCCTCAGCGCGTGTAGGGCCGATTCGTACAGCATCTGCTGCCGTTCGCCGTACACCTGGGGTGACATCGTGGAACGCCGCGCGGCAAGGGCATCGGCCTGCCGCGACAATTCGACAATCCGCGCAGAGCGTTCGACGTCCGCGTCCGGACCACTCTGATCGGTTTCGCCCAGCAGTGCTGCGATACGGGAGCCCTCCGCGCTCGCGGTCTGCGTGGGAACCGGCACGGCACTAAAGGGCGTGGGGTCCGCCGACGCCTGGAAAAATGCCGAGAAATCGGCGGCCAGCAGCTCGCCGAGAGAGAGCGGTTGTAAGCCGAGCAGTTCTTCCTCCGTCTTGAGAATGCTGACGGTGGACACGTGGACGTCGCTCGTGAAGTGCCGTTTCGCAAACGGCGAGACGACGATTGCGTAGCTTCGGTGTTCGTTGACGTGGTCGCGCGAGCTCTGCGCGTCATCCGGCGTAATGAAAATCGCGGTAGAGCTCCATTCGGGCCGGTGCGAAAGAAAGTCGACAATCGTTCCTAGCGCGCGATCGCCGTCCGCAACCTCCTCGGGCAGCGGCGGAATGTCGGGGCCGGCGCCCCCGTGGTCGTCCGGAAGCCAGATGTACGTGAACGCGGGAACGGCGTTTTGACGCGCGAGTTGCGTATAATCGCGGATGAACTCTTGCGCTCGGCGCATGTCGCGAATGCGCAAGTTCCAGCCCGGGTAGTTCAGATCGACGTGACCGTTCAGTGCCGCGAGCGCGGGGGTGTCGAGCGTGTACAAACCTCCCACACCGCTCGTAGCGGCCGATTCATCGCTCATGCCGCGAAAATACGGATCGTCCGCGCGAGGTTCGAGCGCCTCGCCTTTGTCGTATCCCGACAACCGCAGCAAATCGCCGTAATCGCGATACGTGATTCCGGCGCGCGCGAGCGCATTGAAAATATAACCGTCGCGCGGATAATCTTCCGGATCTTCGTTCTTCGCGTCAAGCGGCGCGCGTCCGGCCTTGACCAGCAGCGTCTTCTCGACGTACGACGTCGCCGTTCCCGCGGTTGCAAACTGATGGCCAGCATCCGATTCTTCCGAATCCGCGTAATAATTCGTCGCAAGCGCATACTGATCGGCGAGCGCGTGAAGATTCGGCGTCACACCGGCGCCGAACGAAACGAGCGACGGATCGCCCTTTCCCCACGGGCGGCCCGCAGCGTCGGTCAAATCACCCAACATCGCATCGTACGTCTTGTTTTCTTCGATGATGAAGACCACGTGCGAGATCGCGCTGCTGCGCGCGCCGGATCGCAGCGGCGGAATCAGCGGATTGTCCGTCGCGCGAACCGCGATCCGGTTGTACCGCAGCGCCGAGAGTGTCGTTTTTCCAAGCGGCAGTTTGTGCAGATCGATGCGCTGCAGCGTCGCCCACTGCGCTTTGCCGTCAACGGTGTTCTTATAGATGTGACCGGTAGCAGACGTGATATACGGCGGGCCGCCCTCGAAGCCGGGCTCCTGACCCAAGCCCTTGGCGTTGGCAACGTACAAAAACCGCCCCGTCGGCGAAACGGCGATTGCCGACGGATACCAGCCCGTGGCGATCAAGCCGAGACGGTGCAAGCGCGAGGGAACCGTCGCATCCAATACGGCAACCGCATTCATTCCCGCGAGTGCAACGTAGAGGCGTTTTCCGTCCGGGCCGAGCGCAATCGCGTTCGGCTGCGTTCCGTAGGGTGCGCGATCGAACAGGCGCAACTGTAAACCGCCGACGACGTGCGGAGTGCCGAGCAGATCGACGACCGCGATACGATCGACGTTGGTCATGCAAACGTACGCGTACCGTTTGTTCTTCGAAATCGCAATCGCACCGGGGTAGCCGCCGCCTACGACGTTCACGCCGTCCGGCGCTTGATCCATCGGCGTCGATCCCGCGGGACTCTGGGAAAATGCTCCGCCGCTCAAATTCACCCAAGAAAGCGCGGAGCTCTGACCCGGCGTGAATGCGACGTTCGAAAACTCCGGCAGCCGAACGGGCGCGGGCAGCGTCGAATATTTCATCAGCCCGGGATCCGTTACGATGAGCCTATTGTCCGCGACGGCCGCGGCGTACGGTTCGAATCCGACCGGCGCAGTGCCGGTTAGACGACGGCCGGCAACGTCGATGGCGGCGACAGTGTTCGCAACGTTGTTGACCACATAAGCCGTACGGCCGCCGGGTGCCAACGCGATCCATCCGGGAAAAGCGCGATCGGCGTTTGCGAAGCTTCCGCCGGCGGGCGGAATTTGCAGCGGCGCAGCGGCGTCGTGCAGTTTGCCGTACGCGTCGAGATGCAGAAACCGCACGTCGTCGGCTCCGCCGCCCGATGCGATCACCAGCGTTTGCGTGGGGTCGGCGGGATCTTTGAGCGCAACGATGCCCAAGAAAAAGCGCGCGCCGTCCGGCGCGTAGACGTCCGTGACAGACATCGTCGAGGTGTCGACGACGGCCAAGGAATAGCCGCCCCGTACGCCCGGCACGAGGCGGCTGGCCACGCCGGCTTGCTGTTCGTCGTCGTTCGAAACGATTGCGTAGCGGCCGTCCGGTGAAAGGGCAACGCCCAGCGCGTTCATGCCGACGGCAACACTGCGCCCGATCGGCGCTACGATACGGCCGTTCGGCAGGATGACGTCGTAAGGATTCGATGGGTTCGGGGCTCCGGCGACGCGCTGGCCGGCGGGAGCGGTATAGACGGCAGGCAAAGGCGCCGCGCCGATTAAAACGGCGGCCAACCAGGCCGCCCACAGTCGGGGATGGGTCACCCGCCTCGCATACGGATGCCTGGCGAACGTCCCCTCCTAGCGCAGGGCGGTTTTAGACGCGCGAGAGCAGGTCCAGCCAATGACTCCAAAGCGCCGGATCGCCTTTTGCCGGGTCCTCTGCCGTGATCTTGGCGCTTTCCAACAATTGCGCGGCTTCCGGTTGACCGTCGAAACCCACGGTGTTCTGCATGAATTCCGCCGCTGCGTCGAGCGCGTCTTGAGGCGAGAGCGGATCGGCCGTGATCTCGTCGAGAAACCGCTGATACAGATCGGGGTCGCGCGAACGGTCGCCGTCCATCGCCATGTTGCGCGCGACGTCTTCCAGCCGGCGATCCTGCCAGCGCGCGGCGTTTTCGATCAAGAGTTTTCGCGTCGCTTCGTATGCCTGCTGTTTCGAGACGAACTCCATAGCGCTCAGCTTATACCCAAGCGTTCAGCGCCGCAGCGAGCCGCCGCACCCCTTCTGTGCCCTCCTCAACGGTAAGATGCCCGAACGACAAGCGTAACGCGGGCGGGCCTTGACGCGTGGGATAAAACGGCTCCGAGGGCATCACGAGCACGCCTTGCCGCGCACACGCATCGAACGCCGCTTGCGTCGAAATTCGCCCGGGAAGCGCCAGCCAAACGTTCATTCCGGCAGCCGGCGGACGCACGTCGGCCCACGGCAAATGCGCGCCTATCGCCTCGACGAACGCGTTGCGCCGTTCCAGATACAGCGCGCGCGCCGTGCGCAAATGGCGCGCGTACGCGGGCGAATTCATAAAACGCCAGAGAGCGCGCTGCGTAAGCGTCGACGTGAAGACGTCGGTTCGCGCTTTCGCCAGTTCCAGCGCGTCGGCCAGTGCGCCCTTGCAATATAAATACCCGATGCGCAGCGCGGGGAAGATCGATTTCGACAGACTCTCCATGATCACGACGCGTCCGTCGGTGTCGAACGCCGCAAGCGGCGGAGGAGCCGCGGCATCGTACGTGAGCTGCCATCCCGTTTGATCCTCGAGAATGACGACGTCGTAGCGGCGCGCCAGGGCAACGATCTGTTTTGCACGGCGCTGCAGTAAAACTGCGCCCGTCGGGTTTTGCGCGATCGGATTCAGATACAGCAATCGCGGACGGTATTCCGCGAATACGCGCTCGACGTCGTCCGGACGAATTCCGTCGGCGTCGCTGGAAACTTCCACGTACGTTACGCCGCGTGCATCGAATACGCCGAGCGTTCCGGAATACGTCGGACTCTCGGACGCAACGACGCTGCGCGATTCCAGCAGCACGGTGGCTACCAAGTCGGCCGCCTGCTGAGCGCCGGAACAGACGATCAAATCTTCCGCGCCGGCCGCACATCCGCGCGTGCGCAGCAGTGCGCTAAGCGATTCGCAGAGATCCGGATCGCCGCTCGCCGCGCGATATTGCATCAGCTCGGGCGGATCTTCAACCAGCGTACGATGGAACGCGCGCGCAAAATCCGCCAAAGGAAACGTTTCCGGAGCGGGGTGGCCGTTGGCCAAATTGATCGCGCCCGGCGCGGTGGCGCGCATCAATTGTTCCATCACGCCTTCCATGCGTTCCGCCCGCGCCAGACGCGGAAGATCGGGCTCCCAGCGCCGCGCGAACGGCTCGCTGCGATCGGGCAGCTCGGCGATGAAGGTACCTTTGCCGACGCGCGACGTCGCTCGGCCACGCGCCGTCAGCAGCTCGTAGGCTTGCGAAACGGTAACGAGCGCGCAATCCAATTCTCGCGCGAGTTCGCGCATCGCGGGCAGCCGGTCTCCGGGGCGCAAACGTTCCGATTCGATCGCGTCGACCAATTGATCGGCGATCTGGACGTACAGCGGACGGGGATCGTTCGATTCGAGGACGATCCCCAGTACGCCGTTACCTGGTGTCGAGGCGGTAGCCAATACCGCGCACGCTCGCAATCTCGACCGGCGCGCCGACTTCGGTGAGTTTCTTTCGTAACGCAGCGATGTGGACGTCCACTACGCGCGTCGGTACGCCCGACGTGTCGTTCCACACGTGCTCCAGAATCTGCGCGCGCGTCAGCAGCCGGCCTTCGGCTTCGGCCAAAAACCACAGCAGCCGGAATTCCAACGCCGTCAGCGAGACAGTCTTGCCGTCGTTGTTGAGCGTGTGGAAATCCCGGACGAGCTTCGCCGTGCCGACTTGCAGGACGCCCGCATCTTCTTTCTTTTGAAGATACTTTTCGCGCCGCCGCAAAAACGAGGCAACGCGCGCCACCAATTCGTTTCCGGAAAACGGCTTGGTAATGTAATCGTCGGCACCTAGTCCGAGGCCCAGTAAGACGTCTTGTTCGCGGGAATGTCCGCTGACCATCAGCACGAACGCGTTGTTGGAATTGGACAGGGACGTGCAGACGTCCAAACCCGAGATATCCGGCAAACCAATGTCCAGAATAACGACGTCCGGCTTGTAGGTGTCGGCAAGCTCGAGGCCCTCCGCACCGCTGCCCGTGACCCGCACTTCATAGTCGGCGCGTTCGAGTACCGTCTGCTCCAACTTGGCGATGTCTTCGTCGTCTTCGATTACTAAGATCTTCGCTTGCGGCATGTTTTGGGGTTTACGTGCTGGCCGTAATATCTTCCCCTTCGGAAAGGACCAGCGCCCGGCGCGCGACACCCTCTTCGACCGCCGCAGCCGCGACCGCCTTGGCCACAGCTTCCACCACCCGAACGTCGAAAACGCTTGGAATAATGTATTCCGGGCTGCGCTCGTCCTCGGCGACGATGGAGGCTATGGCGTGGGCAGCGGCAAGCTTCATTTTTTCGGTGATACGGCTTGCTCGCGCGTCCAGCGCGCCGCGGAAGATGCCGGGAAATGCCAGCAAGTTATTCACTTGATTCGGAAAATCCGATCGCCCCGTCGCGATGACACCGACGTACGGGGCTGCCACGTCGGGCATGATTTCGGGCGTTGGATTGGCCATCGCGAACACAATCGGGTCCCTTCCCATGCGTTGGATGTCGGCCGGCTGAAGGATGCCCGGCGCCGAAACGCCGATGAAAACGTCGACGTCCTTGAGTACTTCGGCGAGCGTTCCACGCCGGTTTTCGCGGTTCGTATGTTCCGCCAGCCAGCGCCAATGCGAGTTTTCATACCGCTCGCTGCGGTTGATCGCCCCCGCGCGATCGACCGGAATCACATCGCGAACCCCGGCCCCCAGCAGCATTTTGATCGTCGCCGTTCCGGCCGCACCGCTTCCGGCCACGACGATCTGCAAATCTTTCAATTCCTTGCCGACTACCTTTGCGGCGTTGATGAGCGCCGCTAAGATGACGACTGCCGTACCGTGCTGATCGTCGTGCATCACGGGAATTTTCAATTCCTCGATCAGGCGCCGTTCGACTTCGAAACATCTGGGCGCGGAGATATCTTCCAAATTGATGCCGCCGAACACCGGCGCGATGCGCACGACCGTTTCGACGATTTCATCGACGTCTTTGGTATCGAGACAGATCGGGAACGCATCGATGCCCGCAAACTGTTTGAACAGCATTGCTTTGCCTTCCATCACGGGAAGCGCGCCGAGCGGGCCGATGTCACCCAAACCCAGCACCGCCGTCCCATCGGAAACCACGGCAACGGAGTTGCGTTTGATCGTCAAGTTGAACGCTTTGGCCGGATCCGCGGCAATCGCCATGGAGACGCGCGCCACGCCCGGTGTGTATACCGTTGAGAGATCTTGACGCGTTTTGACCGGAATCTTTGGTTCGACTTGAATCTTTCCACCCAAATGCGCCAAGAACGTGCTGTCGGAAGTGCTGACGACGGTTATTCCGTCCAGCCGTTCGACTGCGTCGCGCACGGCGCGCCCGATCACGTCGGAGCTCACGTTTACGGTGACGTCGCGAACGACGTGGGTTCGGCTGACGGAGCGCATGTCGACCGCCGCGATAACGCCGCCGGCATCGCCGATAGCCGCCGCGAGCTGATTGAACGCGCCCGGGCTGTTCGGCATTTCGATGCGCATGATGAGCGTAAAACTGATATTGACCATCTGAAGGCGCTCCGTTCTAGCCTGAATTTTCCTTTGTTCTACGTTTCCCCGACGGCGCCGTCAAAGCCTCAATCCCCGCTAACGGTCATTTCCGCAACCCGGAACGACGGGGAAACGACCGCCGCATCGAAACGCAAGTCGTTTGCGACGGCGTCCACTGCGGACAGCATGTCGGCGAACGTTCCGGCAATGGTGAACTCCTCCACCGGGTACGCTATGGCGCCGTTTTCTATCGCATACCCCCGCGCACCGCGGCTGTATGTACCGCTGGCGTGCTCGGTTGCGAATCCGATCGTATCGACCACCAAGATGCCGCGCTTGGTACCGGCGATCAGCTCTTCGAACGTGACGCCGCCGGCCTGTAAGTAGAAGTTGTTCGGCCCGATGCCGCCGCCGTTGGAATTCGCCGTCGAATGAGCGCCGAGTTTGCGCGCGTAGTAGGTATCGTAGAGCAGCGTGCGCAGCGTTCCCCGCTCGAAGACGGCGGTGCGGCGCGTCGGAACGCCCTCTCCGTCGAACGGCGAGCTCCCCAGCATTCCGGGCATCGTTCCGTCGTCGACGATCGTGACCAGATCGCTGCCGATCCGGTCTCCCGTGCGCTCCGCGAGCCACGAGTTACCCACTGCGGCGTTTGCGGCGTTCACGGCGGCAAACACGTCCGAGAGCACGGAAGCTGCCACGTCACGTTCGAAGATTACGGGAACGCGCATCGTGGAAGGTTTACGCGCGCCGAACAAGCCGACCGTGCGCGTTACGGCCTTGTCCGCGACTGTCGCTGCATCTTCCATGTCCGAGAGGCGCCGTGCAGCGGTGCCGTACGACGAGGTTCGCTTCGCGTCGCCGTCGAGCGCCACCGGGCTGCTGGACCGGTGCACGCGCGTGGAACGGTACGCACCCGAAAACCCGCTGCTGTTGGCCAGCGCCGTGGTCGCGATCGTATCGCCCACGTGCGAACCGTTGCTGTTCGTAATACGCGGATCGCGTTCGCGAATTCGCCGTTCGAGATCCAGCACTTCATCGATCTTCGCCTGAGCATCGCGGGCCGCGACGTCTTCTGAAAATAGGTCGAGGTCGGATTCGTCCATCGGGTGCGTGGGCGATGATTCGGGAAGTCCGGCAAACCGATCGCGCGCCACGTGTTTGGCCTGCGAGACTGCAGCCGCAATCGCGCCTTGCATCCGATCCGGTAAAAAATCCGACGTGGAAAGCGTCGCTTTTCGCCCGTCGACAAATATGCGCACGTGCAAAGCGCGGCCGGTGGACTGTTCGAGTTTGGTGATCGCGCGATCGCGCGCTTCTGCGGAAAAGCGCTCGCTAATCGACAACGTGGCTTCGGCTTGCGAAGCGCCTGCGCGAATCGCCATTTCTACCGCATCCTGCGCGACCTGCATCGCGCCGGAAACATTCAACTCAACCGACATTCGAACCGCCGACCGTAATGGAAGAGATTTTGACCGTCGGCATTCCCACGCCGACGGGAACGTATTGGCCGCCCTTGCCGCACGTGTAATGCCGGTTCGCGAGGCGGCTATCGTTTGCGACCGCGACCACTTTCGTCATCACGCCCGGGCCGTTGCCCACGATCGTTGCATTTTTTACCGGCGCGGTGATGCGGCCGTTTTCGATCAAATATCCCTCGGCGACCATGAAGACGAAATCGCCGCGGCTGATTTCCACTTGGCCGCCCGCGAACGACTTGGCGTAGATGCCGCGTTTCGTGCCGGCGATGATTTCATCGAACGTGGACGTTCCGTTGGGCATGTACGTGTTGCACATCCGCGGCTGCGGTAATACGCGGAACGATTGCCGCCGTCCGCTCCCCGTCGATCCGACGCCCATCAGTCTGCCGTTCAAATAGTCTTGCATGTATCCGCGCAACACGCCGTTTTCGACCAAGACTTTGTGCTGTCCGGGATTGCCTTCGTCGTCGATGGAAACGCTGCCGCGCTCGGCGGGCAGATTGCCGTCGTCGAAAATCGTCACCAGCTCGCTTGCAACGCGTTCGCCGACGCGGCCACTGTAGAGCGATACGCCCTGACGGTTGAAGTCGCTCTCCAACCCATGACCGACCGCTTCGTGCAGCAATACGCCGCCGCCGCCCGATCCCACGACCATTTCCATCTCGCCGGCCGGCGCCGGGATCGCTTCCAAGTTGGTAACGGAGATCTGCGCGGCTTCCAGCGCGATCGACTCAGGCGTTCGATCTTCGTAAATCCGGATCGACGTTCGTCCACCGTCGCCCACAAACCCGTAGCCGCGTGCGCGATCGCGCGTCGTGACGACCTGAACGCCGAGCGATACGAGCGGCCGGTGATCGTGCAGCCAGCGTCCGTCACTCGTCCCGATCCAAACATCTTGCAGTTCGTCGGTGACGTGCGCGTTGACGGCGGACACGGCGGAACTGTGCGCACGCGCGGCCAGGTCGGCACGCTCGAGCAGTTTTGCATAGGTTTCGGACGGCGCGTGCGCGGTGCGGGTTTCGTCGTAAAACGGCTGCACGTTCTTTGCCGAAATTTGCACGGATTGCGCCCCACGCGATCCGTCGCGGGCGATCAGCGATGCGACGCGCGCGGCTTTTTGCAACGCCGCCGGAGAAAGGTCATCGGAGTACGCGTAACCCGCGGACTCGCCGACGATCACGCGAATGCCCACGCCTTGCGTAACGCCGAGTCCGCTTTCGTGGATCTGTTCGGATTGCAGGCGGAACGACGTCACGAGCTTTCGCTCGCAAAAGACGTCGGCGTAATCGCCGCCGCGTTCCAGTGCGGTTGAAATCAGCCGCGCAACCATATCTCGATCGATCATATTCACCGTTCGGCGATACGATCGACCGCCGAAACGATGGCGGCGTCCGGATCGCCCGGAGACCCGTTAATCATGAACGCAAAGATGACGCGACCGTGCTTGCGCGTGTCAACGTATCCTGCCAGCGACGCGGCATCGTCCAGGTGCCCGCTTTTTGCCCGTACGCGGCCCGCGGCGCTAACGAAATGGTACATCTTGAGCGTCCCGTCGACGCCGCCGCGCGGAAGCAGCGGGTAAAGGACGTTGCCGCGAGGCTGCGCCTCGAACCGTGCCAGAATCCCGGCGAGCGTAATGGCCGCGACACGGTTGGCATGCGCCAGTCCGCTCCCGTCAACCAAGTGCAGACCGGGCGTCGGAATTTCTTGACTCTGCAGGACGCTGCGTTCCGCGGCAAGGCCCGTGCTGTCGTCGGCGACGTCTCCGCTCGTTCCGCCGACGGCCCGCATCAGCTGCTCGGCATAATGGTTGTCTGAAAAGATCAGCATATGGTGGAGCAGTTGCACCAGGGGCTGCGAGCGGTGCTCCCACAGAATCTGCGAGTCCAGCGGAATCGTGCCCGTCTGCGGCTTCGCTCCGACGCCGATGCCGCCGGATCGCAGCAAATCGTCGAGAACGCCCGCCGCGTATTGCGGAATGCCGTGCACCGGCAGCCAAAACCGCTCGCGCACACCCGGCGGAATGGTGCCGTAGACTCGGAATTGGTTGGGCTGCGCGGTGCCCGCAATCACGACGTCGTCGCCGTCGCCGGTTTCAATGGATCCGGAATACGTCACCGCGGGCGCGTTCGGATTCAGTTCGATGCGTGCGGGCGAGCCCGGCACGCCGCCCGTAACGTCGAATTCAACGGTGTCTTCGTCGATCGAGATGCCGCTGGTGGCCGCCATGAAATCTTCATTGGAATCGTCGGCATTCCACAGCGGATTGATCTCCTCGCCGCCGATCGCGCTCGGGTCCACGACGAGTCTGCCGCTTACCGCATCTATTCCATTCTTGCGGAGCACCGCGACGGCGTTCCGAAGGTCGCCCGAGCGTAGCGACGGGTCTCCCGATCCCGCAAGCCATAAATCGCCGCCGATCGCGCCGTTAGCCGGCGGTTTCGTCGCTGCGAGAAACGTATCGAACCGGTAGTCCGCGCCGAGGTCGTCGATCGCCGCGTCGGCGACGATCAGTTTTTGTGCGGAAGCCGGCTCCACCGCGCGCTGTCCACCGTCATCGAACAGCACGCGGCCGCCTTGCGAAATTACTACGCAACTCCAATCGCGCGCGCCCGAAATCGCCGGCGCTAACGCCGTGCGCAGCACGCTCTGCAAATCGTGCTGCGCCCGCGGTCCCCATTCGGGCGCCGCCCGGTGTAAGGCGACGACGGGCGCTGTGTCCCTGGGTACGGACGGGGCGCGCTCGACGCTAGCGTGGGCGTGCGGACGAAGCAGCATCGCAAAAGCGGCGATAGCGGCCGCTATCATCACGAGTGCGGCGAGACGGCGCCTACGAACGCGCGATCGTCTCGATCTTGTCCTGAAGCTTACGCTGCTCTTCACGTAGCGCGTCGAGATCGGTGCGCAATCCGGTGACTTGCGCGGGAACTTTAGCTGACTCACGGATACGCATGCCCGCTTCGGTAGAATCGCGCCGAATCCGCCCGTCGAACGCCGCTGCGCTCAGCCGGTCCAAATCGGGAAGGAAGCGCGCGTCGGCCAAACGTTCCGCCGCGTGTATGGCACCTCGCTGCACGATGAAATTCGAATCGTCGAGCGCCGCCGCGATCGCGTCGAGGGCCGCAGGACGTTCGGAATGTACGAGCTCGCCTTGTTGAGCGATTGCGCCGAGCGCCGCACGGCGCAGCGCTTCCTCGTTGCCGGCCTTGCAAGCCTCAACGAGCAGGGACGTTGCACGCGAGTCGGCGAGCTCGCCCAAACCGCGAGCCGCGCCGGATTCCACGGTGCCGTTCCACGAACGAGCGCGCACCGCAGCAGCCAGAATCTCAAACGCGCGACGATCGCGTGTTTTTCCAAGCGAATGCAGCGCCGCAGCCTGCACGAAATACGACGCGTCATCGCTCGCGGGGCCTAGCAAGGCTGCTGCGGCCTCCGCATCTTTGAATTCCCCGAGCGCCGAGGCGGCGGCGCGGCGTACCTTCGGGTTACTGTGGCTCATTGCGCGAACGAGAATGTCGCGTGCCCACGCCGCACGTGTTTTGCCCAACGCGTGCGCCGTTTGTTCCAGGACGCCCCAAAAGGTCTCGTTTTCGACGGCATTCGCGAGCGCTTCACGTGCGGGGGCCGAGCCGTCCTTGGCCAGCTCGCGCGCCGCGCGAATGCGCGCTACGACACTCGGATCGTTCGCCAATGCCGCGGCAGCGAAGTCGACGCCGAATTCGTAGGTGACGTCCGCGAGAATGTGGGCGCCGGGATCGAACCGCACGAGCGAGGGGCGCGAATCGAGCGGCACCGCGATCGTTTCGTGCGCGCGCTCCACGCGCACGCGAATCGTGCGTTCGTCGAATGCAACGTCGACGTCGAATTCGAAGGCGGGATTGTGCTCGTCGACGCTCTGCTTTTGATCGATCGCGATCGTCGCGACGCTGCGCCTTTCGTCGTACGAAACGGCGACGGAAAGTTTGGGGTGTCCCCCGCGAAAGACCCATTGATCGAAAAAGCCGCGCATATTCCGTCCGGTGGCGTCTTCGATCGCGCGGATGAAGTCGATCGTCTCAACGTTACGGCCGGCATTGTCGGCTACGTACCGGCGCATTGTGCGCCAGAAACGCGCTTCACCCAGTTCGCCGCGCAGCATATGCAGCACGGCGGCGCCTTTCTCGTACAAGTGGCGGTCGAACAGTTCGATCGGGTCGCGGAAGCGGTTGTAGACGATCGGACGGCGGTACCGGTCGGCATCCTCCTCCAGATAGCGTTCCAAACAGCCAAAGACGTCGTACAGATATTCGTCTTCGCCGAGGTCGGCTTCACGGAAAACTGTTTCGAAGAATGTCGCGAAACCTTCGTTGAGCCAGGCGTGCGCCCAGTCACGGCACGTAATCAGATCGCCGAACCACTGGTGCGCCAGTTCGTGCGAAACGAGCGGATCGCTGGAGAAATCGAGGTGTGCGCGCTCGTCGTGAAGCGTGCGGTCGGTTTGCGTCGTAGCCGACGTATTTTCCATTCCGCCGAAGATGAACTCGCTGACCGCGATCTGCGAATAGCGCGCGTACGGATACGCCGCGCCCAATCGATCTTGAAATACTTCGACCATGCGCGGCGTGTTGCCGAAAGCGCGTTCGCCGTCGGCCTCGCGGCCGGGCAGCACGTAATAAAATACCGGTGTCACCTTACCGCCCGGACCGGACACCGAACGTTGCTCGATCTCGACGAACGGCCCTACAACCATCGTGGTCAAATACGTCGAATGCGGAACGTCTTGCCGATACGTAAAGGTCGTCGTGCCGGCGTCGTCCCGGCGTTCTACCAGAGCGCCGTTCGCGAGCGCGAACTGCCCTTTCGGCACCACGATCGTCGCGGATGTCGTCTGCTTATCGTGCGGATAATCCAGGCAGGGAAACCAATAGCGCGCATTCTCGTCCTGGCTTTGCGTCCACGCATGCCGGACGAGGTTCGGATATTCGCTCGACGGCTGGATGAAAAACAATCCGTGGCGCGGACGCTCGACCGAATAGGCAACGGAAAAGGTGCGTTCTTCTTCCGGCTCGATCGGCGGATCGAAGCGTACCTCGAGCTTCTTGCCGCGCCGCACCGCTTCCAACGATTGCGAACCGCTGCGAGCGTGCGACACCACGAGATCCACCGCGTCGAGAGCAAGCATCGGCACCGGTTCGTCGAGCGCGCGCACCGTCATCGTGCAAACGCCCTCGAGCCGCGCCCGCTCCAAATCCGGAACGAGGTGCAGATCGATGTGTAAGACGTCTACCAGTTTGTCCGGGCCGTAACGAAGCGATGAGCCGGGAAGCGCAAAGGGCCGATGCCCGGTATCGTCCACTTTCATGAAGAGGCCGCGCTTCGCGAAGACGGCGCCGGTTTCCCGGCGCCGCCGTTACGATGGATTATTGTCTAGCTGGAATACACGACGTTTCGTTCGATCGACGCGCCATCGGGCGCCGTCGACGTAATGATGACGCGAACCTGGCCGCCGGAAACGGCATTGAGCGCAATGGGCGCGCTGAAGTTGCCGTTGGCGTCCGCCGTCACCGAAGTCTGGAACGTTCCGGTGCCGATTTGCAGCAAGCCGCCGAGCGCACTCGCCGCTCCCGTCGCAACGATGTGTACGGTGGAACCGGGACGCGTATGACCGCTCAGCGTGAACTGACTTCCAACGTTCGCACCGGGCGAAGGCGAAAGCCGTGTGATCACGTTCGGTGATGCGCCGGCGGACGTCTGGAACGACCAGCCCGTCGTGAAGCTCGCGCCGGCGGACGTCGTTCCGCTTACGGTGACACGATGGGCGCCCGGCGTTAATTCGAAGTTCGGCGTAACGTCGAAACCGTTTGCATTCGCGTAGACCAACGGCGTCACATCGTGTCCGTCGATACTCACGCGAAGCGAATCGCGGTTCACGGATTCGCTGAATGCCGCGTGCAGCGCGGGATGCGTGGTATTTACGGTTGCGCCGGCTGCGGGCGTCTGATTGCTCAAACTGAACGACGCATTAGTCTGCGGCGCCGGCGTGTAGCTTTGGTTTCCGCCGCCGGTATTGATGTAAACGGTCGACGTGTTCGCATTCCAATTGACGTTTGCGCCGAGCGCTTGCGCAACGAAGCGCAACGGAACCTCGGTGCGTCCTGCGACTTCGAACGGCGCAACGTCCATCGTTGAATTCTGCCCGTTGATCATCACCTGACGAGAGCCGATCGCTAGATGGACCGAACGGCCATTACCTTGCGCGTTGATGTTACCGTTCGAATAGACGACGGTCGAGCCGAGGCGTTCGAAGATAGCGCGCATCGGTACGAAGACGCGGCTGTTCTGCATGACGGGCGGCTGATCGAAAGACATAACTTGACCGTTCACCACGACGGTGACGTTTGCAGCGATCGCGGGCGACGCCGCGGCACTTATGACGAGCGCCGCGGCGAGCGCAATCGCTAGCCGCCGCTTCGATGATTGCATTTTGTCTGGACCTCCGAGCAAGTAGCGTACTCATGAACGCTTACCCAGCGGTGGGCCGGAACATTGCACGCTTGCTTTTGGACAAGCGCGCGTTTGCAAGCTGCTATTGAGCCGGAACTGCCTCGGTTTGCGGCTTCATCTCCTGCGCGACCGCACGCTGGTCGGCGCGGTACTCGAAGAATCCCATCCACGTGTTGTAGATCATCGGCACGAGGAACAGCGTGAGGATGAGCGAGCTAATCAAGCCGCCGATGATGACGGTGCCCATCGCCTGACGCCATTCGCCGCCTTCCGCATACCCGAGAGCGAGCGGCAGCATGCCGAAGATCATCGCGGCGGTCGTCATCAAAATGGGACGGAAGCGTGTCGCGGCCGCTTGCAACACCGCATCGCGTACGCGCATACCGCGTTTGATCAACGTGTTCGAATAGTCTACGAGCAGAATGCCGTTCTTGGCTACGAGCCCGAAGAGCATGATGATGCCGAGAATCGAGATGATGTTCAGCGATTGGCCTTGTTCAGGCTGAATGCGGCCCATGATGGCGAGGAAAATCAGCGCGCCGATTACGGCGAGCGGCACGGAGAACATGACGATCAGCGGCTCCAAGAACGAGCCGTACAGAATCACCATGAGCATGTAGACGAGCATGAACGACGTAACTAGCGCAACGCCCATGTTCACCATCGTCTCGTTGACCCATTGAGAGTTGCCCTGGGCCGCCGGCGCTATCCCGCTGGGTAAGAAGCCGGGTTCCGCCATCTTCTTCTCGAGCGGGCCTTGCACTTGACCGGTGGAATAGCCGGGCAGCAAATCGCTCATCACGTTCACCACGCGTTGCCGGTTGAGCCGCTCGATCCGCGTCGGCGCCTTCGTCCACGTGAACGTCGCGAGATCTCCAAGCGGTATGAGGGTGCCGTCTTGCGCGCGCACGCGAACGTTCTTCAGTTCGTCGACGGTGTTGCGATCGGCTTGCGGGAATTGCACGCGAACGTCCACCAAGCCGTTTTGCGTGCGAACTTTCGTGGCAACGGCGCCGTCTACGGCGATGCGCGCAACATTCGCAGCGGCCGACGGCGCCACGCCCAGGATCTCGGCCTTGGACTGATCGATGTCGACGTTGAGACGCGGCGCTGCAATCTCGGCCGAGGTTTGAACGTTGACCGAGCCCGGAACCGTGCGCAGGAATTTGGCAGCCTTTTCCGCCGCCGGACCGATCTCGTCTTCCGGGCCGGTAATTGCATAGAAGATCGCTGAGGGTCCGCCACCGCCGCCCGTTTCCTGATTGACCTGCAAATCGCCGCCGGGCAGCAGATTCGCCATACCTCGGATTTGTTTGACGATGCCGTTGGTCTCGCCGTAATGCCCATCCTTGACCTGCGCGGTCAGACGCGCAAAGTTTCCGCCGATCGTCGAACCGAATCCGGACGGCTTCATGCCCACGGTCGAGCTGACGGACTTCATATCTTTGATCTTCATCAGCGCGTCTTCGAAGTTCGCCACGAACCGATCCGTAGTCGCAATGGGCGTACCCGACGGATAGCTGACCGTCATATTGATCACTCCGGTCTGCTGCGCGGGGAAGAAATCGAAGTTGATGCCGCCGAGCGACCACATGATCAAACCCGTAATAGCCGGCAGCAAGATCGTCGCCATTGCCGTCGGCCGATGCGAACCCAGCGTCGCAAATCCGCGCGCCGGCCGCCGCCCCTGGCGGAGCGCCCATGCGACCGCGTACAGCAATAACGTTCCAGCGATGATCGCGCCGTCAAGAGGGAGGGCGTTCGCGCCGCTGCCCACGAGTGCCAAAGCGTTGACGAGCAGCACGGCGCAGACAAACACCACGAACGACCCGTGCGCCAGGCCAAAGGGGAGCAGACGTTCTTTATAAACGCGCGTCATCTGATCGTAACGGTGCACGATGAAGTTCAGAACGAGCAGCGCAACGATGAAGACGCCGATGATGTTCATGAGGAACCACCCGGTCGCGCTGCCGCCGATCCACAGGGCGATCGCGAAGACCAGGAGCACTGCGTCGAGCATGCGATTGTCGAGCGCGCGCACCCACGCCGGTTCGGCCTCGGATCGTTTGCGCATACTCCACCGCGCGGCAAGCAGCGGCGTGAGCGTGAACGATACGAACAGCGAGAAGAGCGTCGCGGTTACGACGACGGCGCCGTATTCTTTCAAGTACTCGCCCGTGATGCCCGGGAGCAGCGCGATCGGAAGAAAGACGACGACGTCCACCATCGTAATCGCAATTGCGGCACTGCCGATTTCGCTGCGGCCGTTTATTGCTGCATTCGTCGGATCTTGCCCCATGTCTCGGTGCCGGGTAATGTTTTCCAAAACGACAATGGAGTCGTCGACGAGGATACCGATGATGAGCGATAACCCCATCATCGAGAGATCGTCGATGTGGAAGCCGAACAGCCGCATCAGGATGAACGTCGAGAGAATCGAAGACGGAATCGCGACGAGCACGACGACGGCGTTCCGCCAGGCGTGCAGAAAGAGCATCATCACGATTGCCGTTAGGATGATTCCCTCGATGAGGGACTGACCGACTCCCCACAATTCCTTCGCCGTAACGTCGGCTTGCGCGTCCTCTTCCACGAACTGCAGCTGCGGATAGCGCGCTTCTATCACTTTGAGTTGCTCGCGGGCGATCTGCGTCGCTTTGATTTGATCCGCATCAATCGTCGGGTTGAGCGAGATATAGACGCGCGGCTTGCCGTTGTAATGAGAAATCGTGCGCATCTCGATGTGACTGTCGTACGCGTTCGCGACGTCGCCGATGCGCAGGTTCTTGTCCGCCGATCCGGGGACGGGCAACGGAATGCCGAGCAAATCGCCGGCGTTGTTCACGTACGAGTGGATCGCGACGGTCGCTTCCTGGGTGGGCTGCGTCATGATTCCGCCCGGAACGTTCAAATTGTTGTTCGACACCGCGTTGAACAGGTCTGACAGCGTCGCGTTCGTCCCGATCAGCCGGTTCGGTACGGCTTCGACATGAAATTCGCGGTCGGCCGCGCCGTACACGTCGACCGATTGCACGTTCGGGATCTGCGCGATCTGCGGTTCGACTTGATTATTGATGAGATCGGCTATCTGGGTCTGCGTCAGCGACTTGGAACTGACCGCGATATCGATCAGCGGCGGCTCCTGTCCGCCCGCTTTGATGACGACCGGCGGGTTGAGATCGGTCGGCATATAAATGCGCGCGGTGTCGACGCGGCGCTGCACGTCGACTGCTTCGAGATCGTAGTTGCCCTTGCCGATCAGGAAAAATACCGCAACACTCGCGGATCCTTCCTGTATCGTCGCGGTCATGTGATCGAGATTATCGATGCCCGTCATCTGATCTTCGATCGGCTTGACGACCATCCGCTCCATGTCTTGCGGAGAAGCGCCCGGATAAGACGCCTGCACGACGACGACCGGGTACGTCGTTCCCGGCGGATTCGAACTGCGTCCGAGTTGCAAGAACGAAATCAAACCGAAAATCGCCAAAGCGATGAACACCATGGCGGTAATGATGGGTCGGTTAATTGCGAAGCGGGTCAACCACACGGTAATACAGGCTCCTGGGCGCGGCCGTTATGCTAACCAGTACGGCCTATTAGCCCCGCAGGTTTCACAAATGTGACGGGGGAGGCACCATGCAGCCGAAGGGCCTTCTTTTATATGCGCGAGACTGGACTCGAACCAGCACACCCTTGCGGGCGCTAGCCCCTCAAGCTAGTGCGTCTACCAATTCCGCCACTCGCGCACGGGGCTCAGTTTGGATTCGTTAAAGCACCCCAATGCGCCGTTATACTGACACGGCGCGAGGCGCGACAACTGAATGAGTCTATATGGTACGGCTGCCCCCGGTCAACGGGCAAATCCGTAACCTTAACGTCTAGCGCATATTCGGGTCGAGGGCGTCCCGGAGGCCGTCGCCGATATAATTGATGGCCAGCACCGTGATCAGGATGCACAGGCCGGGGAAGACCGCCGCCCACCAGGCGACCTCGAGGTTGCTCTCGGCATTGGCAAGCATGTTTCCCCAGGACGCCGTCGGCGGCTGAATGCCGAAGCCCAGGAACGAGAGCGTCGACTCGACCACGATAACGCTGGCCACGTCGAGCGTCGCTTGCACGATAATCGGCGCAATGGCGTTCGGCAGCAAGTGCCGCAGCATGATGCGGGCATCGCCGTTTCCGAGCGCGCGCGCGGCTTCGGTGTATTCGCGTTCGCGCAGCGACAAATACGATGCCCTGACGAGACGCGCTACCCCGGGCCATGAAAGCGCTCCGATGATGATGACGATCACGCCGAATCCGAGTGATGCCTTACTGCTGCTCGCCGCCACGATCGCCGTTAGCGTCAGCAGCAACGGCAAGAGCGGAATCGACAAGAACACGTCCGTGATACGCATCACCACGTAATCTATCCATCCGCCGTAGTATCCCGCGATCGCGCCCAGCAGCGTCCCGATCACCAGTTCCATTGCCACGGCGGCCACGCCCACGGTCAGCGAAATTCGCGCGCCGAATATCAAGCGCGCGAGTTCGTCGCGCCCGTTCTCGTCCGTGCCGAGCGAATGACCGCCGCATTGCGTTGCGTCCTGGAAGCACGGCGGGAGGGGGTTGCCCTGCCAATGGACGTTGTCGATCGCATTCGGATCGTACGGCGCGAGCTTGGCGGCGGATACCGCGATGACGACCATCAGCAGCAGAATAATTGCGCCGGCCATCGCCAAACGGTGCCTGCGGAATCGTTTCCAAACCGTGTTCCGGCTGTAGACGAACGCTTCGTCGTCGACGAGCTGTTGGTTAAAAGGTGCCGATACGGCCATCGAAACGCTCCTAGTCGTACTTCACGCGCGGATCCAGCCACGCGTATGCGACGTCGGCAAAGAGATTGAAAAATACCACCAAAAATGCGTTGAAGACCAGATAACCCATCATCAGCGCGATATCTTGCTGACCCAGGGCGTTAAAGAACAAGCGCCCCTCGCCCGGCCATGCGAAGATCGTTTCCGTTACGATCGCGCCGCCGAACAACCCGGGAAGATTGAGCGCCGTCACCGTCACGAGCGGAATCAATGCGTTCTTCAAGCCATGCTTGAACAGCACGGTACGGAAATTCAACCCCTTCGCCCACGCCGTGCGCATGTAGTCCGTACGGATCACTTCGAGCATCGAACTTCGCATGAACCGGCTGTAGAGCGCGACCTGCAGTAGCGCCAAAACGATCGCGGGCAAGATCAGGTGCGTCAAGCGATCGCCCAGATCGAACGTGTCGGAACTGGAGATACCCGCCGACGGCAGCGAGATCTGGTACCCGCCCGGTAACGGAATGCCGTGCACCGCAAACGCGAGCTGCATCATCAGCGCAAACCAGAAAACCGGCATGGACTGTCCGAAGAACGCGCCCGTGGTGATGAAGTAATCCCAAACCGAGTACGGACGCACTGCGGCGAAGAGCCCGGCACCCACGCCGATCAGGAACGCGATAACAAAGGAACTTACCATCAGTTCCAGCGTTGCGGGCAGCCGTTCGACGATCGCGTTGAACACCGGTTCCGAGTTGCTCAGCGAGTAGCCGAAGTCGCCCTCGACTACACGGCCGAGCCATAGCACGTATTGAACCGGGATCGGCTTATCGTAACCCAGGTTGTGTTTTAAGCGCGCAATGTCCGCAGCGGTAATGTGCGGATTCTGCAGGTACGGACCTAGTCCGCCGCCCGGTGCGCTGTGCAGAATCACGAAAAGAATGAGCGAGATCAGGATGAGCAGCGGAATCGCCTGCAGCGTTCGCCGCATTACGTAATTGAACAGGACAGGCCTCCGGAACCGGCGAGATTCGGGGCCGATACTTTAGCAAGGCGCCACGCAAAATCCCGCAGGGACCGGGATCTGCGATCTAGCCGACGTGGAACGCTTTGGCGAGCGCGAACGCCAAACCGGTCAGCATCAGGATGATGCCCGAAAACAGCTCGGCGCCTTCCTCGACGCGACGCCCGAGCATTCGCCCCGTGGTCAAGCCGAGCAGCGTCGAACAGATCGAAACGGCAAAAATGATGCTCAGTGCCAAGATCAGCGGCACCCCGATGTAGAGAATCGAGAAACCGATTCCCAACGAGTCCAGGCTGATGCTCAGTGAGGCCAAGAATAGTCCCCACCCTCGAGAGAAGTCGACCGGCGTCTTTTGCTCCGCCTCCCGGACCGCCTCGACGATCATGTACGCACCCACGCCGAAGAGCGCTGCGAAGCCGATATAGCCCGCGAAATCGCCGATCAACGCTCCCGCCGCTTTGCCCAGCGCGACGCCGACCAGATTCATGATCACTTCCGCGCTCGCGAAGGCAAGACCGATTCGCGCCTTGACGCGCCAATCGGTACCGCGCATCCCGACACCGATGCCGACGGCAAAGACGTCGAGACCGAGCGAAACGGCCACGACGAAGATCTTCAGCAAGCCCACGCCGGGGGCGCCTAACGTGCGGCCGAGTTTTCGAAGGGGTCGACTTTGGGTTGCGCCAGCAGGCTGTTCACGGCCGTGCGCAATTGCGAGATGGTGAACGGCTTGTTCAGAAACAGATTTGCACCCGCGGTTTTTGCGCGTCCGTCCATCGCGTAATTCGTGTGCCCGGAGATCATCAGAATCGGCACGTTGCGCGTGCGTTCGTCGGCGCGCAGGCGTTCGATCAGATCGATGCCCGAAATGCCGGGCAACATGAAGTCGCAGATGATGATGTCGAACAGGCCTTCACGATCCAATGCGACGAGCGCGCTTTCTGCGTCGTTGCGGATCACGATTTGATAAGGTCCTTTGCGAAGCACCGTTTCGATCAACGTGCAAATGGCCGGATCGTCGTCGGCAATGAGAACACGCCAAGTGCGCTGCGTCATGTCGCTGGTCTTTTCCCGCAAAGGCGTCCGGCGCCTCGCTCGGGAACGCGGTTTTGGTAAAGTTTTCTGTATGAAATGGTTTTGGGCGGCCGCCGCCGTGCTGGTCCTTGTAATGATAGGGCCTGCGATCGCGATGCTCGCAGCAGTGCCGCCCAGGGCGGTCGTCGACGCATTCGCACAGCCCGCGGCGCAGAGTGCGCTGCGCGTGTCCTTGGTTGCTTCCGCGATCGCCGTCTTTGCAGCTTCAGCTTCCGGCGTTCCGGCCGGATACGCGCTGGCGCACGCGCCTGCAACGCCGCGCGCCGTTGCGCTCTCGCTCTTGGCATTACCGCTCGCATTCCCCCCGGTTGCATCGGGCATCATGCTGCTGCAGACGATCGGAACGCGCACACCGCTCGGTTCGCTGCTCGCGGCACACGGCTTCACATTCGTCGATTCGATTTGGGGCGTGGCGCTCGCGCAGCTTTTCGTCGCCGGATCGTTCGTCGTGATAACCGCAACTGCGGCGTTCGGTTCGATCGATCCCGCGTACGAGGAATCGGCGCGCACGCTCGGCGCCGGACCGGCAGCGCTGTTTTTCAAAATTGCGCTTCCGCTCGCCGCACCGAACGTGCTGGCCGGCATGATGCTCGCGTGGATGCGCGCGATCGGCGAATACGGCGCGACGTCAATCGTCGCATACCATCCGACGTCGCTTCCGGTGGAGTTGTACGTCGCGCTTTCCGCACAGGGAGTGGGCGCATCGCTGGCGCTCACGTACGGCTTCGTGGTGCTCGCCGCCGTCGTCGTGACGGTACAATGGGCTTTGCGGCGCCGCGTCGTATAGGCGGTTTTTGTGATTGACCGCCTCTTAGCTCCCGACTCCCTTTTCTCGCGCCGCTTCTTCTTTTTGGCAAAGCGTTTCGTCGCTGGCGAAACGATCGACTCGGCCATCGAGGCCGTTCGCCGCCTGAACGCGCAGGGCATGACCGCCACACTGGATTTTCTGGGGGAGGATGTACTCGACCCGGACGCCGCGGTCAAGACGCGCGACGCATATTTCCGAATGCTGGACGCTATCGCGAACACCGGAGTAAAGAGTAACGTTTCGGTCAAGCTGACTGCTATGGGTTTGCTGCTGAGCGAAGATTTCGCGCTCGAGAACCTGGGGTCGATTCTCACGCGCGCGGCACAGAAGAATCCCGATCCGTTCGTCCGCATCGACATGGAAGGGTCGGCGGTTGTCGACGCGACGTTGCGGGTGTTCGAACGCGCGTACGCGCAGCAGCAAAACGTCGGACCCGTGCTGCAGGCGTACTTGAAGCGAACGCCGCGCGACGTCGCGCGTTCGATCGAACTGGGCGCTCGCGTGCGTATCTGCAAAGGCGCGTACAACGAGCCGCCGGAGATTGCGTACAAAGACATGAACGACATCCGGCGTCAGTATCTGGAATGCGCTCAGAATCTGCTGACGCACGGAAATTATCCCGGTATCGCTACGCACGACCGGCGGCTTATCGCCGCCATCAGGTCGTTCACCACCGCGAACGGTGTCGCCAAAGACCGCTTCGAGTTTCAAATGCTCTACGGCGTGCGCCCGGAGGTTCAGCGTCAGCTGGTACGGGACGGGTATCGTCTGCGCATTTACGTCCCCTTCGGGACGCATTGGGCCGGGTATTTTTACCGGCGCGTCGCCGAGCGCAAAGAGAACGCGCTATTCGCTCTCTCGAGTGTGTTCTCGAGGTAGTGCGAGCGGTCGTTCAGCGCGTCAGCCGCGCGCAAGTCGTCGTGGAGCGCACTGTAACCGGTGCGTGCGCGCGAGGCCTTCTCGTTTTGCTGGGCGTCGGCGTCGACGATGACGAGCGCGATGCCGAGCAAATGGCCGAAAAAATTGCAAATTTGCGCATTTTTTCCGATGATTCCGGGCTGATGAACCTGAGCGTCGAGGAGATTCGCGGCGGGGTCTTACTCGTTTCGCAATTTACGCTGCACGGCGATGCACGTAAAGGACGGCGTCCTTCGTTTATCCACGCGGCGCGTGAGGAAGTCGCCAAACCGCTCTACGAACGCACCGGCTCCTTGCTGGAAGCGCGCGGCTTGCCGGTCGGATACGGCGTCTTCGGAGCTCACATGGACGTCGAGTTGGTCAACGACGGCCCCGTCACCATATTGTTGGATTCCAAGAAAACGTTCTGACACTCCGCTGCTAGCGTCCGGCCCCGCGTGGGAAAGAGGGGGACATGCGCAACTTCCGCTCCTCGCTGCTCGTTCTGTCGTTCACCCTGATTGCCGCGGGGTCCGGATCGTCTTCGGACGCGGCGTTCGTCCGCGCGGCGCTGCAAAGCGGGTCGCAAGAGCTCGCTCGCGCCACCGTCGCGTCGAACTCGACGAATACGGTCGAGCGACAGTACGCCGGCCTGATTACCGCCGATCATTCGCAGGCCAATCAACGCCTCATCGCGATTGCGGGCCCGAAAGGCATCGATACGTCTGCCGGCACGTCGCCGTCCGCGATCTCCGGAAATTCACCCGAACCGGCGGGCGGGGCAAACGCTACGCAGGTAGCCGCGCAAGCGCCCAATCCGGCGACGTATTTCCGCACCGAGATCGCCGCACACAAAACCGGCATCGCACTCTTTCGCAAGGAAGCGAGTTCGGGACACGATCCGCAGCTGCGATCGTTTGCGTCCAGCGTGCTTCCCGCACTGGAAAAACACTTGAAAATGGCGCAAAAGGATTTGGCGCTTGTGAACGCCGCCCACTAGCCGTCCGGTCAGCGATCGGGCGGAGCGTCGTCGGACGTGCCGTCCAAATACCCGACGTGCGTTGCGTAACAGTGAATGGCTTGACCGCGAAGGCTTGCATTCGGGGCATCGAGCACCGCTAACGTCACATCACGTGCGTCGCCCGGATCGAGCTCGGCATTCAGCGACGCGGTCGCGTGATACCGCTCGTACCGGAAATTTTGATAAAACGCCGCAACGAGATCGAGACGCGCGATCGGTTTGGTCGAGCGGTTCCCCACTCGAGTGACGATTTCGAGTCCATGCGAACTCGGAATCGCGCTGCAAACGGAAAGGCTTACCGGCAATCCTTGCGGCGTGCCGAAGCATGCGGCAAGGCACAGGCACGCGGCAGCCGCCGCGGCGCGGCGCGTCACTTCAACGAATCCGGGAGCCGTTCGACCCGAAGAATTTTGTCCGATTCGACGAGACGGCCGAGGACGTCGAAACCCGACGTGACGCGCCCGAATACCGTAAAATCGCTATTCAAATGCAATTGCGGTGACAGCGTGATGTAGAATTCGCTCGCGGCGGAGTCGCGTTTCGCGTGCGCGTTCGGTCCATTCGTATAATCCAACCCCATCGAAATACAGTAGCTGTCTTGTTCGATCGGATTCTCTTCCGCGGGAATCGTGTAGCCCGGCCCCGGCGCATCGGCCGACGGATCGCCGCTTTGCACGACGAAATCCGGAACGATGCGGAACCACGGATTGTTGTCGTAGTAGCCTTCGTTCGCTAAGTTGAAGAAATTCTCGACCGTCAGCGGCGCCCACTCCGGGTACAGTGTTAGGTAAATATTTCCGGCGGTGGTCACGATTCGCGCGCGCGGATGCGGCCCTTTACCTGGACCCGTAATGCCCGCGATCGTTCCGGGCTCGATGTTCGCACGCGTGTCGACGGCTTGAAAATCCGGCGGCGCCGGCTTCCCGGATGCCGCGGTACGCGGCAATGCACGGATCGACGCCAACGCGTCGGCAATCGGGGCGGGAGTATGAACGCCGGAAGGTATCGCCCCCAGATGTTCCGTCATCTTGCCGCCGGTCAACACTGCCAGCGATTCGCGCGTCTGTTCCTGAACGCGCCACGAAGCATCGCCCATCAACGGCGCAAGAACCGAGGCGTCTCTTCGGTCGTCGCGTCTCCCGAATGCGCGCACCGCCTCGATTCGAACGACTTCGTCGCGATCGCGCAAGCCCGCGAGCAGCGTCGTGCGCGGCGCTTCGCTGGCGTAGCCGCGATACAGCGACCACATGATGTGCCAGCGCACGAACGCACTCTTCTCTCGCGCAAACGCGCGGCTCAACGCCATGGCTGCGGCTCGCGAGCTTGCAGTCTGCGTGAACGATGAGAGCGTCGTCGCCGCTCGTGCGCGCACGATTTCGTCGGGCGAGGACTGAAGGGCGGTTACGCGCGCCAACGCACGGCCCGCTTGTGCGGGATTGAACGAATGCGCGGATTCCAAACGGATAGTCGCGTCCAACGCCGCTACGAGCACCGCGCCGGGGGTATCATTGAGTGCGCGCAATACCGGTCCGGCGGCATCGGATCCGCCGATCAGGCCGATCCCATAGACGGCGATGGCCCGCATCGCCGGATCGCGGTCCCCGGCACGGCGCTCCAGGAGGGAGAGACCTGCCGGCTGCTTGGTACGCCCGATCGCCAAGGCTGCGCGCAAGGCGACCTGCCGGTCGCCGGAGCTTAAGAATGCGGCCAGGCGGCCGTTACCTAGTACACGCGATTGTTCGAGTTGCTCGATTTGAACGTACGGAGCGTAGGCGAGCGCGGCGAGCGTCAGAAGCCCGACCAAGTTCTTAAACAAATCTGTACCAACTTTCCCGACCGAACTTGCGTTCTAGTATATGGAGCATAAGATTGCCGTCCTTCTGGGGCGGCGCAAGAACCGAGGTTATACAACTCAAGATGAACACACCCAACGGCCCGGCCCCTAAAAAAGCCGGGGGGATGACGGTCCGCGAAGCCGGACAAAAAGGCGGCGAAACCGTCAAGAAAAAATACGGCCCGGAGTTCTACGAGCAGATCGGCCGCAAGGGCGGTCAGGCTACGAAGAACGCGCACGGTCACGCTTTTTACGAGCAGATCGGCAAGAAGGGCGGCAAGAAGGGTGGCGAAGCGACGCGCGACCGGTACGGCCCCAATTTCTACGAGCAAATCGGACAAAAGGGTGGCCAGAAGGTCAAGCAACTCATTGAAGAAGGCAAGCGTGCCGCAGCTGCTGCAGCCCAACTCGGCGAAACCGAGAAAAAAGCGAGTTAGTCTCTTTCGAGCCGGCATTTTCGCAGTCGCGGCGGCCTGTGCCGCCGCTTCTGTCGATGCCACGCCGGCGGCTCGTGCGGCTATCGCCGCGAATGCCACGACGCTCCCCTTAGATTCGAGCGTTTTTTTCGTATTGGACGACACGATCAGCTCGCATGCCAAAGCGGGCACGATCGTGCGCGCGCATTTGCGCGACCCGATCGTGCTGGGCGGCGTAACCGTCGCGCCCGCCGGCGCCACGGTGCAAATCGAAATCACCCAAACCTCGGCGGCGCAGATGGGCAACGTCGACGGGTACGCGGAGATCTTTTTCCAGCCGCTGCCGCTGCCCGGCGGAAAATCTCTTCCACTCGTAACTCCCACTTCACATTTGGACCCGCACACTACCGCGGGTCAACAATCCACGCAAGCCGTGACCGATACCGTCGGCGACATCTTCATCCCGTATCACGTCATGTATCACGTGCTTCGCAAAGGATCGGACGTCACGCTGAAGCCGGGAACGGTTATCCGCACGCGCACCGGCGCCACGCTCGAGATGCGCCGCGGTCAACTAGCCGTGATCGTGCCGCCGCCGATCGTGAAATCCGTCGACACGCCGCGGCCGGCATTCGTGCCCGCTCCGCTCGATACGCCTCCGGGATATATCCCTCCGACACCGAAACCGACGCCCAGCGTAGCACCGACGCACACGCCGTAAACGCTCCGGGAGGCCGTTCATGAACCGTGCGCTGTTCGCACTCGCCATTGCCGGCTGGGTGTCTTTGCCGTTTTCAAGCGCAAATGCCGCAAATTCCGAAACGCTGTCCGGCAAGCCGTCGGCGGCGGAGACTCCGTTCGTTCAGCGCGTCACGGCGGACTTGAATAAACGGTTTCCGACGCCCGCGGACGCAGAAAAAGCCGGATACTTCCGGTACAACAACGAGGACGAAACCGGCGCAATCAGCTACGCCAATCTCAACTGGGACAGCTCCGGCGGGCAGCCGAGTCAGCTTTGGTACGACGTGAACGGAAAACTTCTGGGCGCGGATTACTCGATCCCGATAAGCGTAACTTCTGTGCCGCCGCGTCCGGTACTTTGGGGCGTCGATCCGCAGCGTTGGGTCGAGGTTACGCACGAGCACGTGCACTACGTGCTGAAAATGCCGGACGGCACGATGAAATACGGGTTGGCGGTCAATGCGAAAACGTTCGAATCCGCCGGCGGAAACATCCGCAATCCGTCAGCATCCACGCTCGTCAAGCTCGGCAAAGTGCAAAACGCCGCGGACGTCGTGAAGATCTTCACGTTCCCCGCGCAGTGGGACTTGGAACTTTGGGTAACGCCGAATCCCAACGGCGCGTTCGCGCAGACGAATCCGCTGGTGCATCCCGGCAAGAACGCCGGCTCCGGCGAAATGTAATGTCATCGGGTATGCCGGGACCGAAACCGGATAGAGATTTTTCGTGGTCCTCGGAGCGGGTGGCGGGAGCGAAATTTCGCGACTTTTCCGCGCCAGCCAGGATGGCTGCTTCAGAACTTGTTGACGCGGAAAAGCGCGGAAGCGGAAAAACCGCACGGATGCGGTTTTTCCAGCGGTTTCGCACCCGGTACCCGCCCGAGGACCAAGAAAAATTCTTAAACCCGGAATTCGATGCGAGAAAATTGCCGCGAATCGTAGTTGCGATCGAAGCGCGGGCGCGGAACGTCTTTCCACCAAGCGCTGTACATGGCGAGCCATTCGAAGTTCTCGAGAATGTATTCGTTGCGCTCGACGCGGCGGCGGCGATCGATGAACTCGCGAATGCTTTGCCACCGCTGGCGCAGCGGAAGCCCGACGGCGTCGACCAGCAGCGATGCGTCCAGCACGCGGCGCCGCGCCAAACATGCCACGGTCTCGACGAATTGCGCCACGACTTGAAAGTCGCGCTCGTCCGCCGACCCGTGGTACTTCGTCAGGATATCGGCATCGCCGGGATATCGTTCGTTGACGTCTCGCAGGCGGTCGAATATCGCCACGACGCGGGGGTCGGTGAGCCGTTCGATGGCCTCCAAGATCGCCAGAGCATTACGCTCGTGCTCCATTTGCCTAACCTGGCGGCCCAGCAAGAACGTCGTGAAGACGAGCGCCAACAGCGCTACTGCGGTGGAAGCTGCGGAAGAAACGATCTCCGGATTCACGGTCAAGCCCTCCCGTCGAGTGTCGGGCTTATTTTATCGCATAACGGACCGTAACGAAGCTGGAGACGCGAACGCGAAGATAGTCGTCGGGCGTGGTGAACATCGCATTGGGAAACGGTCCGATGCTGTAATTGAAAAAGCACCCCCCGTTTTGATCGAAGGCGTTGCTCTGATAGTCCACCGCCAATACGGGCCCTACGCGAACGTTTAGGCCGCGGGCAATGCTTTCCGCGTTCGCGCGCGCCTGCCGAATCGCTTGCGCTTGCGCGGCGGCGCGCGTGCTCGAGCAATCGGCTGCGGACAGCCGCACATCACCGTTGCTCACGAAAATCGAACCGTTTGGCGGGAAGGCGGCAGCCAACGCGCCGGCTCCGCTTTGAATCAACGCGACCGTCGGATGGTGTATGACGGCGGAAATCGTCGCGTTCGCCGTCTGCGCAGATCCGGTAAGATATTCGGGCGTTGTAATGTCGGAGCGCGCCACGCCCGCTCGAACCAGCGCGTCTACGATCGGCGCAATCGTCGATTCGGTGATCGCCGCCGTATTATTCCTCCCGAACAGCCGCAGAGTGAGCGTCGCCTGATCGGCCATGACCGTTGCGTTGCCGGTTCCGCGAACGGTGATGCCGTCCGGAATCGTGTTCCCGGCGTACGATGGCGCGCCGGTCACCTGCGGCGCATATAGGGAAATAGCTGCCGCAAAAAGCGGCGCGAAAATCGTTCGGAACACGTTCACCCTCCTCGAAAACCAACGCCAAAGAACGCCGCTGCGTGACTTCTACAATGCGAGCGACGCCGCAACGGCCTCCGCCGTGCGCCAACCGGATCCTTCGCGCATATAGCCGTCGATCCGTTCTTGCGGCAGCGCCCGCCGGAGCGCTCCAAGGACCTTCACGTACACGTGCTCTTCGGTGGGCTCACGCTTCCACGAGATCTGTTCGTATTGTTTGTTCGACGCACCCAACAACTTCGCGGACGTCGCGAAGTCGCCGCGCGCGAGCGCAACCGCACTCAAATGTCCGAACGCCCAGCCGATGCGGTGATCGCCAATCCGGTACCCCAATTCCACCGCACCTTGCGCGAAAGTGCGCGCAGCTTCGACGTCATCGACTGCGAGGGCGTAAGCCGCTGCGTTACAGCGCGCGAGCACGATGTCCGCCCAATGCATTTCCACGTCCTCACTCAAGTACGTCAAAGCTTCCTTGGCGTCGCGGAGCGCAGCCTCGTAGTCTCCCGCAGCATACCGCGATTCGCCCAAATCGATCAGGGCTACAATCGCGCCGTGCGGATTGCCGATGGCCCTGAATGCCTCGGCGGCGGCGAGCATGAGCGCATCGCGCTGCTGCGCGTCGGCGGTTACGCGGGCTTTTGCGTGAAGCGCGTACGCTACGCTTCGAAGATCGCCGCTCTCTTGCGCAAGCCGCAAGGCTTCATCCGCATAGGCGCGCGCTTTCTCCGTTTCACCGACGTACGAGAGGCAGCGCGCCTTAAAGTACATCGCGAGCACCAATTCCACGGGGCGCGACAGAGCCTCGAACAGGGCCATCGCGCGCTCACTCGCAGCAACTGCATCTTGGTAGTGCATCAGCCACGCGTCGCAGCGTGCCAGCGCGAGGCGCAGCGGAGCCTCCAGCTCCGCGTCGGGATCGTCGCCCAACGCGGTTAGGGCCTCGTCACACCAGTTCGCCGCCTCGATAAGCATCGGGTCCACGTTTGCATACCAGCCGAACGCGGTTGCGAGAGCCGCTCCGGTGCGAACGTTCTTGCCGGCGTGAAGCGCCCACGACATCGCCGCGCGCAGGTTATCGAGTTCGGGCGTCAGCGCGGCAATCCATGACGGCGGACGGGAGCCGAACCATGCATTCTCGTTTGCGAGCAGCGCGAAATATGCGGCGTGTAACGCATGCACTTCGTCGCGTTCGCCGAGTTTATCCAGCCGTTCGATCGCGTAGTCGCGCATCGATTCCAGCATCGTGTACCGGGGATCGGCGCCGCGCTGGTCGACCTGAACGAGCGATTTGTCGACGAGCGTGCTGAGAACGTCTTCCAGTTGCCACGCCGGCAACAGCGTACATACCGCTTGCGCGGCGGCCGACGTCCAGCCGCCCGAAAAGACGCCGCAACGTGAAAATACGGTTCGTTCGCCGTCCGACAGCGATTCATAACTCCAATCAAGCGTCGCTCGCAACGTTTGATGCCGCGGTAGAGCTGTTCGATCGCTGCCGGTAAGTAAGTAGAAGCGATCTTCCAGACGTTCCGCAAGCACGCCGATCGGCAAGCTGCTCGCGCGCGCGGCCGCGAGTTCGATCGCGAGCGGAATTCCGTCGAGACGTTGCGCGATCGTGACGAGCGCGCGACAGTCCGCTTCCGAATCGTCGCGCATTGCGAAAGCCGGCGAAACGTCCGCGACGCGTTCCAAGAACAGCTTTACCGAGGGCGTCTCGCGCAATTGCGCAAACGACGGGAATAGCGGCCCCTCCAGCACGGGCGTCGGCAGCGACGGGACGCGCTCTACATATTCGCCCGTTACGCGCAGCGGTTCGCGGCTGGTGGCCAAAATTCGTAAGCCCGGACACGATTGCAGCAAGCGCTGCGCTATTGCGGCGACGGCGGGCAAATGCTCGCAATTGTCGAGGACGATCAAGGCGTTGCGATCGCTCAGCCACGCAACCAGCGCGCTCTCGTCCGTTTGAACGAGCCCCAGCACGCCGGCGATGGCCGGAACGATCAGTTCCTCGTCCGCAAGCGAACCGAGCTCGACGACCCAAACGCCGTCGGTAAAGCGATCGACCAGTTTGCGCGCCGCCTCCACGGCAAGGCGCGTTTTGCCCACTCCGCCCGTGCCCGTCAACGTTACGAGCCGCCGATCGGATAGCGATTGCCGAAGCGCGTGCACCTCGATCTCGCGGTCGACGAAGCTCGTGATGTATGCGGGCAAAACAGTCCGCGGCGGAGCGATCCGGCGCGCGGACGCGGAGTCCGGCATTTCGCCGGAACTAAGGCGTTCGTATGCAGCGATCGTCTCGGGCATCGGCGCGACGCCTAATTCATCCGCAAGGTACAGAACAAAATCGCGGTAGGTCTGCATTGCGCCGGCGCGATCGCCCGTTTCGAGCTTCAGCGCCATCACGGCGCGAACGGCGTCCTCGCGCCAGGGATCGAGCGCGCGCAAACGGTTTGCGAACTCCATCGCGCGCCCGGCGCGGCCCGCCGACCGGTGACGGTGGACCAGGGCGGCGAGAAGCTCTTCCTGACGTTGGCGCAACCGCTTGCGCGGCGCAAGGAGCCACTCGTCCTCGTACGCCTCCATCAGATCTCCGGCGTACAGAGCCGCTGCCTCTTCCTCGGTTTCCGGCGAAGCCGCAAGCTGCTCGAACGCGATTGCATCGACCCACGCCCGGGCATCGGGATTCCAGCGAACGGTCCGCTTGTCCGCAAGGATCCAGGGCGTCGCGAGCGGCGGCAGGCCGCCATGCGTTAGGTAGTGCAGGTGGGTGCGAAGCTTCGCACGGGCTTGCTGATCCGCAAGGCCGGGCCACAGCGCGGCCGCGACGGCGTCGCGTGCGAGCGGCTTGCCCGGGTGGAGCAGCAAATAGGCCAGCACCGACAGGGCGCGCTCGGGCGCTCGAAACGGAAAGGCCGCGTGGTCATAACGCAGCTGCGGCCGGCCGAAAAGATGAATTTCCAACATGATAGTGACGGCCCCAGAACGCCCGCCGCGTATCCTGCGGCGCTTCCAGCGTTCGTCCCTCTAACGCAACGCGCACGGTCGGATAACGTTGCACGCGTATGCTGTGCCAACGGCTGCCGCCCCGGAGCAGCCGACGGAGGGTCCGAAGTGGACGACTTTACACGATTGCAACACGTCAAGAACATCGACAGCTTGACCGGCCTGCTGAATCACTCGCGCCTTCAGCGCGAGATTCGCGCGTTAGTGGACGGCGCGACGCCGAAAGAACCGGTCGGGCTGCTGATGGTGAACATCGTAAATTTTGCGGCGTTCAACGAAACGTACGGTTTTGACGCCGGCGACGAGCTCTTGCGGCGAACCGCGCGAGCGCTGCGCGAGTTTCAACCCGAAGCCCCGGCGATCGGCCGTTACGGTTCGGATCTCTTCGTTCTTGCGTGGCAAGCAGAAAATGCGGACGGTGCGCGTCTGTTCGTTTCGCGGGTTGCCCGCAAACTCGCGGAGGTGCGATTCTGCTACGGCGCCGGCAAAGTCCCGGTCTCGATGGGCTTGGGCTATGCGCTGGCGCCCATCGATGCACCGCTGCGCGGCGATCTGATAGCGATCTGCGCACACCGCTGCGAGCTTAGCCGCGAGCAAGCCGGGACGCCGGTCGGCTCCGACGAGGCACCCGCGATGGAGCCGTACGGCTCCTTCAGCGGGATCGAAACGATCGTGGACGGTTTGCTGAATCACGATCCGTGGACGCGCTTGCATTTGCTGCACGTAAACGGTCTGGCAAAGGAGTGGAGCGCGTTCAATTTGGATTTTGACGAGGCTGCGGTCGGCAAATTCTTGCAAGCGTCCTTACTGCATGACGTCGGCAAGTTGCTCGTCTCGGATCGAATTTTGCTGAAGCCCTCGACGCTAACGCCCGCGGAGTATCGCGCGATTCAGCAACACGCGCGATTCGGACAGGACATTCTCGAACGTTACGACCGGTATCAAAGCGTTGCCGCGATTGTGGGCCAGCACCACGAGCGATGGGACGGTCAAGGCTACCCGCACGGGCTGAGCCGCGAGCACATCGACCCGATCGCGCGTGCTATTGCCGTGCTGGACGCCTATTCTGCGATGGTCGTGGACCGCTCGTACCACTGCGGCATATCGGAACGCGACGCCCTCGAGGAACTCGAGCTCTGCGCGGGGACGCAGTTCGACCCGTTCTACGTTGAACGCTTCGTGCAATACCGCCGCGATCGGATGCGGCGGAAGTACGGCGATCGCGACGACGACGATACCGAAGAGGTTACTCGTTACTCCAGTAATCTTTGAGCGCTTTGCCGCGCGAGGGATGGCGTAGTTTCCGCAGCGCCTTTGCCTCGATTTGGCGGATGCGCTCGCGCGTAACGCCGAATTCTTGGCCGACCTCTTCGAGCGTGCGCTGATGGCCGTCTTCTAAACCGAAACGTAGCACCAGCACTTTGCGCTCGCGTTCCGTGAGGTTTTGCAGCACGTCCTGCATCTTCTCTTTGAGCAGCATGACGGATGCGGCTTCGGCCGGTGCCACCGCTTCCTGATCCTCGATGAAATCGCCCAGATGCGAATCTTCTTCTTCGCCGATCGGCGTTTCGAGCGAGATCGGCTCTTGGCTGATTTTGATGACTTCCCGAACCTTTTCGGGCGTCAAACCCATCTCGGCGGCTATTTCCTCGACCGACGGATCGCGGCCCAACTCTTGAAGAAGCTGACGCGAAATTTTGATGAGGCGATTGATCGTCTCGACCATGTGCACGGGGATGCGGATAGTGCGCGCCTGATCGGCCAAAGCGCGCGTAATCGCCTGACGAATCCACCACGTGGCGTATGTGGAGAACTTGTACCCCTTACGGTAATCGAATTTTTCGACCGCCCGGATTAACCCCAGATTGCCTTCTTGAATTAAGTCCAAGAAGAGCATGCCGCGGCCGACGTATTTCTTTGCGATCGAAACCACCAGCCGAAGATTCGCCTCGGTGAGCTGGCGCTTCGCCTCCTCGCCTTGCACGACGATAACTTGATTCGCGGAGCCGTTCTTGGTGAGTTCCTTTTCGCCGGCCTCGATGCGCATGGCCAAATTCTTTTCGTCTTCCATCGAAAGCAGCGGCACGCGGCCAATCTCTTTCAAGTACATGCGGACCGGGTCGTCCAAAGCCAAACCGGCCGAAAGCTGCTCCTCGGAGCCTTCCTCGGTTTCGGTCTTGTCTTCGTCCGCGTCTTCGACGACTTCGACGCCGGCGGCATTGAGGTCGGTCATGAGATCTTCGAAGATCTCCGCCTCGTTCAGTTCTTCGCGCGTTTCCGCGAAGCGGCCGACTTCGGTATTGATTTCGTCGAGCGTTATGGAGCCGCGCTTCTTTCCGCGCTCGAGGATCTTCTTCTTGAGTTCCTCAATGGTCGCGGGTACGGCTTCTGCGGTCGCGGTTGCGCCGTTTGCGCTGGGCGATGGTCTCTTTCTCGGCATATTTTTTTCGTTCACCCCCTTTCTTGTCTGCGTCGCCCGTCCGGCGCCGTCATCGTTCGTTCTTTTCGTTTACTTCTTAAGTTGTGTAACCAGTGCATCGAACTCGTCGCGCAGTTCGGTGCTGACGTTTTGCCCGTTCGTCAGCATTTCGTCGATACGGCGCGACAACTCCTGATAACGCCGGCGCTGTTCGTCCAGTTGCAGTCTTTCGACTACTCGCTCAAGGTGCGCCCGCCGCTGTTCCGAGTCCTCGTACCGGACGGTGGAACTCCGGTCGGGCTGGCCCAGGGAGGTGAGCAACCCCACGCTCTCGTTATCATCGGCAAACATCGCGAAAACATCTGCCGGACGCACGAGCCGGTCCGCATTCTGTGCCAGAACGGCATAGATGCGGCGATACGGCGCGGTGCGGAAGCAGTCCGCCGGTATGCGCTCCCGGTACTCCTGCAGCAATGCCGGCTCTTCCAACACAATCGAAAGCACGTCGCGTTCGAACGTTGACGGCTGCGCGGCATGGGACAGATGACGAGTTGCGGGTGCGACGCCGGCAGAACGCGGCGTAAAATTCGCCGTGTTCGCGAGGAAACGGCTATTCCGGAGGTCGTTCTCGTTGACCTTCAATCGTTTCGCAATCCATACACGCCACCGATCCCATTCCAGTTTCGGCGTCATGCGCTGAATCAGGGCTTCGGCTGCCGAGGCCAATTTTGCGGGCGAATCAAACCCGCGCTGCAAGCGCTCAACCTCTCGCTCGAGCCGAACTTCGATCGCGGGCTTGGCCGCTTGCAGCAGCTCGGCAAACGCCGGCGCGCCTTTGGATCGTACGAAGGTGTCGGGGTCCTCGCCCGACGGCAGCGAGACGATGCGTACGGAAGATCCCGCGTTCTCCATGGCTTTCACCGCGATGTCGATCGCCTTTGCCGCGGCCGCGCCGCCCGCAGCATCGCCGTCGAAACACAGAAAGATGCCGTCCGCGTATTTTCGTAATTCGCGAGCTTGCTTTTCGGTAAAAGCGGTTCCGAGCGACGCGACGGCATTTTCGAATCCCGCTTGGTGCAGCGCGATACAGTCCAGATAGCCTTCGACGACCACCAGGGTT
>DASZHD010000007.1:0-8403 GCA_035938175.1 Vulcanimicrobiaceae bacterium
ATAACTTGTCATGCTGAGGTATCGAAGCACCCTGAGGTATCGAAGGGGCAGCTCTCTCCTCGCAACCATCTGAATTGAGCGCCTAAACACGGACGTGGCGTGAAGCGCTCGATTCAGTAGGGCAGCGTTTCGCACGGAAGCGGAACGTCGGGCGCGGTTGCGAGGAGAGAACTGCCCCTTCGATACCTCAGGGTGCTTCGATACCTCAGCATGACAAGCGATGCCTCAGCATGACGCGCGTTACTTCGTAAACCAGCCGATAATCCGCGCCGCGACGTCGGCTTGCGTGTCGCCCGCGATCTCGATATTCTGCGGCCGGTGCAGCAGGGCGCGTTGCCCGCACTGCAATGCGACTAAGGTCGCCGTGTTATCGGAAACAGCGTGTAGTTGACACTCGCGGCCCGCATACGTCCAGCGGTACACGTCTTCGAATTTTCGCTTTACCGATGCTTGCGGGATCGCCTCCAGCACGCGCGATCCGATGGCTTGCGCCCACTGATCGAACGTGAGCTGCGGCGTTTCCATTGAATGAGCATGGCACGCGCCGCGTTAAGCCGCACTTAAGTGCCAATTAACGCGAGCAGCTATCGTTCACAAAGCGCAATTGCATATGCGCGCACGAGTTCGTCGATGCGCGCGTATCCGCCGCCGGCGCCCAACATCTCGAGCAGCGGCCATGCCGAGTTCGTTCGCAAACCATGCTTCTTTCCGTTACGCTTTGCCGCGGCGGCAATCACTTGCGGGACCGAATTCCCCTCGACGATCGGTCCGAGCGATTTCCAGTCGTGCTTGTTTGCGCCGCACTCTTTCCAAAAACGGCGCAGCTGTTCGTGCAGCACGGTGGCAATTGCGCCTGCAAACGCTTCGCGCACCGTTTCGTCCTCTTCGGACGCGGCGCGAGCGTATTCGTACAGCAGGTTAAGCGTCGGCCCATGCGAGCGCAACGCTTGCTGTAAGTGCAGAAGCGGTGACACGCGCTGGATTTCTACTACCTCCGCGACGCCCACGCCTGGAATTTTGGCAGATTCCTCTTAAACCCACGTTAAGGAGGAGCTCCCCGGGCGCTGCAGGCACCGTGGGGAAAGCCGCCGAGGGCCGCCGAATGGTGCGGGCCGGAGGAACCCTACACTGTCGACCACCGGTATCACCGTCGACCGCGGCCTCGAAGGCGTGGTCGTCGGCAACACACTACTCAGCAACGTCGAAGGCAAGGAAGGCCGGCTGACCTTCCGCGGTTACGATATCCACGATCTCGCGCCGAACGCTTGTTTCGAAGAGGTCGTTCACCTGCTGCTTTACGGCCATCTGCCGTCCCAACACGAACTCGCGGGCCTCTCGAAAGAGCTCGCTTCCCGCCGAATGATTCCCGAGCCGCTCATCAACGCGATGGAACGCGCGCCGAAGGATGCGTGGCCCATGGATGTGCTGCGCACCATCGTTTCGGGCCTTTCGCTGTTCGTGCCGGTCGATGCAAAGGGCGCGCACGTATCGGACGTGCACAGCGCCATCGAATTGATCGCCAAAGTTCCGACGATCGTCGCGATGTGGGACCGCATCCGCCGCGGGCTCGATCCGATCGAACCCCGTACGAACCTTTCGCAGGCGGCGAACTTTTTGTATATGTGCCGCGGCGAAGTTCCCAGTGCTGCCGCCGAGGACGCGATGGATACCTACCTCGTGCTCTTGGCCGATCATTCGTACAATGCGTCGACCTTTTCCGCGCGCGTTACGGCCTCGACGAAAGCCGACGTCTACGCAGCAGTAACGTCCGCGATCGCAACGCTGCAAGGGGAAGCGCACGGCGGCGCCGCCAGCGCCGTCGGCCGCGTGTTGTTGGAGATCGGGAAACCCGAGCGCGCCGAGACGTACGTACGCGAAGTGCTCGCCCGCGGCGAACGGATCATGGGCATGGGGCACCGCGAGTACAAAGTGCGCGATCCGCGCGCCCAGCATCTGGAACTGGTCGCAAAGAAATTGAGCGAAACCACGGATCCGAAATGGTATCAAATTGCGCGCGCGTTGGAAGAGGCGTCCAACAAAGTGCTGCAAGAGACCAAACCCGACCGGAAGATCTACGCCAACGTCGACTTCTACAGCGCGCCGCTGTTCTACAGTTTGGGTTTTCCTGGCGACGAATTCACGCCGATCTTTGCATGCGGACGCATCGCGGGGTGGACGGCGCACATCCTGGAGCAGCTTGCCGACAACCGCCTTATCCGCCCGCAAGCGACGTACACCGGACCGCCCGTCCATCCGTTTGAAGCGATCGATCGGCGTACGAACGGGACGTCGAAAAGTTAGATGCTGATCGTTCCGGCGATCGACGTGCGCGGCGGCAAATGCGTGCGCATGCAACGAGGCGATCCGTCTAGTGAAACGACGTACGGTTCGGATCCCGTGCAGCAAGCGCGCGAATTCGTGGCGCAGGGTGCCCGGCAGCTGCACGTCATCGACCTGGATGCGGCGTTCGGTGCGGGAGAAAACACCGAAACCATCGCGGCGATATGCCGCGCCGTCGACGTTCCGATACAAACTGGAGGCGGAATCCGTACGCTCACGCAGGCGCAAGCGCGGCTCGATGCCGGCGCCGCTTACGTGATTCTGGGCACCGTTCTCGTGGAAGAGGAACGGATCGCGCGCAATATCATTCACGAACTGGGCGATCGCGTCTTTGCGGGAATCGACGCGTGGGGCGACCTGGTTTCGGTGCGCGGATGGCAAGATGAAACGCGCGTCAATCGCGATGCACTCGTCAACCGTGTCGTGCAGTGGGGCGCATCACGCGTGATCTTCACGGAGATTTCGCGCGACGGCACCGGCGAAGGATACGATCTCGAAGCGATTCGCCGCGTTGCCGAAGCAGCCGGACCCGCCCGAGTGTCGGTCAGCGGAGGAGCCAGAACGCTCGATCATCTGCAAGCGCTTTTCAAAGACGCGCCCGAAAACGTCGATGCGTGTGTCGTGGGGCGGGCCCTTTACGAAGGAACGATCACGTTGAGTGAGGCGCTGGCGCTGGAGGCTTAGCCGGCGGCGGTTGCGGCTGTAGGACGGCTTTGGGCTGCGAGACCGGCTGCGCCACGGCTTTGATCACGACCGGTTTCGGCACGACCGGTTTCGGCGCGATCGGTTTCGGCACGATCGGTTTTATCGTTACGGGTTTTGCAACCGATCTCGGTCCAAGCGGAAGCGCGACAGGTTCCGTTCGCCGGCGATCCGGCGGAAGCGGCGCGAAACGTGCGGGCGGTGCAGGCGTCGGCCATACCTGGCCGGGACCCGCAATGAACGGATAGGGCTGCGGAATCGTGTAGATCGCCACATACACCGGAAGCGGCACGATATACTGTTGTCCGTTCCACGCGGTGTAGAACGCTTCGACCGGGCACTGCGAAAGCCAATATCCATACGGTGCAGGAACGTCGGCGAAATACTGGTTTCCGTTTCCGCCGTTCCAGAACGCATACTGGTAGCCTAGGCCGCAAAGCTGGAGATACGCACTTCCGCCCGGCGGCGCGAGCAGCGTGAAATGCATCCAATCGCCGTAGTGATACCAGCCCGGCCCGTTCACGTAGAATTGGTATCCGTAATCCGCGGGCATCGCGCTCTGGTCCGCCGGAGGCGTTGCGGTGGTGGTAAACGACCATTGCGATTCAAACGGTATTCCGTCGATCGTCGTGCCCTCGAACGCAACCGTATGCGAGCCGGCAGGCATGGCGGTTCGCGGCAAATACGTGATCGTATTTCCGTCGAAGGACGCAAGCGCGCTAACGTCTTGACCGTCAACGGAGAGCGATATCCTGTTGCGCAAAGCTCCGGCGCCCGCGATCGACGCGGTGATGTTCGGATACGCGGTTGGAATTTGCGCGTCGGGTGCGGGCTCGCGCGCGGTAACCGCGCTCTTCACGCGCGGCGTGCGATAATTTGCCGCGGCGATCGTGACGAGCGCCGCATCGGCATCGTAACCGACGGTTGCGCCCAACGCTTGCGCGGCGAATCGCACCGGCACGTACGCCGTGGCGCCCTCGACGATCGCCGGCACGTCCAGCCGCACCGTATGCGCGTCGACTTGCGCGGTTTGCGATCCGATGGGCAAGCGCACCGCATGCGCGGAGGTGCGAGCTACGATGACGCGGCCATGCGGTTCGTAGCGGACGGTCGCGCCGAGGGCCGCAAACGTAACGCGCATCGGAAGCAGCACGCGGCCGTGCCGCGTAATCGCTGCGGCGGGTAGCGGATGACCGTTGACCGCGATGGTGACCATGGCTCTTCTATACTAGCAACGATTCGCTTACCCGTGGAAGTTCTGCGGGGAGCCGGGCAACGATTTCGTAGTTGATCGTATCAGCCCAAGCGGCCCAGTCGTCCGCCGTTACGGCTGCCTCGCGGTCCTTACCAAGCAGGGTGACGCACTCTCCGGGGATTGCCGGCGATTGCGGCCCCAGATCGATCATCGTCATGTTCATGCACACGCGTCCGACAATCGGGCATCGCGCGCCGCGCACGATAAAGGCGCCTCGATTCGAAAGCAAACGCGGAATTCCATCGGCATATCCAACCGGCACGACACCGATGCGCGTTGCCTTTGGCGCGTGGTAGGTATTTCCATAACCGATCGGCGTTCCGGCATCGACGTTACGCACGGAAACGAGCGAGCTCGTTATCGAAAGCGCCGGTTCTAATTTCAACGCGCTGCCGTTCATTGCGATGCGCGTCTCCGCGGAAGGCCACAAGCCGTACAGCGCGATCCCGATGCGCACCATGTCCAAGCGCGTTTGCGGCCAAAGCATTGCCGCGGCGGATGCTGCGATATGATGCAGCGCAGACGTTCCGTGCGACGCGAGCACCGGTTCGGCCGCGCGCAGCACTTTCGTGAAACGATCGAGTTGCGTCGTCGTGAACGGCGAATCCAACTCTTCGGCGGATGCCAGGTGCGAGAAGATTCCGGCGACTTCGATCTCCGGAATGCGCACGTAGTCTTCGATTGCATCGGGTGCATCGCCGGGTTCGAGTCCCAGCCGTGCGACGCCGGTGTTGACCTTCACGTGAACGGGGGCGCGCGTGTTGCGCTTGCTTGCAGCGCGAGCAAGTTCGCGCAAGTAGCTTCCGGTGTCCCACAAGGCGATTTCGATTTTGCGTGAAACTGCTTCGTCAAGGTCTGCGCTTTCCACAGGCCCCATGACGAAGATGCTGCTTTGTATATCTGCATCGCGCAGCTCGATCGCCTCGTCGATCGAATACACGCACAGCCTGTCCGCGAACGGTTCAACCGCTCGAGCAGTATCCGTCAAACCGTGTCCGTAGGCGTTACTTTTGACGACGAACGCAACTTTGGAGGGCGCGCACAACTCGCGAAGTGCGTGCGCGTTATTGCGCAAGGCATCTAAAGAAATGCCGACACTGCCGATCATGTGCTCGCTGCCTTCGCCCTAAGGCAGCCGTGGCCTGGCGCAAGCCGGGTAAAAGAGGTGTCGTGGCCGTCCATCGACTCGACGAAATTCTGGCTCAAACCGATCCGTTCGACCTCGCGCAAGGCGTAGAACGGCACGTTTCCACGCTCGACGGCGCGAGCATCCGGGAGCTTGTCGCACCGGTATTGGATCGTGCAGGCAAGTACTACCGGAACGAGCTGTCGTTTCTGCTCGATCCCGGGCTCAGCGACGACGCACTGCGTAAAGCATTCACGCGCTTTTTGAAAAGCAACTTGCGCGCGATCGCGCTGTTCGGCAATGCGTTCAGTCAAGACGTACTCAAAGCATGTCCGCAGCATCGCGTCGTCGCGATCGGCGAAGAGGGCGTACGCATTTCGGAAGGGCAGCGCACGCTCGTCGCATTCGGAACGGCGATTGCGTTGGTGATTATCGGCGCGGCTGCCGAGCACGCGGTCAGTACTGCGCGCGCGGCCGCGCAAGGTCCGCAACCCTCGTTCATGCGGTCGATTCCGGTTTCTATCTCCGCGACCGCGCCGCCGCGTAAGATCGCCGTGCCGCCGCCCGCGCCGCGGCAAGCAGCGCCGCGGCCCGCGCCCGCACCTGCGGAACATGTCGCGCAACGCACGCCCGAGGCGCTCTATCCGGTCGATGCGACGGCAAACCCGCCGGTCGCCGACCCGCCCGAATACCCGGCGCAATCGTACCGGTATTACGCGCCCGAGCGCGCTCACGTTCGCTCAACGGCAAAACCGATCGAGGCCAAAGGCGCAGTGATAAACGTCACGGTAACCGCTCCGCCGCCCACGCCGGCGCCAACGCCGATTGGCGTCGACGATATGCCGCAAGCCTTTTCCGATGCAACGCCGCTTCCGCAGCAATCGGCCGCTCCGGTCGACGATGCCGCCCGTCAAGTCGACGTCGCGACGCCGAAGCCGACTTCGAAACCGAAGTCGTGGCTGCACCGCACGATCATGCATTTCGATCCGTTCCAACCGGGCGCGCACATTCGCATTCCGTAGCGGGTAGATTAGAGTCCCGTGAGTTTCCCGGGATATGCTAAGGTTCGTCTGAAATGATGTCGCGCATGAAAAATTTTCTGCCTTGGATAGCGCTTGCGGGCGTGGCCGTTTCGCTTGCAGCGTGTAACAACGGAGCCGCAGCTCCGGGCCCACCGGCTCCGTGCGGCTCGCCGCCGGGTGTTTCACAGACTGTGCTTGTGTACCCCGCTCCTGGGGCGACCGGCGTTCCGGATTCCATCGGGCAGGTAATTGTTGCGTCCAACGCCGCTATTTCGAACAGCGGTCCCAATACGTGGGATATCGAATTGGAGGACGGCTTAGGTAACGGGTTTTTGGGAAATGCTTTCGCACCGGCGCCCTCTCCACTACCAACGCCAAACCAGCAGCCGACGTTCGCAAACCCGGTGTTCCAAACGAGCACGTTCACGAATGTAAACATTCCCGGCGAAACACTGGCGGTCGTACTCAATAACACTGCTTCTTCGTGCACTCCCAGCGTGCAAGTCGGCACTTTCACGACGCAGTAGACGGTCGAGAAACGCTACGCGAGGCGGCTTAGACAGCCGCCTCGTGATCGCCGCACCACAGCACGACGCACTGATCTGCGGTCACGCAATATCCGTGACAACCGCATGCCCACTCGTACCGAAGACCGGCCGAATCCATCGCCGTTTTGTGCGGCGATCCCAGCAGCGTAACGATGTGCGCGTAAGTTACCGTATCCCGCTTCATACCGGAGATCATTATTGTCCAAGTCCTTGCTTTCTTAACGGGGGACGCGGACGAAATCTGGCCGGCGACGGCCAGCGGAAGGCATGGTTGGCGCTCCCAAAGAGACTAGTTTGACGCGGCAAAAAAATGGAATCACGACCTACAGAAAAATGGAGCCTCACGACCAAGCCGAAGCCCCGCTCCGCGAACGGATCCGGCAACTCGGGACCGACGTGCAGCGCGTCCGCCGCGCGATTCGAGACGAGCTCGAATGGCGCGATCGCGTTTTTCATACATTCGACGACGCCGAAGACGAAGCGTCGTAAGTCCAGCGAACTCTTGTCTCGCGTTGCGCATAGTACTCGTTGATTAGAAATCAGCGAGGATATTTTTTGAAATGAAGTTCACGAGCGTACGTGCAGCCGCCGCGATCGTCGCGAGCGCGCTTGCCGCATGTTCCGCGCCCACGGGTAGTGCAGTCTCGCCCGCCGCCATGACGCATCTCGAGGCCGGAAGAGTCGCGGCCGGCTCCCACAGCGTACTCTATGTCGCCGAGGATGCAACGAATGCCGTTTACCTGTTCGACCCTTCAAACATCGCGGCCGGGCCGACTGGAAAGATCACAAGCGGCATCCAAGGGCCGACCGCGCTTGCAGTGGACCCAAGCGGCGACTTGTACGTCGGCAACGTACGAAACGTCACGGTCTACAAACCCGGGAGTTCGACGCCGTTCAAAACGCTCGCTTCCAAATTCGGCGCACCGCGAAATATCGTAATTAGCGCGGACGATACGATAGCGATATTGTTCGGCGGCGGTGTCCTGAATTCCGGAGGGCTGGTCATCTTCGATAAAGGCAGCCCGACGCCGACTCGAATCATTCCGGTGCCGCTGGGGAACAACACGGCGTTGACTTTCCGCGGTGCCGCGATCGACGGGACCGATACCCTGTTTGTCTCGATCAACCGATATGCTTTTGGCCCTTCGGGCATCTTCGCGTTCGCTCCGAATTCGACGCACGGCGCGCCAACCGGATTGTCGGCCGGCATCATTGGAGGTTTCGATTCGGCGGGTAATCTCTACAACGGAGACGCCGGCTTCATCTGCCGATACGCGCCGGGCGGCAAAACGTGCGCGCACCGAATTACGAACGGCCTAGGATCGTATGTGTACTTCACGGTAGCGGCAGACGGAACGCTCTTCGTTCCGCAACAGACGTTCAACGGTCAAACTACCGGCGGTCAGCTCG
>DASZHD010000008.1:0-200572 GCA_035938175.1 Vulcanimicrobiaceae bacterium
TTCCTCAGGGTCCTTCGATACCTCAGGATGACGAGGCCCCTCGATTCCTCGGGGTGGTTCGATGCCTCACGATGACGAGTCGTGACTAGGAAGCGTTGGCGCGCGGTTCTGAAAAATCCGGAAGGGTGCGCAGCCGGTGTACTGCTTCGCCGAAGTCGTGGCGCAGCGACGACGCCAAGTCTTCGAATCCGCAAGCCGGCATCCCGGTGAGCAAATCGGCGCGATAGATGTCGCGAGCAGCTTTGAAATGCGCACGTGCCGTGCGGGCGTCGCCCGCGGCTAGAGCAAGGCGGCCGCGCGATATTTCGGTCGTGAAACTTTCGATGTCGCTGATGACCGTTGCTGAAACGCGGATGTCGCCGGACGATTCGAAATAGCGATCGACCGACTCGGCGCCGACGATGGCGCGGATCGCGCGACGGATGTTGCTGCACGTCGTTCGCAGGTTCTGCGCGGCGATGTTGCGGTCGCGCCCGGGCCAGAAGATTTCCATCAGCTCGGTACGCGTGGCCGGCGCGCCGCTCTTCAAAATCAAATACTTGACCAGCTGCGCGTCTTTGTGCCGCACCCAGCGAATCCGCACGTCGCCGATTGCGGCGGCCACGTCGTGGCGCAGCAAGTGAACCTGCATAGCGGGCGCGTTTGCGGCGCCTAATCCCGGTTCATTTCCAAAAACGCCGTAGGCAACGGGAATGACGCGATACTCTTTGCCGGCTCGCACGACGAATAGGCCGCATGCGTGCCACGCCGCCAGCTCTTCCGGCGTTACCGGTCCCGGATGATGAACGTGCGCCAGAAACGGCGCGCCATCCGGAACGCGCGCACATTCGTCCGCAATGAATCGCGCAACGCCGGCAGAATGCAAACGGTACCACTCGTCGATTGCCGCGCCGACATCCAAAGACCGTTCACCGGCGGCGCGAAGAGCGCCGCAAACCGCCATCGGCCAGGAAGCGGTGCGCTGCATGAACTCGGCGAGGGCGACTTCTTTGAACGCGACTTGGAAGCGTTCGCATAGGGCGCGCACTTCCGCCGCCGTGAATGCCAAATCTGCATCGTCGACGACGCTGACCGAACCGTCGAACAACGTGCGATGCTCGACGACGCCGTCGCAGCTGCGCGTGCACACGATCGCATCGATCGCCGAATCCAGGGTGCGCAGAAACGTACGGATGGCATGGCGTCCGGAAGGCGCGGCAAGATGCGCGTCGTCGATGATTGGGGTGCGACCGCCTTCCGTCGCAGCGCGTAAGCGCGAGGCGATCGATGCATCGTCTTCGCCGATGCGCACCGGAACATACGCGAACTGCGCCGGATTTTGCGCGGCGATTTGCACGGCAAGCACCGTCTTTCCGTAACCGGAAGGCGCTGCAATAACGGTCAACGAGCCGCGCGTATAGCGGTCCAGCAGCCGGCGCCGCTCGAGAGCAAACGCGGGCAGCCGCGGCAGCGCGGCAGGCACGATCGGTACTTCCATGTCTCCTTTCACCCGCTAGTCGGATAATCGGAGACTTGGCCGCTTGGTTTTAGTGGGCCGGCTCTACGGTAATCTTGCGGACGACGGTCTGCTGGGCATTTCCCTGCGCGATGTTGGCCGTCACATAATAGGTAGAGGCAGTCTCGACGGCCGGCGCCGTTAACGTTACGGCGTCCTGGTCCGCGGCGATATCGCCCTGTTGGACCTGATTGCCGCTCTGGTCGGTCAGCACGACCGCCGCGTCGGTGTGCTCGCCGGCGATCGTCACCGTGAAGGTTTGGCCGGGCGTCACCCGGTCGGCCGAAAGCGTGAGCGTGTCGCCCGCCGGGGCGGACGCCGGCGGCTGGGCCGCAACTGCGCCCGGCAGGACGGTCACGACGGCATTGGCCACGGTATCCGCCGCACCGATGCGGGCGTGCAATACGACGTGGAGTTGTTTGCCTGCAGCCGCCTGTGGAATTTTGAAATCAGTTTCACCGGTTTGCGGCGCAATCACCTCACGCGCCCACAATTGGCCGTTCTCGTCGATCAGCCAGATTTCGCCGTCGTGCGCGTTGGTGATGTACGTCACGCGCATCAGTTCGCCGGCGCGCACATTCGGCGTCGCAACGGCGAAGGCACTAATCCGCGGCACGACAGCTGAAACAGCCGGGGACTTGTGTACCGGCGGCGGCGCAACGATCGCGATTTGCCGCACGGTCGAGATGCGCCCGAGAGGTCCGGTTACGTTTACCGAGAGCGTCATGTCGGAACCCGCCGAGGGCGGAACCGCAAAATGGATCGTTCCTTCACGATCGCGCAGCAATCCAGCAGTTATCTGCCGTCCGTCGCGGGTCGACAACGCGTACTGAAGCGCGGCCCATCCTCCGAACGCGTACGGCACGTCTATCGTCGTCCCGGCGAAGGATCGTTCGGGAGCGGCAAGCAGCGCGAGGCGCGGCGTCGCAAACGCAGCAGCACAAGCAGAAGCGATCGTAAACACGACGGCGGCAGCCGCTGCTGCGATCCAGCGCGGAGACTTCCCGACGCGCGCGGGCGCCGGCGCTTCCAAAGAGAACGCGATCGGACCGCCTTCGATCTGCACGATGGCGCGATCGTACGGCCCGACGTCGGCAATGCGCACCGGCAACAGCGTTTCCGAAACGGAAAACGGCGCGATGTGCACGTCCAGCGGATACGCCAAAATAGATTCGCCGCGAAGCGTCGCGCACGTCATGCGCGCCCGAAGCGCCGTTTCGCTTTGATTCACGATACGCAGCGCATAACTGGCCGTGCCCGCACGCTTGTCGCAGCCCGCAAGCGCCAAGTATCCTTCCACGTCGCCCGTCGCACCCGCAAGCTGCGCGCGCGTGCCGTACGTCGCCGGACGAGGCGCGTACGATTCCGGAATAGCCAGGGCATACGTCGACATCAGCAAGACACCGCCAAAGGAGTAGTGGGATTGTTGTCGGGCAGCGGCGTCGCCGCCGCGGTCACGTTCAGCGTCGCATTCGTTAGCGATTGCGTCACGGCGCTATCCAAATCGGAGTAGCACTTCATCAGCGTGCCCAGATCCGGCGTATCGAAGAAGGTTTGCGAAGCCGAGAGATTTTGATTTGCAGTTTTCAAAGTCGGCTGCAAAAGCGTCGGAACGAGTACCTGCGTGGTGATGCTGCTTTGCGTGCTCAAGAACACTAAGGACGAGCTCAAATTCCCGCCGCTCAACACTGCGGCGCCCTTCGTGCACGAACCGCTGGTCTTATTGGCTTCCGGCGACCAGAACGGTGCCGACGTCGGTCCCGGAAACGCGCCGCTATCGGTAAGCGCGTCGGTCGTCGGACTGCTGCAGCTGGTGTTCACTGCCGGTGAGGCCGCGGCTAAATACAATCCATACAAACTGTAACCGACGTACGGCGCCGCTTCGTTCGAAACGAGCCCGCCGTAGCGCACCGCAATCTGTACGCGCTCGGACTGCACGCTGGACTGAACTGCCCAGATGATGCCGAACAGGATCAGTAGAAAAAGCGGCATGAAGATTGCGCTCTCCACCATCGCCGTCCCACGCTGCGCCCGCAAACTCACTTGCACGTGTATTGCACTCCGTTGCTCAGCTGGCCCGAAAACGGTTTGATCGCCATCGACTCCCACCAGCCGGTCGCAGCCAGAAAGCCCTCGTTTTGCGGCGTGTAGGTGAAGCCCCATTTACCGTCCGAAACCGCCGGATTACCCTGGTTGTCCGCATTGTTCGGATTACCGCCGTAATCGATGCGGTAGTTGTTGTCGTCTCCGCTGAAGATCGGCGTATTGGTCGCGCTCTCCGGATATTCCGCACCCTGAAACACCGAATTCGAGGACGGGTTCACGAGCGATCCGACATACATGAACTCCTGCGTGCCCATGATGCTCGTAGCGGCAGCGCGGCCGATTGCCTGATACGTTTGGGGCGTGAAGTTGAAGAACGACGGGAACGCCGGCGGAACGTTGGCGCACGCAATGACTTCTACGTCGAGCGGCGAGAGATCGGTTTTGGGATTTCCGGTCGTGTTGCCGCCCACCGCAAACGCGCAGCAATCAGCATAGACGTCCTCGACGTAGCTGTCGTGGCGCGGACTGGCAGCTACCAGCGAATAGTTGAACGCGCAGTCCCCTCCGGTCGACTTGCCGCAATTCTGCTGATACAGCGCGAGCGCCGCTTTGATTTGCGAAATCTGCGTTGATTGGCTCGGGTACGAAATGCGGTTGAGCACTAGAATGTCATTCGTGTAGCGCTGAAGACCGTCGAAATACCGCTGGCGCAAGTTGGCGTACATCGCGCTGCACGTCGACGGGCCGCTGTCTCCGGTCTTGGCATCGCATCCGCCGCTGCCTTGAATGACCTCGAGCAGGTCGTTCATGATCAGGCGCAAGCGGTATTCTTCCAGCGCCGCGGCATGCACCGCCGCAATCGTTTCATTCCACTGAGAGGTCTGCACGGCAAGCATTCCACGTGCCGCCGCATCTGCAGCGTTCTGCGCGCGAATCTGCCAGCGCAGCGTGGATCCGTAATTCAACGCCATAGCGAGCAGCACCAGGGCCGACAACGTGCCGAATGCCCAAATCGGAACGCTTTGTCCGCGTTGCGCGTTCATGCGGCTCATGCTCCCGGCTGTCCCGCGCCGCAGCCGTTGGTTACGGCCATGGGATACAGCCGGCCGATCATCGCGCTGCCGGTTTCACCCTGAACCGGCTGGATGTCCCAGCTGTACACCAATTTAAATGAAGCACCGTTCCACGCGCTCACCGACGACGGGCCGTTGTTCTGGTCGTAGTTGCCGCTCCTCGCGTACGTGGGCATCGTCGCGGGGAATGCGGCCGCCAAGTCGGCCAAAATGCGTTGATGGCACGCTGCCGTTTCAAAGGTCGCTTGCGGGCCCACGCCGTTGTTCGGATAATTCGTTTGGCTGTAGTTGTCGTCTTTGAGATATTCGCCCAGTCCAACGGCCCGGAGCACGCGGCTGCTGCAGGTGGGCCCCCACGGCGGCGTATCGCCGCAATTCCAGAAAAACGAAAGCGTGATGTAATAGGGCGGAACGTTCTGGTCGTCTTGCGTCAGCGGGTCGACCAGCGACGTGTACTCGGCGGACGAATCGTATGCCACGCCCTGCGCGTCGTCGTCGTGGTTGCCGATCATCGACCGGCCGTCGACGTTTCCGCTGTTGAGCGTGATCGATTTCCCAAGCACCGAAAGGAAGCCCAAGTTCATCGACGACGTCGCCTCCAGACGCTGCGGCCGCAATATCGACGCCCCGCCGTAACGATTGTTCAGGTTACCCCATTGCGTAAAGTTGACCGGAACGTTCGTTACGGGCGGGGATTGCGGGTTCGGGCTCATGTTCATCGAGATATTCGGGAACAGCGGCTTGAGCGCCGTATTGAGCGACGTGACGTTCGTCGAACCGGTGGCAAAGCTGTGCGCGAAGAAAAACGTGGCGCCGTCCAGCTGCATTTGGAAGAATCCCATGACGGCGATCTGCACGGCGCCCAGGATCAGCATCAGCGTGAAACCGAGCGTGAAAGCCGTCTCTACCAGCGCGGACCCGCGCCGCAAATCTGCAATCGTCATTTTGCACCAATAATTACGGCGGCGGAGCATTTTGAAAAGACTGCATGTTGGAAGCCACGTTGGAATACGCGGTATTCGTCGTCGCGCCCATTCCGTACAAAATCGCGGTGGCCGCGGCGGAGATGAGGGCGAACGCAATACCGTACTCTACAAGCGTACTGGCCGAACTATCCGCAAACAGTTCGATCAGGACTTGCATCATCGTGAGACGATCTCCGGGGTCATCACGAAGACCACGTCCGTCTGACTATTCTGATACTGCTCCGACTGGAACAGTTTACCGAGGATCGGCAGCTGCGAGAGCAGCGGGATTTTCGTGATGTTGCGTTCCTCGACGCGGCGGAGCAGGCCGCCCATGATGATCGATTCGCCCGGTTGGGTGATGACTTCGGTCGCGAGCCGGCTTTCTTTCAACGCAGGCACGACGAAGCCGTTATAGTTGACGCCGTCCTGGAAGTCCAGATCGGAGATGTCCGGGTTGATCTTCGCGTCGATGCCGCCGTTGCCCAGAATCGTAGGCGTTACATCCAGCTGCACGCCGTAATCTTTGTAAATTACGCTGACTTGGCCCAGTCCCGTCGCGTAGATCACCGGAATCGAACCGCCCACCAAGAACTTGGCGTCGTTACCGGGCGTCGTAAGAATATCCGGAGCGGACAAAATGTGCGCGTGGCCGGACGAGAGCAACAAGTTGAGCGTCGGCGCCAGCGTTACCGTACGGAAAAACGCGTTTCCGACCGTAAAGCCCTTGCCGGGCTGCAAATTGCCCGGGTTTTCCACGATTGGGAAACTGGGCTGACCGATCGTATACGTGCCGTCGGGATGGAACGTTGCGGATTGCAATTGCACGCCCAAGTTGTTGAGCGCGGTCTTGTCCACTTCCAAGACGTAGACTTTTACGTCGATCTGACTGTTCAGGTCGGTCGTGATGCGATCGATCAGTTTGCCGTCTGCCGCCAGGTAATGGCCGGCCAAACCGCGCGCGTGGTCGAGAATGGCTTGCGCGGTTACCGTGTCGTGCACGTGACCGCTGACGATCACGTTGCCCTTGCCGTCGGGATCCACCCGGATTTGGCCCGCACCCGGTATGCTGGAAAGTTCGCTTTGCAGGTCGCCGAGCGGATGCGCGACCGTCACCGCGTTGACGATCTCGGCGTTTTGCTTTTTCGCGTAATCTTGAAAACGCCCGATGATGTCGTCCAGCTGCGAGAACTGCGCGCCGTCGGCGACGGTTCCGCGTACGACCACGGACTGGCGGAAAGCAAAGATGTCGACGTTCGGCTGCGAGATGGACGTACGCAGCATTTGCGCGAGATCGTCCATCGTCTGTTCGGTAACGGTGACGTCGTAAGACAGCCGCCGGCCGCCCTCCCACACGAAGACGGTGGTCTGGCCGGGCGCCTTGCCGTTAACGACCAGCTGAGTGGTGCCGATGGGCAGAACGCCCGCGATGCGGCCGTCGCCCACGGCGACGCGCGTCAACCCGGGGGTCTTGAGCAACAGCGAGTGCCCCGAGGCAACCGATAACAACTGTATGGACTCGGCCGCCGGCGCCTGCGCAGGCGCGGCCCACATGGCTAACGCCGCGAGCATCGACAGAGCTGAAATCCGTAAGTGCATAAAAGTCCGAGGCTCCTCCCGTTCCGGTTTCCCCATTATGCCACGCGTGGATACGTTAACACGTCAACAATCAATAGACGTTACGTAAAAAAACAGTACAATTCACCGTTTTTGTCTTGTCCTCGGGGTTGCGCGATGGCATGATTGCGTCACCGAAGGACACGGAGGCATCATGCGGACCATCGCACTCGGAACGGTACTCGCGCTCGGCGCGCCGGCTCTTATCGCCGGTGCGGCGCCGCTCGTTGCCGTGAAAGACGTGGCGGCTCGCGACGGCTACCAGTACTCCTGGACGCCGGATGCAGCAAGCGTTGTCCTGACTCGGGCCGGCATCGTCGTCGTACTGCGGCCCGGGGTTTCGGTATACCAAGTGAACGAACGCAATGAAGTTGCAGACGAGGCGCCGAGTTATGCGCACGGCGATCTCTTCGTAACTCCATCGCTCGCGGATCACTTGGAGACGCTCGCGCAACGCGGTTCCAAACCCGTTGCCGCGCGTATGGATCGCGTCGCGTCGGCCGATCCCTCGGCGCAAGGTACGATTTCCCTGGAGGCTCGACAACTGCAGGGCGCCGAGGCAATTACGGTCGACGGGAGCGCTCCGCCGAACGCCCCGGTCACTATTACGCTGCTGGCAATCGTGTCGTCGGAAGTGCCGACGGTCGTCGTAAGCCGACACGACCTCGTCGCCGACGTCAGCGGGCGTTTCGCAACGGTGATTCCGATTGCGCCCGCCTACGAGCGAGGGACGATCTTACGCGTCGTCGCGAACTCGGTCCCCGGCGTCGGTCCGGCGTCGGCACAATTGGTCACGACGTCTCCGAATGACGGAGTCGACGTACCGCTCGAGCACTAGCCGCAACGCGCTCGAGTACGATCTCTGATTACACGAAACAACAACGCTACGTCCAGGAGGACACAATGCTCAAGAACCTGACCGCTATGCTTCGCAACGACGACGGCGCCACGATGGTCGAATACGGCATCATGGTTGCACTCATCGCCGCGGTGTGTATCGTTCTGATCTCGACGCTCGGCAAGAACGTCTCGTCGGCGTTCTCGTCGGTCAACGGATCGATCTAAACCCTCGTTCACTCAACGCCAAAAACCCATACCGTACAACGCCGGGGCTGACTCTCCCCTACAGCCCCGGCTTTAAACGGTGGAGAGAATGCGGATGAACGCACTCAAGCGGATGCTCCGCAGTACCCGCGGCGCAACCATCGTAGAATACGCCGTGATGCTCGCGTTCGTCGCGCTCGTCAGCATCGCTCTCATCGCCGCTCTGGGATCGAATACCAGCGGCCTTTTCGCACCACTTTACAGCAAATGGAACAGCCTGTGACGATTGCCGCCGGCCTCGTATTGGTTGCCGCGCTCGCCGCAGCCGTCTGCGACGTCCGCACGCGCCGCATTCCGAACGCGCTGGTCGGCGCGCTGCTTCTTGCCGGCATCGTCGCGAACGCGTTCGGCGGATGGAAACCGGTTGCCGTCGACGTGCTGCTCGTTGCCGCGGTCGTGATCGCGGGAACGTTTGCGTTCTCTTTGAAATTGATCGGCGGCGGCGACGTGAAACTGCTCGCCGCGGCGGCCGGAACGCTGGGCTATCCGGCGTGCGTGTTTTTCATTCTTTGTACGCTCGTGAGCGGCGGCTTGATCGCGGTCGCTTACGCGGCGATGCGGGGACGGCTGCGCGCCACGTTTGCAAACGTGCAGACGATGGCGATTCCGGTGTTTGCCGGCGTACGCCCCGCGCGTCCTGACGGCACGCCGATGCCCTACGCCCTTGCCATCTTCGCCGGTGCGCTTTGCACTGCACTCGTCAACAGCTTCGCGCCCCATTTGAGGTTGCTTCCATGAATACGCGCCGCACGACACTGATCGTCGCCATCGTTTTGGCGATTGGGACGGGATGGCTCACACTCAATTATCTCTCCGGCTTGCAGCGTCAAGCCAACGGCAACAGCGCACCGCGCGACATTCTGGTCGCGGCTCAGGATATTCCCGCGCGCGTGCCGATCACGGCGAGTATGCTGGCGCGCGTCTCGCGCCCGATCAGCGCGGTTGAACCCGATGCGATCGTGGATCCGTCGAAAGCCATCGGCGCCCTGGCGCTGATCTCCATACCTGCCGGATCGACGATTACGGAATCGAAAGTCGGCCATCCCACCGACGTCGGTCTTCCCGTACGTCTGAAACCGGGGATGCGCGCCGAGAGCATTCAGATCGATAAAGTCAAAGGCGTCTCGGGCCTCATCGAGCCCGGCGACTTCGTCGACGTTATCGCCGTCCTGCCGCGAATCGGCAACAAGCCGCCGCCGGCTTCGACGATTTTGCGCGGCATTCGCGTGCTGTCCGTGGGTGATTCGCTGGAGTACAGCTCCGCGACGCCGTCGCCGCAAGAAGCCAATTCGACTACCGTTACGCTGGAAGTGACGCCGAAAGAAGCGGACCTGCTTGCAATGGCGGACTTGAATACGGTGCTGCGCTTGGCACTGCGTTCGCCGCGCGAACCGATCAACTCCGAGCCGACCGAAGCGATGACGTGGCCCGACGTTCAAGCCCCGTCGAACCCGGCGCCGCCTGCGCCGCCCGCGCCCGCGCCCGCGCTCGCACAAGCAACGCCCGCGCCGAAAGCCGATCCGCCGCGCAATCTGTCGGGCGTGATCGTGATCGACGGCGACCATCTGGCCGGCGGATCGCAATGAGCGCACCCGTCTTTGCCTTCGTAAACGCGAAGGGCGGCTCGGGCGCAACTACAGTTTGCGCGGAGCTGGCTAAAGCGATGCGCGCCGACGGGAAAGTTGCCGTCGTCGACGGCGACCTGTCCGGAAAACGCAATCTGGCGATCGTGTTCGACGTCGTGCGCGGATTGGATATTTCGCGCGCGGGCAAAGGCATCGGCGTCGCCGAGACAAACGGCCTGACCATCGCCGAGCTGGCGCCCACGTACGATACCGCGTTCACGATCAATTTCGACGACGTCGAACAGCTTGCCGCTTCGTTCAGCGATGCATCGTTCGTGCTGGCCGACGTGCCCATGCCGTTTGCGGCGCCCGTTCGTCCGTTCGTCGTGCGCGCCACGCGGTTCATCGTCGTGTGCGAACCCACGCTGCTGGGCGTTGCGTCCGCCCGAACGATGATCGCCGAGCTGAAAAACTTCGGCGTTCCGATTACGCGCATCGTCGTGCTGACGAACAATCGCGACGGGCACGCCAATGCCACCCGCGCCGAGATCGAGCGCGCGCTGGAAACCAAAGTCCTTGCGGAACTGCCGCCGGCGTCGGATCGCAACTTCGGCAAGGCGCTCGCGCAGCTCGACCGCGCGATTCGCATCATTACGGAAGAGCCGCAAATCGAAGCGCTGCTGCCGTCGGCACGCGGCCTGGTGCAAGACCGCCGTCTGGAACCGCGCAGCGCCATGCGGCCGCGTTCCGGCGGACCGGCGGACACGGTCACCATCGCGTCCGGCGATAGCCGCCGAGGCGCCGAACCGGTCGACCCGCGCGAAAAACTCAAACTCGAGATCCACGAGCTGCTGACCAGCAAAGTGAATCTGATCGAGGCCAGCGCCGCGCACAGCGACACTGCCAAGCTTGCCGAACTGCGGCAAAAAATCGAAGACGCTACGCAGCAAGTTCTCAGCGACCGCGCGCACAGCGATCTGACCGCCGAAGACATCTCGCAAATAAAAGAAGAGATCGTCAACGAGTCGCTCGGATTGGGACCGCTGGAAGATTTGATGCGCGATCCGGCCGTCAGCGAAATCATGGTGAACGGGCCGAAAACCGTGTACATCGAGCGCAGCGGCAAATTGGAATTGACCGGCAAGCGGTTCAGCACCGCGGGGCAGTTGCGCCTGGTTATCGAGCGCATCATCGCACCGCTGGGCCGTCGCCTCGACGAATCCGTGCCGATGGTGGACGCGCGCCTCCCCGACGGTTCGCGCGTGAACGCGATCATCGAACCGCTCGCCATCGACGGCGCTTCGCTCACGATCCGCCGCTTCGGCACGCGCCGTCTGAACGCGCAAGATTTGATCGACAAAGGCTCCGCGAACGAAGAGATGCTCGACTTTCTGCGCGCCTGCATCGAAGCGCGCCTGAACGTCGTCATCAGCGGCGGTACCGGTTCGGGCAAAACGACGTTCCTGAACATCATGTCCGGGTACATTCCGGCGCGCGAACGCATCGTCACCATCGAAGACGCGGCGGAACTCAATTTGAATCAGCCGCACGTCGTGCGCCTGGAAACGCGGCCTGCCAACTTGGAGGGTGCGGGCGAAATCAAGATCCGCGATTTGGTGCGCAACTCGCTGCGTATGCGTCCCGACCGCATCGTCGTCGGCGAGTGCCGCGGCGGCGAAGCGCTGGACATGCTGCAGGCAATGAATACCGGCCACGACGGATCGCTCACGACGCTGCACGCCAACTCGCCGCGCGACGCGCTCTCGCGTCTGGAAACGCTGGTCATGATGGCAGGCTTCGATCTTCCGGTGCGCGCGATCCGCGAGCAGATCGCCAGCGCCGTGGACCTGATCGTTCAGATCGCCCGTCTGCGCGACGGCAGCCGCAAGATCGTGTCGGTCAGCGAAATCATCGGCATGGAAGGCGAAGTCGTCACGATGCAAGAGATCCTGCGCTACGCGCAGCACGGCGTCGACCTGGAGAACAAGGTCGCGGGCGAATTTCAGTACACCGGCGTGCAGCCGCAAGCACTGCAGAAATTCGACGAATACGGCATCACGTACGACGTTCGCAAACTCTCCCAGCTCTCGTCCGCGGGATCGTTATGGTAAACAGCTCGATACTCTCGCGTATTTTCGGTTCGGCTCCGGCGCGCGCGGCGGCATCGCGCGCCCCGCAGCGCGACCGCGCCCGCGAGTTTGCCGAGTTGATGGATCGTGCCGGCATGCAAATGCGTCCGGCCGAGATCGCGCTCGGTATCGGCGGCGCCGCAGCAATTGCGTGGGTCGTGCTCGCGTTTTTGCTCCGGCCGGCTCCGGTCGTTGCAGCGCTTTTGCTCGTGCTCTGCGCCGGAGGTTCGGCGGGCGGCTTCTGGGTGATCGTCAACATGAAGGTCCGGCGCCGTCTGGATCAGTTCGTTCAACAGCTCGAACTCGCGCTGCGATTGATCTCCAGCGGCGTGCGCATCGGTTTAGGCCTGCGCCAAGCGCTCACGATGGTCATCGAAGAGATGCCCAATCCCGCGAAGTACGAGTACATGCGCGTCATCGGCCAGACGAACATCGGCGTGAGCGTCTACGACGCGCTCGACACGCTGGCCAAACGCATGCCCAGCAACGAGACGCTGATGATGGCGCGCGCCATCCGGATTCAATCGCAGACCGGCGGCGACTTGGGCAAGATTCTGGAACACCTCGCGAATACGATCAAAGATCGCCGGCGCATTCAACGCAAAATCCGCGCGCTGACTTCCGAAGGCCGCGCGAGCGCCGCGATCCTCTCGGCGCTTCCGCCGTTTCTGAGCGGGTTTATCTCGCTGACGGAACCGTCCATGGGCAGCGCGCTGTTCTTCACGCTTCCCGGTCACATCGCGCTGGGCGTCGTGTGTATTCTGGAAGCGCTCGGCGTGTTCACGCTGATGAAGATGCTGAAGGTGGACGTATGAGCCCGATGATTCTGGGCATCGTCGGCCTCGGCGTCGTCGCGACGTTCCTCTTTGCGGTATCGCTGATTCCGCAGAAGAGCATGCTGACGAAAACGCTCGAGGAACTGGAATCGCGCGGAGTTCAACGCGATTCCGGCAGCGTCAAGCCGTTCGAGCGCGTATTCTCCAAAGAGCGGCGCGGCGCGCTTCGGCGCAAGCTGATCGAGGCCGGATGGTACACCGTTACGCCGGCGCAGATGGGCGTGCGGCTCGTGGGCGGCGCGATATTCGGCATGGTGTTTTGCGTTCTGATCTTCAGCGTTCTGCATTTGTCGCCGGTGCTCGTAGTGGTGATCTCCGGCATGATGATCGGCATCGGTGCGTACATGCCGATGGCCTCGCTCGATCGCGCCGTGCAAGCGCGCAAAACGCAGGTGCAAAAAACGCTTCCCGATTTTCTGGACATGGTCGGTACGACGGTCCAGGCCGGTCTTTCCGTAAACCAAGCGCTGGCATACGCGGTCGACGCGGCTCCCGGCGCGCTGGGCGAAGAAATCAAAGCCGCGCTCTCCGAGATCCGCTTGGGTCGAGCCCGCTCGGACGCGTTGAAAGCCGCGGCCGAACGCCTCCAGCAGCAACAGTTCACCAGCACCGTCACGGCGATCACGCAGGCGGAGCGCTTGGGTACCAACATTTCGAAAGTGCTGAACGAACTCGCTGAGGACGTCCGCAATCACCGCATCATGCTCGTCGAAGAGCACGCCGCAAAACTCCCCGTGAAGATGGTCTTTCCGATGGCGATGTTCATGCTTCCGGCGCTGTTCGTCGTGATCTTCGGCGCACTGATGGCCAACTACGTAACGAACAACAAATAAGCATGATCGCAGCAGTATTAGGCGCAGTCTTCTTCGCAGTCGCCGGGTACATCGGCTCGCTTTTGGGCGCGATTCTCGTCGACCGCATTCCACCGCTTCCGGATGCACCGCCGCAGCAAAAGGCGCCCGTGCCGCTGTTGATCGGCGGATGCGCAATCATCGGCGCCGTGATGGCTACGCACTCGGCGCAGTCGCAAATACTGATGATTGCGATCGTGTGCGCGGCGCTCGTCGCCATCTGGATCACGGACGCGCGCCGCGGCATCGTTCCCGACGCGTTCACCCTGGTTCCGCTCGGCTTGCTGATCGTGGCCGCGATTTGGCAGCACGAATGGCGGGTATTCTTGGCCGCGATGATTCCGTTCGTGCCGTTTGCGATCACCGCAATGCTTTCGAAAGGGCGCGGCATGGGCTGGGGCGACGTCAAACTCGTCGCACTCGGCGGTATCGTTCTCGGACCGCAGATCGCCGTGATGGCGTTTGCGCTGGCCTGTTTTGCGGCGGTCGCAATCAGCTATCGCAAGGGGCGCAAGAGCGGCGCAATCGCGTTTGCACCCTACCTCGCATGCGCGATCGGCCTCGCAATTCCGATTGAGGTGCTGCGCTGATGGCAGCTGCCCGCCTGCGTAACGCTACGACCGGACAAGTGATCGCGGAAAACGTGGAGTACGCCGACACGTGGTGGAAACGCTTTGCCGGGTTCATCCCCAAGCGCGAAGTACCGCCGGACGACGGCTTGTGGTTTCGCGACTGCTGGGCAATTCATACGATCGGCATGCGCGCGCGCATCGACGTCATTTTTTTGGATGAGAACGGGCGCGTGCTGAAAACCGAACGCAGCGTGGCGCTGCACCGCCCCATCGTTTCATGCTTCGGCGCGCACAACGTCGTAGAGCTCGGAGCCGGTGCGCTCGAGGGACGCGACGTGCTCGCCGGTGACCAGTTGATGCTGGAATGAACGGACGATTCGCCGCGGCAATCGTCGCGTTCGCCATCGCAACGGCGATCGTCGCGCACGCTCCGGTTTTGCCCGAGTTTTTCGTTCAGCTGCGAGATCCGAATTTGCTGGCCGCTTCGCTGTACTCGCTGCTGCTGGCGCGCTTCGGCTACGCATTCGTGTTGTCACTTTCGGCCGTGCTGACTGCAGCAGCAGTGATTCTCGCAGGGTGGCGTACCAGAATGCGCGGCGCGCCCGATTGGCACTGCGGTTTAGCGGCGCTGCTGGTATCGCTCTGCTTACTCGGATCGCTCGGCGTGAGTTTGGCTCCGATCGGTTGGGTGTGCGCGGCGGGCTTCTGCTTATTGCTCGATCGCGACGATGACGCAGCGCAAATCAACGCCATCGCGCTGATCGCCGTGTGGTCCGTCCTGCAAGGCGGCGCCGGCATCGGCGCGCTGATCGCATTGCTTACGCTTGCGGGCACGATCGCCGATTCGAGACGATTCGACGCCACGGTGCGGCGCAAGGCGGTCATTGCCGCGTGCGCGTGCATTTTTGGCGCGCTTCAGTTGCATGCGCTGCCTTGGCATGCCTACGGAGCCCATGCGCTATACCTCGATTCGCTTTTGCGCGGCGCGGACCGCGAGCGCGTTTGGAGCAACGGCATGGGCGTCGCGAGCATCGGATTCGGAGCGCTGCTCGTCGTCGCCGGCTGGTACGGCGTGCGGCGGCGCGCAAATACTGCCGATGCGCTGGTGTTTTTCTCGCTGCTCGTCTTGGCGCTCGTCGACGCGCGCAACGTGCCGTATCTCGGGATCGCCGGCGCACCCATCGTCGCCGATGCGGTAGCCAGCTATTACGTCAACGAGCGGCGCTTCCCGGTGGGTACCGTGCGGCAATACTTCGTGACGTTTGCAGCGGCGGCAACGGCGTTCATCGCGACGCTAACGGTCACCGAACCAAAAATCTCCGCGTGGCCCGCTGCGGCGGCACAGCCGTCGGGGCTGCTGCGCGCGCTTAACGCCGCCGGCGGATCGCATCGCGTGCTGTGCACGACGCCGAGCTGGTGCGACGGCGAAGCCGCCGCGCTCTTGGACGACCGCTCCGGTATTGCGGACGCAAATGCGCACCGCGTTCAGGTCGACGTCGCAAGCGCGACGGGCCCCTGGCGCACCGAATTACGGCGCTTCGGAATCGACGCCGTGATTGCGGACAAAGACGACGACGTCGCGGTACTCTTGCAGTCTACCGGCTGGCACGAAGCGGCATCGGACGATAGCCGCGTACTGTTGCGCCCGGAGAGCGTGCGATGAGAATCGCTTGGGCGATCGTTGCGATCTTTTGCGCGCGCTTTCTGGTTGCCGCGTGGTTCTATCCCGGGCAAGACGGCGATCTTGCCTGGCAGCAGTGGCTCGGTCTGCAGGTGCTGCACGCACATCACTTGCCGACGCATTTGGGTCCCGAAACGTTCACGTCGGACGGCGCACGATGGGTTCCGCAAGAATGGGCCTTCAGCTTGGCTGTAGCGGCGACGCTGCCGAACGGGCATTTCGGCATTCTTGCGCTGGTGACGACGCTCGCCGCCGCATTGGCATTGTTTTTGACTGCCGTACGATCGTACCGGCGCGGCGCATCGACTTTTGCAATCGCCCTCACCACGCTGTGCACCGGTTTTGCGATGCTGCAATCGTTCGGTGTCCGCGCTCAAATCTTCGGGTGGGCGGCTTTCGCGATCATCCTGCTGCTGCTCGACGTCGAAGGGCCGGCGATCTTCCTTGCCATTCCGATCGTCGCGCTTTGGGCGAATATTCACGCCAGCGCGCTGGTCGCACCGGCGATCGTAGGCGCCTGGTCGTTCGGCACGTGGATCGAGGATCGCGCGTGGACCGAACGGGTGGAGCGCAACTTCGTATTGACGCTCGGATGCGCGTTTGCGGTATTCTTGACGCCGCTGTTCTGGCAGTTGCCGGTGTACGCGGTCGGGCTGGAAACTAGTTTCATTCGCAGCGCCATCGCGGAATGGCAGCCGAGCGACATTCTTTTCACCGCATTCAGCGCCGGCGTCTTGCCGCTCATCGCGATCTGCGCGTACTTCGGAATCGCTGCCCCACGCGAGCGCTGGCGCGACGGCATGATGTTCGCACTGGTTACGATTATGGCGTTTATCGCCGTCCGGCATTTGCCGCTGGCGGCGCTCGCCATCGCCCCCATGGCCGCGGCGCGCTTGACGTCCGTGCTGCCCGCGCAAGCGCGGATCAATGCGATTCTCAACGAGCGCTTCAGCGAGACGCTGGTGTTTGCCGCAAGCGCATTTTCTATCGTGGTTATCGTCGTGAGTCTATCGAAAGTGCCCGCGATCGCCGGCGTGGCGCTGCCGCGTACGGCGGTTACGACGCTGAGCGGTACGCAAGGCGTGCACAATCTGTACTGCGAGGATTTCGCCTGGTGCAGTTTGGCACTGGCGCATCCGAATTTGCGCACGTTCGTCGACGGACGGTGCGATCCGTTCCCGCCGCGGGTGTGGCAAGACTACCTGGACGTCGAACGCGTTTCACCGCGCTGGACGAGTGTGCTGGACCGGTATTCCGTGGACGCTGTTCTCGTGAAAGACGGGCGTCCGCTGGCGCAAGCGCTGGCGCTACGAAGCGGCTGGCGAGTGTTCTATCACGACGCGAAGTACGAAATCTTTCTTCGCGACGGCGTTCGCACAGCCGACCGTTAGCAGCAGCAAACCCAGCCACGTCGGCGCCTTCGCGATCCACCACACCGGACCGGTTCCGCTCCAGTGCGCGCGCACGTAGTGTGCCCACGACGCTTGCGCGAGCGAAGCGTCTAGCGGTGCGCCTGTGCCTTGCGAACCCAGACCCGTACCGAAGTGATTTCCCGCATACACGATGCCCGCAGCGGCCAGCGCGCAAGCCAAACCCGCAAACATCGCCGTGCGAACCGGTAAACGGCCGTAAGCGCAGGCAATCGCCGCTCCTGCTACCGCAAAGACGGCCGCGAGCTGCGGCTGATTCAACGCGAGCGGCCACGGCAGCGCCAGCAAAACCGCCGCGGTCAGAAAGACCGGTTTGAAACGCTCGCGCGAACCGCTGTAAAGAAGTAACGCGGCCGGAAGCGCCGCAACGATCTCCGTGTAGTGAATAAACGTACCGCCGAAGACCGCAAACGCGGGCGGAATCAGCACGGCGTACGCAGCGTCGGCGCGTTGCTTCGCGAGCCGCACGGCCGCCGCAATTCCGGCAAGCGCCATCAGTACGTACGATATTTGCCCGGCGATCAATGCCGGCCGCTCGCCGCTGCCCAGCGCGTACAGCACCCAGCTCAAGCCATATTGCGACGTGCGCGCGATTTCCGAGAGCGCATGTGCCGGCAGAACGGCGGAAAAATATTCATGCGCCACTCCGGCGCCGCCCGCCGCAACATCGAGTCCGACGAGCAGCGCGCAGACTGCGGCGATTCGCCACCGCATCGGCCTGCAAAAAACCGCCGCGGCCGCCAAAGCCGGCAGCGCGACGTGCGGCAGAACCGCTGCAGCGGCGGCTGCGCAAGCGGCGACGTTCCATCGCTGCGCGCGTGCCGCGAGCGCCAAGACCAGCAGCGCGAGCATTTCGATCGCGGCCAGCTGCCCGTACGGCAACGCAACGATTGCGAGCGCCGGCGCAAGTACCGGAACGATCGCGGCAACCGATCGCCCTACCAGGTGCGAGAGTGCGGCTACGCACGCGCCGCACGCCGCGGCAAGCACGATCGTCCATAAAACACTCGCGCCGAGATACGGCAATGCGGCAAGCGGCACGAACAACAACAGCGCGTATCCCGGCAGCGGAGCCGGGACGGCGAGATTCGCCGGGCTGCCGTACAACCCGAACGGCGCGCTCGCGCGTTCGCATGCATACAGCGAGGCCGCCGCGTACGGATCGCGCCCGTGCAAAACGGCGGATCCCGCGCAGTAGAATGCGCGAAAATCTCCGAGGAGCATGTGCGCGCGGCTTGCAGCGACGATTTCGTACGCGGCAAGCGCAGCGAAGACTACGGCCGCAAATACGGCAGTTTTACGCACCCGAATATTGCGGTGAAATATTGCCGAGCATCTTGACCAGCCCCGTGGCATCGGGGCGAACGCGCCGGACACGGTACGCGTACTCGGCGGCGCTCTTCATGTCGCCCTCGTCGAACGCCGTTTGCGCCAAACGTTCCAGCACGATCACGTAACGGTCTTCCAGCAGCTGCGCCTGCGTCAAGAACCACGACTCCGGCACGTCACCGTCCAGCAAACGTCCCGTGTACAACTCTTCCGCCGCCCGGTAGTGCACCGCGGCCTCTTGAAGATCCCCGCGATCGAATGCCGAGTCGCCGTCCGCGCCGTGGGCGGTGAAGCGGCGCACGTCGGCCACGACGTTCGTCAGATTCAGCGCGACGTCCGGATCGGCGCGGAAATACAGGTCCACGCACGCGTACCCGACTTGCGCCGCGATCGCTTTACGAATGTTGCTGCATGCCGTGCGCACGCTTTGCGCCGCGAGCTGCCGGTCGGCATCGGGCCAAAACACCGCTGCCAGTTCGGCTCGCGTTGCCGTTCCGGCCGGTTTGAGCAGCAGATATTTGATGAACTGCTGATCGCGGCGGCGGATCCACGAAATCTCTTGATTGTCGATCTGCGCGCTGAAGCGGCCGAACATCCGCACGACGAGCGGTGAAAGGCGCGCACTCGGTGCCAGCCGCACTCTGCCGCGCAATTGCCGCAACGGACGCAGCGGGCGAGAACCGTCGTCATCGGCAACGACGAAGAGGCCTTGCATCTCCAGCGCATGCAGCCGGTGCTGATCGTCAACGTTCGCGCCGGCGATCAAGCTGCGCACGAGGGCGCGGTCTTCCTCGGGCGCGCGTTCCAGTTCGGCAGCGATGAATTCCGTAAAGAGCTGACCGTAGCGGCTGCGCCAGTGTTCGTACGCGTCGCTCAGCGAATGGCTGTCTTCCGCCGCCGCGCGGATGGCGCCGCTTACGACGATCGACCAGCCGTCGCTCTCTTCCAGCAGACGGCCGATTTCGACGTGGGTGCTCGGTACGCCGCACGTTTCCGCGAGTAATTCCGTCTCTGCCGGATCGAAGGCAAGACGGCGGTGATCGCACAGGACCGCCAAACCGCGGGCTATCCACGTCTTCGCATCGATTGCCTCGCGCGAACGCGACGAGAAAATGAACGTCAAATGCTCGGGTGCGTCCTCGACGAGCCGGCCGAGCTGTGCGATGGCTTCCGGACTGCCGTTGTCGACGTCGTCGATGGCGAGTTCGGTGGGCTCGAACACCAGCGACCGGAGCGCCATCACCAGGTCGTCGTACGACGGAGGCACGCGCGGAAGCGAAAACGCCGTGGCAATCGCTTCGTGCAGCGCAGCCGCGGAACAGTTTTGCGGAAGCGCGCAATATGCTGCGTCGATCGTACTTTCCGGCAAATACTTCAGGAGCAGCGTCGTTTTGCCCGAGCCCGAGGGCGCGACCAACAGACGCAGCGGCACGGCAACGTGCGTTGCAAGCCAGCGTTCCAACCGGGACCGCCGCACCGTTGAAGGCGCGAGACGAGGCAAAGTGCGCGTGCGAATCATCGTTCTTCAACGAATATCGGCGTTAACGCGCACGTCCGTTAACGCTCGGTCGCGTTGCCCTCCGACCGGAGAGCGCTAGTGAACGGTTCAGCCCGAAGGCGGCGAGCCCCAGCCCGACTGGACGTAGGTGCCGTCAACGACGATGGCCGGCACCGTCGGATCGCCTCCCGTATACGAAAACATCTTCGCTCGAGCCCCGCGGTCGTTCTGCGCGTCGTGAACGATGTACGGCGTGCCGGCATCGTCGTAATGTTGCATCGCGGCGCGGCAGTACGGACAGGTAGGACTGATATACAGCTCGACCTTCGATCCGGGCGGAATGCGTTCGACGTCGGCCTTTTGCGCCATAGCGGGTGCTTCGGCGGCGCACCGTTCAGACTCTGTAAACCTCGGCGCTCAACCGCGCCGGCCGATACCTACTGTGGAGCATGCATCAACTCGCCGCGCGTCTTCGCGCGCTTGCACCGGCAGACCGGATCGCGCTCGCGTCGCTGGCGGCCGTAGCCGGCGCCGTGTACGCGGGATTCTTCGGACGATACGCCTTCGACGATTCGTACGTGGGCTATACGATCGCGCGCTCGCTGCTGAGCGGACACGGCTTTACCTTTAATATTGCCGATCGCACGCTCAGCACGTCGGCCCCGCTCGCGCCGCCGCTCTATGCAGCGCTCAGCGCGCTGCTTCACGCCGACGTCGTCGCGGTAGCGCAGATCGTCAGTGCGCTTGCCGTAGCGGTTATCGCGTTCGGATCGTATGCGCTGGCCCGCCGCTACAGCGCGCCCGCCGGAGCACTTTGCGCCGCCGTCGTGCTCGTGTGTTCGCCGTTCACGTTGATGCTGTGGTCGCACGAGACGCTGCTCTACGCCGCGGCATGCGTCGTCGCTCTGAATCTCTTCGCTGCGGGACGCGATCGCGCGGCGGCGTTGACTGCGGGGCTCGCGTGTTTGCTGCGCGGTGAAGCGCTGCTGATGCTGCCGTTCTTTTGGTACGCGCAGTGGAAGCAGCGCGGCGCTCGGGCCGCACTGCTTTTCGCCGCGATCTCGCTGCTGCCGTTCGCGTTGTGGGTTGCACTGGCAATTCATCTGTTCGGCGGATTCGCCTCGCAAACGATTGCGTCAAAACGCGTGCAGCTGCTGTATCCGTCGACGCTGCCGTATCTGCTGGGCGCGGTCGAATACTTCGTCTACACGTTCTCGTTCGATCACACGCGTGTCGCGTCCGCGATCGCCGCGATTGCAACCGGCCTTGCCGCCTACGGCTGCATTGCGAACCGCTTACTCCCGCGTCCGTACATCGCCGTGTTCATTTGGGCAGCGGCAACGACCACGCTGTACGCCGCGCTGGGAATGGAATTTTACTTCTGGTTTCTCGTACAGTTCGGCGCGGTGCTCGCGGTCCTGGCTGCTGCGCCGTGGCCGCGCGAAACCGCAACGCCGCGTTCGTTTCCGGCGCTGCACGGTGCACGATTCGGCGCGTGCGTCTTAACGGCGGCAGCGCTGCTCTTTCTGATTCTGGAGATGCGGCGCGGCATCGTGCGCGGTCAGTACTGGAGTGCCGCCGTCATGCCGGAGTTGCGCGGAAACGCGTACAAATCGCTCGGCCTGTGGTTTTCGGATCGCGCCGGCCCGCACGATCGCATCGCGTATCCCGAGTTCGGTCAGCTGCGGTATTATTCGGGGCGCGACCTCGTCGACTACCTCGGCCTCGTGAGCTCCGGCGCAACCGCACAACTTGCGGACGGCAATGCCATTTGGTCGTTCAAACGCTACCGGCCGGAGTGGGTCGTCGAAGATTCCACGTGGCACGTTTTCGTGAATCCGCTCGAATACGATTGGTTTCGCACGGCATACGCCCCCGTGCAGCGCGAGCGTTACCCGGGCGATCCGACGCGCAACGACTTCACGATCTACCGCTTGCGCGCACCGGGTGCGGTGCCCGCGGCGGACACGCGCGCACACGATCTCCGCGTACTATCGCTCGCCGAACATGCGGGCGATCTCCGCATCGATTTTTCGACGCAGACGTCCCGGCTGCGGGAAGCCGAGGTGCGCGTCCGTTTGAGTCCGGCGTGCACGGCCGTGCGCCTGGCGCTTTTGCGTGACGGCGCGGTGCTAGCGCAGCGATCGGAACGGGTGACGCCGGGTATCGAGCGTCTTTCCATTCAGCTGAATACTCTGCCCCCGTCGACGTATGCGTTGCGCGTGAGCGGCTGCACCACGCAGCCGGCGCCGCGGCTGGCACTGCGCCGCTTCATTCCGCGTCTCCTGGAACCACCGATTGAAGCCGGAAAACCCGCCGACGCCCTAACTGTTTACACAACGGCGCCGCAAACGTCTAACGGATAGCGCGGCGCGCCGCCGAACTGGCGTGCGATGCCCCTCGTCCTCGTGCCCACGCCGCTCGGCAATCTTCGCGACATCACCGTGCGCGCGCTGGACGTATTGCGCGATTGCGATTTGCTCGTCGCCGAAGATTCGCGCGTCGCGCGCAAATTGCTGACGGCGCTGAATCTGCCCGGCAAAGAGATCTGGAGCTATCACGAGCACAACGCGCAGGCCGTCACGCCCGGGATCTTACAGCAAGCGCAGACGCGCTTAGTCGCACTGGTCGCCGATGCCGGAACGCCGGGAATTTCGGATCCCGGGAGCGCGCTCGTCGCTGCCGCGCGCGAGCAACAGATTGCCGTCGAAGTGCTGCCGGGACCCAGCGCTGCCATCGGCGCCGCCGTCCTCTCGGGATTTCCGCTGCGGCGGTTCGTTTTCGAGGGGTTTGCACCGCGAACGGGCGGCGCCCGACGCGAAGCGCTCGCGCGAAGCTTTGCGCTGGGCATTCCAAGCGTATGGTACGAATCCCCGGCGCGAGTGACCGCTCTGCTTGCCGACATCGAACGCGTCGATCCGCGGGCGCGCGTCTTTCTGCTGCGCGAGTACACGAAACGCTACGAGCAACACCTCGCGGGCACCGCGGCCGAGGTCGCGCAGCGGCTCGAACAGCCGGTCCGCGGGGAGATCGCCCTGGCGATCCTGCCTTCCGAAAGAGCAGAATCCGAAGCCCAAACTTCACCCGGTGAGCTGGACGCCGAAATCGACGCGCTCCTGGCGGCCGGTTCGAGCGTCTCGGCGATCGCAAAGACCCTGGGCGAACGGGGATTGGGCGCCCGCCGGCATATCTACGCGCGCGCGGCGGATCGAAAACGCATGCGAAGGGACGGCCACGCCGGGCAGCGATAGAGGTCCAAGGACCATGCGCCCGTTTTACGTCACGACGCCGATCTATTACATCAGCGGTAATCCGCACATCGGACACGCGTACACGACGATCGTCGCGGACGTGCTCGCGCGGACGGCGCGCACGGCGGGGCCGGCATTTTTTTTGACGGGCACCGACGAACACGGGCAGAAAGTTGCCGACGCGGCCGCCGCCGCCGGCAAGACGCCGCAGCAATGGTGCGACGATTTGGTTCCGCGCTGGCAGAGTTTGTTCGCGCTCTACCAAGTTCAGTACGATGATTTCATTCGCACGACGCAGCCCCGTCATCAGCAGATCGTGCAGTCGGTCTTCGAAACGCTGCGCGATCGCGGCGATGTGTACCTCGGGAAGTACGAAGGCTGGTACTGCGTTCACGACGAGACGTTTTGGCTGGAGTCCAAACTCGTCGACGGCAAGTGCCCCACGTGCGGACGGCCCGTCCAATGGCTTTCCGAAGACGACTGGTTTTTCAAACTTTCGAAATACACGCAGCCTCTGAAGCAGTACTTCATCGATCATCCGGACTTCGTTCGTCCGCGCACCGTCTACAACGAAATGATGGCGCTGCTGGATGAGGGCTTGGACGATCTCAGCATCTCGCGCACGAACTTGGAGTGGGGCATTCCCGTACCGCGCGGCGCTGCCGGCTCGGAGCAGCCGCACGGCGTAATTTACGTGTGGTTCGACGCGCTCCTCAATTATATTTCGGCGCTCGAATGGCCCGCGGGCGAGCGCTTCAAAACGTTTTGGCCCGCGACGGTGCAACTGATCGGCAAAGAGATCGCGCGGTTTCACACGCTGATTTGGCCGGCGATCCTTTGGGGCATCGGCGAGCAGGCGCCGGAGATGGTGTTCGCCCACGGCTGGATCACGGTCGAGGGTCAGAAGATCGGCAAAAGTTTGGGAAACGCCGTCGATCCCTTCGCGCTCGCCGATCGCTTCGGATCCGATGCGATGCGCTATTTCTTGCTTCGGGAAGCGCCGTTCGGCAACGATTTTTCATATTCGGAAGAAAAAATCGTTCAGCGGTACAACAGCGATCTCGGCAACGATCTCGGAAACTTGGTGAAACGATCGCTGACGATGCTCGAAAAGTACCGCAACGGCTTGGTGCCTGCGCCCGCGTACGACGAATCGCGTCGCGGCCGCGCGTTCGGCGAGCGATTCGCCGATCTGCCTGCCCGCGTGCGCGCGCTGATCCTGGATCTGCAGTTCCGCGACGCGCTCGAGGCGGTTTGGGAGTTGGTCGGCGCACTGAACCGCGAGATCGAAGAGCGTAAACCTTGGGTTTTGCACAAGGAAGGGCGGCAAGACGATCTGGACGCGCTGCTCTACGATCTCTGCGAGGGTTTACGCTGGCTCGCAATCCTGCTGGCGCCGTTCATGCCGGGACGCGCAGCGGCGATCTGGCAGCAGTTGGGAATGCGCGATCGCATCGACGCCGACTGGACCGCGGCGCTGCAGTGGGGCGGCCTTGCAGCCGGCACGCAGACGCAGCCGGGCGAGGTACTCTTTCCACGGATCGAAACGGCGACCGAGTAAACGCCGTGAAAAACGCGTCCGTGCGGCGTGCCTTGTACCTCGGCGTGCGCATCGGGATACTCGCCGTCTCGCTTGCGATTACCGCGTCGGGTGCGCGGCGCACGTTTTCGCCGCTTGGTCCGGACGACGCGATCGCGCTGATCGCTTCGCTCGCGCTGCTCGTCGTGTTGCTCCGCATCAACGTTCCGATGCTGTCGATAACGTACGCGCACCGGCGCAACATGGAGCCCGGCCGTCTAACGCTGGAACTGCCGGTGATTCTGACGATCTTTACGGTGTACGGCCCCATTGCGGCAGCTGCGCTTGCACTTCTCTCCTACCCGCTGGCAATACCCGCGGACGGCAGATCGCGGTTCATGCGGCGCGTCTTGGACGGCGGTGCCGCTGCCTTGTTGTGGCTGGCCTTGGGCGTGCTGCGGCCGCTCGTGCTGCCGGACCGGTTTGCGTTTTCACTTGAAAATTTCTCCATCTTTATCGCGTTTTACGTCGTTGCCATCTTCACGTTTCTGCTGCTGATTTGGATGCCGCTTCGCGCGCTTGCCCAGCCGTCGGTTTCGTTGCTGCGTCTTTGGCGCGGATTGATCCGCGACACGCGGCTTTTCACGTACAGCGTGTTGACGATGGCGTGGGGGTACGTGTGCGCTGCCACCTTTCACCGGGCGGGTATCGCGCTGGGACTGGCGACGTTTTTGCCGCTCCCATTCTTGGCGACCGCGCTTCGCTCGGTGCACAACCACCGTTTGGAACTGCACCGCATGCGAATCGCTCGCGATGCGGTTCAGGCCATGCTGCGCACGCGCGACCCGTTACCGCAGATGCACGCGCTGCTGGGCAGCCTCCACACGCCCGCCGCCGAAGAAACATTGCAGATCTACGCCGCGATTTCGCCGCTCGACATGCACCTGTCACCCCTCGCAACGGTCGGACCGATTCCGGATGCGGAACAGCTCGATCGCGTACGGCGCGTGCTGGGCGAGCTGCAGCGCAGCGATCGCACGTCGGCAACGCAGCGCACCGATCTCTCCACCGTCACGGCGTACGCGGCGCGCGCCCCCGACGAGCAGTTGCTCGGCGCACTGGTGGTTCATCGCCCTGCGCGCACGGCGTCGCTTCTTCCCGCGCGCAGATTCGCGCAAGCGGCGGCCGAGCTCAGCCCATTGGTGCGCGATTTCCGCTCGATCGCCGCTACGCAAAACGCCGCGAGCCTGGACCCGCTGACCGGATTGCCGAACCGCCGCGCGATCATGGTGGATTTGCGCGCTCAAATCGAGCAGCTCGCCATCGGAAATCCGTGCGCGCTCTTGATTTTAGATCTCGATCACTTTAAGTCGATCAACGATTTACTCGGACATCAAGCGGGCGATCAGTGTCTGCGCGCGGTCGGACGCATTATCGCCGGTCATATTCGCGTGCACGATCGCGCGGGACGTATCGGCGGCGAAGAATTCGTCGTCATGATGCCGGAGACGACCAGCGACATGGCGCGCGCGGTGGGAGAACGGCTGCGCGCCGCAATTCAGGAAAGCGATCTGCGGTACGCCGACGGCAAGCCGGTGACGGCAAGCATCGGCGTTGCGGTCGCGAGCATCAGCGACACAGTCGATTCGCTGCTGGCGCGAGCCGACCGCGCTTTGTATCAAGCCAAACGCGAGGGACGAAATCGCGTCGTAGAGATGGGCGCGTAGTCCGCCGTGCTGATCGACACGCACGCGCACGTTCACGACAAAGCGTTCGACGCGGATCGCGACGCCGTAGTGGAGCGCATGCGCGCCGCCGGGATCGTGCAAGCCGTAACGGTGGGATGCGATCTGGAGGATTCGCGCAGAGCACTCGCGTGCGCGGAGCAATTCGGACTGTATGCAAGCGCCGGAATCCATCCGCACGAAGCCAAAGACGCTCCCGGCGATCTCGAGGCCGCGTTTGCGCCGTTCCTGGGCAGCGAACGGATCGTGGCGATCGGGGAAACCGGCCTGGACTACTATTACGATCGCAGTCCGCGCGATCGGCAGCGCGACGTGCTGCGCGCGCATATCGATCTCGCCGCCGCGCACGGTAAACCCGTGATCTTCCATCACCGCGACGCATTCGAAGATTTCGTGACCATTTTGCGCGAGCGGTGGCGGCCGGGCATGCGGGGCGTCGTCCATTGCTTTACCGGGGACGTATATCAAGCGCAAACCTACGTCAGCGAATTCGGGCTCTATCTGGGGATCGGCGGCGTCCTGACGTTCAAAACGGCGCAGCAAGTACGCGATGCCGTGCAAAACGCCGGGCTGGATAATGTGGTTTTGGAAACCGACTGCCCGTATTTGGCGCCGGTTCCTCATCGCGGCAGCCGCAACGAGCCGGCGTATTCAACGGAAACCGCGAAGGCGCTTGCCGCGCTTCTGGCGGTCGATCGGGAACGCGTCGACGAGGTTACGACCCGTAATGCGCAGGCACTATTCTCGATTCAACTCTAGCAAACTCGACCTTTGATGACGAACTTCGAGGCGCGCGAGCACGCTCACTGAATAGCCTTCCCCGCACGCCAGTGTCGCTCGAATCGCGATTCCAACCCATGTACCACCGCGCGCGCACTCGTTCTAATCGCCCAATCCGTTTGATCGGGATCCAAGTAGGGCGACGTGGCATTGGCGGACCCCGCCCAAGCGCGCTTTCCGTCGACGATCGCCACTTTTCCGTTGAATTCGGCGGCGCGCACTTCCACGCCGGCGCGGCGAAGCAATGCGACGGCGTGCACCGCGTTGGCGTTCAGATCGCGTTTCGAGACGATCAACCGGCAACGAACGCCCGCGGCTGCGAGGCGTTTCAATCCGGCATACGCGGCGCTCTGCAGGCTGAACGCTTCGGTTTCGACGTCTACGCGCTGCGCGTGCGTTGCGGATTTTAGCAAACGTCCCTGCGCCGCGAGCGACTCGCTCTTGGTCGTCCAAAACGATCGCAGCGCACGATGCGGCTTTCCGCACGCGGCGTCGATGACGGCGTCAACATCCGCGCGGCGATCGTCGCGAATCACCGCTTCATCGCCCCCCGACGTAAAGTTGCGGTCGTCGAGGTACGCGACGCCGTCGCAAACGAGGGCCTTCATGTGCATGCCGGGCAGATTGGAGCGCGGGCCGTCTGCAAGCTTCGCGTCGGCTCCGGCTTCGCGCAGTGCACGCACCGCCCTCGCATTACTGCTGCGCAGCGTGCCGGAACGGTCGTACGGCGGCCGCCCCTCCACCCGCACGACCACCTGGGCGCCGCCCTGGGCGGCCCGCTTCAACGTCCGGAAGAGACCCCCCTGAAGCACATAGCACGTCGCAATGACCTGGTGCGCGCGCCCGGCGGCGGCCAGCGCCCCGGCCACGGTGTCCAACCGAACCATGCCGCGCCGTCACGACTTGGGGAATGAACGTCTAGCCCGGAGGCGGAAGCGTAGGACACGGTATGACCTCAACCCACAGCTCGGGGCCCGCGCATTCGGACAAAGGGGCCTTCGTCCGCGAAATGTTCGCCCAAATCGCGCCCCGCTACGACGCAGCAAACCGGGTCATCAGTGCCGGACTTGACGAGGGTTGGCGGCGGCGGGCAATCGAGCTGCTGGCGGCTCCGCGCGGCGGCCGTATCCTAGACTTGTGTTGCGGGACCGGAGACGTGGTTTTTCACCTTTTGCGGAGCGACCCGTCGCTGCACGTCGTTGGAATCGACTTCTGCGAACCGATGCTGCAGACGGCTCGCGTGCGGGCGAAACGCGAAGCGCGCGGCGACGTGCACTTCGTGGAAGGCGACGTCATGCGGCTGCCGTTTCCGCCGGCGAGCTTCGACGGCGCTACCATGGGATTTTCGCTTCGCAACGTCGTCGAAATCGACGCGGCGCTGCTCGAAATCAGACGCGTCCTGCGCCCGGGAGCGCGATTCGTGAACTTGGACATGAGCAAAGCGCCGAACCGCATCTGGAAAGCGTGCTTCGATCTCTATTTCTATAAAATCGTGCCGCTGATCGGCGGTCTGATAGGCGGCTCGCGCGCGGCGTACAGTTATCTGCCGAGTTCGCTCGTGCACCACCCGAACGCGGACGCACTGCGCGATCGCTTCGCGCGCGCCGGATTTTCGGATACGGGCTACGTGCGTCTGATGGGCGGCGCGGTCGCGATTCACTACGGAACCGCGCCATGATCGAACCGCTGGTCGAGAGCGATGCCAGCCTGTACGCGCTGGTCGAAGATTTCTTCCGCAATACGTTCACGACCGACAATCCGCTGATCACCGAGGCCATCAAGCGCATGCTGGCGGCGGGCGGCAAACGGCTTCGTCCGCGGATCACGCTGCTGGCCGCCAAAGCCAATGGCTCGGATCCCGAGAAACATCTGGATCTAGCGGCGTACATGGAGCTCATCCACGTCGCCACGTTGATTCACGACGACGTGGTCGACAATGCGCTTACGCGGCGCGGCGTCAATGCAACGGCCGTCGACTACGGTAACCGTATCAGCGTGCTGGCCGGCGACTATCTCTTCGCGTGGATATTCAAGAACGTCACGGCGCAATATCCCCATCCCGTTCCGAATATCTTATCAGCGACGCTGGCGGACATCTGCGACGGTGAGGTTCTGCAGCTGCGGGCGCTGGGAAATCTCAACCTTGCGGTCGCGTCGTACGTAGAGATCGTGATGAAGAAAACCGCTTCGCTCTTCGCGGCGTCGGCCGAATGCGGCGCTATCATGGGCGGCGCGCCGGGCCGGCAAATCAAAGCGCTGCGGGACTACGGTCTCTATTACGGCATCGCGTTTCAGATGAATGACGATCTGCTCGACTTGACCGCCGACGCAAGCGCGATCGGAAAGCCGGTTGGAAACGACCTTCAAGAACGCAAGGTTACGATTCCATTGATTTTGGCGCTTGCGCGCGCCGGCGGCGAATTCCGCGGGACCGTCGAACGTTTTTATGACGGAAGCGATGACGGCTCCGCCGCCGCTATCATCGAAGGTATCGAATTGCACGGCGGGTTCGCCGGGACGCGCGAGCAAATCGCGAAATACGCGCAGCGCGCGAAGCTCTCCCTGGCGCCGCTCGAAAAGAGCGGAGCCAAAGCGGAGCTGACGCGTTTGGCCGACGCGCTGCTCGAATAGACAGGAGTAATCATGACCATTCATCCCATTCTGGCGCTGCTGAGTCCGGAGATCATCGGCATCGTCGTGATCGCGGCGGTGCTGCTGTTCGGCGCGGAAAAGCTGCCGAAACTGGCGCGCAGCGCGGGGCAAGCGAAAAAGGAATTTTTGATGGGCCAAGCCGAGGCCGACGCGGCCGCCGACCGCGCACGCGAACAAGAGCGCATCCGCGCGGAAACGGCCAAAGCCGATCCGATGAACTATACCGGTGCCGCCAACGCAAGCGGAACGGGCGAACCTATTCCTCCGCCCACACCCGACAAAGGAACGTTGAGCGGCTAAGCCGCGCGTTCGAATGGTGGCAGAGCGGGCGCGGCACACCGCGCCGGACCCGGACGCGGCAGTCTGGGATCAAAAGGAAATGAGTTTTACGGAGCACCTACGGGAGCTCCGTAAACGTCTGCTGATTGCAATCGGCACGGTACTCGGCCTCGCGCTGGTGCTGTTTTGGCCGTCGCAGTACGTCATTCCATGGCTGACCAACACGTACTTTCACGGCGTGCAGCTGCATGCGTTCGGCCCGGCCGACGTCATCGTCGTAGAATTCAAATTCTCGATCTATGCCGCGATCGTGATCGGGCTGCCGGTGCTGCTCTACCAGCTGTGGATGTTCATCGTCCCGGCGTTTCATCCGCGAACCCGGCGCCTCGTGTACGCGTACGTCGCGCCTTCGTTCTTTCTGGCGCTGGCCGGCATCGCGTTCGCGCATTTTCTGGTGCTGCCGCGCGTCGTCGGCACGCTGATCGGCGTCACCAACCACGTTGCAACGCCGACGTTCGGTATCGAGTCGACGCTGAACTTCATCCTGCTGGTCCTGCTCGCGTTCGCGTTGATTTTCCAAACCCCGATCGTCATGATCGCATTGGCGCGCATCGGCGTGATCAATTCCGCATTTCTGAAACGCTCGCGCCGGTATTTTCTCTTCGGGTTCTTCTGTTTCGGCGCCGTTGCGGCACCCGACGGCAACCCGCTGACGATGGCCATGATGGCTCTTCCGATGTATGCGCTGTACGAAATCAGCCTGTGGATCATCGCCCTGCTCGAGAAGTCGTGGCGCGCCGAATCTCCGGCGTATTAGGCTGATGGCGCGATGACCGCGGCGCTGCGCTCGTTCTACGACGACTTCACGCGGACGTTCGGAAACGTCCTGTTCGCGGTTTGCCTACTGCTGGCTTGGGGATTGATGACGCTTGCCGGCGTCATCGTGGACCAAGGTAAGGATCCGGCGGAATACTTTTCGATGTACGCGCCCCCTCTGGCGCGCCTGATCTTGCGCCTCGGAATCGACAACATCTACCACGCACCCTATTACGTCGGCATGATCGGCCTGATTCTGCTTTCGCTCGCCGTCTGCACGTTCAAGCGCGTGATTCCGGCGCGTCTGCCGGCGCTGCGGCCGGTAGCGGTCGAGCGGATCCCGCTCAACGCGACGATTCGCGTGCGCGGCGACGAAGCCGACGTGCGCAGCCGGGTCGAGCGCTTCTTCACCAAGCGCGGCTGGCTGGTGCGCAAACGCGAATTCGGCGGCACGGAGTGGACGTTTGCGGACAAGTACAACTGGGCGCGGCGCGGCGTTTTGGTGGCGCATATCGGCTTCACGATCATTGCGGCGGGAACGACCGTGTATTGGGCCAGCGGATTTTCCGGCGAAACACCGGTCGTGGTAGGACAGACGATAGACGTCCCACACCGGCGCGCCACCTTGCGCTTGAACGACTTCAAGTTCAAGATTCAGCCGATCATGACCAAGAGCGGAATGGTCTACCAGCCGATCGACTACGTTTCGTACGTCACCGTGACCGGAGCCGACGGAATTCCGCACGAGCGGACGATTCGCGTGAACCATCCGATCGATATCGGCGGGTCGTTGTTCTATCAATCGAGCTACGGTTTTGCGTTGCGCTTCCTCGTCTCGCACACCGGCACGCGCGACGCCGCGCTGTCCGACAAAGTGTACGAAGTCGGTGAGTCCATTACGCTGCCCGGTTCGGGGCGGCAGATTCAAATCGACCAATTCGTGCCGACCGTCGACCGGCAAACGGGAACGCCGTCCAGCGATCCGCGCATCAACAATCCGGCCGTCGCGCTGGAAGCGGTTCAAAACGGCGAGACTGCGGGCGCAGCACTCGTTCCCATCGGCACGTGGATCGACGTCGGCGACGGGTGGCGGATAACACCGGTCAAGTACGTGATGGTAAGCGGCCTGCAGTATCGCTACGATCCCGGGGTGCCGCTGGTCGGAATCGGCGCATTCGTGCTCCTGGCGGGACTCGTTATTTCGTTTTACTTCTTGCCTGCCCGGCTTTACGTGCGTCTGAGGCATGCCGAGCTCTCGCCGGGTTTCACCGACGTCGAGCTGGCGGCGACGACCGTTAAGGGCTACGATATTTTCGAAACGCAATTCAACGAATTGGTAGCGGAGTTGCAGCGTACGTTCAACCCACCGGACGAGGGGCCCGAACGTTTGAAATTCGCGGAGGTCACGTAATGCAAACAGCGATCGGCTCGGGTCACATGCCGCTGGACGAAGTACTGCTGGTGATCGCGATCGGCGCGTACACCATCGGCGCCCTCGCGCTGATCGTCTACTTCTTCTCGCGCGAGGAATGGCTCGCACACCTCGGAATTCCGCTGGCTCTTGCCGGATGCGCCGCGCAGTTCGCGCAGCTCGCGGCCCGTTTCGAAATTACGCACGTCTGGCCGCTTCTGAATCTCTACGGATCGCTTTCGCTCTTCTCGGCGGTATCGGTCGGCATCTTCATCTATTTTGCATTCCGGTACCGGCTGTGGTTTGCCGGCGGCTTCGTTCTCGCGCTGGCGGCACTCTTTCTGGCTTACGGATCCACGTGGAACGAGGGTGTGATGCCGCCCGTTCCGTCGCTGCAATCGTACTGGGCGAAAATCCACGTGCCGCTGGTCGTTTCGTCGTACGCGGCGTTCATGGTCGCATTCGTGATGGCGGCGTTGTTCTTGGTGAAATACTATTTCGAACGCGGCCTCGAAGGCAACCGTTTCTCGGTAAGCCGCATGATGGCCGTCGCAGGCGCTGAAAACGTGCGCTCGACCTACGATTACCAAATTGCACAGATGGCGATGCCCGACGCCGGGATTTCTTCTCCCGCGGTCGTGACGAAAATGGACACGCCCAATATCGCACAAGCCGCAGCACAAGGGAATGCGGCCGCCGCCTGGATGAACGCCATGCCGAGTTTGGCGCAGATGGACGTGCTGATCTACCGGATCGTCGCGGTGGGCTTGCCGCTGCTGACGCTAGGCATCATCACCGGCGCGATGTGGGCGCATGAATCGTGGGGCGCGTATTGGCAGTGGGATCCCAAGGAAACCGCGGCACTGTTCTCGTGGATCGTCTACGCCATTTATATGCATCTGCACACGCGCGCACAGTGGCGCGGCGTTCGCAGCGCATGGATCAGCCTGGTCGGCTTTTTGTCGATCATGTTCTGCTACTTCGGCGTCAATCTGTGGATTAGCGGGCTACACAGCTACAAGGTCTAATCCGGGAGCGTTCGATTCTCCGGGCTAGTAATTCACCGAACGCATCAGCTCGGCGCGCGGCCTTTTCAGATCGCGCAGCAATTCCGGCGCAACGACCGCGAAGGGCGTCGTCCCGTAACACATCAACCGATCGTGGAAGTCGAGCAACGATCCGCGCGCACCCTCGCGAAGCCAATACTGCGCGAGCAGATCTTCCAACTGCTGACGCCCGACCGTGTACGAGATGAAGTACCCCGGTCCCAGCGCGATCGCCATGGTTTCGGCAACCGCCGCATCGTGCGTAAATCCGGTTTGCTGCTGGAAGAAGTCCACGGCGCGATCGAAGCTCCACTCGCCGCTCGCCAGCTTCGGATCCACGACGGCCCGCGCACCGCGCACGCGTTCCCAGCGCGCGGTGTAGAGGCGCCCGTCCAAATCGGATCCGTAAAGACCGAGTTGCACGAACATCTCCTCGCCGTAAAATGCCCAACCCTCGGCAAAAACACCGCTGCCTTGGATCCGGCGAATGAAATCGGGGTTGCGCTTGGCGATCGAGAGTTGAAGAAAATGGCCCGGCATGACTTCGTGCGCCGCCGTCGACCAAATGCGATCGCGATCGAAGTCCTCATTCATATCCAAGCGCATTGCGGCGTCGGCCAGCGACTTCGGCGGTGTGATGAAGTAATAGCCCGTCGTCGATTTGGAGAAAAGCAGCGGCGGATTCATCGACGCGCCGGGCGATACGGGCTGCAAGAATGAGGGTGTTTCCGTAACTTTCACCATGCCAAGCCACGATGGAATCGTGACGATGCCGTGCGATTTTACGAAACGATACAGATCCGCAATGCGAGCGTGGTAATACGCGATTAGCGGCGGGCCGCCGGGTGCCAAACCGCCGCCGGTCTGCGGACCGAACGGCGTCCCGCGCTCATGCGAGAGTGCCGTGAGCCACGATTCGACCGCCCAACCGTGCGCAAGTTCCGCTTGGGCAAGCCGCTCGACCGCGGACGTGTCGTAGGGCAAGAGCTGCTCGTCGCGCAGCATGCGATCGTATGCAGCGCGTCCCATTGCATAGTTTTCGGGCCAAGACGCGACGTGCGCGTCGATGTACTGTTTCGTTCGCGCAATCGATTGCAACGCCGCGTCGCGAGCGGCGGCGAACCGCGCAAACGCCGCGGATGAGAGCTGCGCCTTCGCCGCATTCGTCAGCGCGCCGTTCAAAAAACTCGGAGCTCCGCCCAACTGTTCGCTCGCGGCGACACCGTACAGGTGGCCGGGATGCGTCACGAGCGCTTGGGTGGCGGCAATATATGCGGGCGACTTTGCAAGGCGGGACGTGATGTCGTTCCACGCCCCGCGCACGTCCTGCGCAGTGGCGCCGTCGCGTCCGGCGATCGGCAAATTCTGAAACTGCGTGAAGATTGCGTTCACGACCGAGTTCGCGGGCCCGCCGTAGTCTTTCTCGTCCGCGTCGTACACGGTCAGCGCGTTTATCTGCGAGGTCAGCTGCGCCGACAACAACTTCGCGTCGTCGGCGTCGACCAGCGCGGGAGACCCCGACTCGCGGACAATCGCCTGTACTTGCGAGAGCCACGTCCGCAGCAGGCGCAGGTCCTCGTCGCGATATTGGACGCTCGGCGTCTCCAGCAATCCGTCGTACCCCGGAATCCCCGCAGCGGTCGCGGTCATCGGATGCCGGCGCGCCATCGTGTACGTGAAATCCCTTGCAATGGCCGTGAGCCGGGCGTGCGCGTCTACACCCTGTGCGCGTACCGCCCCGGCGGCCGACTGAAGAACCAGCAGCAAAGCGGCGGCAACGAAACGGCGCATGGGGCGCCCTTTGAGCGGCAGGACGCCCCCTCCTCCGGTGTAGTCAGAGGAAGGTCGATGCGCGGGTAAGAGGGCGGGCGTAGAATCTTTGTGAATCAGCCGCCTGCGGAGAACAGCAGTTTGTCGACACACGCGCACGCCCCCCACGGGCAGCCCGGCGCTTTGGGCGCCCACGAAGAGCCCGAAACGCACGAAGAGATCAGCCGGCGCACGTTCATGGCGAACGCGACGATTACGATCGGCGGCCTTATCGGTTTGGCCCTGGCGATCCCGATTGTCGGTTCGCTGATTCCGGACGTGGGAGGCGGCGGGGCGACGTGGACGCCGCTGGATGCAGCCGGATGGAAAGAGCTGCAAACCGCAACGGACAAGGCGGTCAAGATCGATTTCAATCTCAGCACCAAAGACGCGTATCTTCCGACGCAATCCATTCCGGAATCGGTCTGGGGCATCAAAGTCAAAGACCTTGCGAAATTCAAACAAGCGCGTACGGATCTCTTCACGCCGGCGGGCAAAGACGAACTTCCTTATGAGATCGTGACCATGGGCTTCGTGTTGTTCAGCCCGATCTGCCCGCACTTGGGGTGCCGCTACAACTACGATTCGTCGGCGAACAAGTTCGCCTGCCCGTGTCACGGATCGCAGTTCGACGAGCAGGGCGCGCACATCGCCGGGCCGGCCGCGCGCGGCCTGGACCCGCTGCCGCTGCGCGAACAAAGCGGCGCCGCGCAGGTCGAGTGGATCCGGTACAAACCGACGATCCCCGAGCGTTTGGTCGTTTCGTACACCAGCTAGACGGAGTTTAAAAAAGAAAAACGATGCTCAACTGGATCGAGCGGCGCACCGGCTTTATTTCTCAAGCCAAAGAATTCTTAGAAGAAGATATTCCCGGCGGCGCGAGTTATTGGTACGTCTTCGGCAGCGCGACGCTGTTCGCCATGATCGTGCAGATCGTCACGGGTATATTCCTGACGTTCTTTTACGCGCCGTCCGCTTCGACCGCATGGGAATCGACGCGTTCGATCTACACGCATCCGTTCCAGCACTTCGTGCTGAGCATCCATTATTGGGGCGCCTCCGCGATGATCGCGCTGCTCTTCTTGCATATGCTGCAAGTCGTGGTGTGGGGCGCGTACAAGTCGCCGCGCGAGATCCAGTGGATCGTCGGCGTTCTGCTTCTGCTCGTCACGATGGTGCTCGGTCTAACCGGCTACCTGCTGCCGTGGGATATGGACGCGTACTTCGCGTCTCAGGTCGCGATCAATCTGACGCTGACGATGCCGGTCATCGGCGTGTTCATTCAGCAGTTCGCGCAGGACGGCACCACGATGGGCACGCTGACGATCAACCGGTTCTTCGGGCTGCACGTGTGGTTGATGCCGGCGGCACTCGTTGCGCTGGTCGGCGCGCACTTGGCGATCTTCCGGTGGAACGGACCCGCCGGGCCGCCGGTCGAGGATCCGCGTCCGCTCTCGAAGGGACGCTTCTGGCCGGACCAGATGTTCATGGACGCATTTGCGTCGTTCGTCGTGTTCCTGATCATTCTGGCGCTGGCCGCATTTGCTCCGCCGTTCTTGGATGCAAAGGCGGACCCGTCAAACTCGACGTTCGTACCGTATCCCGCCTGGTATTTTCTCGACTTGTTCGGCCTGTTGAATTTGGTTCCGGGCGACTACGAAGTCGTCGGCGCCATCATCATTCCGGGCATCGCAACCACGCTGATTCTGCTGCTGCCGTGGATCGATCGCAGCACCACGCGCATGGTGGGATCGCGCAAACCGATTATGTGGCTCGTCGGCGTCTCGCTCGCGATCATGTGGTGGCTGACGATTTGGAGTCAGGTCTCGATTCAGCAAAAACAAGCGGCGGGTCCGGCGAGCGCGCCCGAGTCGCAAATTCTCGCCGCGCAGGAAGAGACGAATATCAACGAAGCCGGCGGCGGCGCAGCACCTCCGAGCACGAGCGAAAGCAACGGCGGCGGAAAAGCCGCCGCGTCGGCGCACGCCGGCCAATCGGTGTATCAAACAAACTGCTCCAGCTGCCACGGCGCTTCCGGCGGCGGAACACCCGGAGCGTTTCCTCCGCTCGCCGGTAATCCGTTCGTAACGGGCAACGCGCCGGACGTGATCAAAGTCGTCCTCAACGGCTTGCACGGTTCGATATCGGTGAACGGACAAACGTACAACGGTCAGATGCCGCCCTGGAAGGCCACGCTTTCGAATAAAGACGTCGCCGACGTGGTGACGTACATTCGAACGACCCTGGGAACGAATCACGCGTCGCCCGTAACCGAAGCGGACGTTGCCAAACTGAAGAAATAACTCGCGCTCGCCGTGTCCGCGGTAGTGTTGGAAACGCAACGGCTGTTGCTGCGGGCATGGCGCGACGAAGATCTCGAGCCGTGGTACCGGATGAACGCCGATCCGCGTGTGATGGAGTTCTTTCCCAGAACGTGGGATCGCGAGCGCGCGGACGGCGTCGCAACGCGCATCCGCGCGATGCTGGACGCACAAGGCTACGGGTGGTGGGTCGTCGAGGTCAAAAACCGGGCGCCGTTCGCCGGCGTCATTCAGTTACAAGACGTGCCGTTCACCGAACACTTCACTCCGGCTACGGAAGTCGGATGGCGCTTTGCCTGCGAGTACTGGGGAAACGGCTACGCGACCGAAGGTGCGGCCGCGGCGCTCGATTTCGGATTCGCGACACTCGGGCTTCGTGAAATCGTTGCGATGACCGCAGTTTCGAATCTTCGATCGCGGCGCGTAATGGAGCGGCTGGGCATGCAGCGCGACGTCAACGGCGATTTCGATCATCCGCGCATCGAGCCGGGTCACCCGCTCCGGCGTCACGTACTCTACCGAAAAACCGCGAGCGACGCGCGCACTTGCGTGAACGTCACGATCGCGTCGTGCAGCGAGCTCCCTCATACAAATACAGTGCCGCCTTTCCCCACGTCGAAACGATCTGCCGGTCGCGGCCGAACGCCGGCGGGTCGGTATCCTTGGGCGCAACGAACCACGCGCGCCGCGAACGGCAAAGTACGCTGTCGGCAGTGTACGGCGCTTTGAGCGTGTACACGCCCGGCGACGTGTAAAACACCAGCGCGTTTCCGCCCGCGATTTCGCCGATTGCAATCGCGTCGCCGGGTTGCCGCCGGCTCTCGATGATCTGCGCGAGGTGCGGAATGGGCTTGTACCGCTCGGCCAGCGGCAACAGCACCAGCGCGATGACGGAGACCGCCGCAAGCATCGATGCGGCAAGCGCATACGGCGCAGCATTCGCCGTTCTGCGGTTCAAGAGCAGCAAAGCCGCGACGACCGAACCGATGACGATCGCCGCGGCAATGTACAGCGCTGCCGAGGCGGCGCTTTGGAAGTCTGCCGTCAGCCGGTTGTCGCGCACGAATATCGCGATGGCTATCGCCAGTAACAGCACCGTAACGGGAACCGCCGCCGCGGAGACGAGCGCCGAACGGCTGCGAACGCGTTCGACCGCATCGTCGAAGTAGAGCGCAACCAAAACCGCCAGCGCGGGAAATTCGAGCGCGATATAGTTCGGAAGTTTCGTTTTGGCAACGCTGAAAAAGAGCAACGGAACGACGGACCACACGAGCGCCAGCCGGATCATCTGCTGCGCGTTGCGCTGCGACTCGTTGACCGGACCCGTGCGCAAACACGAAACGCAAAACGCTACGGCGGACGGCAGAAACGCGATCCACGGGAAGAAGCCGAGAATCAGCACCGGCACGTAATACCAGAACGGTCCGCTTTGATTCTCGATCGTGCCCGTATACCGCCCGAACGTGTAATGGCCGATGAGTTGCACGACCGACGCGGCGCCGGTGCGCGCGATCAGCTCCGCGATCCAAGGCGCCGCGATGATGCCGAAAAGAGCGATGCCGGATATCCACGCTTTCCAAGACGGCAAATGCGCGTGCGACGCGCGCGACTCCCACAAGAAGTACGGGACGATTACCAGCAATGCAACGACCGGCGCAACCGGTCCCTTTGCCAAAAATCCGAGCGCCGCGGCAATCCATCCGTACACGAAATACCGGTCGCGGCCGGTCTGCACGGCTCGGAACCACCAGAAAACCGTAAAAGCGATCGCCAAGTCGAGCAGCGCGTCCATGATCGCCAGGCGTCCCACGATTGCCTGCATCAAGCATGTCGAAAGGATGGCCGCGGAATAGAGTCCCGCTCGAGAGCCCGCTTGACGCGTCACCGCGTACGCCGTCATGCCGCCCATCGCAATGGTCGCCAGCGCCGAGGGCAGCCGCATCGCAAACGATCCGATACCGAAGATCTTGGCGCAGAGTGCGGCAATCCAAAAATACAACGGCGGCTGAACGAACCACGGGGCGCCGTTGAGATGCATCACGACCCAATCGTGCGTGAGAAGAATCTCGCGGGCGACTTCGCCGTACGCGGTCTCGCTGTTGTCCCACAGCGTACCGCTTCCCAGGCCGGGTATGGTAACGAGCGCACCGGCTGCAGCGCCGATCACTGCGGCTCGCCACGGTTTCTGCATCGGCTAAGAGTTTTGGGCATCGCTGCAGCGAACTCATGCGGCGGTCATGAAAAACGAGGCCGACGTCGTCGCGGCTGCCGCGCAAACGCTCGAACGCATGCGTGTGTACGTGAGTGTGAGCGTTCCCGCGCAGCACCGCGCGCGGACGTTTTCCGAGCTCGCCAAATTGCCGCTGGAAGAACTGGCTTCGATGAATCCCGTGGAGGCCGAACATGCCGTAGAGCGAGTCGCCAGTGCGATACCTGCACGCGAGGACTCTGCTCTCCCGCAGGAAAGCGGCGCGGCAGTCGTTTGCGCATCGCGTGCCAGCGCGCTCGCCTTGACACAAGCACGGCTCGTTGCCTCGCGCCTCGCACAAAAAGGCGTAGCAACGACGATCCTGCACGTAACCACCACCGGCGATCGCGTACAAGATCGTTCGTTCGCCGCGATCGGATCGCAAAGTCTGTTCGTCAAAGAACTCGAGCTTGCGCTGCGCGACGGACGCGCCCAGTACGCGGTCCATTCCTGCAAGGACTTACCGAGCACGATTCCGCCCGACATGCGCATCGCCGCGATAACGCACCGCGAGGATCCGCGCGACGCCTTTTGCAGCGAACGGCATGCGAGCTTTGCATCGCTGCCGCCGCATGCGCGCGTCGGTACATCCAGCATGCGGCGCCGCGCGCAGCTCGCCGCTATGCGCCCCGATCTCGACTACGTCGACATCCGCGGTAACGTCGACACCCGCCTTCGAAAAATGCGCGACGGCGAATTCGACGCCATCGTGCTCGCCTGCGCCGGCTTGCACCGTTTAGGCATAAGCGCGAAACATACCGTGCCGTTCGACGTGACGCAGATGGTGCCGGCCGCCGGTCAAGGTGCGCTCGCAATTGAGACCGCCGCGGATTCACTCGTCGCACCGGTTCTGCGCGAAGCCGTGAACGACGAACGCGCCGAGCAAGCGATTTTGTGCGAACGTGCGGCGCTGCGCGCGCTGCGCGGCGGATGCCAAGCGCCGGTCGGCATTCACGCTCGCTTCGAAGGGGGCGCGCTCGTCGTAACGGGCGTAGTCGCTTCAGAGGACGGTACGACCGTTTTGCGTGAGGAAGCCTCGGCCGCCCATACCGCCGACCCGGAATCCGTCGGACTGACGCTGGCGAACGCGCTGCTTGCGCGCGGCGCGGAGAGGCTGCTCGCCGCGCCGAACTAGACGTCATGCTTCGCACGCGATTGCAGCAACTCTTCAGACCCCGGCGTCTGCGCCGTACGGCGACCGTGCGCGCTTTGGTACGCGAACACCGCGTCCACGTCTCACAATTGATACAGCCGTTGTTCGTTGTCGAGCACGCGCGCGACGCGGGACCGATTCCTTCGATGCCGGGTATTTCGCGCTACACCGTCGAGAACGTCGTGCAGGAGACGGGCATTCTGGCCGCCCTCGGCGTGCAAAGCGTGCTGCTCTTCGGCATACCGGAAACGAAAGACGCGCTGGCCACGCGCAATTACGATCCGCAGGGCGCGGTTCAGCTTGCGGCGCGCGCGATCAAAGACGCCTATCCGCACGTACTGGTCATCGCGGATCTTTGCAATTGCGAGTATACCGACCACGGCCACTGCGGCATTCTCGATGCAGCCGGAGAGGTCGATAACGACGCCACGGTGGAGCTGCTCGCGCGAACCGCCGTCACGTACGCGCAGGCCGGCGTCGACATCATCGCGCCGTCCGATATGATGGACGGACGCGTGCGCGCCATTCGCGATGCGCTCGATTCACACGGGTTCGAGCACACCGCGATTATGGCGTACAGCGCGAAGTATGCATCCGCGTTTTACGGCCCGTTCCGCGAAGCCGCGGATTCCGCGCCGCAGTTCGGCGATCGCCGCAGTTACCAAATGGATCCGCCGAACGTGCGCGAGGCGATGCGCGAGATCGCGCTCGACATCGACGAGGGCGCAGACGCCGTCATGATCAAACCCGCTCTGGCATATCTGGACGTCGTGCGCGCCGCGCGCGATCGCGTCGATGCGCCGATCGCCGTGTACAACGTAAGCGGTGAATATTCGATGGTGAAAGCCGCCGCGCAAAACGGCTGGATCGAAGAGGAGCGCGCCGTCGACGAGATGCTTTCGAGCTTCGTGCGCGCGGGCGCCGACATCATCATCACGTATTTCGCAAAGGACTACGCGGGACGTAATGGACCCTGGTGACCGCCTCGCCGTCGTCATACTGGCCGGCGGCGAAGCAACGCGCTTGCCCGGGAAACTCGAACTCGATGCGGACGGCCTGCCGCTGCTCGTGCGCGTGTACCGTAACGTCGCACCGGTCGGCCCCGTCTACGTCGCGGCCAACCGCTCGTTTCCGGCGCCCATCGACGACTTGCTGGATTGTCCCGTCGTAATCGACCGCTGGCCGGGCCGCGGGCCGTTGGGCGGCTTGGCATCGGCGTTCGCCATGGCAGGCGAGGCTCGCGCCTTCGTGGTTGCCGGGGACGCGCCGTTCGCCGACGCCCAGACCGCTGCGGAATTGCTCGCTGCCTGGGAGCCGGGAATCCAGGCCGTGGTTCCGGTGAACGGCGCGGGCATTCTGGAGCCCTTGTGCGCCATCTACGATCGAGCGGCGTTTCTGGCGGCCGCGCTGCCGCTGTTGCGGCGTTCGTCGGGAGGGGTCGCGGCGGCCGTCGAACACTTGCATGCCAAGCGCGTCCGCCTTTCAAACGAACGCGCGTTCGCAAACGTTAATACGGCGGCGGACCGCCAATCGCTACTCTGACGTGAACAGGACTCCAGCACACCTTGCGCCTTGAACGCTCCATCTCTGCGTTTGCTCGCGCGCGCGGCATCATTGCCGGCGGCGTAAATTCACCGGTGCGCGCGTTTCGCGCAGTCGGCGGTTCTCCCGTCTTCATGAAGAGCGGTCACGGCGCATATCTCTGCGATATCGACGGCCATGAGTACGTCGATTACGTGCAGTCTTGGGGGCCGCTCATTTTCGGTCACGCGCATGCGCCCGCCGTAAGGGCAATTTCCCAAGCGGCGCAGCGCGGCAGCTCGTTCGGAGCGCCGACCGAAGCGGAATCCGAACTGGGTGAATTGATTCGCGCCATGATGCCGTCGATAGAACGCATCCGGTTCACGTCGAGCGGAACCGAAGCGACGATGAGCGCGATCCGTCTCGCGCGCGGATACACCGGCCGTTCGAAGATCGTCAAATTCGCGGGATGCTACCACGGACACGGCGACTCGTTTCTGATCGCGGCGGGAAGCGGCGCGCTTACGAACGGAACGCCGAATTCACCCGGTATTACCGAGGGCGTCGCGCAAGACACGATCGTGCTGCCGTTCAACAGCGAAGAAGAACTAGTTCGCGCATTCGACGCGAATCCGCGGCAAATCGCGGCGGTCATCGCCGAGCCGTACGCGGGCAACATGGGATTCATACCGGCGCGGCCCGGTTATCTGCAGCGCATGCGCGACCTGTGCACCCAGCACGGATCGCTGCTGATCTTCGACGAGGTCATGACCGGTTTTCGCGTCGGGCGCGGCGGCGTTCAAGAACGCGAGCGCGTCGCGCCGGATCTCACGACGCTCGGAAAAGTCATCGGCGGCGGGCTTCCCGTCGGCGCGTTCGGCGGACGCGCCGAGATCATGTCGGAGCTCTCACCCGACGGTGCGGTCTATCAAGCCGGAACGCTCAGCGGAAATCCGCTTGCGATGGCGGCGGGCATCGCGGCGCTGCGATCGATTCAAGTTGACGTGACACTCTACGATCGACTCGAAGTGCTTTCACGCTTGCTCTGCGACGGGCTGCACGAGGTGCTGCAAAAACACGGCGTTCCACACTACAGCGCGTATTGCGGATCGATGTTCTGCACGTTCCTCGCCGAGGGGCCCGTAGAAGATCTCGACGGCGCGATGCGATCGGACACCACGCTGTACGCAAAGTTTTTTCACGCGATGCTCGATCGCGGCGTTTACCTCGCGCCTTCACAATTCGAAACGGGATTCATCAGCGCTGCGCATACGACGCGTGAAATCGAACGAACGATCGCGGCGGCGGACGATGCATTGACGAGTGTCGAGCAAGCGGCGGTGCGTTCGTGATAGAACGGATCGAAAGCCGCGGCACTGGGACCGCCCAACAAGAGGCGCCGCTCTTGCGGTTCGTCCAAAGCGAAGTGGCGATTCCACGTCTGTTCGCCTACCATCGCGCATTAGCGGCGGCATTGTCCTCGGGCAAAACGGTCATTACGTCGGTCGGGCTGGCGGCGCTGCTCGGTCACACGATTTCCTCGCCGCAAATTCGCAAAGATCTCTCGGCGCTGGGATTGCTTGGGCGCCGCGGGCAAGGCTATGCGATAAAACCGTTAGTCCGCCAACTTTCGCTGGTTTTAGGATTGGAGCGTGATTGGCGCATCGCCATCGTCGGCTTCGGATATTTGGGTCACGCGTTTGCGACGTTTATCGCAGCGCGTGAGGAGCGTTTCAAGGTGACGGCGATCTTCGACCGTTCTCCGGACCTGATCGGACAACAATGGCACGACACGGCAGTGCAAGACGCTGACGAGCTCGAGGCGCTGCTGCCCGGGCTCGATTGCAATATCGGCGTCGTCGCGGTGCCGGCTCCGGCGGCTCAGCGCGTTGCCGAGCGTCTGGCCGGCGCCGGGGTGCGGGCGTTGCTCAACTTCGCCCCGGTGTCGCTGCAACTGCGGGACCCGGTGATCGTGCGCAACATCGATCTAGCCGGGGAGTTATCGATTTTGACCCATCGGCTGACGTTCCCGGATCGTTCTCAACTCGGTTACGCGCGGGATATATAAGATACATCATGCCTCTGGTTTGCTTGGGCCTTTCCCATCACACGGCACCGGTCGAGGTGCGCGAGCGCCACGCGTTTCCCGCTTCGCGCATGGAAGCGGCGCTGGTAGCGCTGCGCGATTACGAAGCCGTGCGGGAAGCGGTGATGCTGCAAACGTGCGGCCGCCTCGAGATCTATGCCGAAGTAACGGATTACGAAAGCGGCGTCGAGCAACTGAAATCATTTTTGCTGAACTTCCGGCACGGCGATGTCGGCTACGACCTGGAATCCTACTTGTACACCCTGCTCGGCCGCGGCGCAGTCGATCACTTATTCAGGGTCAGCACCGGATTGGACTCGATGCTGATCGGCGAGGCCGAGATCTTAGGGCAAGTCAAGGACGCGTACATCGCCGCACAAGAAGCCAAATCGCTCGGTAAAACGCTGCACCGGCTGTTCCGCGAAGCGATGAGCGCCGGTAAAACGGCCCGCACGCAGACCCGTATCGGTGAAGAATCCGCGTCGGTTGCCACGGCGGCGATCGACCTTGCCAAGGCGCATTTCGGTTCGCTCACCGATCGCAGCGTGGTGATCGTGGGCGCGGGCAAGATGGGTCGCACGGCCGCGAAGCGGCTGCGCGCGGAAGGAACGCACACGCTCGCCGTCATGAATCGCACCGCGAAACATGCCCAAGACGTCATCGGCGAAATCGGCTTCGGACACACTGTCGATTTCGGCGGACTTGTCGATGCGCTGGCGAGCGCGGATATCGTCGTGACGTCGACGGGTGCTCCGCAATTCGTCGTTTCGCCGGATGCAGTGGAAAAAGCGATGGCGCGGCGCCCCGAGCAGCCGCTCTTTATCGTCGACATTGCCGTGCCGCGGGACGTCCATCCCGAAGTCGCACAGATCCGGAACGTCACCGTGGTCGACATCGACGGCTTGAAATCGCACGTCGAACAAAAACTCGACGTGCGGCGTGAAGCGATTCCGCACGTGGAAGAGATCGTGGAAGAGTACGTCGACCGTTTCGGACACTGGTATCAATCGCGCGTCGCCGTACCGGTGATCGCTTCGCTCAACCGCAAAGCGGAACGCGTACGCACTGCAGAACTCGAACGGCTTTTTGCGCGGTGTCCCGAGCTGACCGAGCGCGAAAAAATGCTGATCACCGGCATGTCGATGACGATTATTTCCAAGCTGCTCCATACGGTCGTGACGAAAATTCGCGACAAAGCCGCGGCCGACAACCGCGAAGCGCTCGATCACGTGCGTCTGCTCAGCGAACTCTTCGAACTCAACGTCGGCGAAGCGCACGTGCGGCCGTCGCCGGCGCAGGACGAGTAGATCTCCGGGCTCGCCGGCCGGACGATCCTCATAACGCGGCCCGCGCACCAAAGCCGCGAGCTGGCCGACGCGCTGCGCGCTCTGGGTGCTACGCCCATTTTGGCGCCGGCAATCGAGCTCGCACCGCCCGACGATCCCGCCGCAGCGGCACAGGCCGTGCACAGCGCGCGAACGTTTTCCTGGATCGTCTTCACCAGCGCCAACGGCGTGCGCGTGTTTTTCGACATGCTCGACGAACGCCGCGAGGACGCGCGCGCGCTGGGCGATGCAAAGGTTGCCGCGATCGGACTGCAAACATCCGCCGCATTGCGATCGCGCGGCGTCTACGCGGATCTGGTTCCGCAAACGTACATCGCGGAGCATCTCGCCGACGCGTTGCTGGCAGCGAGCAAACCCGGCGACCGGTTCTTGATCTATCGCGCCGCGCAGGCGCGTGACGTTTTACCCGAAGCGCTGCGCGCGAACGGGCGCGATGTCGTCGTTGCCGCGGCGTACAAGACGGTTTACACCAGCGATCCGGATTTCGCGGCGAAGGTCGCGCGGAGCGGCGTTCTGACCTTCACCAGCTCGAGCACGGTCCGCGGCTTCGTTCACAATCTCGGCGGCGAGGCGGAAGCGGCCCGTGCCGCGCACGGGAAGATCGTCGCTTGCATCGGTCCGGTTACGGCGCAAGAAGCCCGCGCCGCGGGCATCCCGGTGGACATCGTTGCGCATGACTATACGGCGCATGGGTTGGTGCAGGCGCTGGAGCGACTCGTATCGGCCTAGGCGTACGTCTTGCGGCCGGAGCAGTCTTCGCGGCCGTCGCCGCGCTGCTCGCGTGGCGCGCGCGCGCTCTCACGAACAGCGGCGCGGTCGCAGCGTGGCTCGTCGGAACGTGCGTCTTTGCCGCCGGGGAATGGGCATACACGGCGGTGCTGTTTGCGTTTTTTCTTCCGTCATCGCTGCTTTCACGAATCGGCCGCGCGCGAAAAGCGCGTCTGACCGACACCGGTAAACACGGCCCGCGCGACGCGGCGCAAGTGCTTGCAAACGGCGGCGTCGCAGCGGTGTGCGCGGTGCTTGCAGCGGCGCTGCATCAGCCGGTCTTTGCGGCTGCATTTGCCGGGGCGTTTGCCGCAGCCTCATCCGACACGTGGGGAACGGAAATCGGAACGTTGTCGAACCAAGCGCCGCGATCGGTTTTGACGTGGCGCAAAATTCCGGCCGGGCTGTCGGGCGGGGTAACGCTTACCGGATCGGCTGCGGAGATCGCGGGCGCATTCGCCGTTGCAGCTGCGGCGCGAAGCGTGAACGTTGGTCCGCTCTTTGCGATCGCGTGCGGCGGAATCTGCGGCGCGATCGCCGATTCGATTCTCGGCGCGTACGCACAAGAACTTCGTTACTGTCCGGAATGCAAGCGCCAATGCGAAACCGATCCGCACGCCTGCGGCACTGCCACGACGCTAGTCCGGGGATTCGCTTGGATGACCAACGACGCGGTGAACGCGTGCGCGACGGTTACCGGCGCCCTTGCTGCGGCAGCGCTCCGTACGTTTTTTCCAAGTATGGAATGATGTCGTCGTCGTCATCCAAGACGACGTCGCCATCCACCATCACCGGAATGCCGGTTTGTCCCGAGACCTCTTTGACGATCGTGCGCTCCGAGTGATCGCGGGGAACGTTCACGCACTTGTAGTCGAGCAAGAGGTCGGTCAATTTGGCGCGCACGCGCGCGCAGTAGGGGCACCACTCGGCTTGGTACAGGACGATGTTGGTATCTCGCAATGTTCGTGATCTCCGCGACGTGACGGCGTCCGCCGGCAGGTGCCGGTCACGGGCGCAGTCGTAGACTCGTTAGCTCCAGGAGCGCAATGGCCGTTACGTTCTTCGACGACCGCCGGCTGATGCGGCGCGCGTTCGGTGCGTCGCTGGCCGTGCATGGCGTTCTCGCGCTTCTCCTTCCCACTTGGATTCACACACAATCGCAAGAGTTGCAGCCTGTCGAAACCCTGACGTTTGCTCGCATCGTACGATTGGACATCGCGCGCCCCCCAGCGCGCGCTCCGGAGCGGTTGGTCGTGAAGGCGGTCAAACGCGCACCGGTTCCTACGTTCGCGCACGTCAAATCCGAAGTAGCGGCCCATTCGAAGACGAAGCGATCGGTTCCCAAACCGGTCGCCGGCACCGCCGGTCTGGTAGCCGCAGCGCCGAAGGCCGTTCCGCAAGAAACCGCCGCCCCGCTCTACGCGCGCACCAGCGCATCGGCCGAACCGATCGCGGCCGCATCCGAATCGGCGCCCATGACGCCGGCGCCCGCGGCTGCGGTGGGCGAACACAGCGTCAACGGCGCCGACAGCGATCGCGGCGGCGTTATGCCGCTCGGCGCATCGCAGAATCCCGTGCTCGACCCGCGCGTCCTCGCAACCTTGCAGGAAAGAATCGGCGTGCACGTCACGCTCGTAGTGCGCGTCGGCGAGGACGGCCGAACCGAACACGTCGCGTTCGATCCGCCGGTCGACTCGCAAACGGAACAGACAATCGAGGCGATTCTGGCCCAAGCGAATTGGGATGCCGCTATTTGCGGCGGCGGCGTCAGCTGCGAAGGAACCGCGACGATCAGACTTTGAGCGCGCCGGCGCAAACTGCGCCGGATTCGAATTCGCGGATCCACACTTCCGGCGTTTGCGCGCGCGCTTCACGAAAACCGAGATCACGCACGCCGATGCGTCCCGGCGGCAGAGAAGCGAACAACACCGCCGGACCGGATTGGGAGCGAAGCATCGTGCGCAGAAACCGCAATTCCGGAATACGGCGCGAGCGGGCTGCGTGCAGGTGCGTCACGGCAACGGAGCATGCACGCCCGTCGATACTGCCGCGCACCACGATCAGTCCGCGCCGGTTTGCGAACGCGGCCGGCGGCAAATACTGATCCACAATCTCTACCGGAGTCAGGCGCGCATTCCAGAACAGCGCTTGGCGCCCGCGATACGCCCACTGCCGCGCGAAACGCGTCGCGATCGCGAGCGCATCGCCCGGCTGAATTTCGCTTACGGCAAAAACGTCCGGCGTCCGCTCCGCGATGAAAGCCGTGAGTTTACGGGATGAACCCGAATGGACCAAACCCGACGCGTAAACGTACGCTAGCGTGAGAATGAAGGACGAACGCCTACAGGATCGATTTGCCCAAGCCGGAGCAAATCAGCCCGACGGCGAGCACGGCGGTTTGATTGCGCGTGTCGAGGATCGGATTGATTTCGACCATTTCAATCGAGCCCAGTTGCCCGGATTCAAACAGCATTTCCATCGCCAAATGCGCTTCGCGGTAGCTCAAACCGCCCTTTACCGGCGTGCCCGTGCCGGGCGCTTCGCTCGGATCGATTGCGTCCATGTCGAACGACACGTGAATCGATCGCCCACCGGCGCCGGCAATTCGAATCGCTTCGTTCATCACGTGCGTCATACCGAGGCGGTCGACGTCGCTCATCGTAAAAGCCGCGACGCCGGAGGCGCGCAAGTTGGCTTTTTCGACGGCGTCCACGTCGCGCAATCCGATCTGCACGGTGCTCCCCGCGAGAGCATAGCCTTTCTGCAGCGCAAACCACAGCGGCATGCCGTGCACGTTTCCGGACGGAGAGCTGTCCGGACTGTTGATGTCGCTGTGTGCGTCGATCCAAACGACGCCGGGAGCTTCTTTGCGCGCTTTGGTAAGCCCGGCCAATGTCCCCATAGCGATGGAATGATCGCCGCCGAGCACGATTGGAAACCCGCTTTCACCGACGGACTGCTCGACGAGCCGCGCCAGTTCGTTACAGACTTCTTCGATGACGGTGTAGTATTTTGCGTGCTGGTCGTTTTGCGGTATCGACTCGCGAATCGGCACGGCAAGATTGCCGAGATCGTTGATCGTTTCGATGCCGAGACGGCGCAGGCGGTCGTGAAGACGCGCGTAGCGCATCGCGGACGGGCCCATGTCGACGCCGCGGCGGCTGGCGCCCAGATCCATCGGCACACCGATGATATCGACGCGCCGGACCGGGGTTGGAACGGTGGTGCTCACGAAGCTGCGGCTTCTTCAGTGTGCTCGTGCGGGTCCTTGGTCAAAACCGGTTTTGCTTCGTCCCGGCTCACGGAACCGGGGATAACGTGCAGGAGCAGTACCCGGATGATGCCTGCAACCGGCACCGCCATAAACATTCCCAGGATGCCGTAAAGGTCGCCGCCGATCAGAATCGCGATCACCACGGCGCTGGGCGAGAGCTGAATGGTCCGGCTGATGATATTGGGCGCAATGACGTGGCCTTCCAGCTGATTGGCGACCACGAAGACGACCGCGACCCAGATCGCCAGCGGCAGTCCGCCGGAGACGAACGCAATCGTAAATGCGGGAATCGCGGCAATCACCGGGCCGATGTACGGAATCAGGTCCAGCGCACCGGCCAGCACGCCGATGAGAATTGCGTAGGGCTCTCCGACGAGCGTCAAGCCGATCGCGATCAACACGCCCACCGAGGCGCCGACCAGGAGCTGGCCGCGAATGAATCCGCCGACCACCTGTTCGAGTTCCGAAAGCAGCTCCAGCGTCGCTTCACGCCGGCGCGTCGGAATGAATCCCATGAAGAACCGCTTGATGGTTTCGGAATCATAGAGCAGATACGCGCCCAAAACCGGAACCGCGATACACGCGCCCACGATCGCAACCGTTCCGATCAGGACCATAATCGCGTTCCCTGCCGCCGCGGCGCCGTGCGTCTGCATCCACGTGACGACCGCCTGCGGAATCTTCGCAAGTTGCGTTCGAAGGATCGGCGGCAGATGGGCCAGCAGTTTGCTGTGCGGATTTTGGATGGATGCGGTCAGCTTCGTTTGAATCGCCGGCCAATCGTGCGAAAGCGTCGTGACTTCGGTGCTGATCATCGGGATCAAATACGTCAGTCCGATCGCGACGACGGCCGCAATCACCGCGTAGACCAGTAAAATCGAAACGATCAGCGGAAGCCGCCGGTTCAGCCAGCGCACGATCGGATAGATCAAATACGCGAAAAAGATCGCCGCGACGATGATCAGGAAGATCGTCCAGATGTGCTGGATGAACGACAAGACGTAGCCGGCGATCAGGATGATTAGCAAGATCGAGAGCAACGCTTTCCAGCTGACGTCGACGTTTTTGGACGTAAACCACGCGTACGGTTCTTCCTCGGCGCCGCGCGCGGCTTGCGCCTTGTCGCCCGAACGCTGCGTCTCGATCTCGAGGCCGATCAGCGCGGCGCGCGCAGGCCAATGGAACCGGATGTACTGCGAGTACAGCCGCGAGCAAAAACGGATGAAGGGCCGCACCGCCTGCAGCGCTCCGCCCGCGTAGCCGTCGTCCAAGTCGATCAAGAAGAGAAACAGGCGATGGCGGCTGCCCAGACGCTCGCTCCAACGCCGCGCGAGATCCACTCCGTCCGGCGTGCGCGTTTGCAGCATCCTCAGCACCTGATCGTCGTCGCCGCCGGCGCGCCGCACGATATTCGTGAACTCGCCGTACGTCAGTCCCAGCGCCCGAAGCAGCCCGCGATCCATCGGACTCTGGCCGTAGAGATAGTCGCCCAGCGCGCCGTTCATCGCCGCCCGTGCCTTGTCGATGATCCGCGGGAGCCATTTGATGCCGCCCAGCTCGTCCGACCAACGCCGCGGCGGCGACTCGCGCAAATCTTTCGCTTCGCTTGCCTGCACGTCGGGTATGTACCCCGCAGCGAGCGCGCCCAAAGGCATCCGCCGCAACGGCTGCGTACAAGGCCCCGATGAAGCGCCGAACGATGCTTTCGTTCATTGCGTCGGTCCCATGCGCGCTTGCGTTACCCGCGTGCGCCCGGCGGCATGCGCGCCCCGCGCCCGGGCAACTGACCCTCGGAATGGTGACCGACGTCGGCGGTTTGGGCGATAAATCGTTCAACGACTCGGCGTATGCGGGGCTGCTGCAATCCCGTTCGGCGTTGGACGCGTTCGTCAAAGTGCTGCAATCCAAGTCCGCGGCGGATTACCAGCCGAATCTCACCGTCCTCAGCGAAGCGCGATACGGTATGATATATGCCATCGGCTTCTTGATGGGCGACGACTTGCAGCAAGTCGCTGCGCAATTTCCGGCGCAACGCTACGCCATCGTGGACGACGTCGTTCCGGCGCCGAATATCGTCTCGCTCACCTTCAAAGAGGAAGACGGATCGTTTCTTGCCGGTGCGCTCGCCGCCATGGTCAGCAAGACGCGCCACGTCGCGTTCATCGGCGGCCAGGATATTCCGCTGATTCGAAAGTTCGAAGCCGGTTACACGGCCGGCGTGCGCGAAGTCGATCCCGCAGTGCGCGTGGATGTGAAATACGCGGGGTCGTTCGAGGACGTTCCGGCCGGCAAAGAGCTGGCGAACATTTTATTCAACGACGGCGCCGACGTCATTTATACCGCGGCGGGAAAAGTCGGGCTTGGCGCAATCGATGCGGTGAAGACACGCCCGGCCGGAACGTACATCATCGGCGTCGACAGCAATCAAGATGCGCTGGCGCCCGGGAAAATTCTGACGTCCATGGTCAAACACGTCGACGTCGCCGTGTACGACGTTGCACGCGCGGTGTCGGAGCGGCGTCCGTTGCAAGGACACGTCGTCTTCGGTCTGCGTGAAAACGGCGTGGGGCTGACGGATTTTCGCTACACCAAAGACGCGGTAACGCCGGCGATGATGCGCAAACTGCACGCGTTACGCCTGCGCATCGCAAGCGGCGCGCTAACCGTTCCCACCACGCGCGAGGAGCTCCCGGGATGGAAACCGTGAACGGCGCCGCACTGCGCATGACGGCTATTCGAAAAACGTTTCCGGGCGTCGTCGCGCTCGACGGCGTCGATCTCGAATTGAACCCCGGAGAAGTGCACGCCCTCGTGGGTGAAAACGGCGCCGGTAAATCGACGCTGGCGCAGATTGCGTTCGGCACGCTGCGCGCGGATTCGGGAACCGTAGCGGCGCGCGGCACGGTGGGGTTGGTGCATCAGCATTTTCAACTCGTCGGACGACTGCGGGTATGGCAAAACGTACTGCTCGGGCGCGAGCCGCGATCCGGATTGCGCATAGACGCCGCTGCCGCGCACCGCGCGGTGCGCGATCTGGCAGAGCGCAACGGTTTGGAGATCGATCCCGACGCATTCGTCGACGAACTTCCCGTGGCGGCGCGGCAGCGGGTCGAGTTGTTGCGCGAACTGTATCGTAATCCATCCGTGCTGCTATTGGACGAGCCGACCGCAGCGCTCGCGCCCGCGGAAATCGACCGGTTTTTCGCAACCGTAACGACGCTGGCGCGTGAAGGGACGGCCGTGCTGGTCGTCACGCACAAGCTGGCCGAAGTCGTTGCGTATACGCAGCGCGTCAGCGTGCTGCGCCGCGGCAAAATGGTTGCACGGTTCGAAACGGCGGCGACGTCGGTCGACGAAATCGCGCGCGCAATGGTCGGCGGCGACCTGCCGGCAATTGCCGCACGGCAATCCGTGGAACTGCAGCCATGCGTAAAACTCACCGGCGTGAGTGCGGGCGAGGGCGCTTCGGCCGTATCGCGCGTGACCTTCGACGTGCGCGGCGGCGAAATCGTCGGGATCGCGGGCGTCGAAGGCAACGGTCAAAACGCCATCGCCGACGCAATTGCGGGAATGATTCCGTTTCACGGGTCGATCGAAGTCCCGCGCACGGGGATCGTTCCGCAGGACCGTCACCTCGAAGCTTTAGTTCTCGGCTGGTCGATCGTCGATAATGCCGTCCTGGGCCGTCAACACGCGCTTCGCCGCGGAGCCGTCGTGGACCGAGCGCGCGCGCGCAGCGACGCCGCATCGATCGTTTCGCGTTTCGATTTGCGCGCGACGTCGGTCGACGCACCCGTCCGAACGCTTTCCGGCGGCAATCAGCAAAAGCTCGTCGTAGGCCGCGCACTCATCGACGATCCGCCGTTCGTTCTTGCCTATCAGCCGACGCGCGGAATCGACGTCGGCGCCGCAACGCTCGTCGGATCGCGATTGATCGAAGCGCGAAACGCCGGAGCCGGCGTGCTGTTGATCTCGTTCGATCTGGACGAGATCTTTGCGTTGGCGGATCGCATTCTGGTGCTGTACCGCGGCGCGATCGTCGGAGAGTTTTCAAGCGCCGGCGCGGATCGCGCGCGTATCGGACGTTTGATGGCCGGGGCGGCCGCGTGATTCGCACGGCATTCCGGAGTGCCGGCGCGCTGGGCGGTCCGGCCGGAGCGATCCTGCTGGCGTTCGCGCTCGCGGCGGTAGCGATGCTGATCGCCGGCGTGAGTCCGCTAGACGGATTTTCGGCGCTGTTTTTAGGATCGCTGGGCGGCCGAAGCCAACTCGCCGAGACGCTGGTGCAGACTACGGCGCTCCTTTTTCCCGCGCTGGGAGTCTGCGTCGCATTTCGCGCCGGACTTTTCAACATCGGTGCCGAGGGTCAACTCCTAATCGGCGGTTTGGCGGCCGGAGCGCTCGGCGCGCATTTGAACGTGCCGGCGCCGCTCGCCGCAATCGCGTTGTTCGCGGCGGGAATCGCCGGCGGCGGATTGTGGGGCGCGCTTGCGGGCTGGCTGCGCGCAAAGTTTTCCGCCAGCGAGATCATCTCGACGTTGATGCTCAACTTCATCGCGTTCTCGGTCGCGAGCTATTTGGTTTCGGGACCGCTGAAAGCATCGGCGGCTTCGGGCGCCCAGACGGCGCCGTTGGCTCCGGGCGCATGGCTTCCCATCCTGGTGCCGGGAACGCGCCTTTCCGTTGCGCTGCTCGTAGCGCTCGCCTGCGCCGTCGCGCTTCTGTGGACGTTGAACCGGACCGTGTTCGGTTACGAGCTGCGTGCGTCCGGTGAGGCACCCGAAGCCGCGCGACGCAACGGGGTCAATATGGCGCGGATGACGGTGCTGGCGCTGACGCTCTCCGGCGCGATTGCCGGAGCCGGCGGGGCCGCGATCGTCGGCGGCGTTCTGCACCGTTTCAACACGCAGCTCTCACCGGGGTACGGATACACGGCTATCGCGGTTGCGCTCGTCGGCGATTTGCATCCGCTTTGGATTTGTGCCGCCGCGTTCGGATTCGGCATCCTGGAATCGGGCGGCCTTGCGATGCAGGCGCTCGCGGACGTACCGAAAGACGCAATTCACGTGATCGAAGGACTGATCGTTCTCGTATTGGCGGCGCGCCGCTACATCGCCACGCGCGCGGAAGCGGTACCGCTGTGAACGCATCCGACGCAGCTCTTCTCACGACGCTGCTCACGCTGACGCTCATCAAAGCCACGCCGATCGCGTATGCGGCGATCGGCGGCGTGCTGTCGGAGCGATCGGGAATTTTGAACATCGGCCTCGAGGGCATGATGACCGGCGGCGCGTTCACCGCAGTCGTGTTCTCGAGCCTGACGGGAAACCCGATCGCAGGACTGCTGGCGGGCATCGCGGCCGGTGCGCTGCTGGGGTTCGTGCTCGGCATAGCGGCTACGGCATTCAAAGCCGATCAGGTCGTTGCGGGGACGGGGATCAATCTCGTCGCGGCGGGAGGCGCAGCGTACGGGCTGACGCTCATTTTCGATCAGCCGGGCGCAAGCCCGCAGGTCAGCGCGCTCGGAAACGCTTTTTGGATATTGGTTGCCGCGGCGTTCGCAGCGGCCGTGCTGTTGCACGGTATTCTATATTACACGCCGTGGGGACTTCGCGTGCGTGCGTGCGGCGAAAACGCGTACGCGGTTGCCGACGCCGGTTTGCGTCCGCTGCGTTTGCGAATGCAGGCAGTGGTCGCAAGCGGCGCACTTGCGGGCCTCGCCGGCGCGTTTCTTTCGATCGGTGAGGTGAATCTTTACTCGGACGGCATGACGGCCGGGCGGGGATTCATTGCGCTCGCTGCGGTGATCTTCGGACGCTGGACGCCGCTGGGTGCAACGGCGGCAGCGGTCTTCTTCGGATTCTTTGAAGCGCTGCAATACGTTTTGCAAGGACGTGCCGGGTGGTTACCGAGCGATGCGATGCAAGCGCTGCCGTACGTTGCGGCACTGATCGCAATAGCGGGACTGGTCGGACGCGTGCGCGCACCCGCCGCCGACGGCATTCCCTACGAGCAAGCGCGGTAAAGGTGAGATAAAAGTCCCATAGAACTTGCCGACAACTACCGTATGCGGCCGCTTTCTGCTCTGCTCGCCGGCATCGTTTTTGCCGTATCCGTTTCGGCACGCGCCAATGCGCAGGCCGACGTTCCCGCGCCGCTTGCCCAGTTACAAGAAACACTGCGCAGTGCCGCCGCGACGGCGCCAGGCTTTGCCGCGTACGCGGTTCGCGATCTGGCGACGGGATATACGTCCGGCTACAACATCAACGCCGTCATGCCCGCCGCTTCCACGATCAAGATCCCGATCATGGTCGAAGTCTTCAAACAGATGGCGGCAGGCACGTTCGATTTGAACCGGCGCGTGGAGCTGCTTACGAACGATCGCGATTGGGGTTCGGGCGATATCTGCGACTCTCCGGTCGGGTCGACGTATCCCGTTTCGACGTTGCTGACGCAGATGATTACGGTGAGCGACAACACGGCGGCCAACATGCTGATCCGCCTGGTCGGACGCCGCAACATCAACGCGACGATGGCCGATCTCGGGCTGCATCACACGCACTTAGCCGATTACATCCGCACCGCGGAGTGGAGCGTTCGCACCTCGCTGCGCACTACTCCGTCCGACATGGTGCACTTACTCTCGGACATGGCCAAGAATCAATTGATCGACGAGTGGTCGTCGAAGCAGATGATTGCCATTCTGGAGCATCAAGAGATCAACACGCTGCTACCGGAGCCGCTGCCCGACATCCCGATCGCGCACAAGACCGGTTCGTTCGACGATACGCTGAACGACGTCGGCATCGTGTACGGCTCAGAACCGTACGTCATTGCCGTGATGACGACGAACCTCGCATCGCTCGATTCCGGACGCAGCTTCATTCACCGGATATCGCGGGTCGCATTCACGCGCATGGAGCAGTTCGGACATTGGCGCGCCGAAAACGGATTGGATTCGGCTCCGGAGATCGAAACGACGCCGGCGCCGCAGACCGGCGCGGCGGACGCCGAAGCGGCGGATCCCTCAGCTACGGAGCAGCCGGACGTGCCGATGTGGGGGCCGACGCCGGCACCCGCGGCAACACCCTAACCCGAAAGCGCGTTACGCTTTTACGGTGCGGCCCGCGTACGCGGCGTTGAGCCAGTGCGCGTACTTGCGTTCCTTGCCGCGTACGATACGTTCGTAGAAGTCGGCTAAACGTTTGGTGACCGGTCCTATCGATCCGTCGCCGACGATGCGGCGATCGACCGACGAGATGTACACGATTCCCGCCGCCGTACCGGTAAAGAACAGTTCGTCCGCGCCGTAGAGCTCGCTGCGATCGATCGATCGTTCGACGATGTCGAGCCCGAATTCGTTGCGCGCTATTTCCATGATCGAGCGGCGCGTACAGCCTTCCAAAACGTTTTGCGACGGATCCGGCGTGTAGAGCACGCCGCGCCGCACCATGAAAATGTTCTCGGCCGATCCTTCGGCGACGTGGCCGTCGTGCGAGAGCATAATCGCTTCGTCGAAACCGTTCGCAATCGCTTCGCTTTTTGCCAGCGCGCTGTTCACGTACAGGCCGGTGATTTTCGCGCGCGGCGGCGCGGCCGAATCGTCGGCGCGGCGCCAAGAACTCGTGCCCGCGCGCAGCCCTTCGCTCGTGTCCAAATAGCGCGTAAAGGGCACCGGAATGATTGCGAAGTGATCCGGAACGTTGTGCAGGCGCACGCCGATGTCTTCGGCCGCCTTGAAGACGCAGGGGCGAATGTAGATGTCGGTTTCAAACCGGTTTCGTCCGCAAAGCTCGAGCGTGATCTCGATCAATTCCTCGGTCGTGTGCGGCAGCGCCATGGTGAGAATTTTGGCGCTGAGAGCGAGACGATCATAATGGTCGCGCAGTTGCACCAGGTAGAGCTCGCGATCTTCCGGCGTCCAGTAGCCGCGAATGCCCTCGAAGCAGCCGGTTCCGTACTGCAGTCCGTGCGTGAGAAGGCCGACTTTTGCATCGTCGTACCGGCGGAACGCGCCGCCCGAATAGACCGTAGTTTCGCCCAAATTCATGACGCGGCTCCGTTCCGGCCCGCGTGCCCGGCTCCCTCGCCCGGCGGCGGGAAGCGGCAATCGCGGTGCTGCACCACTAGCGCGAACGATGCTGCGGATATTTCTGGTCTTCTTGCGCCTGGGCTGTACCAGTTTCGGCGGTCCGGCGGCTCATCTGGGCTACTTCCGCGACGAGTTCGTGGCAAAGCGGCGCTGGCTCTCCGAGACGCAGTTTGCCCAATGCATTGCCATAACGCAGATTCTGCCCGGTCCCGCAAGCTCGCAGACGGGAATGCTGATCGGGCTGGTGCGCGGCGGCTGGCCGGGGCTATTTGCGGCGTGGGCCGGATTTACGCTGCCTTCGGCCATCCTGATGACGGCGTTTGCACTCTACACTCCGCCGGGCGTAGCCGCTGCGGGGTGGCTGCACGGCTTGCTGATCGCCGCCGTCGCCGTGGTCGCGTACGCGATCCTCATGATGCGGCGCTCCCTTATTCTCAAGCCGATGCACCTGGTTCTGGCGCTCGCGACCGGTGCCGCGATGCTGCTCTTTCCAATCGCCGCTACACCTCCCGCGGCGATCGCGGTGTGCGCCGTTGCCGGTTTGGCATTTCGCGGTGCCCGCGCGAAGCCGGTTGCGGCGCTGCAGCTTCCGGTGAAGCGCACGAGCGCGATAATCGCGTTCGCACTCTTCTTGGCACTGGCAATCGGTCTTCCGTACTTGGCCTCCCTGAAGCACGATCGCGCGTTATCGCTTGCGGCAAGTCTTTTCGACGTAGGCAGCTTCGTCTTCGGCGGCGGCCATGTCGTGCTTCCGTTGCTGGAATCCCAAGTCGTCGCGTCCGGAATGGCATCGGCGCAAAAACTGATCGCGGGCTACGCCGCGGCGCAAGCGCTTCCGGGGCCGCTGTTCACGTTGAGTGCATACGTCGGAGCGGTTGCGTACGGCGGCTCGCTGGGCGTTTTGGGATCGGTAATCGGCGTCGTTGCGATATTCTCGCCCTCATTTTTTCTGATTGCGGCGGTCGCGCCGTTCTACCGCGCGCTTGCAGGCAGCGATCTTTTTGCGCACGCGCTCGGCGGTGCAAACGCGGCCGTCGTCGGATTACTTGCCGCAGCATTCGTGTCGCCGATCTGGACCACGGCAATACGCGCACCCGCCGACGCCGTGCTTGCCGCAGCCGCCTTCGCGGCGCTCGCATTCCGGTGGCCCAATTGGCTGGTCGTTCTGCTTTGCGCGGCGGCGGGGTTCGTGTTTGCGTTCTAGAACGACGGGCGCCATGTTGCGACGCGTATTTCCGTGGCTCGCCGCGGTTGCCGCACTGTGCGGCGTCAGCTTTGCCGCCGTTCCTTCAACCGTCGTTCTTCCAAGTGGATGGCGGCTATCGCCGCCGGAAGGCCTCGATGCAAAAACCGGAACGATGCCGCAAGGGATCGCGCTTTCGCCCGACGGCACGATGCTGGCGGTCGTCGAATCCGGCGTCGCTCCCGCGACGCTGCGCATTTTCGATGCCGGCACGCTAACGCAACGCAGCGCAATCGCGCTCGACGACGCATTCGGCACCCCGGTTTGGCGCGATGCATCGCACATTTTAGTCGCCGGAGCGGCCACGCATGCCGTACTCGACGTCGACGCCCGCACGTCGCAAGTACGGAGGGTTTCTACCGGCGCGACGTCGCTGCCGGTCTGTGTCGCGCTCGCTCCCGGCGGACGCACGCTGGCAATCTGCGACGACGCAAACGGCGGCGTGATTCTTGCGTCCCTGCCGGATCTTTCGGGCCGCACCGCGATCCGCACGGGCGCACATCCCGCCGCCGCCGCGTTTTCTTCGGACGGCAAGACGTTGTACGCCGCAGCGCGCGCTCCGAGTTCCGTTGCAGTAATCGATACGGCGCGCAAAGCGATCGCGGCTACGATTCCGGTGGGCCTGCATCCGTCGGCCCTCGCGTTTTCCGAAGACGGCGCGCGCCTCTTCGTTGCGGAAAGCGACGACGACAGCATCGGCATCGTCGACACGTCGACGCGCAAACGAACCGGCGGGATCTCCGTAGAGTTGCGAGCGCCGCGCGCAACCGGCTTCGGCGCGTCACCGAACGCGCTGGCCGTATCCGGCGATCGCGTGTTCGTTTCGCTCGGGGCTGAAAATGCCGTCGGCGTCATCCGCAACGGCGAGCTCGCCGAACGTATACCGGCGGGCTGGTATCCGACCGGCGTCGCGGTTGCGCGCGACGGCCGCCTGTTCGTCAGCAACGGACGCGGCGAAGGCGCGCACGCGAACCCGCAATTCGATCCGCGAACCGGTCACAACGGCTACGTCGGCCTTATCACCGTCGGTTCGATACGTTCGCTCGCACCCGCATCATACGCCGATGCCGGCGCCCAAACCGCGCGCACGATCGACGATGCTTCGCCCGATTGGCAAGCACCGGATGCGAGGCGAAGTGCGCTCCGTCCAAACGGTCCGATCCGCCACGTCATTTACATCATCAAAGAAAACCGCTCGTACGATCAAGTGTTGGGCGATATTTCCGGCGCGAACGGGGATCCGCGTCTGGTGTGGTTCGGAACGCGCGTGACGCCCAACCAGCACGCGCTCGCGCGGCGCTTCGGAATCTTCGATAACGCCTACGTCGACGCGCAGGTAAGCGCGAACGGACACAATTGGACGGACGCTGCGTTTGCGAACGATTACGTCGAGCGATTCTGGCCGCCGAATTACGGCGGGCGCCGGACGCTGTACGACTTTCAAGAAGGCGATTCGCCCGACGTACCCCACAACGGGTACTTGTGGGATGCGGCCAAGCGCGCGGGGATTACGTACCGAGATTACGGTGAGGATTTGGATTCTCCGCCGCATGCGTTGCTGCGAATTCCGCTGAACACCATGCCGGGCTTGACCGGTCATTTCGATCCGCACTTCGTCGGCTGGGATCTGTCGTACATGGACGACGACCGGTATGCGGAGTGGCTGCGCGAGTTCCGCCAATTCGTCGCCGGTTCGAACCTTCCGCAGCTCGAAATCGTCTATTTCCCGAACGACCACACCGCCGGAAGCGCGCCCGGCATGCGAACGCCCACGGCATACGTCGCGATGAACGACTGGGCCGTCGGACGTCTCGTCGACACGGTCTCGCATTCCAAGTACTGGCGCTCCACGGCGATCTTTATCCTGGAAGACGACGCGCAAGACGGGCCCGATCACGTCAGCGATCAGCGCTCGACGTTTTACGTCGCGAGCCCCTACGCAAAAGGCGGCGTACGGCACCTGCACTATTCCACCTCGAGCTTCGTGCGCTCGATGGAAATCTTGCTGGGACTGCAGCCGTTATCGATCTACGACGCTACGGCACGCCCGCTGTACGATGCCTTTAGCGCCACGCCCGCAAACGCTGCACCGTTTACGGCATTGCGGCCGCAAACATCGATGACCGCCGTGAATCAACGCACGGCGTACGGGGCAGATCGCAGCGCGCGCATGGATTTCAGCCGTCCCGACGCGGCAAACGAACGCGCCCTGAACGACATCCTCGCGCACAATTCGAACAACCGATGACTCCGTGGATTGCGGCGTTCACCGCGTTCACCGCATCGGCGCTCGAATTCGTCGAGGCGGCAACGATCGTGATGGCCGTAGGCTACACTGCGGGTTGGCGGGTCGCATTATCGGCCACCGCATGGGCCGTTGCCGTTCTTCTGATCGTCACGGGCATATTGGGCCCGCTGCTCGTCACGTACGTTCCGATTGCGGTGCTGCAGATTGCAGTCGGGATATTCTTGTTGCTGTTCGGGTACACATGGCTGCGAAAAGCGATTTGGCGCTACGCCGGACGCAAGAGCGTGCGAAATGAAGAAGCGGAATTCGAAAAGGACGTAGCGCAGTTGAAGGCGCACCACGAACGCCGCTACGCATTTTTGACCGCTTTTAACGGCGTTCTGTTGGAGGGGTTGGAGGTCGCGATTATCGTTATCACATTTGCGACCGAACGCGCCGGAACGTTCCTGTGGGCGGCTGCCGGTGCTTTGGCTGCGGGCGTGCTCGTCGTCGCCGCCGCCGCAATTCTGCGCGCTCCGTTCTCACGAATTCCCGAGAACGCGATGGGCTTCATCGTCGGCGTGATGCTCCTCACGTTCGGAACGTTCTGGAGCGGCGAGGGATTGGGCTACACGTGGTGGGCGGGTGACGCGGCGCTTGCAACGATCGCCGCCGCATACGTGCTTGCTGCATTCGTCCTGATCGCGGTTCTTCGGCGCCCGGCCTCCGCATGAAGAACGTTTACAAATTCGTCGCCGGCAACTCTCGCGCGGCGCCCGCCGGCATTGCGCTCGCGATCGGCATTTCTTTGCCGGCGCGCCACGCAGGCGGTTGGACGCCGGCCGTGGTGTACTTGCTCGTTCTCGTGCTAACGCTGGCGGCGAGTACTCTGGAACCTGTACAATGATCCAACGATGAGCACCTCGCCCGACGGCCGCATCGACATCACCGGCATTTTGACGCGGGCGCGCGAAGAATTCGATCTTCGCGTCGGCGCACTTCCGAACGTTCCGTCAAAACGGACGCAAGAACTCACCTCGCGCGTGAAACACGCCAAAGCCGTCCCGAGCGTCTGTCCGTATTGCGCCGTCGGATGCGGCACGCTGGCGTACGTTTCTAAGGACGGCAAACTGCTCGACGTCGAGGGCAATCCTGAAAGCCCCATCTCGCAAGGCCATCTGTGTCCCAAAGGCTCGGCGATCTTCGGTTTTGCGGTGAACAGCCGGCGCTGGACGACTGCAAAATACCGTGCGCCGTTTAGCGACCGCTGGGAAGACCGTCCGCTGGACTGGGTCATGGAGCGCGTCGCTCAGCTCACCAAGAAAACCCGCGACGAAACGTTCGTGCGCGAAAAGGACGGCAAACGCGTCAATCATACGCTGGGCATCGCATCGCTGGGCGGCGCAACGTTTGCGGTGGAAGAGAATTATCTGCTCGGAAAGCTGATGCACAGCTTGGGCGTCGTCTCGGTAGAGAACCAGGCCCGAATATGACATAGCTCGACGGTGCCTGGTCTAGGCACCTCGTTCGGACGCGGCGGCGCAACGACGTACCTACAGGATCTGCAAAATGCGGATTGCATTTTGATTGAAGGCAGCAACTTTGCCGAAGCCCACCCGGTGGGATTCCGGTTCGTCGTCAAAGCGAAGGAGCGCGGCGCGAAGATCGTTCACGTCGACCCGCGCTTTACGCGGACCTCGGCATTGGCCGATATCTTTGCGCCGATCCGCAGCGGCAGCGACATCGCGTTTCTGGGCGGCATCATCAACTGGGTGCTCTCCAACGGGCGCTATTTCAAAGACTACGTTCGCAACTATACGAATGCCGCAAACATCGTCTGCGAAGATTTCAAAGACACCGAAGATCTCGACGGATTCTTCTCGGGATTCACCGGTCACGATACCGGGCTTTCCCAGATGTCGCACCAGGGATCCGCGGCCGGGGGGCGCGGCACGGCCGGCGCCTACGACTCCAGCTCGTGGCAGTTCGAGAAAAACGCCGACGGTTCGTTCAAACGCGACGAGATGCTCGAACATCCGCGCTGCGTGCTCCAGATTCTGCGCCGCCATTTTTCACGGTACACTCCCGAGATGGTCGAGCGCGTGTGCGGCACGCCGCGGAAGCTGTTTTTGGAGATTTGCGAAACGCTCGCGCAAAATAGCGGCCGCGACCGCACTACCGCATTTGCGTACGCGGTGGGGTGGACGCAGCACACTGTCGGCGTGCAATATATACGCGCGGCGTCGATCCTTCAACTCCTCTTGGGAAATATCGGACGGCCGGGCGGCGGCATCATGGCGTTACGCGGACACGCGAACATTCAAGGCGCAACCGACGTCGCAACGCTTTACGACTTGCTTCCGGGCTACCTCCCGATGCCGTCGATACATCGCGACGAGCAAACGCTAGCCGCATATTTGAAGGCAAATACGAAGCCCGCGGGCTGGTGGTGTAACTTTCCGAAGTACTTCGTTTCGCTGCTCAAAGCCTATTACGGCGCCGCCGCCACCGCCGAAAACGGCTTCTGCTTCGAGTATCTTCCGCAACTGACGGGCGACCATTCCACGATTCCGACCACGTTCGCGATGAAGGACGGTCAGGTGAAAGGCTATTTCGTCATCGGGCAAAATCCGGTGACGTCGGGCCAGAACACCCAACTGATCGCAGCCGCGATGGATCGTTTGGAATGGTTCGTCAACGTCGACGCGTTTGAAAACGAGACGTCGTCGTACTGGAAGCGTGAAGGCGCCGATCCGTCGCAGATCGCGACCGAGTGCTTTTTCATTCCCGCGGCGACCGTCGTGGAAAAAGAAGGCACGATGACCAATACAAACCGCCTGCTGCAATTTCACGAAAAGGCCGTCGAGCCGGCGGGCGAAAGCGTCAGCGATGCCTGGTTCATCTGGAATCTCGGAAAACGGCTCAAGCAATTGTACGCGGATTCTGCGGATCCGAAGGACCGCCCGATCCTCGACATGACGTGGGAGTACGAGAGCGAAGACGAACGCGAACGGCGCCGCGGCGAACCGTCGGCTGCGCGCATCATGCAAGAAATGAACGGTTATCGGGTCGAGGACGGCGAGCAGCTGCGCGGTTTCTTCGACTGCAAAGACGACGGCAGCACGGCGTGCGGGGTGTGGATTTACTGCGGCGTTTGTCCAGATCGACACACGCACCGGGCGAGAAGCCGGATCGCGCACGACGCCATTGCTCTCGATTGGGGTTTTTCGTGGCCGGCCAACCGGCGCATGCTCTATAACCGCGCCTCGGCGGATCCGGACGGCAAGCCGTGGAGCGAGCGCAAGAAATACGTCTGGTGGGATGAAGAGAAACGGGAGTGGACCGGATACGACGTCCCCGACTTCATGCAGCATAAGGCGCCCGATACTGCGGCCGATCCCGCGGCGGGCGGCATGGACGCGCATTCCGGCGCCGATCCGTTCATCATGCAGCTCGACGGCCGCGGACAGCTTTTCGTGTCCGCCGGTCTGCAGGACGGGCCGCTTCCCGCCCATTTCGAACCGCTTGCGTCCATCGCAAGAAATGCGCTGTATTCGCAGCAAAGCAATCCGTCATTGCGCGAGTGGAAGCGCGACGACAACCCGTACAACGGCGCAATAAATCCGCAGTATCCGTATGTCCTGACGACGTACCGCGTCACCGAACTCTCCGGAATTTTCACCCGATACATTCCGTGGCTGGCGGAGCTGCAGCCGGAAGCGTTTTGCGAAATCGATCCGGAACTCGCGCGAGAAAAAGGCATTCGAACCGGCGAGTACGTCACAATTACGACTGCCGTTTCACAAATCGAGGCGCGGGCACTCGTCACCTCGCGCATAGTCCCGCTGGAGATAGGCCGACGCCGCGTGCATCAAATCGGCTTGCCGTATTTGTTCGGGAACTACGGCTTTACGCGCGGGGATACGTCCGGCGACGTGATCCCGCTTGCAATGGATCCGAACGTTTCGATTCACGAAGCCAAAACGCTGACGTGCGACATCCGCGCGGGGCGGCGCATGCCGCGCAGGCAAACGGCTGAAGATCTTCCGGTGCCGGCCGAGCAGCGCGATCCGGATGGGCAGCCTTCGACGCACGGGCCGGACGCCGATGGCTAACGGCTTCTTTACGGATACGACGATCTGCATCGGCTGCAAAGCGTGCGAGGTTGCATGCAAGCAATGGAACGAGCTGCCGTCCGACGGATTCGAGTTCACCGGCATGTCGTACGACAATACACTACAGTTGTCGGGCACGACGTGGCGGCACGTGGCGTTCGTGGAGCAGGACGGCGCGCACGCTCCGGACGGCTTGCGATGGTCGATGATGAGCGACGTGTGCAAACACTGCACGCACGCGGGATGTTTGGAAGCCTGTCCCACGGGTGCGATCGTCCGCAATGAATTCGGCGCCGTGTACATTCAACCGGACGTGTGCAACGGATGCGGATACTGCGTTCCGTCGTGTCCGTTCGGCGTCGTCGACGTCATCGCAAACCTCGCCGTAAGCGCGCAGTTCAGTACTGCAACCTTGCATGAAGATCGTCTGCGCGAACGCCAAACAGCACTTCAGGGACACGGGGGCGTTGCGGGAAAGTGCACGCTCTGCTACGACCGGCAGCGCGACGGGTTCGTGCCCGCATGCGCCAAAGCGTGCCCGACCGAATCGATTCAATTCGGCGAGATCGAGGAGTTGAAAACGCGAGCTCGGGCGCGCGTACAGAAGTTGGCGCAGCGCGGTGTCGATGCATCGCTGTACGGTGTCGATTGGGACCGGTCCGTGGGCGATCTCAACGCGTTTTTCTTGCTGACCGACCGTCCCGAGGCATACAATCTGCCGTCGCGGCCGGTGCTCCCCTCGACGCGGCAGCCGGCAGCATATGGCGCAGCGGCGGCGGCCGCGCTGTTTCTGTTCGTCTGCGGCATCGCGATCTTCGGAACCAAAACATGAAATCGTATTTCAACCGTCCGCTGCTGAAAAAGCCGCATTGGGAATGGGAAGTGGTTACGTACCTCTTTCTCGGCGGCGTGATGGGCGGCAGCGGGATGCTGGCCGCGCTCGCTCAGCGCTCCGAAGACGAACCGCTCGAGCGCACGAGCCGGTATCTCTCGCTCGCGCTTTCGGTGGCCGCTCCCGCGGTGCTGATCTCGCACCTCGGCCGCCCGGAGCGTTTTTTGCATATGCTGCGCATCGTCAAGTTGCGCTCGCCGATGTCGATGGGCGTGTGGGGCTTGGTCGCATATGGGACGTTTTCCGGTTTCAATGCCATCGCGCAGCTCGCGCGAGACGGAATCCTTCCGCGCTGGATTGCCCGGTTGGAACCGGCGCCGCTTACGGTTACGATGCAAGCGTTGTTCGGCGCGTTTACCGCCGGCTACACCGGTGTCTTGCTCAGTGCGACGGCAATTCCGCTGTGGGCAAAGGGAAAATACCACATTCCCGCCATGAGCGTGTGTTCGGCGGTTGCGGGCGCGTGCGCGATCAACGCAATCGCGCTCTGCGCCGATCCGTCCGGCGGTCCGGCGCAAGTAAAACTCGAGCGGTTCGAGGCATGCGCTGCGGCAATGGAACTGGCAATCCTGGCCCACTTCCGCGCGTACGCGGGCGAAACCGGAAAACCGCTCTTCGAAGAAGAGCGCGGCGAGCTCTTGCGGTCCTGGACGATCGGCGCGGGCATCGTCGCACCGGTTTTGATCAACGCGGCTTCGCAGGCGCGTCGAAAACATTCCAAACGGCCTTCAGTGGTGCACACGCTGCTCGCGGGCGTACTGACGCTGGCCGGCGGCTACGTGCTGCGCAAAGTGCTTATCGACGCGGGAAAAGCGTCCGCCGACGACCCCGCGCAAGCGTTCGTGCAGCCGGAATGATCGATTCGGAATTCGAGCGGCCCGGTCTGGCCACGCCCGTGCGCGTCACCGCGATAGACGGCGAGCGGCGCCATGAAAAGATCGACGACGTCGCCACCGAGGAGCCGCTCGAAATCCGTCTCGCCGCCGGCGGCCGCACGCAAAGCGTGGCCGTCACGATGCGCACGCCCGGCAACGACTTCGAACTTGCGGCCGGCTTTCTGTTCTCCGAAGGCATCGTGCGCAGCAGCGGCGACCTGAGCGGAATTTCATATTGTATCGATCCGCAAGTCGATCGCGAACAGCGCTACAACATCGTCAACGTCGCGCTGGCCGCGCCCGAACTGCCGCAGCTCGAGCGCCTGGAACGATATTTTACGACGAGCAGTGCTTGCGGAGTATGCGGTAAAGCGAGCATCGACGCATTGGCTACTCGCGCGCGCCGTATCGAGGACGATCTTCGCGTTTCCCCCGCGTTTATCGCCGGGCTGCCGCAGAAGATGCGGGATGCGCAGCGCGTTTTCGCTTCCACGGGCGGCCTGCACGCCGCCGCACTCTTCGATCGCAACGGCGAACTGCTCGTCTTGCGCGAGGATGTCGGGCGGCACAATGCCGTCGACAAAATTTTAGGCTGGGCGCTCCTCGCCGGGCGCGTTACGCTGCGCGGATGCGTGCTGCTGGTAAGCGGACGCGCCAGTTTCGAACTCGTGCAAAAGAGCATCGTGGCCGGTATTCCCGTGCTGTGCGCGGTCTCGGCGCCGAGCAGTCTGGCTGTGGAACTGGCGAAAGCTTTCGGCTTGACCCTGGCGGGTTTCGTACGCGGCGATCGCGCGAACGTTTACTCCGAACCCAAACGCGTGCGATAGAACGTGCGCAGGAGCTCGTTGAAGCGCGCGGGTTGATCGGCGTTCGTCACGTGACCCGCGTCCGCGACGATCTCCAGCCGTGCGCCCGGAATGCCCGCCGCAATCTCTCGTGACAGATCGGGCGGCGCGATTGCGTCGTTCGCTCCGCAAATCACCAGCGTAGGAACCGCTATCGTCTCCAGCACGGAGCGGTAGTCGCCCGTCCAAGTCGCGTACGTGGACGCTTTGTACGATTCAATCGACTTGCAGGCCATCTGCGCGATCGTTTCGTCCGTGCGTCTGCCGGGCGGCATTCCGATGCGCGCTGCACGTTCGCGCGCAAATACTTCCATGCTTCCGGCGGCTTCAACCGCAGTAACGATATTCCGAACGTACGCTTGCGCATCGGGATAGCACGCAAAACTCCCGACAAAGACGAACGATTGCACGCGGTCTCTTGCCCGTTTCCATAATTCGAATCCCACGGCTCCGCCCAGGCTGCATCCGACGAAGTGAAATCGCGCGGCGCCGGCCGCATCGGCGACCGCGAGCACGTCATCGACGAATCCTTCGCGCGTGATGCGCTCCGGTGCTGCCTCGGGTTTTGGAATACCGTTGCCGCGCAGCTCGATCGCAAAACAGCGGAACTCCCGTTCGAACGCATCCAACTGATAATCCCAAATTGCCGCGGTCGAACCGACGCCGTGCATGAAGACCAGCACCGGGCCGGCGGCTCCGCTCGCGCGCGCCGTTGCGATGACGCTCATGCCGGGCGCTCGCGCTTGTTGCGAACGAACGCCAAAACGTCTTCCACCGGGCGCGTATTCAGCACGTCGCCGGCAGTCAGGCCGCCTCTTCGCGCCTGGCTCACCGCCAGCTCCACGTTACGCAGCTGCGACACGTCGTGTGCGTCGCTATCGGTCGTGAACGTTACACCGAACGTTCTGGCCCGCGCGACGAGCGCCGACGGAAGATCCAGCCGCATTGCTTGACCATCGATCTCCAGCGCCGTACCGGTGCGCGCGGCCGCGGCAAACACGGCGTCGTAATCGAATTCGTAGCCCGGGAACCCGTCCAGCATTCGTCCCGTGGGGTGCCCGATGATCGTGACGTGCGGATTTTCGCAAGCGCGGATAAGACGCGCAGTCATCGCGTCGCGTCCGATATTAAAGGCCGAGTGTACGCTGCCGATCACGATGTCGAGCTCGCGCAGCACTTCGTCGGGGTAGTCCATCGAGCCGTCGGGGAGTATGTCGACTTCGCTGCTGCAGAGCGTGCGCACGCCATAACGCTCGCCGAGCGCGCGTACCTGAGCGCGTTGCTCGCGAAGGCGGTCCACTGTTACTCCGTAGTTCCGGCCGCGGCCCTGGGAGTGATCGGAGATCGAATGATATTGATAGCCGCGCTCGGCCGACGCCCGAACCATTTCCTCCAACGGCTGATTTCCGTCGCTGTACGTGCAATGCATGTGAAAGTCTCCGCGGACGTCGCCGAGTTCGACGAGCTGCGGAATCTCGCGGCGCAACGCCAACTCGATCTCACCGGTGCCGCTGCGCAGTTCCGGCGGGACGTACTGCATGCCAAGCGTTTCGTAGACGCCCGCCTCGTCGCGGCACGTCACCACCTCGCCGTTTTCCAGACGCAAGATCCCGTTTTCACTGACGCGCAGGCCTTGCCGCACCGCGTATTCGCGCAATTGAATGTTATGTTCGCGGCTGCCGGTAAAGTGCTGGAGCAAGTTGCCGTACAAATGATCGGGTAAAACGCGCAGATCGATCTGTAAGCCGTCCTCCAGCCAGATGCTGGCCTTCGTCGGCCCTTCGGCAAGAACGGCGCGGGCGCGTTCCCAGGTGACGAAGCGATCGATGACTGCGGCGGCTTCGTCGGACGTGCAGACGACGTCGATGTCTCCGACCGTCACTTCGGCGCGGCGCAAGCTTCCGGCATACGCCAAACGGTGTACGGGCGGGCCGTCGCCGACGTATGCCATGATTTCGCGCGCGAGTTCAAGCGCGCGCGCAAGCGGCGTGCGCCGCTGGCGGCCGCGGTAAGCAAGAATTCCGCGCCGGATATTCTCGATCGTTTTTCGCCCCATGCGCGGCGCAGTCTCCAACAGTCCGGAATCGATCGCCGCCTCCAGCTGTGCGAGCGAGCCGATCTGAAATTGCTCGAACAACATTGCCGCGGTCTTGATGCCGATTCCCGAAACGCCCAGCACCTCGAAGATCGTCGCAGGATACTTCTCCTGCAAACGCACGAATTGCTCGCACGTTCCGGTGCGCACGATTTCTTCGATCGTCGACGAGAGCGTTTTGCCGATCCCGGGAAGCGCCAGCAGTTCGCCGGCGGCGATCAGGTCGGCGGCCGGTGCGGCGTTCTCGAGCGCCGCGGCAGCACGCTCGTACGCCATGAATTTGTAGAACGACTCTCCGGAGAGTTCCATCAGCGTCCGCATGCGCATCAGCGTCTGCGCGATCTCGGCGTTGGTCACGCCGATTGTATAGGACACGGCAGCGCCAGGCTCATTCCCACTGGGGAGCGTTCCCGCACCCGGCGAACTGCAAGCCCGATGAAGCCACGATTGCGGCCGGAGATCTTCAACCTGCCGGTCGAGAAAATGCGCGACGGATACTATTCGGACACCTACTTCAATCGTGCGCGCGACGTGCTCGAACTCGACGGCCGCCACCCGGTCGTGCGCATGCAAGTATTTCAGCGCAACACGTCGGTCGTTTGCGGGATAGACGAAGCACTGGCCATTCTGCGCCTGTGCAGCGGCCGGCGGCTGGCGGATGGGACGTGGCAGGAGGGCTGGCAAGATCTGCGCGTGCGCGCTCTACAAGACGGCGACCGCGCCGAGCCCTACGAAACGGTCATGACCATCGAAGGCGATTACGGAATTTTCGCGCATCTGGAAACGTGCTATCTCGGAGTCCTGAGCCGGCGCACCCGGATCGCGACGAACGCCCGCGAAATCGTGGACGCCGCGGCGGGAAAACAAGTACTGTTCTTTCCGGCGCGCTTCGATCATCATTTGGTGCAGACGGGCGACGGGTACGCGGCGTACATTTCCGGAGCGCTCGGCGTTTCGACCGATGCGAACGCGGAATGGTGGGGCGCTCGCGGTATGGGAACGGTGCCGCACGCGTTGATTGCGGCATACGGCGGCGATACGGTGCTGGCGACGCAAAGATTCTGCGAGTACGCGGATTCCGGCGTAAACGTGATATCGCTCGTCGATTTCGATAACGATTGCGTCGGAACGAGTTTGGCCGTAGCTCGCAGTCTCGGCACGCGGTTGTGGGGCGTTCGATTGGACACGTCTGGGACGCTTGTCGACAAATCGATCTGGCCGATGATGGGAACGTTCAAACCGACCGGCGTTATACCGCAATTAGTCTTCAACGTTCGCCGCGCGCTCGATTCCGAAGGATTCACGCACGTAAAGATTGTCGTGAGCGGCGGTTTCACTCCCGAAAAAATTCGCCAATTCGAGCGCGAAAACGTTCCGGTCGACGCGTACGCGGTGGGCAGTGCGTTCTTCGCGGATTCCGGGCGATTCGATTACACCGCCGATATCGTCGCGATTCAAGAGAACGAGCAGTGGCGCGAATGTCACAAAGTGGGGAGGCCGGAGCGGCCGAATGCGCGGTTGCAGATCGTGGAATTCGATGCCGCTGCTTGAAATGCGATCGGTGACGTACGTTCACCACGGACGCACGTTGACCGGTCCGGTAACGCTTGCACTTGAAGAACGCGGACGCCTTGCGTACGCATGCGGCGATGCGTTTGCCGCTTGCGCGCTCTCGCTGATCGCCGCAGCGATCGTCAAGCCGTCCACCGGCACGGTCTTTATCGGCGCGTTTGATACGCGCGTGCAGCCGGTGCATTCCAAACGCATCGCCGGCTACGTGCAGCACGAAGCGGGAGCGCACGATTTTACGTCGTTCACGCGGTATATCGAATACCGCGCGGCACTCTGGGGCCTGCCTCGCGCGGAAAGCATCGTTCGCGCGCGCGCTTTACTGACAAAACTGGACGGCGTGCACGAGCAGTTCGCGTATCCGCTCGTCGGCGCGTTGATTGCGATGCCGCAGCTGCTGGTGCTGGATCGGCCGCAAGCCGCGTACGCACTATCGATTTTGGAAGCGGCCGGCGGCTGCGCGATCTTTTCCACGCATGCGGACGAGCGGGATGCGGAGCGTTTCGCTGCCGCCTGCGGCGTACCGGCATGACGCGCGGCGCCGCAACCGTTGCGATCCTTCGCGCACGGCTGCACAAGGAAGCGCGCGTGCTCATTCTGGGCATCGGTGCCTGCGCGTTGCTTGCGTATCTGCAGCGCTACGACGGCGTGCCGCTTCAGATTGCAGGTTCGCTCGTTTTCGGATCGCTCAGCGGAATAAGCGCGTCGCTGATCGCACGCGGATCCGGACGATTCGGCGAAATCGACCTGTGCGAGCTCAGCGCGCCGCTGTACGGGCGCGAGTTGGCCCGCGCGACCGCACTGGTGCCTTGCATTCTGGCATCGGCGGCGCTATCCGCGTATTGGACGGTGGCGGCGATCTACGCGCACGTGCCGGCCGGCGCACTGGTGCTCAGCATCGCGATCGTCAATGCCGCGACGCTCGTGGCGTTGCGCGCGGGTCTTGCATCGGGCTGGCACAAAGCGCTGTGGGTCGCGGCGGCGTGCGCCGTGGCCGGCGGCGGATACGCGCTAAGCAAAGCGCCAATCGCGGTTGCGATCGGCGCTTGCGTGCTCGTGGGTTTTTTGGCGCTTCGCCAGTACGGTGAAGCGCTCGCGCGTTACGATCCGCTAGACGGCCTGTACCGGCGCCGCGGACGCGAGCTTCTCTAAAATGGCGCGATTAAACTGGGGCAAGTCATCGGGTGTGCGCGATGTGACCCAATTGCTGTCCTGCACCACGGGCTGATCGCGATATAAGCCGCCGGCGTTGCGGATGTCGTCGGAAATGGCATTGACGCCCGTCAACTGCCGGCCGCGAACGATTTGCGCCGAGATCAGCACCTGCGGACCGTGGCAGATCACGAACATCGGCTTTTTGGCCGCGTCGAATTCGCGCACGAACCGCTGGACTTCTTTGTTCATCCGGATGTGGTCCGGAGAGCTGCCGCCGGGAACCAGCAGCGCATCGAAGTCTTCCGCCGTAACGTCGGCGACCAGCTCCTCGGCCTTCACCGAGCCGCCGTCGTCCAGGCCGCGTTTCCCGCGAATCTTCTGGCGCGCTTTCTCGTCCACGCCCACGATGGTGACGATGGCGCCGGCTTCCTCCAGCGCCCGGCGGGGTTCCGTGAGTTCAGATTCTTCGTATCCGTCGCCGACGAGTGCGGCGATGCGTTTCCCTTCGACTGATTGCATCCGGGGTCGATTCTCCTCACCGTCTTTTTCCCCCGTTCTGGGTGTCATCCTGAGGTATCGAAGGACCCTGAGGAATCGAAGGGCACGTTTACGATCGGCTGACCCTTCGATTCCTCAGGGTGGTTCGATTCCTCACCATGACGAGGCGATTCCTCACCATGGCAAGGGTTACAGCGTCCCGCCCGTGTGTTGTACCGCTAGACGGAGCAAGTAGGCGAGTTCCACCTCGAGCTTGCCGACCGTGTCCAGCAGCAAGTCCTCGGAGACCGCCTTGAGCGACGGGTTCCGGCGCGTCATGTCCGCCTCCGGCACCTGATGGCGCGGATTGATTTCGCGCATGTAGAGGCGCGCGTCGTACCGGATCTGGCCGTCCGGCAGAAAGTACAGCGGGTCGAGGCCCAGCGCATACACTTCCAGCGACAGCATCCCGGTGCGCTGCATGAATTCGATCGGCTTTGCCCGCAGCGCAGCCGCGAGCCGCGCAAGCGCGCTTATTCCGACGCGCCGGGTGCCGTGCAGAACCTCTTCGAACGCCGCAAGATCCACGCCGCACGCCTGCGCGAGCCGTTCGGGAGCGACCTCGCGTTCAGCGGCGAGCTCCGACAGCGCCCGCCCGAAGGCCGGGCCGCCGGCGGTGCCAAGGACGCCATCCCAAACCGGACTCTCGCTCACGGGCCTTGGTCCGTGGGCTCGTTGCTGACGAAGACGCCGCCGCCCGAAATTGCAACGTCGAACCTTCTGACGCGCGCGAAATCGCCCAGCGTCATTTTGCCGGTGCGGATATCGAAACACCAGCCGTGCCACGGGCAGGTGACGAGCGCGTCTTCGACCCAACCGTCGGCGATCGGTCCGCCTTGATGCGGGCAACTGTTTTCGAGCGCGTAGAACTCGCCGCCGACGTTGAATACCGCGATATCGTACCGCTCGAGCGAATACGCCCGCCCCGTTCCCGGGGGAACGTCCGCTACGCTTGCGACGCGGGTGAACGAAGGCGGAATCGACGGCTGCATCATACGGAACGATAATGGTACGCGATTACCGCGCTTGGCTGCAATCGGAATTGCGGCTGGCATCCGGCTCTTCGGAAGCATTCGCGCGCGGGCAAGCCGACATGGCGCAACGCGCGATCGACCGGTTCGAGCGCGAGGCCGGCGACGACGTCCTGCTGGAGCTCGAGCCGGAACTCGCCGCGGCGGTAAAGTCGGAATTGGAAACGCTGGCGCAGGCCGAGAGTCTTCCCGATTCGCTCGTGTCGCTGCTGCAGCGTTTGCAAGATCCGGAAGAATCCGATTAACCGAAGATCCCGGCGATCAATCCGCCGTCGACCGCGATCGTTTGCCCCGTGATGTAGCGAGCGGGATCGCCGCACAAAAACGCCACGAGCGGTGCAAATTCGCCGGGCTGCGCAACGCGGCCGACCGGCACTTCGGATCCGGCGCGCCGTAATTCGTTCTCGTCGTTGCCGTAGAGCGATCGCAATCGATCCGTTTCAATGCGGCCCGTGGCAATGCTGTTTACCGTTACGCCGTCTTTGGCAACTTCGCCGGCGAGCGTTTTCAATGCGGCCACGAGCGCGGTGCGATACATGTTCGACAGCGCAAGCGTCGCTATGGGTTGTTTTACGGACGTGGATGTGAGCGCGACGACGCGGCCCCAGTTGCGCTCGCGCATGCCGGGTACGACGCCGTCGATCACTTGCAGCATCGATCGCAATACGCTTTGATACGCAGAGTCCCAATCGACGGGCGAGGTTTGTAAGAATGTTCCGGCCTTCGGACCGCCGCTGTTTGCGACCAGGATGTCGACCCCGCCGAACGCATCGGCGACGTCGCGTACCAGGCGGTCGATGCTGCGCGAATCCGCGAGATCGACGACAAACGGCCGAGCTTCGGGCGCACCGGCGTTCAATGCCGCTTTTGCAACGTCATCGAGCAGCACTTCGCGGCGTGCTGCGATGGCGACGCGAACCCCTTCACGCGCGAGTGCGAGCGCACAAGCTTTCCCGAGCCCCGAACTGGCGCCCGTTACCAGCGCGACGCGGCCGCTGATGTTCAAATCCATGACGGTGGGATTCCCCAACGAAAGCGGGAATCATCGCCGCGTCATGGACAAGCCGCCCGAACAAATCGTCGAAAAACGCACGGAGATCGTGTTTCCGACCGACGTGAATCATTACGGAACGCTTTTCGGCGGTAAAGCCGTCGCGATGATGGACGTCGTCGCTTCCATTGCCGCCATGCGCGCCGCGCACAAACCGGTGGTGACGGCGTCAATCGACCGCGTCGACTTCAAAGCGCCTATTCGCGAAGGAGATTTCGTCGAAACGATCGCGCGCGTCGTGGCAGTTGGCCGCACGTCGGTGACGGTGGAAGTCGAGCTATGGGGCGAAATTCCGATCACCGGCGAACGCCGGCTTTCAACCGTTGGAAAATTCGTTTTGGTTGCCGTCGATCGCGAAGGACGCCCCACGCCCGTGCGCGGGTCAGCGAGGAGCTAGGCGAATCGCGCCGTCGAGGCGGATCACCTCGCCGTTGAGCATCTGATTTTCCACGATATGCCGCGCAAGCGCAGCATATTCTTCCGGTTTTCCAAGCCGCGGCGGAAACGGCGTTTGTTTACCGAGCGACTCACGCGCCGCTTCGGGCAGTCCGGCCATCATCGGCGTATCGAAGATGCCCGGCGCGATACTCATGACGCGAATCTGATGCTGCGCGAATTCGCGCGCGACCGGAAGCGTCAACGCTGCGACGCCCCCTTTCGAAGCCGAGTATGCCGCTTGCCCGATCTGTCCGTCGAACGCGGCGACGGATGCGGTGCACACAATCACGCCGCGATCCTCACCGGGATCGACGGGGCGTTTCACGATCTGCGCGGCCGCAAGCCGGATCACGTTGAACGTGCCGATCAGGTTCACGGCGATCACTTTCGAAAAATGTTCCAGCGGCTGCGGGCCGTCACGGCCGACGACGCGTTCGGCTGTGGCGATTCCGGCACAGCAGACGGCGCCGTGGAGTTCGCCGAACTGTGAGACCGCAAAATCGACGGCCGCCTGCACGGCCGCATCGCTCGTAACGTCCGTTTTTTGAAACCGCACGCGTTCTGCGATGGCCGCCGGCGGAGCCTCGCGCGGCTCGTTCACGTCGCAGATGACGACGTTCGCGCCTGCCCCTGCAAATTCACGAACGGTTGCGGCGCCCAGCCCCGAGGCTCCGCCGCTGATAAGAAAAGTACGACCTTCCAGTTGCATTGGCCTAAGATAGCGCAGCGAATCGGCGCAGAGCAAGCATAAATAAGGCTATAGGCCCAGCGAAAATTGGGCATCCGGTCCCAAGCGGTACGGCACCCCGCGGCAGAAGCAAGTGGAAACCTTCATCGCCCGAAGGAGCACTATGAAGATTTCGCGGTTTCTGTCGTTACCGGTGGTTCTTGCCATTGTCTTGGCGGCGTGTTCGGGACCTGGCCAGCAGACGTTGTCGACCCCCAGCGTGACGGGTGACGTGCGCACGCAGTCGTCCGCCGATCCCGGTGAAATGCTCTTTGCCGCCGGTACGAGCGAAGTCGACGGCTTCGCGCTGCCGCTTTCGAACGACTCGAAGCCCGTGGTGCGCCTGACCGACGTCAACGAACCCATCCCCGTTGCGGTCGGTCCGCAAGACCTCTTCGTCGGAAGCTTCAGCGACGGCGACATCTTCCGGTTCAAGCTGCCGCTGACGGCCTCGAGCACCGGTGAGCGGCTGCCGGTTCGCTTGGCGCCGAAGCAGTTTGCAACGGCGTTTCAGACGCCGCTCAGCGGTGCGGCATCGGGCCCGTCGCCCGTGATCGCCATCGGCACGCCGAGCGGACTGGCCGTCGATCAAGGATATCTGTACGTGGCGGGCGCGGCAGCAAACGGGCGGTTTCAAGTGCAGGCCTTCGCGCGCCCGGTCACCGGGGGCGAAACGCCGGCGGCGGTGATCAAAGGTTACAGCTCTATCGATTTTCTCGGCTTGGCCGCCGAAGGCGACACGCTGTTCGTCGCATCCACCACGCAAGGCACGATTCGCGCCTTCACTCTTCCGCTTACCAGCGGCGCAGTGCCGCGCTACACGCTGCACATCCCGCCGCAGCAGAATGCCGCGATCGGCGTCGCGACCAGACACCATATACTCTACGTGACGAACTATTCCACCGGCGAAGTGCTGGCGTATACGCTTCCGCACCCCGCGAAGCCGGTGCGCTTAGATCTGAAGCCTGCGAACAACGGCAGCAATCCCGCGCCGTATGCGGTTACTGCGAGCGATAAGTACCTGTACGTCAGCGGAAACGCGATCTATCAATACCGGCTTCCGGTTTCGGCCGGCGAGAAACCCAGCGCCATCATCCAGAACGTCACGTTCGGACTGGCGGCGTTTCCGAAATTCGCTCAATAATCGTGGCGTTGGCCATGCCTCCGCCTTCGCACATCACTTGTAAGCCGTAGCGGGCGCCGCGGCGGCGCAACTCGCCGGCGAGTATCGCGAGCAATCGCGCTCCGGTCGCGCCCAGCGGGTGTCCCAATGCGATTGCGCCGCCGTTCACGTTTACTTTGGCATGGCCGGCACGCAGTTCGCGCATCCAGGCAAGAACGACGCTCGCGAATGCTTCGTTCACTTCGAAAAGATCGATATCTTCGAACTGCAGACCGGCGCGCTGCAGCACTCGGCGCGTCGCGGGAATCGGAGCCGTCAACATCAACTCGGGATCGTCGCCCACGACTGCGTCTGCGACGATGCGTGCGATCGGTTTCAGATTATTGCGCCGGACGAATTGCGCGGATGCAACCAGAACCGCTGCGGCGCCGTCGCTGATTTGCGACGAATTGCCGGCCGTGATCAAGCCGCCTTCCATGAACGCCGGCTTTAGCGAGCCCAACTTTTCAATCGACGTATCCGGACGAACGCCTTCGTCGCGATCGAGTTCCGGTAATTTCAGCAGGTGCGCGTCGAAGTAACCGCGCTCTGCAGCGGCTGCCGCGCGCTGATGACTCTCGAGACTGTAGGCGTCGAGTTCTTCGCGCGTCATGTGCCAGCGCTTCGCGACCAGTTCCGCACTCAGGCCTTGATTCTGTATGTGTTCTGCGGGCACACCCGGACCGTGAAGCCACGACGAGCCCAGCGCGACGCGCGTCATCGATTCGACGCCGCAGGCGATCGCGGCATCGCACGCACCGGCGGCGATCGCATGCGATGCGAACGCAATCGCTTGCTGACTCGAACCGCACTGCCGATCGATCGTTGCGCCCGGAACGGAATGAGGAAATCCGGCTGTAAGCAACGCGTTGCGCGCGATGTTGAGCGCTTGTTCGCCGACTTGACTGACGCAGCCGGCAAGGACGTCGTCGACCGCGGCCGGATCGATGCCCGTGCGATCGATCAGCGCGCGCAGCGTGAGCGCAAGCAACTGCACCGGATGCCGGTTTGCAAGCGCGCCGCCGCGGCGCCCCGCCGGCGTTCGCACGGCATCGACGATAAGAACTTCGTTCATACTACTGCCGCCAGCGGAAGATCTTCGCGCTGCGCGAGCGACTCCCAATACGCGGTCGGATGTTCCCGAAATTTCGCTTCGAACGTTTCGCGGTCGATCCGCTCCGCGCTCAACGCGGAACAGAGGCGTTGCTGAAAGTGCGGCTCCAGCGCCGCGAGCGCGATCCACCCATCCGCCGTTCGATAGAGCGCATAGCCGGCAAAGCTGCCGCTCAGCGATCCGCCCGGGCTCGTCAAGCCGTGGCGAACGGCGGCGCCGAGCTCGCGTGCGCCATCGGCGATCGCGATTTCGCTGCGCGTGGCTTCGCCGCCGCGCGCGCGAGCGTACAAAGCCAGAATGCACGCCGCTACCGCGCGTTCGGCGGCAAACATGTCGGCAAATACGGTTCGCGGCATTTGCGGCGGCGCGAGTAAACCCGCACGCGCCTGATACGTGAGATCGTGCCCTGCGCGGTCGTCGTTCGGCGCCGCTTCGCCGGCGATCGCAACGTGCGAAAGCGACGGAAACGTTTCATGCAGCTGCGCCCACGATAGGCCCAGCGCGGCGAGCGAACGCGCGCGCATCGCGGTGAGCAGCAGATCCGTCTTGGCCAGCTGCGCGAGCAGCGTGGCCTGCGAACAGCGCAAATCGAGGCGCTGGACGTTTACACCGGCGACGAGGTCGGCGTACCACCGGGGCGCCGCGCGTTCGAGCGGGTCACCCGCGACGGGCTCCACTTTGGTGACGTCCGCGCCGAGACGCGCCAGCCGCGAAGCGGCGAGCGGCCCCGGAATATTCGTTACCAAAGCCAGGACGCGAACGCCCGTCAAAGGACGGTTCAGGCCGGACATGCCGGGTTGCGCGGGGTCGTGGAGCTCTGGTATGATGCCCCGGTCGCCGGGATGGCCCTACGGGCTGTACCCGAAGCGAGCCCATCCTTGAACGAGGAGTCTCTACAAACGTGCCCCTGAGCAAAGAACAAAAGGCGGAGATCGCCGCCAAATTCGGCCGCTCCGGATCCGACACCGGATCCGCCGACGTGCAGATCGCCATTCTGACCGCGTCTATCAATCAGCTGACCGAGCATCTGAAGATTCACAAAAAGGACCATCACAGCCGCCGCGGCTTGCTGCTGCAAGTGGGTCAGCGCCGCCGCCTTCTGAATTACTTGCAGAACAAAGATTTGGAACGGTACCGGAAGCTCATTTCGGATTTGGGACTGCGCCGGTAACGCGTCGCCGGACGTCCTTCGAAAAACCGCTCGAAACCCCACAGCGATGTGGGGTTTCTGCTTTCGCCGAACGGTTACTTGCGCGCGACGGCGCGTTTCGCCGCAGCAATAATCGAACGCGTTCCCATACCGTAGTGCTCGATCAATTCGGCGGGATCGCCGGATTGCCCGAACCGGTCGTGCACGCCGACGAATTCGATCGGCACGGGATGCGTTGCGGCGAGGATCTCGGCAACGCGCGATCCCATTCCGGCGGCGACTTGATGCTCCTCAACGGTAACGACTCGTCCGCAGCGCTGCGCCGCTTCGACGACGGCGGCTTCGTCCATCGGCTTGACGGTGTGATTGTTGAGGACCATGCAGTCGATGCCGTCCTTCGCCAAATGCTCCGCGGCGATGAGCGCGTTATAGACCAAAATGCCGCACACGATAATCGCCACGTCCTTGCCCTCGCGCAGAACTTGCGCTTTTCCGATTTCGAACGGCGTTTGGTCGGTCGTCACGATCGGCGATTTCTCGCGAGCAAAGCGTAAGTAGACGGGGCCGGTGCGTTCGGTCAACGCGAGCGTCGCCTTCTTGGTTTGCACCGAATCGCACGGCACCACGACCGTCATGTGCGGAATCACACGCATAATGGCGATGTCTTCAACCGCCTGATGCGTCGCGCCGTCGGGACCTACCGAAACGCCGGCATGCGCACCGGCGATCTTCACGTTCGTTTCGTTGAGCGCCATGATCGTCCGCACTTGCTCCCACGAACGTCCCGGGTTGAACATCGCGTAACTGGCGATCCACGGAATTTTTCCGGTGCTCGCAAGTCCGCCGGCCATCGCCACGAGCAGCTGCTCGGAAACGCCGATCTCGATGTATTGCTCCGGGCACGCTTCTTTGAAGCCGAGCATACGCGTCGATTCCGAAAGATCGGCGCAGATTGCCAGCACGTTGCGATTGCGTTTTCCCGCCTCGATGAGGCCTTCGCCGAAGCCGTTGCGGGTGGGAACTTGTTTGACGGTTTTCGGATCGGCAAGCTCGGCCAAGTGCATCGACGTCACGCCGTTTACCGCATTCGTGCTAGGCATTGGCAACGATCCTTTCGCGTTCCGCCTCCAGCTCTGCCAGAGCCTCGCCGGCTTGATCTTTATTGGGCGGCTTTCCGTGCCACGTATAGTCGCCTTCCATATACGAAACGCCCTTGCCGGGAACCGTGTGCGCGATAATCACGGACGGCTTGCCCTTGGATGCGTGCGCTTTTTCGACCGTCGCGATGAACTGCGCGATGTCGTTCCCATCGCACTCGAGCACGTTCCAATTGAACGCACGATACTTGTCGGCCAGCGGTTCGAGCGGCATGACGTCTTCGGTGCTGCCGTCGATCTGAATGAAGTTGCGATCGATGATGCAGATCAGATTGTCGAGTTTGAATTTGGCAGCGGTCAGCACCGCTTCCCAATGCAACCCGCATTGATGTTCCGCATCCGATGTGATCGCGTACACGCGCCACGCTTTTTCATCCATCTTCGCGGCGAGCGCCATGCCCGTGCCCTGCGCCAGCCCTTCACCCAGCGGTCCGGACGTGGTCTCGAGCCCCGGCAAGCGCACGCGCTCGGGGTGACCCTGCAGCCGCGAACCGAACTTGCGCAGCGTCAGCAATTCTTCGACCGGAAAATATCCCGCGTACGCCATCGCACTGTAGCGAACCGGCGCGATATGACCGCACGAGAGCAGCAAACGATCGCGATCCTCCCATTCCGGATTCTCCGGATCGTTTCGCAAGACGTGCTGATATAGGGCCGTGAAGATATCCGCCATGTCGAGCGACCCGGCCGAATGACCGGATCCGGCGGATAGAAGCGAACGAATGATGCCCTGACGGCAAAGATTCGCTTGCTCTTTCAAGTGGGTGAGGCGTTGCGCGGAAAGAGACTCCATAACAGGCGGTAGTTACCCGGAGCCCCGAGCCGAGCCCTCGGAGGACGCCCTGCCGCCCGCTGCTCGAGGAAGCGGAACGCCTGCTAATAGCCCGCGGCGAGCCCTTGCGGCGCACGGCGGTCGGTGCCGCCGTAACGCACGCCCGCGGCATCGACGACGACCGCCTCCGCCGTACCCCATTGGGCCCTCTCGCGGAAGCGGTAGCCTTCCGACCTCAGGGCGGCAATCGTTTGCGGTGAAAGCGCGCCCGGTTCGTATTCGATCGCGTCCGGCAGCCACTGCATGTGAATGCGCGGCGCGTTAACGGCCTGCTGCACGTTCATGCCGTAATCGATCGCGTTTTCTATCGTACTCAGCGCGATCGTGATGATGCGCGAGCCGCCGGGACTGCCCGTGACCATGAAGACTTTGCCGTTCCGGGTTACGATCGTCGGCGCCATCGACGAAAGCGGACGCTTTCCGGGCTGAATGCCGTTGCGAACGCCCTGCACCAAACCGTAGAGATTCGGAACTCCCGGTTTGCTGGTGAAGTCGTCCATCTCGTCGTTCAGAAGAAATCCGGTGTTTCCGGCGATGACGCGAGCGCCGAAGTCGTCGTTGATCGTGTAGGTTACCGCAACGGCGTTTCCCCAGCGATCGACAATCGAGTAATGCGTCGTATCGGTATGCTCGAACGCGACGGGCCCAAGGCCCGGATGCACGTCGACAGACGGCGTGGCTTGGCGCGGATCGATCTGCGACCGTACATGCGCCGCGTACGTTTGCGAAAGCAACTGCGTCAGCGGATTCTGCACGAACGACGGATCGCCCAAATACTCGTTGCGATCGGCATAGGCGCGCCGTTCTGCTTCGACGACGTAGTGCGCGCTCTCGCGCGAATTCCAGCCCCACGAACCGAGCGGATACCCCGACGTCACGTTCAAGATCTCGCAGAGCGTCGTGCCGCCCGAGCTCGGCGGCGGAGCCGAAGTAATCGTGTAGCCGCGATAGCGGCAATGAAGCGGCTGCGTTTCTCGAACCCTGTAACCGGCAAAGTCCGCCAACGACAGGATACCGCCGTTACGCTCGCTTGCAGCAACAACTGCGTGCGCGATCGGACCCTTATAAAACGCCTGGTCGCCGTCGCGCGCAATGAGCCGAAGCGTCGCCGCAAGCTGCGGCTGCACGATCAGGTCCCCCGCTTGCGGCAACCGGCCGGCACGCATGAAAATCGCGCGCACGTTCGGCTGTGCCGAAAAACGGTAGGGGCCTTCGGCGGCATCGTCGGCACCGTCGAAAACGGACGCATCCCCGGGATCGATCCGATAGCCGTTTTGCGCTAGTGCGGCCGCCGGAGCGATCATCGCCGCACGCGATCGCGTGCCGAACTCGCTCAGCGCGCGATCCAATCCCATGACGGTTCCCGGAACGCCGGCCGAAAGATAGCCGCGCGTGCTCGCACGTGCAACCACATTGCCGTGCGCGTCCAGGTACATGTTCGATCGCGCGCGGCGCGGCGCCGTCTCGCGGAAGTCTATGAACCGTTCGCGGCCGTCGTGCAGGCGAACCAGCATGAAGCCGCCGCCCCCGATGTTCCCGCAGCACGGGTGGACCACGGCCAGTGCATAGCCCACGGCGACGGCAGCGTCGATCGCGTTGCCGCCGCCGCGCAATACGTCGACTCCCACTTTTGTCGCATAGTGCTGCGCGGTTGCGACCATGGCGTGGGCGCCCATCGCGGGCTGCTGCTGCGCCCAAGGTTCGCCGGTTCTCGCGGCGCCCAGAAGCGACAACGCGAGAACGATGCTCAGGATACGCCTCATAGACTCGCCTTTTCTCAAGATTGCGCGCAAATTGCGCGGGATTGCGCCCGCCTCCTAGGTCATCCGCCGCGGTCCCCCGAACCGGGCACGGTTCATATTAAAGAGCAAAAATACAAGAAACTAGGAGAACCCTGTGCCTGAGTCCGTATCCCTGGAGATCGGCGGGCGCACGATGGTCATCGAAACCGGTGAACTCGCGAAGCAAGCAAACGGCTCCGCGCTGATCCGCTATGGCGACCAAAACGTCGTGCTCTGTGCCGTCACCGCCTCCGAGAAACCTCGTGAAGGCATCGACTTTTTTCCCTTAACCTGCGATTTCGAAGAAAAGATGTACGCCGCCGGCAAGATTCCGGGCGGGTACATCAAGCGCGAAGGCCGTCCCCCCGAACACGCCGTTCTGAGCTCGCGACAAATCGACCGGCCGATTAGGCCGCTCTTTCCGGACGGATTCCGCAACGACGTCCAAGTGATCGCCACGGTGCTTTCGATCGATCCGGAGCTCGACGCTGACGTCATCGGCGTCTGCGCCGCCGGCGCGGCTCTGGCTTTTTCCGATATTCCGTTCGACAAGACCGTTGCCGCGGTTCGCGTCGGGCGCGACGAGAACGGCACATACATTTGCAATCCGACGCTGCCGCAATACGAGAGCGGCGGCATGGAGATCGTCATCGCCGGAACCGCCGACGCGGTCATGATGGTCGAAGGTTCGGCGAAAGAGATCAGCGAGGAAGATTTCCTGGGTGCGGTAGAGTTCGCGCACGGCGAAATCAAGAAGATCGTCAGCGCGATCAACGAGCTCGCGAAGAAAGCCGGCAAAGCCAAACGCGAATATCCGGTGCAGAAGGTCAACGCCGATCTCGAAGCGTTCGTGCGCAAAGCCTTCAAAGACGACGTCGCCAAAGGCATGCGCGTGGTCGAAAAGCTCGCGCGCGAAGCCGAGCTCGACAAGATCACCGTCGAAGAAGCCGTCGCGCGATGCGGCAAAAAGGACGAGAACGTCCGCGCGCTGCTGGAAGATCCGGCAACGTCCAAAGAGTTCAACAAAATCATCAAGATGATGGAAGAGGACGAGCTTCGCACGATGGTCGTCGACGAAAAGATCCGTCCCGACGGCCGCAAGCCCGACGAAATCCGTCCGATTTGGTGCAAGGTGCATTACGTGCCGCGCGTCCACGGTTCGGGCGTCTTCACGCGTGGACAGACGCAAGTCTTTACTGCCGCGACGCTGGGTTCGATCAGCGACGCGCAGCGTCTCGACGGTATCGTCGCGCTCGAAGACAAGCGCTACATGCACTTCTACAACTTCCCGCCGTTCTCGGTCGGTGAGACGCGGCCCATGCGCGGCCCCGGCCGCCGCGAAATCGGCCACGGCAACTTGGCGGAGCGCGCGCTCCTTCCGGTGCTGCCGAAGAAAGAAGACTTCCCGTACACGCTTCGCCTGATGAGTGAAGTGCTGGAATCGAACGGTTCGTCTTCGATGGCGTCGGTCTGCGGAAGCACGCTCGCGCTGATGGACGCCGGCGTGCCGATCAGCGATCACGTCGCCGGCGTTGCCATGGGTTTGATTCTCAAGGGTGACAAGTACGGCATTCTGACCGACATCCAAGGCATGGAAGACGCGCTGGGCGAGATGGACTTCAAAGTCGCCGGAACCAAGAAGGGCATCACGGCGATCCAGATGGACATCAAAGTCCAGGGAATCACGCTTCAAATCATGCGCGAAGCGATGACCGAAGCCAAGAAGTCCCGGTACTTCATCATCGACAAGCTCGCCGAGACGATTCCCGAACCGCGTAAGGAACTGAGCAAGTTCGCACCGCGCATGATCGTCGTCCAAATCAACCCGGACAAGATCAAGGACGTCATCGGTCCCGGCGGCAAGGTCATCAACAAGATCATCGAGGAGACCGGCGTCGAAAAGATCGACATCGAAGACGACGGCAAGGTCTTCATCACCTCGCTCGACGGGGAGTCCGCCGACAAAGCGCGCGCCATCGTCGAATCGATCACGAAGGACGTCGTGGTCGGCGAAACCTACATGGGCGAAGTCACGCGCATTATCAACATCGGTGCGTTCGTGAAGATTCTGCCCGGCAAAGAAGGTCTCGTGCACATCAGCCAACTTGCGCCGACGCGCGTGGAGAAGGTCGATGACGTCGTGAAAGTCGGCGATGAAATCATGGTCAAGGTGATCGAAATCGACAACCAAGGCCGCATCAACCTCTCCCGCAAAGCCGTACTCGCCGGCGTATCCGGCAACGGCAGTGCGGATCATCACGAGAGCCGTCCGCGGCGCAGCGACGCCGCTCACACGGAGGGCAGCGCGCCGTCCGGCGGCGGCGGCGGCGAAGGACGGCGTCCGCGGCGTCCGCGCCGGCGCGAGTAACCGCTGAAAAAGGCCCGCTGTAACGCGGGCCTTTTTGTTATACTTGCCTTAAGCGGTGAACCAGCAAGTTGAAGCCCAGTCAACCGGCGTTTTGACGTTTGTTTTTACCGACGTCGAGGGCAGCTCCCGATTGTGGGAACGCTCAGCCGCCGCAATGCAAACCGCTATGAAAACGCACGCCGCCGTTCTAAACGAAGCGATCGATGCGCACGCCGGGCGCATGTTCAAGCAGGTCGGCGACGGGTTTTGCTGCGTGTTCGAGCGGCCGCAAGACGCGGTAGCTTCGGCCGTCGACATTCAACGCGGTTTGGCGAGCGCACGGTGGCCGGCCCAAGCCGCGCTGCGCGTGAGAATCGGCATTCATTCGGGAACGGCGCTGAAAACGCAAGGCGGTGAATTCGAAGGCGCGACGTTGAGCCGCGTTTCTCGATTGACTGCCGCAGGACACGGCGGACAGATATTGCTTTCCGCCGGAAGCGCGGCTCTCGTTCGCGACGGACTGGAGCCGGGCGTTGAACTGCGCAGTCTCGGCACGCACCGGTTGCGCGATCTGGCTCACGAAGAGAGCATTTTTCAGCTGATTGCGCCGGGACTTGAAACGGACTTTAAAGATCTGCGCACGATGGATACGCATCCGAACAATCTTCCGTCGCAGATTTCGTCATTCGTGGGGCGCGATGAAGAGATTCGCGCCATCATCGAGCTGCTCGCGCAGCATCGCGTCCTGACCATCGCGGGCGGCGGCGGGATCGGCAAAACGCGACTGAGCCTGGAAGTGGCGGCCGAAGTCGCGCCGCAATTCGACGACGGATGCTGGTTCGTCGCGTTAGCAGACGTTCAAGATGCAACGCTGGTCGTGCCGGCAATTGCGGCGGCGTTGGACATCCGCGAAGATCCGAGCCGGCCCATAATCGATACCGTCGCGGCGTGGCTGCGGCAAAAGCGCTTGGTCCTTTTGTTGGACAATTCGGAACATCTGCTTTCTTCCGTCGCGCACGCCGTCGCGCGCCTGTCCGCCGAGTGCGGCGGCGTCACGTTCGTAATAACGAGCCGCGAACCCACGCATCTAACGGGCGAGTGCGTCGTGCGAATCGATCCGTTGCGCCTTGCCGACGCACGGGAACTCTTTCTGCAGCGTGCTCGTGCCGCCGGGCTGCCCGAGAACGTTGAAACCGACGCCGAGTCCATCGAAAGCATCTGCCGCCAACTCGACGGAATACCGCTCGCCATCGAACTCGCCGCCGGAAGGTCGCAACTCTTCTCGCCGCGCGAGCTCGCTGAAGCCCTGCGCGCGCATAGCGGGCTTCTGGTTTCCAAGAATCCGCTGGAATCGCCGCGTCATCGCACGCTTTCGGCGACGATCGAATGGAGTTTCGACTTGCTCGACGCGGCCGAGAAGCGGCTATTGCTCGATCTGTCGATCTTTGACGGCGGCTTCATAACGCAGTCGGCGCAAGAAGTCGCGGGCGCTTCGCAGCCGGCAGCAACCTTCGTGGATTTGCTCGAGTCGCTGGTCGACAAGTCGTTCGTGACGTTCGGCGGATCGGCCGGCTGCATGCGTTTTCGCATCCTCGATCCGATCCGGAGCTTTCTTGCGGACCGCTTGCGGTCCGATTCGAAGCAGCGGCTGGCGCAGCGCCACTTCGAGTACTTCCGCCGTTTGGCAGCCAGCTGGAACGATCAAGCCGCCGGTACGAAAGGCGCGGTTACCGCTTTCGACATCGAACGGGAGCTGCCGAATCTGCGCGCGGCGCTCGCGTACGCGTTCGATCGGCCGGTGAAAGCGCCGGCAATCGAACTGCTTATCGACGTCGTGGCATTTTGGCAGTACCGCGGAAACGTCGGCGAAGGCCGCGCTTGGCTCGAGCGCGCGCTCGCGTGCGAAGACGTCGAACCGGCAGCACGCGCAGCGCTCTTGCGGCGCGCCGCCACGTTTGCCTCAAAGCAAGACGACTACGACGTAGCGCGCAGCTTGTGCAGGCAGAGCCTGGAGATTTTTAGATCCTTGCACGATACGCAAGGCACGGCGGAGGCGCTCCACGCGCTCGCGGTCGTCGAGCACTACACCGGAAATTTCGAGGCCGCGTTGGAGCTGTACGGCGAGGCGCTCGAGGGGTTCGATGCTTCGGGCTACGTACACGGCCAGATAACGTCGTTGACGAACAGCGCGACGATTTTAGGCGAACGGGGCGAACAGGACGAGGCACGCCGGGTGTTTCACAAGAGCGTGCGCCTCGCTCGCGAGTGCGGCAAGCCGGCGGATCTATCCGGAGTGTTGAGTCATCACGCATCCTTCGAATTGCAATGCGGCCAAGTCGACGTGGCCGAACCGCTTTTCAAGGAAGCCTTGGATCTGAAGCGCCGCATCGGCAGCCGCGAAGATCTTACGGAGATTCTTGCGAACTTGGCGCTGTTGAACGCGCGGCGCGGCAAGTTGGACGACGCGCTTACGTACGCGGCCGAAGAACTCCAACTCGCCATTGAGGACCGCGGAAAGGCGATGCTGATTCCGGCATTCGAGGTGTTTTGCGTCTTGTACCTGAGAGCCGGCGACGTGGAGCGCGCGGTTGAGCTCTTGGAATTCGCGACGGCTTTACGCGAACGTTCTCACTACGGTGTCGAGACGCGCATCACCGCACAAGAGCTCGAAACGATTCGCGCGCATACCGAAGAGCGCGCGCACGCACGAGATCGCCGCGACGTGGAAGATCCGCTCGATGTGGCGGCCCGTCTCCTTCAAGAAACGACGCGTTTGCACGCAGGCTGACGTTAAGGCGCCGGCGTCGGACAAATTTCGACGTACACGTTCTTAACGGTTCCGCTGTGATTGTCTTGTCCCGGCGGCGCATTCTCGTCGCCTCCGGTTAGCGTGACCGTGGCGATGTCTTGATTACCGCAATTCGGTTTCGGCGTCGCGCCGTTTGGTTGGGGCGTTCGAAACGTTATCGTCCGCGTCTTCTTCTTTTTCGAGTTCTTTTGCGAAGCGATCGCGATCGACAGATGCATGGGGTTGTTGCCGAGGCGCTTGGTCGTTGGGGGCGTTCCGCTTGGATTTTGCCGCGCTTTGCCGGAATTTCCGCTGCACGCCCAAACCGCGAAGAGCGTTATCGAAAAGAGCGTCGTTGCGAACAATGCGGCGAGCGAACTGCGGAGGAAAGCATGCTTTTGCATTACTCGAGCCTCTCAGACGTGAAAGCTGCGCTGTGAGGATGCTTTAGCCGCCGGAGAAACGAGTCCCCCACTCTCGAGCAGCAGGCACGTGCAGTGCCGGTCGGCAATGGCTGCCCATGCGATCTGAAACTGCCGTACTCGTTACCGGTGCCTCAACGGGCATCGGATACGCCACCGCCGTCGCGCTGGCAAAGAACGGGTACGTCGTCTATGCCGGGTGCCGCACTGCACAAGACGATCGCCGCCTGCGCGACGCACACGAAAAGATCCGCCCGCTGCTGCTTGACGTCACGCAGCAGCAGCAGATCTCCGCCGCGGCGGAAGCGATTGCAGAAGGCGGCGCTCCGCTCTACGCCGTCACGAATAATGCCGGCATCGCCGTCGCCGGCCCGCTGGAATACATCCCGCTGGACGACTTCCGCCGGCAGTTCGAGGTCAACGTGCTCGGCGCTCTGGCGGTGACGCAAGCGATGCTGCCGTTGTTGCGGCGCACGAGCGGGCGCATCGTGTTCGTCAGCTCCGTTTCCGGACAGATTGCGCCGCCGTACATCGGCCCTTACGCGGCCTCAAAGTTCGCCCTGGAAGCAATGGCGGACTCGCTGCGCATGGAGCTGTCGTCTTTCGGAATTGCGGTCAGCGTGATTCAGCCCGGCAACGTAAAAACGCCGATTTGGGCCAAGGGACGCGCGGAAAAAGATGCGCTCGTCGCACGCCTTCCCGCAAAGGCCGTCGAACACTACGGCGAGGCCATTGAGAAGCTCGTTCGCGTGACCGAGCGCGAAGAGCGCACCGGCATCAGCCCGGAAATCGTTGCAGAAACGGTCGTGCGTGCATTGAATTCGGCGCGTCCACGCGCCCGCTATCCCATCGGAACGCCGTCCGGGTGGATGAGAAAGTTTGCTTCGCTCTTACCAGAATCGCACCGCGACCGGCTCATCATGAAAAACTTTGAGAACTAGCGGCACCGTATTTCCGCCACCGTTCCTATTGTCTCCATGTGGTAAGAGGGAGTTGTCATGCGTCACTCCCTCGTTCTGGAAAGCGAAAACGTTCGGCTGGAACCGCTGAGCGAATCGAATCTCGATGCGGTCCGCGCAAGCGGCAATCACAGTGCTATCTGGGACTATACGTTTCAGACAAATCCATTCCAAACCGCAGAGACAACCGGAGTATGGTTTCGCGCCGCAGTAGAAGCGCCCGGCGTGCAAGCGTTTGCGATTCGCGATACGCGCAGCGGCCAGGTCGCGGGCTCGACGCGTTTTTTCGAAATCGACGGCGCCAATCGAAAACTCGAGATCGGCTGGACGTTCCACGCGCCGCATTTTTGGCGAACGCACGTGAATACCGAGTCGAAATATCTACTGCTGCGCCACGCTTTTGAAGCGATGGATTACGTGCGCGTGCAGTTCAAAGCGGAAGCGATCAACCGGCGGTCGCACGCCGCCATCTTGCGATTGGGTGCGACGCACGAAGGCACGCTGCGCAGCTTCCGTATACGCCCGGACGGCGAATTGCGTGACGTAGGCATCTACAGCATCGTCGCGGACGAATGGCCGATGGTGAAAGAACGGTTGCTCGCGTTCGCAATGGCAGGGATTATTTCGTAGCCTGCCTTGGGCCGAAGCCCCGGTACCCTCGCAGCGGAATGAGTTGCTCGAGTTCCAGCATACCTTTGCGCATGAGCGGATAGCTCTGCACGATTTCGCGTGCCTGCTCGAGCGATTCCGCTTCCAGCAGCGTCACCGCCCCGGGGACGTCGTCGCGGCTCCAAATATTTCGAACGAGGCCGCGAGCGTACAAGTCGCGCACCGCTTGCGCTTCGGGCTCGAGAAGCGGCGCAAAGCCCGCATCGGAAAATGCCTCGGTGCGGCGCCGTACGACCGCGATAAACTGCATGCTCCGCTCCTTAGGGTTGTGAAATGAGCGCGTCTACCGCGACGCCGTATACGCGATGAAACGTTCCGTCGGCCGTACTGAAGTCCCGTACCGGGATGAACGCGGAGATGCTCCACGCGGTGGCGGTTTGAATCTTCACGACCGCAGAGACCGTTCGTAACGCTTTCGCCGATCCGGCGATCTGCGCGAAACCCGATTGACCGCCGCCGGGCGAGACGACGGGGACGACTCTTGTCGCTTCATGATTGGCCGCGCCGGCCGCATCGAAGACACTGTTCGTTGCAACGTTCATCGCGGAAATCGCCGAAGCCGAATACCCCGGAACGAGCGCGAGAAAGACCGCTATGGTCAACAGTTTCATGCAGTCGCGCTTCGGCGAGCGGCGGCATGACAACTGCTCCCAGCGTCAAAAGGGACGGACGATGGCCTACGATTCGCTGCGCGCATTCGTCGACGCGTTGCAGAAAGCGGGCGAACTGCACCGCATCGATGCCGCAGTCGATCCCTACCTGGAGATCGGCGAAATCAGCGATCGCGTCGTAAAAGCGGGCGGTCCGGCGCTGCTGTTTACCAACGTGCGCGGGTCGCGTTTCCCCGTTCTGACGAATCAGTTCGGAACGCGCCGGCGAATGGCACGCGCACTGGGTGCGAATGATCTCGAGGACGTGGCCGCCCGCATTCGTAAGTTTCTCGACGTGGCACTTCCCGCGAATGCGCTGGAAGGCGCGGCCAAATTGCTGTCGATGGCGCCGCTGGCCGCGGCGATACCGAAAACCGTTTCACACGGAAGTTGCCAAGACGTCGTTCTGCCGGAACCGGACCTGGGGCAGCTTCCAATACTGACGACATGGCCGCTCGATGCCGGTCCGTTCATTACGCTGCCGCTGGTCATCACGCGCGATCCGAAAACCGGCCGCCCGAACGTCGGCATGTATCGCATGCAAGTGTACAACGCGCGCGAAACCGGGATGCACTGGCAGCGGCACAAACAGGGACGCGCGCACGCGCAGGCATCCGGCGGTCGAATTGCGGTCGCCGTCGCCATCGGCGCGGATCCGGCGCTGACGTATGCCGCCACGGCTCCGCTTCCGCCGATCGTCGACGAATTCGCTTTTGCCGGAGTCTTGCGCGGTAAACCGGTACGATTGGTGCAATGCAAAACCGTCGATTTGAAAGTTCCCGCCGACGCGGAGTTCGTTTTGGAAGGCTATGTCGACAATACGGATCTGCGCGTCGAAGGGCCGTTCGGCGATCACACCGGCGTCTACAGTTTAGCGGACCGGTATCCGACGTTTCACGTGCAGTGCATCACGCACCGGCGCGATCCGATCTACGCAGCCACGATCGTGGGCAAGCCGCCGATGGAAGACGCTTGGCTCGGAAAAGCAACGGAGCGCATCTTCCTGCCGCTGCTGCAAATGGTCGTGCCGGAGATCGTCGATATGAACTTACCCGTCGAGGGCGGCTTTCATAATCTTGCGATCGTGTCGATCCGCAAATCGTATCCCGGGCAAGCAAAAAAGGTGATGAACGCGCTTTGGGGATTGGGTCACATGATGATGCTCACCCGCGTGCTCGTAGTGGTCGACGCAGATGTCGACGTGCAAGACACGCGCGCAGTCGCGTGGTTCGTGTTGAACAATCTCGACGCCCAGCACGACGTCGTGATGATGCCAGGACCCGTCGACGACTTGGACCACGGCTCGTACACGCCCGCGCTGGGCGTAAAAGTGGGCGTGGACGCGACACGGAAAAGCGCTGCGGAAGGGTACACGCGTGAATGGCCGCCCGACATGGTGATGGACCAAGCGGTTCGCGAACGCGTGACCCGCCGATGGAACGTCTACGGGCTGGACCGGATCGAGCGTTCGCTGCAGGGCGACGCCTGGTCGGGACAAGGTCCGGAGGCCCTGCGCCGCCTACTCAGACGGAAATGACCGGCGCCGCCAAACTTTTTCTACGGGAAATTCGCATCGAGCACACGCTCTTTGCGCTGCCCTTTGCGTACACGGGCGCAGTTTTTGCAGCGCGCGGTTTTCCGTCATGGCCTGCGATGGTCTGGATCACGCTTGCCGTTTTCGGCGCGCGTACGGCGGCTATGGCGGCAAACCGGTATTTCGATCGCGAAATCGACGCACGCAATCCGCGAACCGCGCGGCGCGCCCTCGCCAGCGGAGCCATGTCGCCCGCCGTTATGCTGTGGGCGATTGCTGCCGGCGTCGCGCTGCTGCTGATCGCGGCGTGGCAGCTGAATCCGCTGTGCGTAAAACTGCTTCCGATCGCCGCAGCCGGCGTATTCGTCTATCCGCTCTGTAAACGGTTCACGTGGCTCACGCATTTCGTGCTCGGCGCCGTCGACGGATTGGCGCCGCTCGGCGCATACATCGGCATCGCCGGTACGGTGTCGTGGCCGGCATTACTGCTGTTTGCGGCGGTAACCGTCTGGGTCGGCGGTTTCGACATCATTTACGCGCTGATGGATCTGCCGGTGGACCGCGCACAGGGCATCAGTTCGCTGCCGGCGAGATTCGGCGAACGGAGCGGACGCGTGCTGCCGATCGTTCTTCACGGCCTGATGATTGTGATACTCGCGATCGCGGGGCTGCTGGCAGGCGCGTCCTGGCCCTATGCCGCGGGAATCGCCGCTTCGCTTGCGCTGCTCGTGTACGAAGACCGGTTGTTTGTGCGGTCCGAGAATGTGTTCGTGCTGAACGAGCGCATATTTTCCGCGAACATGGCGTTTTCGGTGGTCTTTCTGGTGACGACCCTCGCCGGGTTTGCGTTGAAGTAGCGTATGAAGCGCCGTCATTTTCTCGCTTCCGGACTTGCCGCGGCCGCCCTGGCGCCGCGCGCGGCGCGCGCGCAGTTTCGCGGTTTTCAGCAGCGCCTGACGATCGGCATCAACGCACCGCTTTCCGGCGCGGCCCAAGACGCCGGCCAGCAACTGATCGCCGGCGCACAGATTGCCATCGATTTCGCGAACCAGTTCACGCCGTCGCTGAACAGCGCGTTCGCGCTGCGGCTCTTCGACACCAACGGTCAATACGCGCAATTGATCAACAACGTGCAATTTGCAGCCGGCGATCCCACCGTCGTCGCGCTAATCACCGCGTTCGACGGCGAGGGAATCGCGCGAGCGCTGCCCGCCTATTCGAACGCCCAGATGCCGCTCATCGTACCGGCGTCGACAACCGACGCCATAACCGCACGCGGCTACCGGTTCGTTTGGCGGCTGCCGACGCGGGATTCCGTCGAAGGGCAACTCTACGCGCGCTTTCTCGGTGACCGCCAACGTCCGAAAATGGCCATTGCAGTGTCGCAGGACGGCGTCTACGGCGGCGACGTGATGAACGGATTCACGAATCAGGCGCACAGTTCGAAGTTCGATGCCGACGGATACATTTTTTCGAGCGACAAGCCGGATTTCAAAGCGGCGGCGAAACGGATTCTGGAGCGCAGTCCCGACTTCGTGTTCTTGTGCGGCCAAAGCTCGACGCTCGGCCCGCTGCTGCCCGCGCTGCGCGCCGCCGGATACAAGGGCCGCGTGGGCGCGTGTGAAGGCTTTTACAATACGCAGACGATCAAAGAGTACGGCGATGCGTTCGGCGACGGATTGATCTCGACGTCATTCCCGCCGCTGGACCGCATTGCGAGCGCGACGCAGCAGCTGCAAGACTTCCGTTCGCGCACGAACATCACGATCGTTTCGGCGTTTTCGTACGCAGCGGCGCAAGTGGTTATGAGCGCGGTACGCCGGATCAACGCGACGAACCGTCTGGCGACGATGACGGCGCTCCAAACGCCGTCATCGTACAATACTCTGGTGGGGCAACTGATCTTTGCACCCACGGGCGATCCGGTCGATCCCAATATCTACTTCTACACGATCGACCGGGGAACGTTCAGGTATTTCGCTCCCTCACACGCCAGCGCGTTTGTTCTGTAGCACCGTTACGTGATGCGGATGGACGGCCCGGGCTGCGGCAACCGGCACGCGGTCGTCGTCATCCTCGAGCATGAGCACGAACCGCAGTCTCCATGCTCCCAGGGCGATGGTGAATTTGGTACCGAAGAGTTCCATGTCGAGTTAGGCCTCCACGCGGCGCCACTGCAGCACCGCAGACGCAAGATAGAGAACTGCGAGTAAACACAGGACGATAATGGTCGAGGAGATCGTGTGAATCGCGCCGTTGCCGTGCCAGTCGCCGTTACTGAAATCGGCGTACGCGAGCGGATCGATGTAGGCGAGAACCTGGAAGAACACGTGGATTGCGTGCGCAATCGGGCTTACCGCGCCGTGCGTGCCGTGTGCGACGCCGCTGACGATGAGCGCCGCCGGCCAGCTCAAACCGATTACCAGGCCTGGTCCGCGTTTGAGGCTCGAACTGAAAGCCGTCAGCATCGCGTACCAGGCAACCGGCGTTATCATCGAGAGGAATATCACCGCGAACGAGCTCAGCGTGACGGCCGGCACGATGAAGAAGAGCACCCAAATGAGGATCGCTGCAACAGTGACGAGCTGCGAGGCGACGATCGCGGCGATATCCACACCGAAGGCGGCAAGCGCCGACGCATCTCGCGATACGGGTTTCGTCCAGGCGAGATCTAAGTGCCCGTCGTTCTCTTTGGCAAGAGGCGCGCCGAGCATCGTCGCGGTGACCAGCGCCATGATTCCCGCTATTCCGAACACGCCGGACAGGTCGAACTTGCCGTCGCCTTCTTTAAACCGCATGGTTCCGTGCGTGAGGCCGGCTTTGACGGTGTAGTCTTCGTGGTCGTTTCCCAGCGTGACCAAATGATCGGTCTGCTTGCGGTAGTCGGCCATCGGTTCGGTGACGTCGATGGAAATCTCGTCGCCGTGCTGCCGGATCACCGCATGCGTCGATCGCGCAGGATCGTCGACCGTCGTTTCAAGGGTGCCGTCTGCGAGCCGCCGATCGTTGACGTGCGCCGTCGGAGATTGCCGAAGCGATTGCACGACGTCCTCCGGCCCGTGCGCCGTGAAGAGATACACCCGCAAACATATCGCCGCAACCGTTATGACGCCGAGGATGATGAATATGACTCGCAGCGCGCGTTTTGCGCGCAGGAATTCAACAAAGTAGAACATTAGACGCTCCCCACCACGTCGGCGGTCACCGCTGCGGGATCGACCGCGTTCAAGAAAATGTCTTCGAGGTTTAAATCGACGATGCGCACGCTCTGCGCACCCATGGCCGACAGCTGCGAGGCAATAGCATCACTGCCGGACTTGACGGTAAAGCGCACGATGCGGCCGGTGCGTTCCATCCGCGTGATCCGCGCGTCCGTCGCCAGACCGTTGAACGAAACGGTTTCCGTTTCGAAGATGCCCTCGACGATTTTCGAGTCGCTCTTCAACTCGTCGACGACGCCGGCGAGGACGATACGGCCGTCCTTCAGCACCGCAATGTGATCGGCCGCGCGTTCCACTTGACCGATCTGGTGCGAGGAAAGCACGATCGTACTTCCTTGCGCGGAAGCGTCGATGATCAGCTTCAACACCGAACGTTGATTCACGGGGTCGAGTCCGCTCGTCGGTTCGTCCAGCACCATCAATTCGGGCTCGGTCGAAAAGGCCAGCACCACGGCCAGAGCGGTTCGCATTCCTTTGGACATCCGGGAAACGCGTTTGCGCTTATCGAGTTGGAAGAGGTCCAAGAGTTCGGCCGCGCGTTTGGCGTTATACCGCGAGAACGCGCGCCGCTGCATCTCCAAATGCTCCGTTACGGACATCCATTCATACAGCGCGCTGCGTTCCGGCACGTACGAAAGCCGTTCGAACGTGCGCGGCGTCAGCGGTTTGCCGTCGAATGCAATCGTGCCGGACGTCGGGGCCGCCATTCCCAGCAAGCATTTGAACGTCGTCGTTTTGCCGGCGCCGTTTGGGCCGAGCAGCCCGAACACGGAACCGGCCGGAATTTCGATCGTGACGTCGTTCACAGCGGCAAACGTGCCGTACTTTTTCGTGAGACGGTCTATCGTTATGCTCATTCTTCCTCCGGAAACCAGCGCGCGAGCGCGGCATCGAAAAGTGCTCGGACTTGGGCGGCGTTCAGGCCGATGGATCTGGCTTCGCGCACCGCAGCTATCAACGCTTCGGCCGTTACGTCGCTGGCCGCGGCGTGCGCGGTAGCGGCGGTTCCGTTTGCGCGGACGAACGATCCGCGTCCGGGCGAGGTCTCGATGATTTCGTCGCGCTCCAGCTCGCGGTAGGCCTTGGCGACGGTGTTCGGATTCACCGTAAGATCGAGCGCCAATTGTTTTACGGTCGGCAGCTGCTCGCCGGGTGCTAGGACCCCGAGGGCTACGGAGCGTTTTACTTGCTCGATGATTTGGAGGTAGATCGGAACGCCGCTGCGCGGGTCGACCGTGAGCACTGCCGGCATGGGGTATCGCCCGGTTTAGAGCTTCGGTCCCCAGCCGAGGAACAGGCTGCCCGACTGCTGGTCGATCGGGAAGGACGGACGCCGCATTTCGTTGCTGGCGGCGGGCACTTGGCGGTTCGTACGGATGGTCATGATATTCTTCTTTGCCTCTCTTAGCCGACTAGTATCAATCTGCTGTCGTACTAGTACACTAGTACAATAGCATAACGGTACGCGAAGTCAAGCTGTTCAAAAGAAATTTTTTTTCGGCCGCCAGGAGAGGCGAGGGCCGCCGCTAAGCCCGACGAGGTGGGCCGGCAAATCCTCGTTTATGCGCTGCCCCTTGCAGCGGCCCAGACGCTGCAGCTCGCCGCGGGAACGGCGGCGCTCGCCGTGCTGGGGCAGCTGGGGCCCGACACCCTGGGTGCGGTCGCGGCGCCTATCACTTTGATGACACTTGCCGCTTCGTTGTTCGCGCCGTTCGCGACCGGCGCGATGGTAGGTGTAGCGCGCGCCCGCGCGTCCGAAGATCCCGGGCGCGTCCATCGTTTGACCTCGCAAAGTTTGGCGGTCGCGCTCGCTGCGGGCGTGGCCGGCGGCTCGCTGTGGGCGTTATTCACGCCGGAACTGCTGCACGCGACCAACGTTCCACCCGCGCTTCTGGATATTGCAATTCCCTACACGCAACTGCTTGCCGTATCGCTGCCCGGCTTTTTCGTGTTCACGATGTACGCTTCGCTGCTGGAAGCGATGGGGCGCACCGGGGCGGCGCTAGCGATGCTCGGCGCGTCCACGGCGATTTTTTTGACGGGACTGCTGACGCTGCGAATCGGCGCGTTCGCCGTTCCTATCTCCTCGCTGGCCGCGACGCTGCTCGTTACCATCGGCGCGGCGATTCTATTGTACGTACGCTATCCGGAATTCCGCTTCGACGTCCATCCGTCACGGTTTATTCCAAATCCGAAAACCGCGTTTGCGGCTCTGCGGTTCGATGCGGCCGTGAATACGCAATTCATCGCAGTGGCGCTCTCCGACGTCGCGATCGTAAGCGTCGCGTACGGCTACGGCGCGCACGGAGCGGCGGCATTCGTCATCGTGCTGCAAGTGCTCGCATACGTCAGCGCACCGGCCGTGATCTTCGCAACGACCGTTTCGGCCTCGCAGCGCGGCGTGCGCGCGGCGCTGGCGATGCAGCTCGTCGCCGCCGGCGCGGCGTGCATACTGGCGTATGTATTTGCACCCGCGTTCTTGCGCGCGTTCTCCGTCGATCCGCAAACGTTGTCCGCAGCGCGTGCCGGCGTTTTTACCGTTGCGTGGAGCGTCGTGGCGCTTGGAATCGGAAACTTCGTCTCCGCAGAGGCCGACGCGTGCGAAGAGGGTCTCTGGCCTGCCGCAATTGCGGTCGGCGGCGTGTGGCTGATACTCGTGCCGTGCGCGCGCGCATTTTCGATGCGCTGGGGTATGGACGGAATTTGGGACGCGTACGCCCTGGCGTACGCGGCTATCGCCGTCCTGCAGATCGGCGCCGCGCCGCTGCTGTTACGCCGCCCGCACGTGCGGGAGGTGAAGCCCGTTCCCGACCGTACCATCTTCTAAGATCCGATGGAGCAGATGTTTCGCGGTCCGTACTCGCTGACGTATCCACGAGAGCGTCTTTCATTTTATCTGACGCTGATCTTCGCGCTGCCCGCGGCGGCGGCAATCGGATTCGTATTGCGCGAAGACGTGCATCCCTCGCAGATCGCCGTTCTGCTGGTGATCGCGATGATTTACGTTACGCTTGCCCGCGGACGGCTGGTCGGCGGCAGCGTGCGCATACACGAAGCGCAGTACCCCCGTGTCTTTTCCATCGCCAAGCGTTGCGCAGCAGCACTCGCCCTGCCGATGCCGATGATCTTCGTGCGCGACGATCCGATCGTTCCGATTCTCACCGTCGGTTTGGGAGATCCGTATTCGATCGTTATCTCCAGCAACTGGATCGAGCACTTCAAGGACGACGAACTGACCTTCATGATCGGGCGCGAGCTGGGGCATATCGCGTCCGGCCATACGCGCTTTACCTCGCTCTTGAGCGTGAACGGCAACGAAAACGTCATCGTGTCGCTGATCTTCGGTGCGTGGCTGCGGCGCACGGAATTGACGTGCGATCGCGTCGGCCTGCTGTGCTGCGGATCGCTGGACGCGGCGATGCGCGCGATCATCATCGCCTCGTTCCATGCGTTCGGCCGCAAGATCAACCACGTGCTGTTCGCGGAGCAATCGCGCGAAATTCACAGCGATTCGGTCCTTCGCTTTGGTGAGTGGCTGGGCGCGATGCCGTACGCAACCAGAAGAATCGACGCAATGCGCGAGTTCTTCTCGACGGAACTCTATCGCGTTCACGAAGAGCAATTCGTGAAGCAGAGCGCGGACGAACCGCTTCCCACGCCTGCCTCGCGGGGCGATATCGTCACCAAACGCGATTGCGCAGGCTGGTGGCGGCGCGTCACCGCCTTCGTGCTGGACCTGATCATCGTGAGCGCGGTCGTGCAGACGCTGGCCGGCGTATCGAGCTCGGTCGCACAAGTCAACGTTTCATCGACGACCACGAAGCACGGCGTGCATACGAGCGTCACGACGCCGAGCAATCCCGGCGTGCAGAAATCGGACGTACTGTTCGACGTCGGGCCGTTTGCCGTGCGAACGGGCGGCGTCACGTGGAGCAATAGCGCGGCGCTGGCGTGGGATGACGTACGCTCCACCGCCACCGGCATAATGATGCCCGTGTGGATGTGCCTTTACTTCGGACTGCTCGTCGGCCTTATGGGTCAGACAGCGGGCATGATGATCGCCGGACTGCGCGTCGTAACGACGCGGTTTACGCAGCCGAGCATATGGCAGAGCCTGTGGCGCTATTTGATCGTCTTGTTCTTTTGGTGGTTCATCATGGCGCTCAGTCCATTTTCACGCGTGTACTTACAGGACAAGTGGTCGGGTACGCGCATGATCAAGACCGAACGCGTCATCGCGCGCGCGGGCGCCAGTGCGGCATAGAAGCCGTCAGGCCGGCACCTCGCTGTCGAGCGCGTTGGTGACGCGGCAAAGATAATTCAGAGCGCCGATCGTACACAGCACTTCCATTGCGCCGCCTTCGTCGAAATGCGACCGGAGTTGCTTCCACACCGCGGGCGGTAGCGCGCGCGGCTCGCGCGAGAGCGCGACGGCGGCAGAGAGCGCGGCACGTTCGGATGCCGTAAACAGATCGCTTCTCGCAAAGTCCCATAACGCGTTGAGCTTTTCAATCGATACACCCAGCTCGCGGGCGGCGCGGCGATGCTGCACCAGAAGCGGGTCGCAGAAATTCACGGCAGCCGTCATTGCGGCCGTCAAGTGCTTCGTGACTTGCGCGACGCTCCCGCCGTCGATGACGGCGCGAAGATGATCCGTCAAGCTTTGCGCGATCTGCGGGCGCTGCACCAGACTCGCTTGCAGATCGCCGCGCGCCACCCGCGCTAGCCCGGACCCTGCGTGTACTGCTTGAAGCGCTTGTCGCCGCGAACCGGGTCCATGCGCGGGTCGATGGCCAAGGCACCCAGGAACAATAACCGTTGATGTTCGTGCAGCATCCGTAACGCTTCGCTGCGGCGTCCCATTGCAACGAGCGCCGTGACGACGTCTTCCGGATCCACGTTGCGAGTCGCCAGCGCCGCCGTCGCCGTTTTCAACTGCATCTGCGCGGCGGCGTCGTTGTGCATGGCCGCATACGCGTGCGCCAGCAGCGCGGCCGCCTCGCCGCGGCACGCGGCACAGCTTCGCGCAAACGTATTGTATGCGCGCAGCGCGTTCGGATAATCGCCAAGCGCTTCATATGCCATGCCCAGCGTGTTGTACGCGTCATACCGCTGCGGCGAGAGATCCAACGTTTGACGGGCGTAATTCAACGCATCGCGATAACGCCGGGCCATGAACGCCGCTTCGGAAAGCCAATCGGTTGCGGCCACGGATTCTGGATCCAGGTTCGCCGCAATCTGCAGTTCGTGGAACGCCTGCTGCCCGTTTCCCTGACGAAGCAGCGACATGCCGTACCATTGATGGGCGGGGCCGTACCGCGGATCCGCGGCGATCGCGCGGCGGAAGTAAACCTGTCCGGCCGCGTCTTTATCAGCGTCGACTTGCGCTAAGCCCATAGCCGCGAGCGCTTCGGCGGAGTTGGGATCGATCGAAAGCGCCGTGCGAGCGAATTGAACCGCACGATCGAATGCGGCGTGCTTGGGCAACGGCCCGTATCCGTAGTCGCCTTCAATAGCATATGCCGACGCAATGCCCGCATAGCCGCGAGCATCGTGCGGATCCGACCGCGTGACGGATTCGAAATAGCGGATGCTTTTCGCGATGCTGGGTTGCGTGCGCTGATTCCAGTAATACTTGCCCATGGCGTATAGGCGCGCTCCCGCGTCCGAGAGCCCTCGCGGCGCATTGTGGCGCAACGTGGCGGCGTCAATGACGCTGGCGGCGATCGCAACCGCTAGAACTGCCGCTACGCCCAGGCCGAAGGCAAGACGGAACGGGCGCTTGCGCACGAATACCGGCGGGTGCGCGGGGGCGCTTTCCTCCGTGGAGACCGCCATCGTGAAGCGGTAGCCGCGGCGCGGCACGGTCTCGATCGCCTCGGCGGGCGAATAGGTCCGCAACGCCTTGCGGATCACGTAGATATTCTGCGTGAGGTTGGCTTCTTCGACGAACCCTTCCGGCCAAACACGGGCCAGCAGGTCGCCCTTCGTCAGGACCTCTCCGGGCCGCTCGACGAGCGCCAAGAGCGTCTCGACGACCTTGGGCCCCAGCGGAAGCATCGTTTGCGCAGCCCACAGCAGCATCGGCTCTTTTTCGAGCCGGAACGGGCCAAATCGATAGATGGTCATCTGCGCGTTCCCTTCCCGTTGCGGACTTCTCGGGCTGCACGGCTGGACCCCGCTTGCAGCCGGTCGCTTACCTTGCTGTTCCGGATCTGCGGCGTGCCGAGATACGGCACTCGCGTTACGCTGATGTTTCTAACTACATTGTATAACGCCATTTATAACGCAGAGGGTTCTAAACGTCACAACAATTTGTTACGAAACGTTGTGACTTCCGCGTGTTGAAACAAAAGTTGTAGGCGCACAGTATAAGCGGGTGTACAGTACCGATGGAACGCGGGTGGCGTTCCGCACTGACATAAAGGATTATACTGTGAAACCCGCTGCGAACGCGAAAGCGAACGTGCAAACTCAAGAGAGCGACTTACGCCCAACGATTACGATCGCTCGCGTCATGCTGAACGGACCCGATACGACGGCGTTCAGCGGATGGGGACCGAAAGTTTCGGGCGTCGGTAACATTTTGAAAAACTGGAATTAACTACATTTTAAAGTTTCATCCGCATGATGAGCATGCGAGATGGAAAACGGGCGGTGTCCTCCACGACCTCACCCGTTCGACTCCTTACCTCGTAGAGTGCAGCAAGGACGGGTTGGCGATGTCTCCACCATCGCCAACCCAATTTTTTTACGCCAAGTACGGTTCGCGCGGTGTGACCGGCCGCAAAATGCGATCCATCTCCTCGAATATCGCCGGATCCACGTCTAAATCGCCCGCACCCACGTTGTCGTCAACGTGATCGACTTTCGTCGCACCGACGATCACGCTCGTGACGGCCGGCTGCCGCAAACACCAAGCCAGCGCGAGTTGGGCCATCGATGCACCCGCGCGCTGCGCAAGCGGACGAAGCTTCGCAACCGCATCCAGCACCGGCTGCGTAAAATAATCCTCCATCATGTCTTTGTTGGCGCCGGCAGCGCGCGTGCCGGCCGGAGGGTGAGTTGCATCCGTATATTTTCCGGTGAGAATCCCCATCGCGAGCGGCGACCAAACGACGTTTCCCAAACCGTACGCTTCGCAGACGGGCAACACGCGTTCTTCGATCCGGCGCCATAGCGCACTGTATTGCGGCTGATTGCCGATCGGAACCGCCCAGCCGCGCGCCCGGCAAAGATTGACCGCGCTCGTAATTTGATCGGCGTTCCATTCGGAAACGCCCCAATACAAAATCTTGCCTGCGCGCACGAGGTCGTTCATCATCGCGCACGTTTCTTCGATCGGCGTCGTCACATCGTAGCGGTGGCACTGGTACAGGTCGATGTAGTCGACGGCCAGCCGCCGCAGCGAGCGGTGGAGTTGGTCGTGAATGTGTTTGCGCGAAAGCCCGCGTTCGTTTTCCGACTCGCCCATCGGAAAATAGACTTTGGTTGCGAGCACGAGCGCGTCGCGATTCAAATCGCGCAGAATCGGCCCCAGCACTTCTTCGGCAGCTCCGCGCGCATACACGTTCGCCGTGTCGATAAAATTGACGCCCTTTTCCCACGCGCGCATCACGCACGCACGAGCCGTATCCGAACCGACGTTACCGCCGTACGTCAGCCAAGAACCGAGTCCGACGACGGAGAGCTTGAGGCCGGAATGTCCGAGATTTCGGTATCGCATGCCGCGGCGTTAGGCACGATAATGCGCACCGCCTTTGGTACGACTTTAAAGATGGCGGGCGTCGTGCCGGCCGGCTCGCCGTCCGCGGTCACGTGATGCGGGCGGTGGGTGTGCACGTCGAACCAGGTAGCGCGCCGGGTCCGCAGTCCTTCACCGGACGACGCATCGCGTGCGACGATTTTTCGCGCGATACGGAAGGTTTGCAGCCAACTTTCCGGCTCGACGCTGTAGAGATCGAGCCACCCGTCGTCTAACGCGGCATCCGGCCGCTCGATAACGCCGCCGAATCTCGGGCTGTTCGCAATCGTCAGCTGAATCGTTTTGAATTCTTCGGCGGGTCCGCTGGACGACGAGAGATGGACGGTAAAGCGGCGCACCGTCCGCAGACTCTGAAACGCCGTCGCGATGATTGCCAGCAGTCCGAACCGTTTCTTTACCTCGGGCGTTTGGCGCCGGGCGATGCGCGTCGAGAGTCCAACACTTGCCTCGTTCACGAAGTACACGCCGTTTACCAGTCCCACGTCGATGGCGCGCGTCTGCGTTTGAGCGATCACTTCGCAAGCGCGGTCGATGGAGAGTGGAACTCCCAACGTTCGCGCCAAATCGTTGAACGTTCCAAGCGGGACGATGCCGAGCGGAATGCCGCGCTCGATAGCCATGGGAATCGTCGAGATCACGGTGCCGTCTCCCCCGGCGGCGACGACGGCCTCCATGCCGGCTGCGCCGGGATCGCGTTCGCACGCGATGCCCAACGCTTCCAGCGTGCGGCAAACCAGCGCACCCTCGCGTTCGCCGCGTCTCGATTTTTCGTTGAGCACCACCAACGCGCGCACGGCATTCCTCACTCGACCGCGTGTTCCAGCCGTGACTTTTCGTCCGGTTAGCGGTTACCTTCACGAAGGTGGATGGACGTGGCGGCGTGGATAACGCTGCGTGCAGCATTCCTTGCCGCCGCTCCTTTTGGTTCACGGCTTGATCGGACATATGCGGGGCGATCGTTTGGAAAACGCGATCGGGCCGCGACTTCTTGCGCCCGATCTTCCCGGCTACGGAGAACGGTCCGTCCACGACGCCGACGTGTCGCTGTCTGCACACGTCGACTTCTTGTTCCGGCTCGTGCAAAGTACGTGGCCGGACGAACGCGTCGACATTGCAGGCCATTCGATCGGCGGTGCGATTGCACTGCTGTTTGCCCGGAAGTATCCGCAGTGCTTGCGTTTTGTCATAAATGTCGAGGGGAACTTCACGCTCCGCGACGCGTTCTGGTCTGCAACGATGGCGCGCATGGATGCGCGGGAAGCCGAGCGCGAACTCGAGCGAGACCGTGCCGATCCGCAGGCGTGGCTCCGGCGATCGGGCGTTTCACCAACTCCGGAGCGGCTGGAGCTAGCGCGTTCGCACTTGCACAATCAAAGCGCAAGAACGGTGCAGTCGATGGCACGTTCGGTCGTGGCCGTGACGGAAGCACCGCAATATCTGGAAGACGTTCGCGCCGTTTTGGAAACTGAAATCCCAGTGCATCTGATCGCGGGAGAACGCTCCCGCGAGGCCTGGGACGTGCCGGATTTCGTTTTGAAACGCGCCGCAAGTTTCACAATCGTTCCCGATTGCGGCCACCTCGTGACGATCGAACAACCCGAGACGTTCGGCGCGATCGTCCACGAACTGCGCGGCAGACCGGCGCGCTAACTCAATGCGGCCGTGGGGTCGCCCCTGCGTGACCGTGGCGCAGCGGCAAGACCGACTCCGGCCCGAACCACGTTTGTCCGTTGCACGTCACGATCCACGAGCCCAGCGCAAGCCGTTTCAAGATCAAGTAATACCGGAATTGTTGCGCGTTTCGCGGGCAATCTTGATTCAAAAACACGTGCTGGCCGGTGTCCGAAACGTATTCCGTATCGAAAACCGCCTTTCCGGATGCGACGTACGGCGCGAAGCGCTCGCAGAAATTCAGGTAGAAGCATTCCTCGAGCAGCGCCCAATCGAACGAACCGTACAACTTGGACGCCTGCTCCGGATCGTTCTTCTGTCCGATTGAAAGACCGCGCGCATGCGCCTGCGAAATCAGCCAGGCATCGAAATTCAGCTCGTCTTGCGCGGTGAGCGGAAAACCGGTGTCGGCCTGATACGTATCGATGTTGTCCGGCTCGATCGCATCAAAGCCTTTTGACCGGCACAGATCGAAACGCTTCGCGAGAATTGGGCCCAGCAGATCCAAACGCCGGATATCGACGAAGCGCTCCTGCGGATATCCCGGATACCGCTCGCCCAAGATCGCTTTCGGATACTGCTTGGCGTCGGGACGGTAGCTTTCCCAACTCCCGACGTCGATATAGCAGATCACGTGACGGCCCAGTGCGTGCAGCTTCGTCACGACCGTTGCGGGATTGTCGAACATGTCGATGTCGTAAACGGTGGCCGGCACGGTGAGCGGAACGGGCGTCTCCAGATCCCACTGGAACGTGTCACCCGATGAGGGAATCCACATTGCCTGCGCCGCGAGCGGCGTCACGCAAAGCATCAAGACGGCGAGCAGACCTGCGAATCGCATACGAATCCCTCCGTTCCGAACTAGGGGACGAGCGGGGTTCGCCTAGCTTTCAATCGGTACCCGCTTGAATACGGCGAACAACAGCGCCAACGATGGGACGAGCACGATCGCTCCGGCGGCGCTGGTCCAAAGAAAGACCGCGATCGTCGCCGGCGGTGCGGCTGGATGCGGAACTCCGAGTTGCGCAAGCGCAAACGGTGCTTGCGCGGCGTACCACCCGCACACGACGCCTGCAACCTCGGCTGCCACTGCAACGCGCGCCAGACGCGCGCGATTGGCGCGCAGCGCGAGCAACACGACGACGCCGAGCGCCATCGCGCAAGCGACCGCGGCAACGGCAACGGGCGATCGCAGATGCGCGATCAGCCGCGGCTCCGTCATCCACCCCGCGATCAGCGCGGCAAGTCCCAGTACAGCCACCGCGCACGTCGACCAATATGCACGCACCCGAAAATCATCGCGCAGCGGTCCGCGCGTTTCTGCGACCAGAAAAACCGCGGCGAGTTGCGCGCACAACGTGACGGCGAATAGCCCCACCGTTAGGCTCATCGGGCGCAGCCAGCCGAACGATCCCGTCGCGATGCCGCCGGCGCACGCGCCGAACAAAAACGGCGTTGCCAAACTGGCGATGCCGAACACCACGCCCCAGATCTTGTGCGGCAGCAAATCGCGAATGGCCGGCCCGCGAAATGCGAACGCCGCGCCGCGCAACACGATGCCGATCAGCGCCAGCGTAAGCGGCACGAACAACGCAATACCGAGCATCGCGAATACCGGCGGAAAACACGTGAACAGGAGCACGAGCACGTAGATCAGCCACACGTGGTTCGTTTCCCACACCGGCCCCATCGCCTCGCCGATCGCTTCGCGCTGTTCTCGTTTACGCGCAGGACCGGACAAAAGGTCCCAGACCCCTCCACCGAAATCGGCGCCCGCCAAAACCGCATACGCGAGAATCGCCGCAAGCGCAAGCACGCCCGCGATAATCTCAGGCTGCATGTGCACAGGCCTCCTCGGACGTGCGATCGATCCGGCGCAAAAGCCAAAGCAGCGTCAGCGCCAGCAAAACGTACAGAACGGTAAACGCAACGAACGTCACGTTCACGCCGCGCGACGGCGTAACGGACTGCGAGACCAAAAAGTATCCCCGTGCCACCCACGGCTGCCGTCCTTCTTCCGTCACCATCCAGCCGGCTTCCATGGCGACCAGCGCCGCAGGCCCCATCACCACGATCGCCCATAGGAGCGCGCGCGAACGCACGTCATGGCGTATCCATGTGGCAAACAGCCACCAAATCGCGACCAGCACCATTGCCGTGCCCAGGCCGACCATGAGTTGAAAGAATGGATGTACGAGCGCAGCGTTCGGAATGCGGTTTTGCGGGAAGTCGTCCAAACCGCGAATGACGGCGCGCGGGTTTCCGGTTGCCAAGAAACTGAGGCCGCCGGGAATCTCCAGCGCAAAGCGCGTGACGTGGGCCGCACGATCGGGAATGCCGCCGATGCGAAGCGGCGCGCCGCTCTCGGTTTTGAACTGGCCCTCCATCGCCGCCAACTTCTCCGGCTCGGCGTGCGCGTCAAACCGCGCCGACATGTCGCCGGCGAGCACCTGAGCGGGCGCGAAAATGAGCGCCGCGATCATCGCAACGCGCAACGCTTTCGCAGCCGCAGCGGGTCCATTCCGCAGCGTTTTCAACGCATAGATCGATGCAAGCAAAAACGCCGTGAACGTATAGCAGGCGAGCATCGTGTGCAACACTTCCGTGCGCCACGCCGGATTGAACATCGCGGCAATCGGGTCGACGTCGACAACGCGCCCGCCGGCGAGGCGGAATCCCGCCGGCGTGTTCATCCACGCGTTTGCCGTCATGACGAAAAATGCCGAGGCCGCTCCGCTAATCGCGACCGGAATTCCGCACAGCCAGTGCGCGCGCGGGCTCAGCCGTTCCCAGCCGTAGAGGTAGATGCCGACGAAGACCGCTTCGATAAAAAATGCAAAGCCTTCCATGGAAAACGGCGTGCCGATGATACCGCCGGCATAGCGCATGAACTGCGGCCAGAGCAAGCCGAGCTCGAAAGAAATGACGGTTCCGGATACCGCGCCGACGGCAAAGAGCGCCGCCATTGCCTTCGACCACGTCCGCGCGAGCAGGTAATAGTCGCGGTCGCCCGTCTTCAGCCACAATGCTTCGATCAGCAGCATGAACAGCGGCATGCCGACACCGAGCGCGGAGAAAACGAAATGAAACTCCAGCGACGTGCCCATCTGAGCGCGGGCCGCTAGCAGATGATCCATGACCACGACGAGTATACGCTTGCGGCGATGCCGTCACGCGATACGAAAGTCGTTTCCCTCAATCGGCGTCGGCTGCCGTGCCGGGTTCGAACCGGAGTGAAACCCCTCCCGGGGTGGGGTGGGTTGAGGATTGCGTTATGAAGAAGACCGTGCGCGCGCTCGCCCCCAGCGACAAGTCCGACGTTTTGAACCGGCTGCGGACCGCCCGCGGACATTTGGACGGAATCATCGGCATGATCGAGGATGACGCGTACTGCGTCGACGTCCTCAAGCAGATCGCCGCCGTTCGGGCCGCGCTCGATCGCGCCGGCCGGATCGAACTGCGTCATCATTTCTTGAACTGTTTCTCCGACGCCGTGCGCTCCGGTAAAGGCGAGCGGGCCGCCGACGAGCTCTTGTCGGCGCTTGCGTACAATAAGGAACTCTTCGCATGATCGTGTTGCACGCAATCGGCGCCGGACTGCTTGCGGCGTTGCAGTTTTTCTGGGACAGCCTCTTCGGGTTGATTTTCGGGTTTCTCATCTCCGCAATCGTGCAAGTCGTGCTCACGCCTTCCGACATGCAGCGGTATCTCGGCCCAAATCTGCGCGGAATCCTGAGCGGCGCCGGGTTCGGAATCATCGCGTCGTCGTGTTCGTACGGCGCAGCGGCGGCCGCACGCGGTTTTTATCAGCGTGGCGCCGACATCCGGTCCGTTTTTTCGTTTTTGGTGTCGTCGACGAACATGAACGTGGCGATCCTGATTCTGTTTTGGTCGCTGCTCGGATGGAAATTCGCATTCGCCGAGTTCTTCGGCGGCGCGATCATCATTGCCGTGGTTTCGATCGGTTTCACCGTTCTGTTTCCGCGCAATGCGCTCGAAGAGCTGCGCCGCGATCGCCCGATGCCGCTCGCCGAAACAGGCACCGTAATCACCGAATGTCCACTGTGCGGAATGGAGGGTGAACGCGAGTATTCGGTCGACTACGCCGGACGAACGTACTACGCGTGCGGACGCAAACATCAGCAGAGCTTAGCCGCCGAACCGGAACGTTACGCCGGCGCCGGCGGCACGGGCGGCAGATCTGCACAAGGTCTGCAGGCGCTGAAACGGCCGCAAACGTGGCGCGACATCGCCGAGACGGCGTGGAACGACGTGCTGATGCTGCGCACGGAACTCGCGATCGGCTACGTGCTCGCGGGGTTCGCTGCCGCGCTCGTGCCGCAGCAATGGCTCGTGCACGCGTTGCAAGTGGTCGGAAGCGTGCCGTACATCGGCTACCTCTTGTTGCTTGCGTTGGGATTGGCGATCGCGGTCGTCACGTTCGTCTGCTCGATGGGGAACGTTCCCGTCGCGCGCTTTCTGGCCAATGCCGGAATCCCGCTGGGCGCGAACACGTCGTTTATTTACGGCGATTTGCTCGTGCCGCCGCTAATCGCAATTTATATGAAATCGTTTCCGCCGCGCGTGACGTGGACGTTCGTCGCCCTGTTCGTCGCCGGCGCTATGCTTGCCGGCGCAATCATGGAACGCGCAATCGGTCACGCATTCGGAGGGATTACGCTGGGCTCGATGAGTTTGAACGACCGCCTGACGTGGATTTCGAACGTTATCGGGATCCTCGCGGTCGCGATCGTCGCCGTTCTCGCCAAGCGCGCACAGCAGGAGCCGGTTGCGCGCGGCGGCGTGCACGGGTAACACACAACTGCGGTGATGCCTACGTCAGTTTAAGCCGGTAGGCATCGGCGCCGAGTTCGCGCGAAAGCGGCAGATCGTTAACAAAGCCTCGCTTTGCGAGAATGCGGAGCGAAGCGGTGTTTCGTGCGTCGACGGTCGCGATCACGATCGGCAACGCTAACCGGCGCGCCTCATCGAGCAACAGGTCAACGACCCGTCCACCGAGTCCGCGACCCCACCGCGTTCGCTGCAGGAAGTAGACGAGTTCGTATTCGCTGCGCCCCGCGCGCCTTTTCAGTTCGGCGTGGCCGGCATATTCGCCCGACTCGACGAGCGCCCACACGTAGAAGGCCGGATCGCTTTCCGGCAAGCGAAGAATTTTATCGAAGAGTTCATCTGCAGCGTCCGGTTCGATTGCGACGCCCTCACCCGCGTAGCGCATCACCTCCACGTCGCCGAGAAGCGCGCGGAATGCGCTCCGGTCCCCAGGAACGTACGTCCGCAGGGCGGCAGCGCTCATCGCGGTCATAGCAATACCCCGCCGGAACGGTTTCCCAAAAAACTGCGACAAATGCGTATCACCATGATACTGATATGCCTAACAAATTGACAAATGCGTATCACGATGATACTCTAGTGCCATGCCCGGTCCCAAGTACCAGCGACAGCTTTATGACTTTGCCTTCGAGCACGACGGCCTGATTCACATTATTGAAGTAAAGAAAAACGGCATCCCGCCGCAACGCGTCCGCCAACTCGCTCACCGCGGGCAACTTGAGCGATTGGCTCACGGCCTTTACCGCCTCGAAAACTTTCCCGCCGACCCACGCCGGCAGGCACTGTGGTTCGCCTTACTCTGGCCACAGGGCAGCGGTGACCGCAACATTTATCCGAGGCTGACGCATCATACCGCGCTTGCGCTTCACGGGCTAACGGATGCCGTAGTCGACGTTATCGACGTCACGCTGCCACTGGGGACACGCATACGCCGTAGTGACTGGCCGCGAGATGTACACTACCATTTCAAGGATCTAGCGGAGAAAGACGCCGAGGTCATCGATGGCTTTCCGGTAACGACGGTGCGCCGCACCCTACTCGATTGTGCGCGAGATGGTGTGGACGCGCGGTTTGTGCGCGAAGCGACGGATGAAGCGGTGCGGCTGGGAAGAGCGGATCTGTCAACCGTTAGTCACGTAAACGAGATCTTAGATGCGCGAACTTAGCCCACGCCGCCGCCTCTCGGCGCTTCAGTCACGCATCTCGCATTATGCGAAGACGAACGGCATCGTGGTGGCCCGCGCGTATACGCGTCTTGCACACGCGCTCGTCTGCGCTGCATTCACGCGAGCGCAGCGCGAAGGCGCAATTCCGTTCTATTTTGTGAAGGGCGGCGCAGCAATGGAACTGCGCCTGGGATTGGCAGCAAGGGCGACGAAAGATCTCGACATCGGCGTCGCCTCCGACCCAGACAAACTGCTAGAAACCTTGAACACCGTTCTGTCCTCAGGGTACGGTCCATACACATATCGCGTGAAAGACGCTAGGACGCTGCCGAACGGCACGCAGCGCTGCGAGATCGCAATTGATTATGCGGGCCTCACATTAGTGACTACTGAGGTTGACTTGGCACCATCAAGCCATCATGTCGCTACAGACGCCATTGTCACCCGAGAGTTCGTCGAGTTTGATATCGAAGCGATCGATATTCCATGCCTTTCGCTACCCGAACAGATTGCGCAAAAGGTTCACGCGTGCACGGAACCGGTAACGCCGCCGCGTAAAAATCTCCGACACCGTGATATCACAGACGTGCTTGCGCTCGAACAACAAGGTTTCGTTGACTACCGTAAAACGCGCGAATACTGCGAGATCACATTTGCGCAACGCGCAACGCACTCATGGCCGATTGTCTCATTCGATTTTCCGGCTGAGTGGCGAACGGAAATTCAGACAGAACCGTTCTCGAGTGTTGCGGACGTCGAGCAGGCTTTCGAAGCGTTTCTCGAGCGTATTGCGACTGGATGACAGGCACCCCACATCGCTCCTTCCCACCGTCGCGCATGAAACAACATGTTTCACGTTAGTATCGCGCGCCATTTCAGTCCGGAACTACGAAAACGTTTCGCTAAATGCGACCCGCTACAAAGAACTGACAATCGTCCCCAAAAACCATGCAGTCTTTGCAAACCGAAAAATGCCCAGAAAGGGACTCGAACCCCCACGGCCTTGCGGCCACTGGTACCTGAAACCAGCGCGTCTACCAATTCCGCCATCTGGGCAAAGCCTGCCGAGCCGCGGCCGGCTCGGACCGACCGGCTCCGATTCGCCCCGGCCACCCGCAGCCCTTTCGTGAAACCGCCCCCAACCCGTTAAGGGTTGATGGAGCCACCATGGCAGCCCTCGTACAACTGGTCTCCGAGCCCGCTCCGCTGGATGCGTACTCGCAAGCGGTCACGCACGCAGCGCAGACCGTCAGCCCGTCCGTCGTCGCCATCGAGGCGAGAACCGGACGCCGCGGCGGAAACGGCTCGGGCTTCATCTTTACGCCGGACGGCTTCGTGCTTACCAACAGTCACGTCGTCCACGACGCCGACCATATCTCCGTCGCGCTTCTGGACGGCCGCGAACTTCCGGCACAGATCGTCGGCGACGACGAGCACAGCGACGTTGCGGTCGTGCGCATCAACGCGCCCGATCTGGTACCGTCGGTGCTCGGTGATTCATCGCATCTGCGACCGGGACAGCTGGTCGTCGCCGTCGGCAATCCGTTCGGCTTGCAATATACCGTCACAGCCGGCGTCGTCAGCGCGCTAGGCCGATCGCTTCGCGCACAATCGGGACGGCTCATCGACAACGTGATTCAAACCGACGCCGCACTCAATCCCGGCAACTCCGGAGGACCGCTGGTAACGGCAGACGGCGCGGTCGTCGGCGTGAACACCGCAGTCTTTCCGGGACAAGGTATTTGCTTTGCGATTGCCATCAATACGGCAAAGTTCATCGCCGGCATGCTCATGCGCGACGGTAAAGTGCGCCGCGGCTACTTGGGTATCGCAGGCCAAGACATTGACATTCCCCGCCGCCTCGTGCGAGCGCATAGCCTGCGCGAGTCGCGCGGTGTCATGATTATGTCAGTGGAACCGGGCAGTCCGGCGGAAACTGCCGGATTGCGCGAAGGCGACGTATTGGTTGCGTTCGAAGACCAGCCGGTGCAGGGCATCGACGAACTGCACCGCCGTCTGACGTTAATCGATTTATCGCGCGCATACCGGCTGACGATCGTGCGCAAGACGGAGCGCCTGCAACCGATCGTCATTCCAATCGAGGCGGCATGATCAAACGGCTTGCTCCAATCCTCGGGATAACGTTCATCGACATCCTGGGATTCAGCATGCTGATTCCGTTGCTGCCTTACTACGTCACGCATTTTCACGCAGCGCCGGTCGTGGTCGGCGCGCTGTTCTCCGTTTTTTCATTCTGCCAGCTCGTGTCCGGTCCGATTTGGGGCAACTTCTCCGATCGCATCGGGCGCAAGGGCGTGCTGATTATCAGTCAGATCGGCGCCACGATTGGGTGGGCGATGCTCGGCTGGGCGCCGACTATACCGTGGATCTTTGCAGCGCGCATTCTCGAGGGCATTTCCGGCGGAAACATCGGCGTCACGCAAGCGTACGTTGCCGATCTCGTGACTCCGAAGGAGCGCGCACGCGCCTTCGGCTACATCGGAGCCACGTTTGCTTCCGCTTTCGCCTTCGGGCCCGCAATCGCCGGAATTCTGCAGCCGATCTACGGGTATTCGGTGCCGCTTTATTTGGCGGCGTTGCTTCAGTTCATTACACTGATCGTGACGATCGTCGTGTTGCCCGAATCGCGCTCCAAGAAAGAAGAAGCCGGCGCAGTCGGACCCGATGAAATTTACCGCACGTTCCGGAACCCGCGCCTTTCACCGATGCTGTGGCAAAAGCTCGCACTTTCGTTAACGCTGTACGGCTGGTTCGGCGTGATGGCGCTGTATCTGGCGCATCAGCTGCATTTTACGTTTACGCAAACGTCGTATTTCTTCGCGGGATTCTCCATTATCAACGCATTCGTGAATGCCATCGTCGTCGGCCGCGCATCCGAGCGGCTGGGCGACCGGCTCATGTCGACGATCGGTATCGGGGCCCTGGTCGTGGGATTTTCGTTTGTTCCCTTCGTTCGCAACCTGTACGAATTAATCGGGCTCATGCTGTTCTTCAGCGTCGGCATGGCATTCGGCAACACGGGCTTGACGGCGCTCATCAGCGGCGCGGTCGACGAGCGGCGCCAAGGCACTGTACTGAGCGTCACGTCGTCACTGGATTCTTTTGCCGGCATCGTGGCGCCGCCCGTATCGACCGCATTCCTGGGCGGATTGGGATCGGCATGGGCCGGTGCATGGTCGTTGATCTTTGCCACAATCGCATTCGCGTTGGGTGCCGTGCAAGGCGGCGGAACGAAATCTCAAAATGAAAGCGCCGCGAATGCGGCGCCTTCACTTGCCGAAGCCGATTCGTAGCCAGGCCTAGGCGCTTTTCTTTTTGCGTCCCGGCGACGCGCGATGCGCGGCGCGTTTTGGAGCCTGTTCTTTGCGGCCCGCGCGCTGACGTTTGCTTTCTTCCAGGCTTTGCTGCAGCACGTCCATGAGGTTGACCACCTTCGATGTGCGCGGCGCCTTCTTGGGTTTGGGTAATTCCTTTCCGGCTGCGCGCGCTTCGATCATCGCCATCATCTCGTCGTGGTACCGGTTGGTGAATTTCTCCGGCTCGAATTCGTCGACGCTCATCGAATCGATCAGCATCTTCGCCATCTTCATTTCGGGTTCGGGGAGTTTGATGTCGCCCGGGAAATCCAGATCGCTCTGCTCCACCAGTTCGTCGGCCCAATGCATCAACTCGAGCACCAGCGCATCGCCGTTCGGTTTGACTGCGGCGATGGTCTCTTTGGTGCGGATAACGACGCGCGCGATCGCGACCTTGCCGGCTTTTGACAGCGCTTCGCGCAGCAGCGCGTACGCATGGCGTCCCTGTTTGGTGGGCTCCAAATAGTACGGCTTGTCGAAATACATCGGATTGATCTTTTCGAGATCGACGAACTCCATGATCTCGACGCTTTGGGTCGCTTCCGGATTGACGCGTTTGAAGTCGTCGTCGGTCAGGATGACGTACTCGCCTTTTTCGTACTCGTACCCTTTGACGATCTCGTCCCACGGCACCGGCTTGCCGTCGACCGAACAGATGCGCTCGTACTTGATCCGCCCTTCGTCCTTTTTATGAAGCATGTTGAAGGACAAGTCGTTGGTTCGCACTGCCGTGAATAGTTTGACCGGAATCGTCACCAGCCCGAAATTAATCGACCCCGACCATATCGCGTGAGCCATGAATCTCCGTTCTCTCCTTCCGGCGGATCCGATACGCCAGGCCTCCATTATACCCCAGCCGCAATAGGCTCTTCGGCCGCACAATGCCACGGGCGCGGCCGCGGCTAATAAGGCCGGTATGCAGTTGCCGAGCGAATTGGACGTAGCGGTCATCGGCGCGGGCCACAACGGCCTCACGTGCGCGGCCTTACTGGCCCGCGCGGGCCTGCGCGTCGGCGTATTCGAACGAAGCGAACGCATCGGCGGCGCGGCGGTCAGCGAGGCGCTTTGGAACGGCTATACGATTTCGTCGGCATCGTATGTCTGCACGCTGCTGGACCCGTGGATCGTCGAAACGCTCGAACTGCAGCGGCACGGATACAGCGCGTACCGCAAGGATCCCGCAACCTTCAACGTTTTGGCCGATGGGCGTTCGCTGCTGCTCGGATCCGACGATTCCGCAAACGAACGGGAAATCGCCGCTTTCGATCCGGGTGACGTGGCGGGCTTTTACGCGTTGGACGAGCGCATCCGCGAACTCGGAAGCCGGCTGTTCGAAACGTTCAGCGACGCCGAACCGGATTTCGAACGCTTCCCCGGCGACGTGCAGTCGGAGCTGCGCGGGTCCGCGGCAGAGATCGTCGAGCGGCACGTGCGCACGCCGGTGCTGGCCGCTGCCGTCGCTACGGACGGAATCATCGGAACGTATCTCGGTCCGCGCGATCCGGGCACGGGGTACGTTTTGGCACATCACTATGCGGGCCGCGCACTCGGCGTCCAAGGCGCCTGGGGTTTCGTTCGCGGCGGCATGGGCGCCATTTCGAACGCGCTCGCTTCCGCCGCGCGCAATAACGGAGCGCTGCTCTTTACGAATGCGCCTGTCTGCGCAATTCGAGTCGACGGCGGTGCTGCAACCAGCGTGATTCTGGACGACGGACGCGAGATTTCCGCGCGAATCATTGCCTCGAATGCGCATCCGCGAACGACGTTCCTGGACCTCGCCGGAGAACGCCACTTCGACGCGGACTTCGTCGCACGCGTGCAATCTTGGGAAACGACCGGCTGCGCGATGAAAGTGAATTTCGCCATCGGCGAACTGCCGGACTTTACGTGCCGCCCGGGCAGCAATCCGCAGGCGCACCACCGCGCGACGATACACGTCGCGCCTTCGATCGACTACATCCAAACCGCGTTTGAAGATGCACGCGCAGGAAGCGTTTCAACGAACCCGATGCTCGAGTGTTTTTTGCAAACGCCGACGGATCCGTCGCTCGCGCCGCCCGGAAAACACATCCTTTCCGTGTTTGCGCAATATTTTCCGTACGACCGTCCCGGCGGCTGGACCGCCGCCAATCGCGAAGCGGCAGCCGATCGCATCGTCGAACTCCTTGGGCAATTCGCGCCCAATGTGCCCGCTGCCATCGAAGCGCGCCAGATCTTGACGCCGGCAGATTTAGAATCGCGGTTCGGCCTCATCGGCGGACATATCTTCCACGGTGAATTGCTCCCCGGACAAATCTATCAGGATCGTTTCGCCGTGCGCACGCCGCTGCAAAACCTCTACCTGTGCGGATCGGGCGCGCACCCGGGCGGTTGTGTCAGCGGTTTACCGGGAAAACGCGCGGCGTCGGCGATAGCGGCCGAGCTTCACGTCCACGCGCGCTGAGCTTTTTTGAGAGCGGGCTCGAGCGCCGCCGGTTTCCAAAACTTCGGTCCCCACAGATCGCCTTCGCCGGCCAACCGTTTTGCAGCATTTTTCATCGTCCATTGCGCGAACGTCGCCTCGGGCGTCGACCGCTTTTTGGCCAGCGCTTCGACCTCACTCCAATCCAGCGGCATCGAAACGGGCGCGCCGTCGCGAGCGCGCACGACGTATGGCGGCACGACGGTCTTTCCGCGTCCGACTTGCACCCAATCCAAATACACCGCCGTTTTCGGGCGTTTCGATACCGAACGTTCCAGCGTCGTCAAATCCGGCAACTGCGCCGCGATATGGCGCGCGGCGATCTCCGCGAATTGCTTGATCGTATCGTAGCCGTACTTGGGCTTGAGTGGAATCACGACGTGAAATCCCGAGCCGCCCGAGGTCTTGATCAGGCACGGCAGGCCGATGGACGCGAGTGCTTCGCGGAATGCCACGGCAACCGTGACCAGCGATTTCATCGTCGTCCGCTCGCACGTGTCGAGATCGAATAACGCGTAGTCCGGATTGTCCGTGGTCGGCACGTGCGAGTACCAGACGTGCAGAACGATCGACGCCAAATTGACGCACCAGACGAGCGTTGCCTCTTCGTTGCACAAAATGTACGAGACTTTACGCGACTGCTGGTCGGCCGAGAGCGCTACAGTCGGAATCCACTCCGGCGTATATTTCGGCGCTTGTTTTTCAAAAAACGACTGCTTATCGATGCCGTCGGGCCAGCGCTGCAGTGTCAGCGGACGATCTTTCAAGTGCGGCAGCAGCCATTTCGCCACAGCGCGGTAGTACGCAATCAGATCCCCCTTGGTGTAGCCGTCGCGCGGCCAGAGGACTTTGTCCAGATTCGAAAGCGTTAAGGCTCTTCCGCCGACCTGTATTTCGTGCGTCGTGCGCGCCATCAGGCGACTTCGTCCGTGTCGATCGGCCGCTCGCGAACGCACTCCTTCGCAGCTTTGTCCAAGCGTAAGCCGATAAACGCCGGCTGCCGCAGCAATCCGTCGCGCGTCCATTCCGTGAACCGGATCTCCGCGACCATTTTGGGCTCGACGAAATGCGGTTTTGTATTTGCCTCGACCTTGTTGGCAAAGGGCGAGGTCTTACGCTCCAGTTTCTTCAAGTCGCGGGTCATGCTCTGCAGCAATTTGGTATTGAATCCGGTACCCGCATGTCCGACGTAGTAGAGTTTTCCGCGGTCGTATAAGCCGAGCAGCAGCGAACCGAATCCGGTGCGGCTCCCGCGCGGCTCCGTAAATCCGCCGATGACGAACTCTTGCATCAGCTGCGCTTTGATTTTCACCCAGTCGCGCGTGCGCCGTTCGAGATACGCGGAATCGCGGCGCTTGCCGATGATGCCTTCCAGATGGCGGTGCTCGGCTTGTTTGAACAGCGCGCAGCCGTGTCCGACGACGTGTTTGGAGTACAGCACGATCCCGGTGTCCGCGATCGCTTGCTGGAGCTGCTCTTTGCGATCGTCGAGCGGCAACTTTCTCAAGTCTTTGCCGTCGGCATACAGCAGGTCGAAGGCCGCGTACATCAGCCGGCTGTGCGACGAGGAGCGCGTGCGGCCCGTGCTGCGTTTGCTGGTGAGCGACTCTTGCAGCCGCTGGAACGACGAACGCCCTTCGTCGTCGAGGCTGACGATCTCGCCGTCGACGACGATCGGCAGCGTGGTCCACGCGTTCTTCAGTGCTTCGAGTTCGGGAAACTTGCCGAGAAAATCCAGGCCGTTGCGTGAAACGAGTGAAAGCGTTCCGTCCTCGTGCACGGTGCAGATCGCACGGTAGCCGTCCCACTTGATTTCGAACAGCCACTCGTCGTCGTCGAACGGCTCGTCGACCAGCGTCGCGAGCATCGGCGTTTTGATAACCGGAATCGGGTCCCGCTTAGCGCGGGTTGCGGCTTTTTTTGCGGCGCTGCGTTCGGCGCCCGCCGCTTTCTTACCGGAGATCCAGTGAGGCGCTTTCGGATCCTTCGCGTACGATTCGACCGTGCGCCCCGTCTTCACGGACTTGTTGTCTTTTTCGATATCGTACTTGGGGTTCACGTATTCGTCTTTATCTTTGAACAGCAGCCACGGGTCGCCGCCTTCTCCGCTGCGCCCTTTGATGCGAACGAGCGTGAATTCACCGTGCATCTTCTTGCCGTGCATGATGAACTTGATCTTGCCTTTGCCGATCTCGGCGGCGGGGTCGTCGCCCTCGCTGAGCTCGTACGTGCCCTCGTCCCAAACGATCACTTCGCCGGCGCCGTAATTGCCTTTGGGAATGATCCCTTCGAACGTGCGGTAGTCCATCGGATGATCCTCGACGTGCATCGCGAGGCGCTTGTCCGCCGGATCGAACGAGGGGCCTTTGGGGATCGCCCACGATTTCAGAACGCCGTCGGCTTCCAGGCGGAAATCGTAGTGCAGGCGCGTGGCGCGGTGTTTTTGGATGACGAAGCGAAGCCGCTTGGACTTCTTCGATTTGGCTCCGCGCGGCTCGGGCGTTTCCTGGAAGTCGCGCTTTGCATGATAACGCTGGAGCGAGCCCCGCTCTTTGGCGGACTGGCTCGCTCCCGGGCGTCGTGCTGCCGGCATTATGCCGTTATTTTACCATCCCGTCAGATGCGTGCTCCACGCCCCGTGAGCAGGTTGATGATCAGCAGGACGATCGCCACGACGATTACGATGTGGATGATCGCACCCAGATGCCAGACCATGAACCCCAGCAGCCAGAAGATGAATAGGATAACGATAATGGCCCATAGCAGACCGGCCATGCTTTACTTTCCTCCCCCGCCCGTTTGTGTGGACGTGCTCGAATTAGTAGTGGAACCCGACGTCGTGCTAGTTCCGCTCGACGTTGCGGTGGTCGACCAGGGATGCCACACGAAGACCGCGATGAGAATAGCTACGAGGACGATCACCACGATGCCGATCGCTGCCGCGCCGTTCCCGTTGCCGCCTTCGTTCACTACAACCGGACCGTCAGCCATAGAGTGTGTTGCTCCTTTCAAGTTCGGTTTTGCAGTGGGGCAGTTATACCCAGAAGCGGCCTGGCCGAACGCCGTGCCGCCGGACGGGCGCCGATGACCGTCTGGGCATGGGTGGGCCTGGGCGTTGCCCTAGCGACGGGCCTGCGCGCCGCGTACGCTGCCGTTCGCCCGCCTGCCAACTTTTACGCGGAAGGCATATACGGCATGCGTCCCGCAACGCACGCATGGTATGCGATAATCGGATTCGCGCTGGCCGCACTGTTTGCGATCTCTTCCGTGCAGCACGCGATACCGGCCGCCGTGCTGCTTGCAGTCGCAGTGCTCGTAGCAATATTCTACTTTACGTCGTACCTGCGCGGATTCTCAGACGAGGAATGACCGATGCAACCTGCTCACGCGGAATTTCATTTTTCGCCGCGGCCGAACAAAGCGCATGAAATCGCGTGGCAATCGTGGGGCCGCGACGCATTCGATCGCGCGCGCACGGAAGATAAGCCGATTCTGCTCTCGATCTCGGCCGTGTGGTGCCACTGGTGCCACGTCATGGACGAAACGAGCTATTCGGATCCCGGTATTATCGCCGCAATCAACGAACGGTTCGTACCGGTGCGCGTCGATAACGATCGCCGCCCCGATGTGAATGCACGGTACAACCAAGGCGGCTGGCCCACAACCGCATTTCTGACGCCCGAAGGCGCGCTGCTCGCCGGCGCGACGTACTTGCCGCCGGATCACCTCGCGCAGGCGCTCGATCAGATCGCGGCGTTCTATCACACCAACCGCGAGCAGATAGAAGAGCGCGCCGGGGAGCTGCGATCGCGCGTGCGGTCGTACGACGGCGCTTCACCGTCGGCCCTCGACGACACGATCGTCGCACGGGTTATGGACGCGCTGGAGCATGCTTACGACGAGGAGTACGCCGGCTTCGGCGACGCACCGAAGTTTCCGATGACCGACACGCTCGCGTTCTTGCTGCAGGAACACGCAGCGACCGGAAACGAGCGCGCGTACGAGATGGCCGCGCGAACGGTGCTCGCGATGTCGTCCGGCGGGATGTACGATCACGTGGAAGGGGGATTCTTCCGCTACTCCACTACGCGCGATTGGAGCGTTCCGCATTTCGAAAAGATGACCGAGGATCACGCGGCACTGCTTCGAATTCTCGCGCGGCTGGCACGCACCACCAGAAACGACCGGTTCCACAGCACGCTCGTCTCGGCAGTCGGATACGTACGCGCCGTGCTGCGCGATCCGGACACGGGATTCTTTGCCGGCAGCCAGGACGCCGACGAGCAGTACTACGAGCTGCCGCTGGAAGAGCGGCGCACGATGCAGCCGCCGTATGTGGATCGCACGTCATATTCGAATTGGACCGCCGCAATGGCGGCGGCTTTCCTCGCCGCGGGCAACGTCTTAGAAGACGATCGCATCGACGCTGAAGGTGTTGCAACGTTGGACGCCTTGCACGAGCGAATGCTCGATTCCGATGGGCTTCTGATGCATTACCTGGAACCGGGCGGAGCACCCCAAGTTCGCGGGCTCCTGACGGATCAGCAAGCCTATTTGCGCGCTCTTCTCGACGCGCACGAATACACGGGCGAGGGCCGGTTTTTAGAACGCGCGCAACGCGCGGCAGGCGCGATACTTACGGCCTTCTCCGCGCCCGACGGCGGCTTTTACGATCATGCGTCGGTGGAGGATTCGCTCGGAAATTTGACCGTGCGCGATCGCCCGCTTTCGGAGAACGCTTGGCTCGCCGAAAGCTTGCTGCGCCTATCGGCGCTCGGCGGCGGGCAGCAGTACCGCAAAGCTGCGGAAGCCGCACTGGCATTGTACGTCAACACCTTCGAGCGAGCCGGCATCTTCGCGGCCTCGTACGCGCGGGCCGTTCGACGGTATCTGCTTGCCGAAACAGCGATCGTCTTCGTCGGGACGCCGGAACAGACGGCCGACCTTCGGGAAGCGGCGCACGCTTTGCCGATTGCCGCGCCGGCGTTTCGCACGATCGATCCCGGCGAGAGTGAGGCCTTGGAATTACGCGGATTGAGCCCGAACCCGGCGCCGGCCGCGTACGTTTGCGCCGGCACCGTCTGCGGCTCTCCGGCTCGAGATGCGGGCGCGCTTCGCGATTCGTACGAACACCTGCTCGCACCAAAAGGCGGTTAGTAGTTGGTGCGGACGAACGCGTTCCAAAACCAGACGCCGTACAGACCCGCGGCGAGCGAATACACGATCAGCACCTTCGTCCAAACCGGTAAACGATCGCGCGCCGCGACGCACATCAACGCGAACAAAAACGGAATGAAATCGAGCGCGTGACGCATCCCGTATTGCGCGTAGCCGTTGACGTAGTAGACGAAGTTCGGTATCGCGGTAAGAATCGCGGCCGCCCAGAGCGCGGCAACGAACGCGGCCGGCCGGGCGGCCGCGAACGCATAGATCAACGCGGGGCTCGTCCACGTCAACGCGACCCCCGAATATCCCGGCCGGAACCACGGCCACTCCGGCGAGAATTCGGGATACTGCTGGAAAAACGACCATAACTGGTAGCGCAAGTACTGCAGTTGAAACGGCGAACCGGTGGGGCTGCCGGCGGAATCTTCGTGATACCAGTTGGTGTAGCCGATGTCTGCGGGCGTTCCCCATCGCGCCACGTTATACCAAACCCAAAGCGCCGCCGCGACTGCAAGAACGCCGGCAAATCCGCCGATGCGCGCCGCCACGGTCCGCGCATGCACGCGCAGGCGATCCGGCAGCGGTGTGCCGGCAACGAGGAGCACTGCATACACGGGCAGTGCCAACGCCATCGTAAAGCGCGATTCCGCCGCGCACACCGCCCAAAGCGCAACGAGCCAGCCCCGCCGCCTGCCGCAGAGTTCGACCAGCGCCAAGAGCGTAAAGCACACCGCGCTCACGTGCGCGATAAACCACACGTCACCGAGCATCGCACACCAGAGCAGATCCGTGCCGCCGAGCAAAAAAGTGCATAGCCAAATGTTTGCGCTCGCCGGTATTCCGATGCGCTCTCCCAGCCGCCACGCCGCGCCGATCGCGATGCCGGCAAGAAGCACCGAGAGCAGCGTTTGATTCGCCGCCGTTCCCGCGACCGCAACGTACGGCAACAACAAGATCGCCGGCATCGGTGCTTCGATCACGTAATGCTGTCCGTGGTATCCCAGCGCGTCGATATACGCGCCGGGCCAATCGATCCACGCGTGACCGTGAAGCAGCGCGTTTGCGAGCAGCACGTAGTTGTTGTACGGCGTCGATCGCAAGTGCGAGGCGAGCAGCGTGACGCTCAGTCCAACGAGCCCTGCTAGTACTGCGCGGCTGCGCATCAATTCTTCACCACGCGATATAACGGCGGCCATCCGCCGAGCGCCTTCGTATGATATCCGGGAACGTTGCCCCACAACTCGCCGACCACGTATACGGGGCGCATCCGCACCCACGCCGGAATGTACGCCGCGTCATCGCCGTACCATGATGAATCGACGATGCGCGCGCCGAGCCGCTTTTCGACATATGCTCCATATGCGAGGGCCGTCGCCTGCTGCCACGGCGCGATCAGAATCGCGCGGTCGGGCGTGCGTGCGACGACGGAATCGATCGCTTCCCGAGCTCCGTTGTCGGAGGCTTGCGCAAATGTCGCTTTGTTCGTCCAGACCAAGAATACCGCGAGCGCTAACGGAACGATCGCCGCGCCGGCACGCCAAAACCGTGCTTTCACGGGAATATCGGCCAACGCGGCGGCACCAAGCCCGGCCAGTATCGCGACCGTTGCAAACGCCGTGAAATAGTACCGGTCGATGTCCGCGACGACGGTGTAACCGAACGCGAAGGCGGCGGGCAGATAGAGGGCCAGTGCAAGAGCTCCGGCAAGAATTCTATCGCGCCTGAAGATCGCGAGTAATCCTCCGAGCGCCAGCAGCAGGCCGACCGGTGTAAAACTCTCGAGCACGTCATGCAAAAATCCGGGGCCATTGTCCGCATAGACGTGCCAGTTGATTATTCCACGCAGGGCAGCACGGGTGGGAAACTCCGACCCCGTTACCAGGCGCACGAATCCGCCGAGCGTCGACGGATCGTCGGTATCCCAAAACACATTTCCCGGAGGCTTGCCGATTGCCGCAGTCGGGTCCAAATGCGCGCGGTCCACGATAAAACTGCGTGCCGGCAGATACGCGTACGTGCAAAGCGCCAGCACGAACAGCGCCGACGCCGCGAGCAGTTGACGGCGGTTCAAACGCCGCGCTGAAAAAATCACCAGCAGGAGTGCGGGCGTCAGCAGTACCGTAATGGAGTGCGTCGCAATGCCGGTTCCGAATGCAAACGCGCAAAGATACAGCGCCGTACTATTTCCGGTACGCCTCCAGAGCAGCGCGCAATAGAGCGACGCAAGGATGAAGAATACGGCGACGTCGTGAATTTCGGCGCGCGTACCGCGGGTCCAGACGACTTGGCCGAATGCAAAGAGCCATGCCGCTCCGAGTGCCGCGAGTGCGCCGCCCGCCAGTTCGCGCGCGATGCGAAATACGAGCCACGCTGCGCCGCTCATCGCGAGCGCGCTGAACAACGCGATGCGCCAGGAAACGGCGCCAAACGGCATTACGTGCGCGAAGATGCCCGCGAGGATCGTGAACGCCGGAAATCCGGTCGGGTGCATGATTCCGAATATCCACGGGACCGTCTGCGCCTCGCCCGTATCCCAGAAGGAAATCGCGCCTTCAAGTGAAGCGGCGTACACCAGCAGCGGCACGAGCCACGCTGCCCAAGCCGCGACGCGCGCGCCAATGCGCGCACTGCTCAGAACGACGGCAGGGCGGGCGTCGGCAACGGCTTCGGCGCTTGAAACGTCGATTTCGGCAAGCTCCCCGGAAATTGATACCCGCTGAACGTGATGCGTTCCCGCGCCGGTTTCCCGTTCACGGTCGCTGCCACGTTCGCGGCGGTCGCTACCCAGTACTTGCCGGACTTCGCAAATCCAATCGATCCCGTTCCGGCTAAGGTGCCGTTCGATGTGCGGAACCGGATGAGCGACGGCAGATACGTTTTACCGTCGATGGTCAAACCTTCGACGACGAAGTTGCCGGTCGCGTTCAACGGTTCCGCGCGATACACGTAATCGTAGGCATTCCCGGCTCGAACGGCGCGAATAAACAGAAACGCGTATTGTGTTGCTCGCGGCGCGATCGCATCGACGGCGTAGCGGTCGCGGTATCGCGCAATTCGGGTAATTTTCGGCCGCAACGGTTGGCCGTCGACCGTGAGCGTTTCATCGCGCACGGACTCCCCGCTGCGGTATTGGCGGTGCGTTTGCTCGATGTTGCGCGGTCCGGCCTGCGATACGCTGTACGAAAAAATCACGGCTTTCGGCGGTTCGAGCGCGAGCAAACGCGCGGCGTAACGTTCGAGAACTATCTGCGAATCGAGCGGCGCGGCTAATCCCACAAGGACCGCGAGCATTGCAATCACGCGCTGAGCACCGCTTCGCGAATCGCTTCAACCGCCTCGGGCGCGCGCGACGGATTCTTTCCGCCGCCTTGCGCTTGCGCTGCCTGACCGCCTCCGCGGCCGTCGACCAGCGGCGCGGCCAGCTTCACCAAATTCCCGGCGTGCACACCGGCTTTCACCATGTCCTCGCTCGCACTCACCAACAGGCTAACGGTGCCGTCGTCGACTCCGGCAAGTGCGATGACGCCGCTGGAAAGCCGTTGACGAATCGCGCTGCTCAAATGGCGAAGCGCTTCGGCGTTCGCCTCCGGAACGACGGCGCCGACAAACGTTTTGCCGCCTGCGCGCTGAGCCTTCTCCAGGTACGATTGCGCGTCCGACGCGGCGAGGCGCGCCTTCAATTCGCCGACGGCATTTTGCAAATCGCGCACGTCGCGCTGCAGCTTGCCGATGCGATCGCTCAATTCTTCCGGTGCGGCGGCCAGCGACGCAGCCAATTCGGCAACGAGATCTTGCTGACGCTGCGTGTACTGTTCGGCGGCGCGGGAAACGCACGATTCGATACGCCGAATGCCGCTGCCGATCGAAAACTCGCTGAGGATTACGAACATGCCGAGCTCGCCGGTAGAGTGCGCGTGCGTTCCGCCGCAGAACTCCACGGATGGACCCGCTTTGACGACGCGAACGCGATCGCCGTATTTTTCACCGAACATCATGATCGCGCCGCTTGCCTTCGCTTCCTCGATCGGGAGCACGCGCGTCTCGAGCGGCGTGTCGTCGCGAATCATTTCGTTTACGCGCCGCGCGATGTCGCGCTTCTGTTCGGGAGTCAGCGCGCCGGCGGGCGAACGGAAATCGAAGCGCATGCGATCGATACCGACCCAGCTTCCCGCTTGCGCGACGTCCTCGCCCATGACGTCTTTGAGCGCGCGCTGCAGAAGATGCGCCGACGTGTGATGCCGCCGGATCTCTTGCCGCCATTCCGGATGCACGCGCGCGTGCACGACGTCGCCCGCGCGCAATCGTCCGCGAACGAGCTTGCCGTGGTGGACGACGGCTTCGCCTTGGTATTGGGTGTCGGTGACTTCGAAGATTGCCTCGGCCTGCGATACCTCACCATGACGATCGTGACGAACCGTCAGCGTGCCGCGATCGCCGATCTGGCCGCCTTTCTCCGCGTAGAACGACGTGCGATCTAAAATGATCTGCGCTTCTTCGCCTTCATGCAATTCCGGCGCGACGTCGTTGTCTTTCAAAATGGCGACGATCGTGCCGTCCGACTCGAGGCCCTCGTATCCGACGAACTCACTTTTCGTCGCAGGCAATTCCGCCACGCTGACGACGGCCCGTTTCGATGCGGCATCGCGGCGCGCGCGCTCTTTTTGCTCGTTCATCGCTTCGGTAAATCCGGCGTGATCGATGGAGACGCCGCGCTCCGCCGCAATTTCGCGAGTCAATTCAACCGGGAACCCGTACGTATCGTGCAGCACGAAGACGTCTTCGCCCGCCAGCGTTCCGCCGCGCACAGTCGCGGAGAGCAGATCGTCGAGCATGGACATTCCGCGTTCCAGCGTACGATCGAAGGTTTGTTCCTCGGTGCGCAGCGCGCTTTGAATGCGCGACGCGTTCGAGCGTAATTCGGGATAGCCCGGCTCCAGCGACTCGACCACCGCTGGAACGAGATCGGTCAAAAAGCCGTTCGGATAGCCCAGGAGGCGTCCGTTTCGAATCGCGCGACGGATCAGAAAGCGCAGCACGTATCCGCGATCGGTGTTGCTCGGATACACGCCGTCGTTAATCAAGAACGTGACGGCGCGCGCGTGATCCGCGATGATGTTCCGCCGCTCGAGCCGGTCCTTTTTCGAAAGCGACGTTTGACCGACGGCCGGCTGCGCGTCGATAAGATCGGTAAACAGGTCCGTCTCGTACATCGAGACCTTCCCATTGACGACCGCGAGAATGCGCTCCAACCCGGCGCCCGTGTCGATTTGTTTGCGCGGCAGCTCTTCGAGTTTGCCGCTCTGGTCGCGATTGTATTGCTGGAATACGACGTTCCAAATTTCGACCCAGCGGTTTCCTTTATTGGGACCGTCGTCGCCGGGTCCGCTCGCGTTCTGCGCGCCCGTATCGTAGAAGATCTCCGTGCAGGGACCGCACGGCCCCGTCGGGCCCATCGTCCAAAAGTTGTCTTCGTCGAACCGCGAGATCCGCTGCGGCGGAACGCCGATCTGCTCGCGCCAAATTTCTTCGGCCTCGTCGTCACCCGTGTGCACCGTTACCGCAAGACGCTGCGGATCGAGGCCGAGCGTTTTGGTGACGAAATCCCAGGCGTACGCGATCGCCTCGCGTTTGTAGTATCCGCCGAAGCTGAAATTCCCGAGCATTTCCAAAAACGTACCGTGGCGTCCGGTGCGGCCGACGTTTTCGATGTCGCTTTTTGCGCCGGCTACGCGCAGACAGCGCTGAACCGTTACGACATTTTCGGCGGGAGGCGGTTCGTCGCCAAGAAATGCCGGAACGAACTGCTCCATCCCGGCGATCGTAAAGAGCGTCGTGGACATCGCGTCCGGAATCAGGCTCGCCGAGGGCACCTGCCGGTGTCCCCGGGACGTGAAAAACTCGACGAACGCCGAGCGAAGTTCTTGGCTTTTCATGGGGTAGCGGACTATTAACCCGGGAGCGCCGGGTTTGCCTGCCTGGGTTGCCGCCTACTCTTGCAGCACGTGCCGCAGCTTCTCCAGCGCCTTTTGCTGCAGGCGGGAGACGTGCATCTGCGAGACGTTCAGGCGCTTTGCGATTTCGGTCTGAGAAACGCTTTCGTAGAAGCGCAGGTAGAGAATCACGCGCTCGCGGCCGGTGAGCACCTCGAAGGCGCGTTCCAGGTTGGCTTTGTCCTCGAGGAGCGCGAGGCCGGCGTCCGTCGTGCCGATGTAATCCGCAAGCGTCTGCGATTTCTTATCGCCTTCGCCCGAGAGCTCGGTATCGAGCGAGAGCAGATTGTACGCCTGACCGAGTTCCTGTGCTTCGAGGATGTCTTCTTCGGACGCGTTGAGGTGTTCGGCCAGTTCGCCCACGGTCGGGCTTCGGCCCATTTTCACGGACAGCTTTTCGATCGCGCGGTTGACGGCGAGGTTGAGCTCCTGCAGCCGGCGCGGCACTTTGACCGCCCAGCCTTTGTCGCGGAAGTAGCGTTTGATCTCGCCGACGATTGTCGGCGTGGCATACGTGGTAAACTCGACGCCGCGTTCCAAATCGAACCGGTCGATGGCTTTGAGCAGCCCCACCGTTCCGACCTGAATCAGGTCGTCCAGCGATTCACCGCGGTTGGCGAACTTCACGGCCAAATAGCGCACCAAATTCAGGTGGGCGACCACCAGTTCGCTGCGTAAGCGCTCGTATTCGGGATCCTCGGGCTTCGTTTTCGCCTGCGCGAAGCGCGCGAAGGCTTCCCGGGTTTTCTGCCGATCCCAGCGCTCGTCTTCCGCGTGTTGTTGCACTAGTTCGTTACTTTTTTCGTCATTACGAGATTCGTGCCGCGTTCCGGATGCACGTCGTACTCGACCGAATCCATCAGCGACCGAATGAGAAAGACTCCCAGACCGCCGACGCGCGGTTCGTCGATGCGTTTGTTCGAAACGGCTTCCGGGCGAGTCCCATGGCCGTAATCGCGCACGCGCACCGTCAGCGCGTCCGGCTCGGTTTCACAAGTAATTTCGATTTGATCGCTTCCTTGCGCGTGTTGAATGCAGTTCGTGCACGCTTCAGCGACGGCGAGCTTGACGTCTTCGATGTCTTCTATCGAGAAGTTCAGGCGGTTCGCAACCGCAGCAACGGCCAAGCGGGCAACGGCGACCCATTCGGCCTTGCTGGGAATACGCAGTTCGACGACACCCAGTGAATGGCTGGTGCGGGCCACCGGCTGATTCACACGAGCGCCTTCATTGCAGCGTCCTCGTCGTCGTAAATACCGAAGATCTTCACCAGTCCCGTGATATCGAAGATTTTCTTGATCTGCGGATTGGTGCAGACGAGATTGACGGTGCCGCCGTGTTCGCGTACCCGCTTGAGGCCGCCGATCAGCACGCCCAAGCCGGTGGAGTCGATGTACCGCACCTTCTCGAGATTGATCACTAAATTGTAGTGCCCTTTGTCGATGAGATCGCCGATGGCGTCCTTCACCTTAGGCGAGGTATATACGTCAATTTCGCCGTTCAAATCGACGACGTACGTATCTCCTTGCGACTCCCGAACGTTTACTTTGATGTCCACGCTTACTCCTACGAGTCCGATGTGTGTGATTGCGATTCCGTCTGCGATTGACGGGTTAGATCCGCGCGCAGTTGGTCCGTCGTCGTTCTTCCTTCGTCTACCGCGGCATCGACGTTGCTGCGCGCATTGTCGACGACGGTCTTTCCGCGCGCATAGAGGTCGGCGGCATTGCTTTGAAGATTCGTCGCCGCGTCGGAAACGCGGCCGCGCAAATCGCCGGTCGCGTCCATCGCGAAGTTGCCGGCTTCGCGCGCCTTTCCGACGAGCAAATCGCGCGCGTCTTCTTGCGTAATGAAATAGGCGAGCGCACCGCCGACGATTGCGCCGACCAGAAACCCGGCAAAAAAGCCGCCGCCTTCACGGCCGCCGTCATTGCTCTCGCTCATGCGTTCTCTCCCGTCTGTTTGTCACCGCGTATCAGGCGCCGCAGACCCGCACTCACTCCGCCCAGCGTCGCACCGACGTTCACGATCGCGGGGCTGAGCGCTTCTTGCGTCAGCTTTGCGGTCTGAGCCGTCGAACCGGCGACTTGTTCCAGCGCGTTTACGACGCCGGTCAACCTCGCCAGCGTTTGATCGGCGGTGTCTGCGATACCCCCGACGTGAGCGAGGGTCTCGCTTACGGGCTTACCCAAAGCCGCGACCTGTTCGTCGATCCCGTCGAGCGTCTTATTGAGCCTTCGCAGCACCCGTCCCAGCGCGAGCATGGCAATCAATACGCCCAGCCCCGCCAAAAAGACGCCCAGTCCGACCAAAACGTCGAGAAACGCCGACCAATCTACGCCTGTGCTCAACCCTCGTTTCCTTCCCCTCGATGCCTGCGGACCGGTGCGCCCCTTGGGCGCCCGGTCATCGGGCGCGACGAGCCCTGATGGCCGCGAGTATGCAATAGCTCCGGCCAGTGGTGAAGCAACTATTCCCCGCTGCTTGGTTATCTAAAAGCGAGCGGTTCCCCGGAGGCCGCCCGCAAGTCCGCGACCGCTCGCTCGACCACCTGCAGCGTGCGGTCGACATCTCCCTGCGAGGTGTCGCGGCCCAGCGAAAAGCGCAACACGCCGCGCATCCATTCAACCGGCAATCCGAGCGCGGCAATCACGTGGCTCGGTTCGATGGCGCCCGACGCACAGGCGCTTCCGGCCGAGACGGCGATGCCGTCCAGGTCTAATCGCAGCAGCAACGCCTCCGAGTCGATTCCCGCAAAACTGACATTCGAGATATGCGGAGCTCGCGGCGCACCGCCGCCGTTGATCCGCACCCCCGGAATACGCGCTCGCAGTTCCCGCTCGAATTCGTCGCGCAAGCTGCCCACACGCCCCGCGGCTTGCGTGCGTTCGTCGAGCGCCAATTCGAGCGCGCACGCCAGTCCGACGATTCCGGCGACGTTTTCCGTTCCGGCGCGGCGCGCATACTCCTGACTGCCGCCGTGAAGCAGCGGAGCAATCGGCGTTCCTTCGCGCACGAATAAGACGCCGACGCCCTTCGGGCCGTAAAACTTGTGTGCTGCCAACGACGCCAAATCGACGCCGAGCTCGCGCACGTCCAACGGAAGATATGCGGCCGCCTGCACGGCGTCGGTGTGAAAAAGGACGCCGCGTTCGTGCGCCGCTGCGGCCATCGGTGCGATTGGCTGCACCGTGCCCAGCTCGTTGTTGACGTACATGATCGAAGCGAGCGCGGCACCGTCCAACGCCGCTTCGAATTGCCGGCGATCGACAAGCCCGTCGCCGTCGACGCCGAGTAGGCAAACGCCGCACCCCTCTTCGCGTAATGCGTCGAGTGCGTGCAAAACGGCATGGTGCTCGATTGCATCCGAAACGAGGCGGCACGGCTTGCCAAGGGCGCGCGCAACGCCGATCAGCGCCAGATTATCGGCCTCCGATCCGCCGCCGGTAAAGACGATCTCTTTGGGTTTTGCACCTAAACAGCGCGCGACGCGTTCGCGCGCGTCGTCGAGCGCCGTGCGCGCCAGCCGCCCCTCCGCGTGCACCGAACTCGGGTTGTGTCCGTACGTTGTGAAGTACGGTAACATGGCATCCACGACTTCGGGGCGCACCGGCGTCGTGGCGGCATGGTCTAAATAGATTCTCGTTTCCGTCACAGGCAGTTCCCAGAGTGCGTATTTATCATGGGTTCGTGCGAAGCTCCATTGCACAAACTCCGAGAAGTAGCAACGGTTGGGGCGGTCCGAGTCATTCGGACCGCCTCTTTTTTATCCAATCGACCAGCCGCTGTTCTTCACCTTGAGATCCGGGGTCGTAATACGCTCGCCCCGCTAAATTCGACGGCAAGTACGCTTGCAGCCGCTCAGCGGGCGGTACTTCGCCGGTTTGACCGCGATACGATTCCTCCGCATGCGCGTACCGGTAATCGCGGCCGTACCCGAGATTCTTCATGAGTCCCGTCGGGGCGTTGCGAAGGTGAAGCGGAACGGGTTCGTTGCGCGTTCCCTCCACGTCCGACATTGCGGCACCATACGCGCGGCCGACGCTATTGCTCTTCGGCGCCGTAGCCAAATACAACGTGGCGTGCGCGAGCGGATAAAAACCTTCCGGCATTCCGACGAAGTGAACCGCTTGCTGCGCCGCGACTGCAACCGAAAGCGCGCGCGAGTCCGCTAAACCGACGTCTTCGGAAGCCAAAATAACCAGACGGCGTACGATGAACAGCGGGTCCTCTCCGGCGTCGACCATTCGCGCGAGCCAGTACACCGCCGCGTCCGGATCGCTGCCGCGAATACTTTTGATGAATGCGCTGATGACGTCGTAATGCTGGTCGCCGCCCTTATCGTACGATACGGCGCGCCGCTGCATTGCGTCCGCGACGAGCTGCGCGGTGATCGTTCGCGCACCGTCCGTCTGCGCGGCAGCGCTCGCTGCAAACTCGAGCGTCCCCAGCGCGCTTCGCGCATCGCCGTTCGAGAGCGTGATGAGCGCGTTTCGCGCATCGGGTTCGAGCGTAACGTTCATTCGTCCTAAACCGCGCTCGTCGTCGTGCAGGGCACGATCGACGATCGTCCCCACGTCCTCGTCCGTAAGCGCCTTCAGCACGAAAACGCGCGCGCGGGATAGCAAAGCGGAATTCACTTCAAACGACGGGTTTTCGGTGGTCGCGCCAATCAGCGTCACGGTTCCGTTTTCAACGTAAGGCAATACTGCGTCTTGCTGCGCTTTGTTGAAGCGGTGGATCTCGTCGATGAACAATACGGTGCGTTTACCGAGAGCGCGCCGGTGCTGCGCCTCCGCAACGATCTTCCGCAAGTCGGCGACGCCCGCGCTTACGGCTGAAATAGAAGCGAAATGCGCGCCGGTCATGCGCGCGATGATTTCCGCCAGCGTCGTCTTACCCGTACCCGGCGGGCCCCAGAAAATCAGCGACGGAACGGAATCGCTTTCGATAGCCCGGCGCAGCGCGTGGCCGGGGCCGACGATATGCTGCTGGCCGACGAATTCGTCCAACGTGCGCGGACGCATACGCGCGGCCAGCGGCGCAGCGGTTTGGGAAGCGGATTCGAAGAGGCTCGGCTCCATCGTTACGGGATCTTGGGTTTTTTCAACGTGATCGGTTTCGGCGTTGCAATGGACGGGCTGGGGCCCGGCATCGTAATCGTTACGTTGGTGTCGGCCTGTCCCAACCCGGTAAGGGTGTTGTATGTCGCGTGATCCGAATCGATCGTGCGATCGCCCTGCACCACGTGCACCTTTCCGCGCAAGTCGAGCTCGTGCGTCGCGTCGTTCAAATGCGCGGTGTCGGCATCGGCGATGGAATCGGCTTGTTCGTAATGCACGTGGCCCGCTGCATCGTATGTGTGGTTTTGGTCATCGACGTGCAATTCATCGGCCGTAAGCGTTGCCGGGCCGCGCGTCTGAACGTTGGTCGCGCTGTGAAGTCCCAAGGTTCCGCCGACGTCGTGCACCGTCACGTGACCGAATAGCGACGCCCGTTTCTGTTTGTAGTTTCCCGCCGCGCGATCGGCGTCGACGGTCGAACCATCCCCCCGCAGCAACAGCACGTGATTCGGCGCGGAAAACCGACCGCTCAACATGTTGGCGTTCATCTGCGAGGTCTTCATGTTCCATACGGGTTGCTGCGCCGGCGCCGGAGACGGCGTCTTTGTAACCGGCGGCACTGCTTTGGGCAGCGCGGCTGCGACCAACACCGTACATACCAGCAGGGAGCGGATCATTGCGTCAGCTGCACGTTGTCGTAGAGATGGATTTCATGCGTGACGCCGTCCATAACGGCGCGCCCGGCATGCACTTCGCTGCCGCCCTGCTTGAAATAGACGTTTCCGGTGGCGACGTACTGTTTCGTCGTGCCTTGGATATTCAAGACGTCGCACGTTAGCGTCGCCGGCGACCGCGAACCGCCGGCTTCACCGGCGAAGTTGGTGAGCACGCCGTTCGTATCGTGCAGCACGACGTGGCCCGTGAGCGTGGCCTGATGCGCTTTGAAGTTTCCGTTGGCGCGATCGGCAGAGATGTCGCTTCCGGTTCTTGTCAGCGTAATGTGACCCGGCGCGTTAAAAACGCCGGTCTGCCAATTCGTGTCGAGCTGGTTGGTTTGCACGTGCCAGTCCTGAAACGAGAAGCCGGCGCCCGGTTTCGGCGCGGATGCGTTCGAAACGGGTGCCGATGCCCGCGGCGCCGGTTTCGACGCTGATGCGGATGGCTTCGGGGCGGACGACGGCGTGGGCGCAGCGAGCGCGGCTGCCAGCGCCAGAATCACTGGGAACGGCAGGTTCATGTCCTCTTTCGAATCGACCAATCGTGACGGCCGACGGTACCGAGCAGCTCGGTTAGCCGCTCTACCGAGAGAACCCCTTCGCGCAACACGACGGCTTGGCGTCCCGTCATATCGATCACGGTGGAATCCTTCTGATACCGCGTCGGACCGTTCTCGACGAGCAGATCTGCGGGCGGTAGATTTTCCCAATCCCCCGCGCCGTAATAGGCGCGTTCGCCGCTCGTGTTCGCGCTGGTGGCCGCCAGGGGGCCGCAGCGCTCCAGAATGGTCGAGCACAAGGGGTCGTCTGGTACTCGGAAGCCGAGCGTCGTCAGTCCGGAAGTCACGTCTGTACTTATGAACGTAGGTTTAGGGATGATTATCGTCACGGGACCCGGCATCAGGCGCCGGGCGGCGACGACGACCTCCCGGTAATCCCGCGCGTACTCCACGAACTCGCGCACGGTGGCCAGATGAAGCGAGAGGGGTTTATGCTGCGGCCGTTCTTTCGCGCCGTAGATGCGCGAAACAGCATCGCTGTTGAACGGATCGCAGCCGATGCCGTACACCGTGTCCGTCGGGAAAATCACGGTGCCTCCGCCGAAGACGACTTGCGCGACTTCTTCGCAAACGCGCGCCGGCGTCTCGTTGCGCGCGTCGATGACGTTTGCGACTTGCATTTACGGTGAGTATTGAATCATGAGCGCGGCCGCCCCGCAACGCGCAGCACGAACGCTTAGATCCGAACGCGCATTCCCGTGCCGAGCGCAACGCAGGAAAGCGGATCGTCGGCGATGATTACGGGAATTCCGCAGACTTCGGCCAGCAGTTTGTCGAGGCCGCGCAGCAATGCGCCGCCGCCGGTGAGAATGACGCCGCGATCGATGATGTCCGCGGCCAGTTCCGGCGGCGTCTTTTCCAAAACCGCTTTTACGGCTTCTACGATCGCGCCGACCGGTTCCGAGAGCGCTTCTCGAATCTCTTCGCTCGTGATCTTCACCGTCTTCGGAAGGCCGTTGATCAGGTCGCGTCCGCGGATTTCCATCGCCAGTTCGGACTCCAAGCGGTACGCCGAACCGATCTTGATTTTGATTTCTTCCGCAGTGCGCTCGCCGATCATCAGGTTATAGACGCGGCGGATGTAGCGGATGATCGCGTCGTCGAGCTTGTTGCCGGCTACGCGCAGCGACTGCGAAACGACGATACCGCCGAGCGAAATCACCGCGACGTCCGTCGTGCCGCCGCCGATGTCGACGACCATGCTGCCGGAGGGTCCGTCGATCGGCAAACCCGCGCCGATTGCGGCGGCCATCGGCTCTTCGATGATCTCCACGTGCTTGGCGCCCGCGAGTTTGGCGGCGTCTTTGACCGCGCGCTCTTCGACGCTGGTAATTTCGGCGGGCACGCAAATCACGACGTTGGGCTTCGGTTTGAACAGCGAAGAAAGCCAGGAGCGGTCGCGCATGACTTTCTTGATGAAGTAGCTGAGCATGGCTTCGGTTACTTCGAAATCCGCGATCACGCCGTCGCGAAGCGGGCGGATAGCCTGAATATGCGCGGGCGTCTTGCCGAGCATCTGCCGCGCTTCCTCGCCGACGGCAAGCGTCTTGCCGTTGTTCATGTCCTTGGCAACCACGGACGGCTCGCGCAGCACGATGCCCTTGCCTTTGACGTGCACCAGCACGTTGGCCGTCCCCAAGTCTATCCCGATGTCCAAAATACGCTCCTATAGGTCTTTATTCAGCGGCAGGCCGCGCCCGCGTCGTAGGATACGCGCTCGTCTCGAAAACTCCGTTGGGCTCAACGAGCGGCGTGATGCCGCTGGCGCGCTGCACTTGGCCGCCCAAGGTTGAAAGCATTTCTTCCAAGCGCTCGTGCCCGCGGTCGATGTATTCGAGTCCGATGATCTCCGTCTCGCCCTGCGCGGCAAGACCGGCAACCACAAGCGCGGCACCGGCGCGAATGTCGGGCGCTTCCACGGGCGCTCCGGAGAGCGGCGCACCGCCTTTGACGACCGCCGTGTTACTTTCCATCGACACGCGCACGTCCGCGCCCATGCGCGCCAATTCGTTCACGTACGAGAATCGCGCGTTGAAGATCGATTCTTCCACGATGCTGGTGCCCGGCGCAGTGCACAAAAACGAAACCATCTGCGGCTGCAGGTCCGTCGGAAAACCGGGAAACGGCGCCGTGAGAATTTCCGTACCGCCTTTGACGCGTCCGGCTTCTACCCGAATCCAATCCGGTCCCGAGCTCAACACGGCGCCGCACTCTTGCAGCTTGAGCACGAGCGCGTGCAAGTGATCGGGAATGCACCGCGTTACCGTCACGTCGCCGCGCGTCGCGGCACCGCAGACCAGCAGCGTTCCCGCAACGATGCGATCCGGAATGATCTCGTATTCGACTCCGTGCAGCTCGGCGACGCCCTCGATGACGATCGTGTCGGATCCGGCACCGCGAATCTTGGCGCCCATTGCGATCAAGAAGTTCGCGAGATCGACGACCTCGGGTTCCATCGCGACATTCCGCAGTGTCGTCGTGCCGTCGGCAAGAACCGCGGCCAGCATCGCGTTCTTCGTTGCGCCGACGCTCGGCATGCGAAATTCGATGTCCGCGCCCTGCATGCGCTTCTTCTTTGACGTAGCGATCAGATAGCCGTGCGCGTTTTTCACGTCGCATCCCAACGCTACGAAAGCCTGCTCGTGCATGTCCGTTGCGCGCGTCCCTAAAATGCATCCGCCCGGAAGCGGGACTTCGGCGCGCCCGAAGCGCCCCAGCAACGGTCCCACGATGTCGAAGCTCGCGTTGAGCTTGCGCACCAGCGTATACGGCGCGCGGTGTGAGGCGACGTTGCTGGCATCGATCGTCACCGTACCGTTACCCTCGTGACGCAGACGCGCGCCGAGCGCTTCGAGCAGCGACCACATCACGGAGACGTCGGTGATGCGCGGCACGTGGTGCAGCGTCACTTTTCCCTTGGCCAGCAGCGTCGCCGCCATGATCGGCAGCGCGGCGTTTTTGGCGCCTTGCGTTTGCACGGAGCCTTCAAGCGCGGCGCCGCCGCGCACGCGCAGCGTCGTTTCCAAACGGTCGAGTGTGGTCACAGTGCCGTCCCGAGCGCGTCGAGCGGTTCGCACGCCAGCACGTGCGTGTCGTAGGGGCCGCCGTGCAACTCGAGCTGCGTCTTTCCTTGCGGCGTAGAACGAACGAAGACGCGGCTCCACTCGTTGGAACCGATTTCCACAATCTCGCCGTTTTCGTTATGGAGCATTCCGGCGAAACGCCGCGCGCCCGGATCGGCGATGCGGATCCGGCCGTCGGAAAACAACGCGACGAGGACTTCCACTTGATCGTCGCTGGCGCGAAAGAATTGCGCGTCTGCGTCTGCCGACTCGTGCAAGAAATCGAATGCGTCGGACGGGCTCTCGACGGAGTACGGATGGGGCAGCGGCTCGGTTTGCACGACTTCTCCGGTAGTCACTTCGGGCACACGATCTTCCGGCGGGCGGACGGGTTCACGCGTCTCGCCGATAATTTCCGTCTGTCGATCTTCGCTCGGCGGCTGTTCGAGACGCTCGTCTGTCTGCGGCGCAGGGGGCGATGCCGGCCGCATCGCGCGCGAAACAAGCGCCAGAACGCCGAGCTCCAGCGCCTTTTCAGCCAGCACGCTCCAGCCGGTCGGTCGAGGCACGGTGGGGCTAGTTCGCCGGAACGTTAATGGTGTCCGGTCAAGCGCAGCTTGGCGTTTGCAAAGTCGATGATCGTCTGTTCGCGCGCGAACGCTTGCGGCTCCGTGGCATTCTTTTGCCGGTCAATCGCCTCGGCCAATTGCGCGCGGGCCGCGGCGACATCGACCTCGTCAAAGCTCAGCGCATCGTCCACCAGCACCGTCACGGCATCCGGCAGCGCCTGAAGGAAGCCTTCGCCGGTTGCCAGCTCCAGCCGCCGCGCTGCGCCGCCTTCGACGATGTTCGCGCGAAGCACACCCGGCTTGAGCGCAGCCAGAAACGGCGCGTGGTGCGCCAGAATGCCTTCCTCGCCTTCAGTAGTCGTCGCGATAACGAGCTCGGCGTCGCCCTCGAAAACGAGCTTCAACGGCGTGATGAGCTTGAACGGAATCGTTGCCGCCACGGGCTAAACTGCGGCTCCCAGACGCTCGGCCGCAGCCTTCGCGTCGTCGATGCCGCCGGCGTAGAAGAACGCCTGTTCCGGCAAATGGTCGACCTTGCCGTCCAAAATTTCTTTGAAGGCGGCAATCGTGTCCGTGAGCTTCACGTACTTGCCCGGCGTTCCCGTGAATTGCTCTGCGACGAAGAACGGCTGCGAGAACATGCGCTGCATGCGCCGCGCGCGTCCCACGATCGTCTTGTCGTCCTCGGAGAGTTCCTCGACGCCGAGGATGGCGATGATGTCCTGAAGGTCCTTGTAACGCTGCAGCGTCTCTTGCACGCCGCGTGCGACGCGGTAATGTTCTTCGCCGATGATCTGCGGATCCAAAATGCGCGAGCTCGACGCGAGCGGATCGACGGCGGGGTAGATGCCGAGTTCGGAAATCGGACGCGACAGCGCGGTCGTGGCGTCCAAGTGCGCGAACGTCACCGCGACGGCCGGGTCGGTGTAATCGTCGGCCGGCACGTACACGGCTTGCACCGACGTAATCGAGCCCTTGTGCGTCGAGGTGATGCGCTCTTCGAGCGATCCCATGTCCGTCGCAAGCGTGGGCTGATAACCCACTGCCGACGGCATGCGGCCCATCAGTGCGGACACTTCAGAACCGGCCTGCAGATACCGGAAGATATTGTCCATGAAGAGCAGCACGTCCGAGCCGAGCTCGTCGCGGAAATACTCGGCCATCGTGACGCCGGTTTGCGCGATGCGGAAACGCACGCCCGGCGGCTCGTCCATTTGACCGAAAACGAGCGTCGTATTGGCCAAAACGCCGGACTCTTTCATTTCGAGCCACAAGTCGTTGCCTTCACGCGTGCGCTCGCCGACGCCGGTGAACACCGAGAAGCCTTTGTGTACGTAAGCGATGTTGCGAATCAGCTCTTGGATGAGCACGGTCTTGCCGACGCCCGCGCCGCCGAAAAGACCGACTTTACCGCCGCGCGTGTACGGCGCCATCAAGTCGATGACTTTGATGCCCGTCTCGAAAATTTTCGGCGTCGGATCTTGCGCCTTGAATTCGGGGGCCGGCCGGTGAATCGGCCACTCCGCTGCAGCGTTTATCGGTTCGGCCGAGTCGATCGTCTTGCCCAGGACGTTGAAGATCCGGCCCAGCGTGCCTTCGCCGACGGGAACGCGAATCGGGCCGCCGGTCGCAGTGACCGACGCACCGCGCATCAACCCGTCCGTCGAGCCCATCGCCAGACACCGCACCTGATTGTTGCCGAGTTCGTCCTGCACTTCGAGGACGAGATCGCGCGTCTGCATCGCGGTGCCGCCGAGCTCGATGCCCGTCCCCGCCGCGGCCTGACTCGCTTGGCCGTTGGAGCCCGCATGATCTTCGTTCACGCGCACCGTGAGCGCGTCGTTGATCTGCGGAAGCGTCTCCACGCTGAACTCAACGTCGACGACGTTTCCGAGAACTTGCACGACTTTACCGGTAACCATAGCGTTTTATATTCCTCTTAAATCCTGAGCCTGTCGAAGGGTTCTTGTCGATCCCGAGCCTGCCGAAGGGTCCTACGAACCCGTTAGCGCTTCCGCGCCTGCTACGATTTCAAGCAATTCCTTGGTAATCGCGGCCTGACGGGCATTGTTCATTGCGATCGTGTATTCGTCGATCAATTTTCCGGCGTTGTCGGTCGCATTGTTCATCGCGATAAGCTGCGCCGCGTAAAACGCCGCGTCCGTTTCCAGAATCGCCGAGAAGATCGTGAACTCGAGATACTTGGGCAGCAAGCGCGAGAGCACGGCTTCGGGCGACGGCGCAAACTCGACGGCGCCGCGCGGACCGTGAGCGTCGCTCGCGGTTTCGCCTGCGCCTTCGGGAGCGGCAACCGGTACCAAGCGCCGCGTTTCCGGCCGCTGGGACATCATGCTGATCAATTTCGAGGAAACCAGCGTAATGTCGCCGATGCGTCCGCCCACGAAATCTTCTGTGACGCGGTGCGCGACCTCGCGCGCGGTCTGCAATTTATTCGGAACGTTCACCGGCCACGTCGGGTGATCGCCCAAACCCCAGCGCCGCACGGCGTTGCGAGCCTTCAGTCCGACGGTATAGAATTGTGCGTCCGGATGGTCGCGCCGGAGAAGTTCCGCGGCGCGAATCACGTTGGAGTTGAACGCTCCCGCGAGGCCCTTGTCGGCGGTCATCAGGATCACGCCCGACGGTGCGCCGGCCCGTCCCGGTTTCATGAACGGATGATCGACGGTACCGGTACTGCTGAGTAAATCGCGCAGCATCTGGCTCAGCGTGTCCGCGTACGGACGCGCCTGCTTTTGCGCCGTTTCGGCGCGCCGGATCTTCGCCGCGGCGACTTGCTTCATCGCCTTGGTGATTTGCTGCGTGTTCTTCAGCGACCGGATGCGGTCGCGAAGGTCTTTAACGGACGGCATTAAAAGCTCTTATTGAACTCCGCGATCGCCGCTTCGAGTTTTTGCTTCGTGTCGTCGGCCAGTTGGTTGCTCTGCGCGATGGCTTGCGGAATTTCCGGACGCTTCTCGTGCAGGAACGCGATGAACCCGCGAGCCCAATTCTGCAGCCGCGACGTTTCGATGTCGTTCACGTAGCCTTTCGTCGCTCCGTAGATCAACGCGACTTGATCTTCGTTGGCCATCGGCTGGTACTGCGGCTGCTTGAGCAGCTCGGTGAGCTTCTCACCGCGCAGCAATTGCATCTGTGTGGCTTTGTCGAGGTCGCTGGCGAGCTTCGCAAACGCCGCCAGGTCGCGATATTGCGCCAGTTCCAATTTCAACTGACCCGCGACGCTCTTCATGGCTTTGGTCTGCGCCGAACCGCCGACGCGCGAAACGGAAAGGCCGACGTCGACGGCGGGGCGGATGCCTTGGAAAAACAGCGACGGCGTCAGGTAAATCTGCCCGTCCGTGATCGAGATGACGTTCGTCGGAATATACGCCGAGAAGTCGCCGGCCTGCGTCTCGATGATCGGCAGCGCCGTCAGCGAGCCGCCGCCGAGCTCGTCCGAAAGTTTTGCAGCGCGTTCGAGCAAGCGCGAGTGCAGGAAGAACACGTCGCCCGGGTAGGCTTCGCGGCCCGGCGGACGGCGCAGCAGCAGCGACATTTCGCGGTACGACTGCGCGTGCTTGGTGAGATCGTCGTAAATGATCAGGACGTCTTTGCCCGAGTACATCAACTCTTCGCCCATCGCGCAGCCGGCAAACGGCGCGATCCAGCGCAGCGCGGCGGCTTCGGACGGACTGACGGCAACGATCGTCGTGTACTCCATCGCGCCCTTTTGCTCGAGCGTTTGCGCAAGCGCGGCGACGGTGGAGTTCTTCTGACCGATGGCGACGTAAATGCAGAAGACGTTCTTGCCTTTTTGATTGATGATCGTGTCGACGGCGATTGCCGTTTTACCGGTGCTGCGGTCGCCGATGATCAGCTCGCGCTGGCCCTTTCCGATCGGAATGAGCGCGTCGATCGCACGGATACCGGTGAAGAGCGGCTGTTTGACCGGCTGGCGCTGCACGACGCTGGGCGCGACGTTCTCGATCGTGCGGTACTTGCGCGTTTGAATCGGCCCTTTGCCGTCGACGGGATTACCGAGCGGGTCGACCACGCGCCCCAGCATCGGTTCGCCGACGGGGACGGAAGCGATGCGGCCGGTGCGGCGCACTTTGTCGCCTTCCTTGATCTCTTCGTCGGGGCCCATGATGACGACGCCGACGTTGTCCTCTTCCAAATTGAGCGCCACGCCTTGCAGGCCGTTCGGGAATTCGACCAGCTCGGATGCGCGCACGCCTTGCAAGCCGTACACGCGCGCCAGATTTGCGCCGACCTCCAGGACGGTTCCGACTTGATCTTCTTGGATGCCGGTTTTGAAGCTCGCGATCTGCTGCTTCAGGATACCGGCGATTTCGTCTGCATTGATCATGTGAAAAGGCGCTCCGCTCTCTGCTCCGGGATTCGTTGTAATGTGTTCATTTCGTCGTTCAATTCTTCGCGAACAGCGTCCGTGCCAGTTCTTCCAAGCGGCCCTCGATGGAGCCGTCGATGCGCCGGTCGCCCATCGTAATCCGCACGCCGCCGATCAGCGACGGATCGACGTGCTGCGAAACTTCGAAGGTCTTGCCGTACAGCTTTTGCAGGCGGTCGACCAGGGCGCGCAGTTCCTGACCGGTCAATTCTCGCGCAGTCGTTATGGAAAGCGGCTCGGCGCCGCGAGCTTGCAACTCGAGCGCTGCATACTGCCGCAGAATCTCGTTCAGCAAAGCCTCACGCCGTTTGCGCACCAGCAGCAGCAGCGTGTGCAGCGCGATCTCGTGCGCTTTTCCCGTGAAGGCTGCAGCCAGCACGCGTTCTTTCTCTTTGCGATCGATCACCGGCGAGAGGAAGAAGCCTTTCGTCGTGGCGTCTTCGTCGATAGCCTCGGCGATCGCGCGAAGATCTCTGCCCACCACGTCCACGGCTCGCGCGTCCTGCGCTAGTCCGAAAACGGCCGATGCGTACCGGCGGGCAACGGTTTCATTGGCCACTAGTTACGTCCACCGTGTTCCAGCGTATCGGCGAATTCGGTCACCAGGCGCGAATTCATCGACTCGTCGACGCGCTGCGCGGCTTTGGCATGCGCCGCCTCCAACGCGCGATCGAGCAACTCGTCGCGCAGCTGTTCGCGCGCGGCCGCGCGGCTGCGATCGAGCTCGCCCTGCGCGTTGCGAACGGTCCGCTCGCCGCCCTCGCGTGCATCGCGCAAAATCGCATCGCGTTCCGCCGCACCTTGCGCCGTCACGCGTTCCTTAATCGCGAGCGCGTCGCGCTTCGCGTTCTCGATCTCGCCTTGCAAGCCGTCCAGCAGGCGCTTGGCGTCGTCGCGGCGGCGCTCCGCCTCGGCAAGCTGAGCGTTCTGATTATTTTGCGCGGTGAGCACGGCGGGTTGGATGAACCGGATCCAGATCCAGATCATCACGCCGAGGAACAGTATCGACGAGGCGACTTGGCTGTAGAGCGCGATCAGCGTGTAATTCACTTACGCGAGCTCCGTCAGCGTGCGCGAAACCATCAGGTCCGCAAGATCGGAGACGATCTGCGGTTCGTTGGCGCGCGCCGCCTGCATTTCGGCATTGACTGTTTGGTGCGCCCGGTCGACGAGTTGCGCCGCCTCCTGATTGAACTGGGCCGAGAGGTTCGCTGACTCGTCCGACGCTTGCGCGCGGACCTTGGCCAGCGTTTGTTCGGCTTCACGGCGCGCCGCCGCTCGAATCGCCTCCGCCTCGCTGCGGCACGACGCCGCCTCGGCTTGATAGCGATCGTAGTCGTTCGTGACGCTGTTGATATACTCGCGGCGTTTCATGATGGCCCGCGACACGGGGCGAATGAAGACAACGTTCAACAGCGCGAAGAAGATCGCGAAGTTGATGAGTTGTACGACAAACGTGCCGTCGAGCTTCAGGAACATGCCGCGCTGCCGGTCTCTCTAGTGGCCGCCCAGCGAGCCGAGCAGCTTCGGAACGTTGGCGACGACCAGCAGGACGTAGAACGCCAGACCGAGCGCGATGATCGGGAACGCTTCCAAAACGCCGACGCCCAAGAACATGAACGTCAGAATGTTGGGACGCGCCTCGGGTTGACGCGCGATCGACTCAACCGCTTTCGACGCGACGTTGCCGTCACCGATAGCCGAACCGAGCGCGACGCCCGAGATGATGATCCCGAACGCGAGCAGGGTGAAGGCTGCAACTAACGCTTCAGAACTCAAGAACGTAACCTTTCCTAATTAGTGCTCTTCCGCTACGGCGAGCGAGAGATAGACGATCGCCAGAAGAGTAAACAAGAACGCTTGAACTGTGCCGACGAAGAAATTGAAGAATTGAATGAAGAACGGAAGAATCGTCACCGCGAGCGAGAGGTTTACCGGGCCGATCATTACCTTGGCGGTGATGATCGACGCGATGATGATGAACAGCAGTTCGCCGACGAAGATGTTGAAGAACAGCCGCGCGGCGAGCGTAGCGGGACGGGCCAACTCTTCCAACAGGTTGATGGGCGCGAGGATCGGGAACGGCTTGAGCAGGTGTGCGTAAAAACGCAAGCCGTATTTTTTGAGCCCGACCGCTTGAATGAGGATGAATACCATCAGCGCGTACGCGGCGGTGGTGTTCAGATCCGCAGTCGGCGATCCGCCGAACGGCAAACCCAGCGGCTTGAACGGCAAGAAGCCGAACTGGTTCAATAAGAAAATGAAGATGAACAGCGTGATGAAGAACGGCACGAACGGCTCGCCCTGCTCGCCGAGCACGCCGTTGGCCAAATCGGCGATGTAGTTGATCACGCCTTCGATCACGGTTTGGCGTTTGGAAACCCGGGGCGAGCGGTAGCTCGCGCCGATCCAGGCAAAAAAGGCAAGCGAAACCAGCATGACGATCCACGTCGTCACGATCGTGTCGGAGTGAACCGTGCCCAGCACGGGCCACTGCCACGTGAAGTGTTCGCCTATCTTTTCTTGCACCTATGCTCCATAGCATCAACCGCCCCGGCGCTCTCGTTGATGAACCAGTATTCCCGAGAGTACGAGCGGCATAAAGAAACCGACGAAGTAGCAGCCGAGCGTCCAAAGCGACGGTTTTTCAACCGCCAGCACCACGGGCACTATACCGAACAGCCCGATACGCACGAAACTACTTAAGACGAACGCCACCACGCTGCGCCGTTCCAGCAGGCGTTCGTTGCCGTACATCGAGAGCAGGGCGTTCACGACGCCGGCAACCCCGCCTGCAGCGAGCGCCCCGGCGTACCAGGGATCCCACAACGCCAGCGGCAGCGCCAGACCCGCCGCAATGGGGAGCGTCCACACCGCCGTCTTGCGTTTGAGACCGTAATAAAAAGAAAGGTCGGCGGCTTCTTGGGCGGGGCTGTAACTACGTCGGGTAGGAGGGCTTTCCTCCCGATTGCCGTCCGAACTCATGCACCCTCAATTCGACAAAGCGGACCTGACGAGCCGGTATGCGGAGTAGCCGCCGGCGGCGATGCCCGCGAGAAGCGCCGGCAATACGTATTCGGGATGGTGCGCTCCGCCCAACCAAATCGCCAAAGCCCCGGCGGCGAGGACGGTCCCGGCAAACGTCGCGCCTGCCGCGACGATCGCCACCGGTCCGCGCATTTAGCCGGCGAGCAACGCTTGAAACGGTGCGGGATACGCGCCGTCGCGAAGCCGCGCCAGCAGCCAATCGACGATTCTATCCGACGCCTTTCCGTCGCCGTACGGATTGGCGGCGCGCGCCATGCGATCGTACACGGCGCGATCGGTCAGCAACTTTTTCGCCGATTCCACGATGCGTTCGCGCGTGTGTCCCACGAGCTCCAGCGTTCCGGCGTCGACGCCTTCCGGACGTTCGGTTTCATCGCGCATCACCAGCACCGGTTTGCCCAAACACGGCGCCTCCTCTTGAATGCCGCCGGAGTCGGTCAGCACGAACGTGCAGTCGCGGACCGCGGCAACCATCTGCGCGTAATTCAGCGGATCGTCCAGGATCACGGCCGTTTCGGTTCCCAGCACCGCGTATGCAACGGGCCGCACGCGCGGCGACGGATGAACGGGCCAAAGAATCTGCGGCTGCTGCGGGAGGCGTACGACGTCGCGCATCGCCTCGCACATCTCGCGCATATGCGGGTGATTTTCGCGGCGGTGCGCCGTGACGACGATAATCGGACGCGCGGGATCGAGCCGTTCCCAGCCGGGCGGTTTCGGAAGATCGGGCCGCTGCGCCGTCGCCAAAAACGCGTCGATCACGGTGTTGCCCGTCACGATGATGTTTTCCGCAGGAATGTTTTCGGCAAGCAGATGCTCGCGCGCGAGCTGCGTCGGCGAGAAGTGGTACGACGCTATCGTTCCCGTGATGCGCCGGTTCATTTCTTCGGGAAACGGCACCCATGGATCGCTGGTACGCAGACCCGCTTCGACGTGCCCGACCGGAATCTGCTGGTAGAACGCTGCGAGCGATGCTGCGGAGCTCGTCGTCGTGTCTCCATGCACGAGCACGACGTCCGGGCGCGAGGATTTTAAAACGCCCTCCATCCCCGCGAGCACGCGCGTGGTGATGTCGGTAAGCGTTTGATCCTCGGTCATGATGTCCAGATCGAAGTGCGGACGGATCTCGAAGAGCTCGAGCAAGTCGTCCAACATCTGGCGGTGCTGCGCAGTGACGCAGACGATGCTTTCGATCTGCGAATGCTTCTGCAGCGCATGCACGACGGGCGCCATTTTTATCGTGTCCGGCCTCGTGCCGAATACCGACATGACGCGAAGCGGTTGACTCATTAGAGTGCCGCCGTTCGCAGAAACGGAGCGAATCCGCCCGCCAAGAACAGCGCGACCGCGCCGAGTACGATGCAAATTGCGTAGATCAACAAAACCGCCTGCCTGACGTTGAGCCCATACCGGAAGATGAGCTGGTGATGAAAATGGCCTCTGTCGGCCTCGGTGATTTTCTTTCCGGAGCGCGCTCGCCTGTAAATTGCCGCCGCGGTGTCGATGATCGGCAATGCCAAGACGACGAGCGGGGCTATCAAGCCAACGGCGATTGCGGTCTTTGACGTACCGATGATCGCGACGGTTGCAAAAACGAAGCCGATGAACAGCGAACCCGTGTCCCCCAAGATGATTCGCGCCGGGTTGAAATTGTACGGCAGGAATCCCAACGCTGCGCCCGCGAGCGCAATCACGACGAGGGCCACGACGGGATTGCCTTTCGTCAAGGCGATCGCGAACAGAAAGATGCACGAAATCGCGGTGAATCCCGAAAGTAATCCGTCCAGGCCGTCGATGAAATTGATCGCGTTCATCATGCCCAGATACCACAGCAGCGTCAGCGGCGCGGCGAGCCAAAGCGGAAAATCGACGTACTGATGCGATATCGGGTTTTCGATACCGGAGATCATGAAGCCGTAAATCATCGATATGCCGGCGACGACGATCTGCGCCGCGAATTTGTAGCGCGGGCGCATGCCCATGATGTCGTCCCACAAGCCCACACCCAGAATCAGCATGCTGCCGAAGAGCAGACCGACCAGATTGTGCGCGTCCGTCAACTGATCGCGCAGCTCCGCTTGACGCGATTCGTGCGGATCCACCGGAAAGAAGCCGTGCAAGTGGCTGAGCGCTATGCCCAGCACGGCAAAAAGCGCGAACGCAAACCCGAAGAAGACGGCAATTCCGCCGATTCGCGGTTTGGGTTCGTCGTGCATGCGGCGCTCGTCCACTTGATCGATCATCCCTACGTGATGCGCCAGTTTGATGATGAACGGCGTAAGCACGCCCGATGCGACGCCCGCGATGAAGAATGCCGAAGCGTAAAGATAGGCGGTCGGAGTCATCACGCCCGCGCTTCCATCGTGGCGAACTGCACTTGTGCGACGCCGGCTTCCGAGAGCAGTTCTTGCGCCACGGGATCGGGGTAGGCTACATCGTACACGATCTTGCGTACGCCCGCGCTGATCAGCAGTTTGGAACAATGCACGCACGGCTGATGCGTACAGTACGCTGTGGAATCCGAAAGCGTGATACCGTGCAGCGCGCCCTGAACGACCGCATTTGCCTCGGCGTGCGTCGCGCGCACGCAGTGATCGTTGACGATCGTGCACCCCGCTTCCATGCAATGCGCGACGCCGCGCGGCGATCCGTTGTAGCCGGTAGTCAAAATGCGGTGTTCGCGAACCAGAACGCAGCCGACCGCCGCGCGCGGGCACGTGGCGCGCGTCGCAACGGTGCGCGCAATGAGCATAAAATATTCATCCCAACCGGGGCGCATGCAAAGGCCTTCGCTGCGGACCCGGTCTACGGCCTGGGGCGAACGGCCACCGGGACCGAGCTCGTGCTGCCGAACATGCGGTCTCCCGCGTCGCCCAGGCCCGGAACGATATAACCGTGATCGTTCAAACGTTCGTCCAGCGAGCCGGTGACGACGCGCACGTCGGGATGGTCTTCGTGAATTCTCCGCACGCCTTCCGGCGCCGCGATCAAGCTCACGAACGTCATCTGCACGGCGCCGCGCGAAGCCAGTGCCTCCAACGCCGCGGCTCCGGAATTTCCGGTTGCGAGCATGGGATCCAGAACGAACACTTGGCGCGCCGACAGATCGTCCGGCACGTTCGCGTAGTACGGAACGGGCTGCAGCGTTTTCGGGTCGCGATAGAACCCCAAATGCGCGACCACTGCGTCATCGATGACGTTGAGAAACCCGGGCAGCAGGCCGAGCCCGGCGCGCAAAATCGGCGCGACGACGGGACGCGTTGCGATACGCTGCACGAGCGCCGGTTGAATCGGCGTCGTCACTTCGTACGGCTCGAGCGGCAGATCGCGCGTGGCCTCGTATGCGAGAAACGCGCCGACCTCTTCCAAGAGCTTTCGAAAGACCGGCGTCGGCGTATCCCGGCAGCGAAGGCGGGCGAGGCGATCGGCCACCGCAGGATGCTGCACCACGTGCAAAAGCGGGTTCGGTGCCATAGCTTTGGCCAAGAGAGTTTGGGCTCGGTACAACCGAAGCCTGTCGCATGAAAAGCCGTCTTATAGCGGCCGCACTTTTCGCGGCAGCGTTCGTTCTTTGTTCGTATTCGCAAGCGCGTGCAGCCGGGCCCGAAGCGTACGCAACGTTCACTGCGGGCGCTCAAGCTAAGCACGGTCTCTTCACCATCTGGCAGAAAGATGGAAAGACGTATCTCGAACTCGCGCCGAATCAGCTCGACAAAGACTTCTTGGAAACGGTCGTTCCGGGCAACGGTTTGGGTCAAGGCCCCGTCTGGTGGGGCGACACCGATTATCTGCCGACCGAACTGGTGCGCTTCGAGCGGCGCGGGGATCAGATCGTCATGTTATGGCCGAACTGGTACGCGCAAGCGCCGGGCAGTCCGTCGAACGAGCTGGCCAACGTCAATAACTTCCCCGACTCCGTCGCCGGCATCGGCGACATCGCGGCGCAGGACGCAACCACCGGTAACGTCATCTTCGACATCACTTCGGCCGTGATGAGCGACCAAATCGACATGAAGAACATCGTCGACGAAGCGCTGCCGCCGGACTCGCAATACCACCTGGATTCCGGGCTTTCGTATATCGACGAAGTCAAAGCATTTCCGATCAACGACGTCATTACCGTCGCCCAGACGTGGTCGACGGACGCAAAACACGTGATCGACACCGCGCCCGACGCGCGCCATCTGCGCATCAAGGTCGTCTACAATTTCGTGCAGGTTCCCGACGACAACTACCGTCCGCGCTTGGCGGACGACCGGGTCGGCATTTACAACGACATCTACTTGGATTTCGCCAACGACCGGCGTGACGAGCGCCTGATGCGGTACATCGTGCGCTGGAATTTCGATCCGGCGGATCCGGGGCGTCCGTCGCCGGCGCGTCATCCGATGGTGATCACGTTGAGCGACTCGATTCCGCCGCAATACCGCCAGGCGATCACCGATGCGTGCTTGGAATGGAACAAAGCGTACGCCAAGATCGGCATTCTGGACGCGATTAAAGTCCAGCCGCAGCCCAGCGATCCGAACTTCGATCCGGACGACTACCGCTATAACGTCATTCGCTGGCTGAACGAGGCGACGCCCGGCTTCGGTGCGGATTCACAAACGCTCTTCAATCCGCGCACGGGCGAGGAGATTCGCACCGGCGTGATCGTCTCGGCCGTCGAAGGCATTAACCCCTTCAACACGTGGAAGTACCTCGTCGATCCGACGCGTTACGGCCGCAACACGGATCCGACGCCCGCCAAATTCGTGCACGACTCGGTTTTTTCAGCGCTCGTGCACGAAATGGGTCACAATCAGGGCCTGCAGCACAACTTTATCGGTCACGAAGCGTTTTCCGCAGCGCAGCTGCAGAGCGAGCAGTTTACGCGCGAACACAGCATTACGTCCTCGGTCATGGAGTACGCGCCGCTCAACCTCTGGCCGCGCGGAACGCCGAACGGCGAGTATTTTCAAACGACGATCGGTCCGTACGACTACTATGCGATTCATTATGGATACGCGTACATTCCGAACGCGAGAACGCCGGAGGACGAGCTCCCTACGCTGCGTCGCTGGGCCGAGGGCTGGTCGAACCCGTGGACGCGCTACGCGTCCGACGAGGATGGCGAGAACTGGCAAAACGGGCACTCGTCGGATCCGCGCGTCGAGACGGGCATGCTCACGAACGATCCGCTCGGCTGGTGCCAGACGCAGATGAAGATGAACCGCGATCAGCTCGCGTCGCTGGGGCGTTTGTGGCCACTTCCGGAAAACGGCTACGAACAGGAAACGCGTGCGTTCGGCTATCTGTTCTTCGGATACATGAACTGTGCGACGGTACCGTCGCACTATCTGGGCGGTCAGTACCTCTCACGCGCGCACCGCGGCGATCCGGGCGCACAGCCTCCGGTCGTTCCGGTCCCGCTGCCGGTCGAACGGCGCGCGTTCTCGCTGATGAATGAGTATTTGTTCAACGCAAGCGCGTTCGCGGTACCGCCGCAGATTCTGCAGCACCTGTCGTACGCAGAGTGGGCGGGCTACGGATACACCGGCTGGGAGGGTTACGGTAACCTTCCGAAGTGGGCGTACAACCCGCCCGACCGGCACGATTTCAACATCGTCGAGCGCATCAATGCCCAGCAGATGAACGCGATCGATTACCTGTTCCAGCCGCTCGTTCTGGCGCGCATTGACGAAAATCCGCAGCTGGCGACCTCGCCGACGATGTCGATGCAGGACCTCTTCAACTGGCTGCATGCGGCGGTTTACAACGATCTCGGACGCACGTCGATCCCGCTGGTGCGCAGAAATCTGCAAGCACTTCTCGTCGACAAGTTGAGCGACGTGGCGAACAAACCGGAAAAAGGCACGCCTCCGGACGCGCAGTCGCTTGCGCGTGCGGAACTGCGTCGTATAGCGTCCGATGCGTCACGTGCGATGCACGGGCATCACGACGAGGCGACCAGCGCGCATTTGACGGATCTGGTACACCGGGCGAACGGGGCTTTGAAGTAAAGCCCTTTCGTCATCCTGAGGAATCGAAGGACCCTGAGGCATCGAAGGGTGTAACAAAGGACCCCGAGGCATCGAGGGGGAGCACCTCCACTCGGAATCATCTGAATTGAACGCCTACACACGGATGTGTTTTGAAGCGTTCAATTCAGTAGGCCAGCGTTTTGCACGGATGCAAGACGTCGGGCGCGGTTCCGAGTGGAGGTGCGCCCCCTCGATGGCTCGGGGTCGTTCGATTCCTCACGATGACCAACCGGCTCACGATGACGAAAAGCCTCACGATGACGAGGGGTTAGGGGACGTCGAAACGTCCCGTCAATTCGTGCACCCGTCCTCGCAGTGTTTCGATCTTTTCGCGCGTTCCGATATCCGACAAGCCTTCGCAGATGATGCGCGCAACTTCGCGGCATTCGTCTTCGCCGAATCCGCGCGTCGTGATAGCGGGAGTTCCGATGCGGATGCCGCTTGCGACCATCGGTTTCTGCTGATCGTACGGAATCGCGTTCTTGTTCACCGTGATGCCGATCTCGTCCAGATACGCCTCGGTCGCTTTACCGGTAAGCCCCTTCACGGAAACGTCGACGAGCATCAGATGCGTGTCCGTGCCGCCCGCCACGAGCCGCAAGCCGTTACGGACGAATTCTTCGGCCATGACTTTTGCGTTGCGGATCACGTTTTGCTGGTACGTCTTGAACGACGGCGCGAGCGCCTCGCCGAACGCTACCGCTTTCGCGGCGATCATGTGCATGAACGGGCCGCCCTGAATGCCCGGGAATACCGATTTGTCCAGCGGCTGCGCCCACTTCCCGGTACATAAAACGAGACCGCCGCGCGGCCCCCGCAGCGTCTTGTGCGTCGTCGACGTGACGAAATCGGCAAACGGCACCGGCGACGGATGCAAGTCCGTCGCGACGAGTCCCGCGATGTGCGCCATGTCGACCATAAATACCGCGCCGATCTCGGCCGCGATCTCGCGAAACGGAGCATAGTCCATCGTACGCGGATACGCGCTCGCTCCGGCGATGATCATTTTCGGCTTGTGATCGCGCGCGAGCGATCGCACTTCATCGTAATCGATCAGTTCTGTGTCTTTGCGTACGCCGTAAGCCAGTGCGTTGTAGAGCTTGCCGCTGAAACTGACCTTCGTTCCGTGGGTCAAATGGCCGCCGTGCGCAAGCGACATTCCGAGCACCGTATCGCCGGGCTGCAGCACGGCCATGAACACGGCCATGTTTGCCTGCGCTCCGGCATGCGCTTGCACGTTCGCGTGATCGGACTTGAAAAGTTGCTTGAGCCGGTCGATCGCCAAGTTTTCCGCAACGTCGACGTATTCGCACCCGCCGTAATAGCGTTTTCCGGGGTAGCCTTCGGCGTATTTGTTGGTCATCACGCAGCCCATTGCTTCGCGCACAGCTTTGCTGGCGTAATTCTCGGACGCGATGAGTTCCAAATTTTCGCGCTGCCGGCGATCCTCGTCGGCGATTGCGGCAAAGACCTGCGGGTCGGCGGATTCGATATGGCCGGCGGTTAAAATGTCCATGGGTTCTCCGAAAGCAGCCGTCACGAGTTGGGGCGGACGACTTGACGTAGAGTGAAGATCGCAACGATTGCCATGACCGCGGCCAAACACCACGCAAAGATATTGTGGCCCCCCGAGCGCACGGCGATGTACACGTCGTAAGCGCACACTAAGGCGGAAACGACGAGTATCAAGACATTTTGCGTCATGCGTGCGCTCCGAGTAAATCGGCGGGCGTCTGCGCGCCCGTTACAGTTCCGTTTTCAATCGCTTTGAGCGTGCGCTCGCGCTGCTCGTCGCCGTACTCGAACAGCTGCTGCACGCGCCACGCGTGACGGCCGCCGTCGAAGGGCGTTTCCAGAAAAATGTGCACCAACCGTTCGAGCATTTCCCATCCGGTTAGACGTTCGGAAAGCGCCAAAACGTTCGCGTCATTGTGGCGGCGCGAGAGTTCGGTCATCAGCGGCTCGAACACAGCGGCGCAGCGCGCGCCGGGAACCTTGTTGGCAGCCATTGCAATTCCCAAACTGGAGCCGCACACGACGATGCCGCGTTCCGACTGGCCCGACGCAACGGCCTCGGCGACCGCATAACCGAACTGCGGATAATCGACCGGCGTTTCGTCGCAGGTGCCGTAATCGGCCACGGTGTGTCCGGCGGACGTCAGAAGTTCTTTGATGCGTTCTTTACTTTGATAGCCGGCGTGATCGGCTCCGAGTGCGATGTTCATGTTGTTAGCGCAGGGCCTTCCATTGAGCGGTCGAAACGGCCAGAGCCTATGAAACTGGCGTGCTCGAGTACCGCGTTCGATTCATCGTTGCGCAGCGGCGAGCTGACGCAATTGGAATGGATCGATCTGTGCGCGCACGAGCTGGCAGTTGACGGCGTGGTTCTTGACGTGCGGCACTTTCCGCGTTTCGATACCGACTACCTCGCCCAGGTCAAGAAGATGGCAACCGATCTGGGACTGTGCATCGCGGCAGTGCGCTCGGACGGTTTTTTTTCGTCCGACGACGCTCACATGCTGGAGCACGTCGCGATGGCGCAGACGCTTGGATCGCCGCTTTTGTCGGCTCCCGCGCCGCTGGAAACGTCCGCCTCGTGGAGCGACGCGCTGGTGAAGTTCGGGACGGCGGCCGGAATGGCCAAAGAGCACAACATTACGCTGGCATTGCGCAATGCTCCGCACACGTTCGGTGCGACGACGCCGGACATGAAACGCGTCTCGAAAGAAGCGGACTCGGCGTGGCTGCGCTACGGGCCGCATTTCGCGGCGCTCGATTCGGCAAGCGAACCCCAGGCGCTGCTGCCCAAGACCGTACTGGTGTGGGCAGACCTTGACGAGTCACGCCCGGAGGAACTGGTGCAGTTGCTCGGCGGTTATCTGGGGTTCGTCGCCCTGGATGACGCTCAAGGCGTGGCGGCGGCCGAGCCGGCAAAAAACGCCCTTCGCCGGTGGCGAAGCGCGCTTTTTGCATCCATCGACCGCACGTAGCGTCTTCCGCACGAGGTTTGAACCTGCGTTCTCGCAGGTGGGTGCGGCCCGGGCTCCGGTACAGCAGCCGAGTTGGCCAAGCCGTACCGTCGTGACCGGAGCTGATGCTCCCTAGGTTATCTCGTTGGTCCAGCACCTATGGTGCGCTGCGCGCTATGCGCAGTCGACGTTCCAACTTTATCACCGCGGTCAAGACCTTGACAGCGCGCCGCTTTACACTTTTGTTTCGCTGCGTGATATGCCGATATGGCAATCACGATCCCGCCGGCAGCGCGAAAAGACTACGGTCTCGCGAAAGCGTATCTCTGCAGAGACTCCGTCGAACGCCGGATCTTTGCACGCATCGAACACTCGCAACGCGTCTACCGTTTGCGTATCGATCGGCATAGCGACGATCGGTTCGATCCGAATACGGACGCCGTGTATTGGGATCCGTACAGTGCGTTGCGCACGGCGCGCGGCGGCACGCAATCGCCGGCACTCGGTTTAGCGCACGAACTCGACCATGCGGCGGAATCGCCTTCGCGTGAAGAACGCCTATCGAACGCAACGTGCGCGCGATACGACAACGTCGAAGAACGGCGCGTCATTCGCGGGTCGGAACGGCACGCCGCCGTCACGCTGGGCGAAGCCGTGCGATTCGATCATCGCGGCAGCGTGTATCGCGTCGCCACGCCCGTTTCGCGCTAGAAAGGAATGGGTACCTTGCGCCTGCAGGTTGCTATGGAAAAACGAAATGAGCGCGATCTCGTCGGCCACCCCAGCGACTACGGAAGCCGCACGCTCTCCGAAACCGCCGACGGTGAGCCGCAGGACGACCGAGGCAGCGCCGATTCTGCGCTAACCGGCGACGAGGACGACCGGGCGGACGAAACCGCTCGTCAGAAAAACCCCGACCGGTAATCGCAGCGCTCCCCGCTGAACGGCTTGCGCGCTACGCGCCGGCCCTGTTTTCGTGCGTTCGGCTGTTCGATGAACCCGACGATGACGCGCAGAAGTGTGCGCTCCATGTCCGGCCTTTCGCTATCGCTGTCCCGCTTGGACCTCACACTGGTTCATCCGTTCACCATCGCCCGAGGAAGCGAAGACGTCGCGCACACCGCGGTATTTCGCTTGCGTTGGAACGGCATCGAAGGCCTGGGCGAATCGGTTCCGATCGAACGGTATGGCGAGTCGGTCGACAGTGTGCTGGCATACTTCCGTGCACAACCGCCGGCCGGCGAGGACCCCTACTGCCTGGACGAACTCCTCGGGCCGCAGATTCCGCCGGCTGCGCGCTGCGGGCTGGATATCGCGCTGCACGATCTGATCGGAAAAGACTGCGGGCTTCCGCTGTACCGCCTTTTCGGACTGGATCCGCGCAAGACGCCCATCACGTCGTTTACTATCGGCATAGGCGAACCGGACGTTACTCGCCAAAAGTTGCGCGAGATCGGCGGCCATCCGATTGTGAAGGTGAAGCTCGGATCGGGCAGCGTCCGCCGCGACGTCGAAACGATCGAGTTGATACGCTCCACGTATACCGGCACGATCCGCGTCGATGCGAACGAGGGATGGAACGTTGATGAAGCCGTCACGGCATTGCGCGAACTGGAACGCTTCGACATAGAATTTTGCGAACAACCGGTTCCCGCCGGCCATCCGGAACGGCTGCGCTATGTTCGCGATCGTTCCAAGATTCCAATCGTCACGGACGAGGATTCGCTGACCGCCGCCGATCTGCCCAAACTTGCCGGATGCGTCGACGGCGTGAACGTCAAGCTCGCGAAAACCGGCGGAATCCGCGGCGCGATTGCGATGATCCATACGGCACGCGCGCTGGGCATGAAGATCATGCTCGGGTGCATGGTCGAGTCGCAAATTTCCGCAACGGCGGCCGCGCACATTTCACCGCTGGTCGATTGGGCCGACATCGACGGGCCGTTGTTGACCAAGGACGATCCGTTTACCGGCATCTCGTACGATCGCGGAAAGATCGTTTTGCCGGACGCACCGGGCCTCGGCGTAATGGAGCGCGCGGCCGTTGCATAGGCGGCGGTACCTCGTCCTCGCGCCGGCGAGTTTTGCGGACAACGCGAAAACTGCACACGGCGTAATCCGGTATAGTTCCGATGAAACCGTCGCCGTCGTCGACCGGGACTACGCCGGCCGCCGCGTTTCCGATCTGCTGCCGCACTTGAAATCCGACGCGCCGATCGTCGCGAGCGTCCGCGAAGGCCTCGCCTACGGACCGACGTCGCTGTTGATCGGCACTGCGCCCAAAGGCGGAAAGTTGCCGGCGGATTGGCGTGCCGAAGTCGCCGTTGCAATTCAGGCGAAACTCGAAATCGTCAGCGGACTGCACGACATGCTCGGCGAGGATCCCGGGTTCGCGCGCGATGCGCGCATCAGCGGCGCTAAGATTTGGGACGTACGCAAACCGCCTGAAGTACCGCTGTTTTCCGGCGCCGTCTACAACGTGCGGGCGCCGATCGTACTTGCCGTCGGCAACGATTGCGCCGTTGGGAAAATGACGGTCATGCTGGAACTTGCACGCGCCGCGCAAGATGCGGGCACGCACGCAGAATTCGTTCCGACCGGACAAACCGGAATCATGATCGCCGGCTGGGGCATTGCGATCGATCGCGTCATTTCGGATTTTGCGACCGGTGCGACGGAACAAATCGTACTGGAAGCCGCGAGCCGCGACCCGGACGTGATTCTCGTCGAAGGACAAGGGAGCATCAATCACCCGGCATACGCGCCGGTGACGCTCTCGCTGCTCTTCGGGAGCGGCGCCGACGCCCTCGTGCTGGTCGTCGATCCCAAACGCGAACGAATCGAGGTGTTCGACACGCCGACGCTGCCGTATGCCGAATTGATTCGCATGCACGAAGAGATCTGCGCGGCGGTCAAGCCGGCGCGCGTTGCCGGAATCGCGCTGAACACGTTCGGGCTTTCGGAAGAGCGGGCACAGGCCGAGATCCAACGTGCCCGCTGCGAAACCGGCCTGCCCGCGGACGACGTCGTACGATTCGGTGCGCACGCATTGTGGAACGCCATCGCGCCGGCGCTCGTCAAGACACAGCCGCTCGCGATTCCGCAGCACGTATGAGCGCGTTTCGTTTCACGATGCTGGCGGCGGCGCTTCTTGCCGCCCTGGCGGGCTGTTCGCGTTCCGCCGGCACGGCGCACACGGCGGGCCGCAACGCGTGGACGCAGCCGGGCGTGCTGCGTTTAGGCGAGCCCGACGAACCGGACAGCATCAATCCGCTGTTCGGCCACACCGCGGCAACGGACGAAGTCGATGCCATGTTGTTCTCGTATCTCTTGCGGTACGATGCGGACGGCAATTTCATTCCGGATCTGGCGCTTGCGGTGCCGACGTACGGCAACGCCGGAATCAGCAAAGACGGGAAGACGATCGTTTTTCATTTGCGCAAAGCGCGCTGGTCGGACGGAACGCCGCTCACCAGCGCCGATTGGATGTTCACGTACCACGCGGTGGAAAATCCGCGGAACAATACGAAATCGCTCGTCAATTGGACGGATATCGCCTGGGCGCAAACGCCCGACGCACAGACGATAATCGTGCATCTGAAGCAGCCTAACGCGACGATCATGGGCATCTTTGCGATGGGGAGTTATCCTCCGCTGCCCGCACACGTCCTCGGGACGCTTCCCGACATCAATCATGCGCCGTTCAACCAGCATCCGATCTCCAGCGGACCGTACGTTTTGCGCGAGTGGAACCACGGAGCGTGGCTCTCATTCGTTCCGAATCAGGTCTATTTTCGCGGAGCGCCGGCACTGAAAGAAGTGCTGTGGAAAGTGATCCCGGACACGAATACGTTATTCACGCAGTTGCGAACGCACGAAATCGACGTTTACAGCGGAGTCGATCAAGTCCACATTCCGCAGCTCGCGAATATCTCGGGCATAACCGTGAGCCACCGGCTCATCGCCAACTGGCGGCATCTGGGCATCAACATGAGCCGTCCCATTCTGAGCGATCTGCGCGTCCGGCAAGCCATCGCGCAAGGCGTCGATTGGAAGCGAATAAACGACAAGTCGTACCGCGGAATCAATCAACTTGCAGTCAGCGACATTTTTCCGCAATCGTGGGCAGCGCCCGCCATCCCGCCGTACGCCTACGATCCAACACGTGCGGCGGCGTTGCTCGAACAAGCGGGATGGACCCCGGGTGCCGACGGCGTCCGGCACAAAAACGGACAGCCGCTCCATCTGATGATTTCCACGAGTACGAACAATCAACCCAACGCGCAGGCGGAGATTCAAATACAGAGCGACTTACGGCCCTTAGGCGTGCAGCTCGAAATCCGCAACTATCCGGTGAACCTACTGTTTGCGCAAGACGGTCCCCTTTACTCCGGCAAATACGATCTCGAATGGACCGTCGACACCAACGCGCCGGATCCCGACAATGCCGGACTGTGGAACAGCACCTTCATCCCGCCGCATGGAGCGAACACGTCGTGGCTGCGCGATGCGATCGTCGATCGCACGTCTTCCGCCGCACTGCAAACGTTCGATCGCGCGCGCCGCAAAGCGCTGTATCAACAAGAGGAAGCGCGCATTCACCGGCTCGTTCCCGCCGTATTCTTCTACTGGGAAAATTCGTACGCGGCAGTCAACACGGACGTGCACGGCTACGTCCCCGCAGCGTTCATCGCCGACATGTGGAACTGCTGGGACTGGCGCGTTTGAATGTTTGATCGTTGGACGCCGGTTCACCGCCGGAAAGGCTGCAATATTTTCGCGCAAACCATGGACGGTTTCTTCAAGACTTCGTCATCGCCGGCACACCCGTGCTGACCATGAAAACCGGCGTCGACGAACTCGTCACGCTCACGTTTGAACCCGCCCGCGAAGGCGTTCTGAGTTGGAACAGTTTTACGGAGTCCGGCACGATTTCGTTCCGCCTGCTGCGCGCGCAGAGTGCGGCGACGCCGTGGCTCGATTACGCGCAGTGGTCGGCCGAAGGACGGCAGTCGTTCTCGCCCGCGCACGACGACGTGAACGTGCAAGTCGACGTGATTCGAGCGGCGCAACCGTTCGACGGAATCGAGGTCCGCGCGCGCGGCGTCGAATTCAAAGCCGTCGCCTTTGCATCGCCCGTCCGTACGGCGCCCTCTCTGCCGTACTTGGGCGACGCACGCATCTTGGACGTCCCGGCGCGATCGCAATACGTGCAGCAGGAACAACGCGGCTGGTGCAGCGCGGCGAGCTTGTCGATGCTGAACGCGTACCATGGCTTGGACTACGATGTGGAAGCGACTGCCGCGGCGGTATTCGATCGTGCGTATCAGGGAACGGGCAACTGGACGTTCAACGTCGCGTTCAGCGGGAGTTTGGGGTTACGCGCAGCAGTCGTCTACCTGCGAAACTTGGATCATGCCGCGCGCCTGACCGGGATCGGAATGCCGCTGGCCATCTCGTACAGCTGGAAGCAGGGCGAATTGCCGGGAGCGCCGCTCGAGCATTCCGACGGTCACCTTGCGGTGCTCTGCGGGTTCACGGCCAACGGTGACTGCGCGATGAACGATCCGGCTGCGCCGCACGTCCGCGTCGTGTATCCGCGAGCCGCGCTGGAACGGATCTGGCAGCGAAACGCCGGCGTCGCGTATGCCGTTGCACCGGTCGGCATCGATTATCTGCCCATCGTGAACTCATGACCGGTCCGCAATCGCGGCTCACCGAGCGGATTGACGAGCGCGCGCCGCTGCACATCGCGCTGGTAGAACCGGAGATTCCGCCGAACACGGGAAACGTCGCTCGCTTGTGCGCCGCGACCGGAAGCCAGCTCCATTTGGTCGAGCCGCTGGGATTCCGGATCGACGATCGCGAGCTCAAGCGCGCGGGACTGGACTACTGGGAGCATTTGCACGTCATCGTCCATCCGTCGCTCGAAAGTTTTCTCGAGACGACCGCGCACATGCAGCGTTGGTTTCTCTCGACGCGAGGGAAGCGGCGGTACGACGAAGCCGCCTTCGCGCGCGGCGACGTTCTGGTATTCGGAAAGGAAACGCGCGGATTACCGGCCGCGGTGGTTGAAGCGCAGGGCGACCGCGTGCTCCGTATTCCGCAGCGCGCGGGCAGCGTGCGCAGCATCAATTTGTCGACCGCCGCCGGTATCGTCGCCTATGCGGCACTCGCAAAGTTCGGCTTTCCGGGATTGCAATGAACGAAGATTTTGCGGCCATCCAGCGCGCCGTCGTGCGTTGTACGAAATGCCCGGAGCTGCGAACGTATTGCCGCCAAGTCGCCGCCGAAAAGAAACGCGCCTACCGCGATTGGACGTACTGGGGAAAACCGGTGCCGGCATTCGGCGATCCGTCCGCGCGCGTCATGCTCGTCGGTTTGGCGCCCGGCGCGCACGGGAGCAATAGAACGGGCCGCATGTTTACGGGTGACGCGTCCGGCGATTTTCTCTACCCCGCGCTGTACCGCGCGGGATTCGCGTCGCAGGAAAGCGCGGTGAGCGCCGACGACGGTCTGGTTTTGCGCGACTGCATCATTACAGCCGCGCTGCGGTGCGCTCCGCCGCAGAACAAGCCGACTCCCGAAGAATTGCGCCGCTGCTATCCGTATCTGCTGCGCGAGGTCGACGTCTTGGATCGCGTACGCGTGATTGTGGGTTTGGGCGCCATCGGTACCAAAGCCGCAATCGATGCATTGCGCGATTGCGGATTCGCGCTGGAGCCGCCGCGCCCGCAATTCGGCCATGGCGTGGAGACGACGGCGCGCAGAGAAAGCCGCACCGTTACGATCGTCGCTTCATTTCATCCGTCGCGCCAGAACACGAACACGGGAAAGCTGACGCGCGCGATGTTCGATGCCATCTTCACGCGCGCCCGCGCGATCCTCGAGTCCCCATAAACAAAAAGACCTCATCGTCATGAGGCCTTGATATATTCGATCGCATGCAGCGGCTAGTGAAAGTGCGTTATGCGCCCGCAGCTGTCGATCGCCTTGTCGGGGATCATCATTCCGCCGGCACCCGGCTTGAAACTGATGATCTTGACCGGCGGCGCATTTATCGCTTCCGGACCATACTTTTGCTGGGCAGCGAGCAGCGCATCGTGATCGCGCTCTTGATTATGTGACGAGGTCTGCAGCAGGTACTGCTGCACCGCGCCGTTCTTCGCGAAGACCACTGCGTACACCACGCCGCTCGAGCTGAACATCGTCTGGCCGCATGAATGCTGCTGCGCGGTCGCGCGCTGCGGAAGAACGATCGTCATGAACGCCCCGGCAGCCAGCGCAATAAAAACCGCCGCCGCCAAAAGGGACCGGAACCTGTGCATGCGCGCTCAATTCGACCGCGGGGGCAAAAATCTTACGGAAGCGCCACGGCGATTGGCGTGTTTCCCGTGGCTATCGTGCGCAGATCGGCGGGATGAGCGATCGAAATCTTAACGCAGGCGTTGTCTCCCATCGGCACGGTATACAACGATTCTCCGCCGTCGGCCGCGATGACGACTTGCGGGTTCAGACCCACGCGAATGGTTCCTATCCGGGCGCGGCGCCCCGGATCCACGATGCTAATCGTGTCGGCACCGGAATCGGCCACGTACAGCCGGTTGCCCGCGATCGTCATGCCTTGGGGATCGACGCCGACCGGGATTGGGCTGCGCGCTTGCAGCGTGTGCAAATCGATCGGCGTCACGTCGTTGGAAGCGGTGTCGCTTACGTACGCCGTCGATCCGTCTTTGGAGATCGCAATGCCGAACGGTCGCGCACCCACGTGTACGACCGACTGCGCCAGCGTGCGAACGTTCAGGACGGTGACTGCATTGTCGCCCTGATCGGCGACATACAGCGTGGATCCGTCCGCAGAAAACGCCAGTTCTTGCGGTTGCCGTCCTACGGGGATGGGGCGCCCGGCGCTGAGCCGTTGAAGATCGATGCGCTGCACCGCGCCGTCGCCGTAATCGGTAACCCATGCAGACGTTCCGTCCGGCGAGAGGGCAAGGCTCGCCGGCGTCTTTCCCGTTTTGATTGTCGCCGTCACGTGCATCGTCGCCGTGTCGACGACCGTCACGTCGTTGGAGCCCTGATTAGCGGTGAGCAGCTGCGTACCGCCGTGCGTTATCGCAACGTCTCCCGGACTGGTGCCGACGGAAATCGTCGCAGCCACCGCGCCGGTTTGCGGATCGAATGCGGTGATGGTATTGTCGGAAAAGTTTGCGACGTACGCGAGCGGAATGCGCTGGTCCGCTGCCGCAACGCGTACCGAGAAATCGCGCGGTTCGAGTATGGCGCCGTTCTCGGCTTTCGCAGAGAGTGTCGCCGGATAATAATGCGCAGGCGCGCCGGAATCCGCATTGAGCGCAATCTCAAAATTCGAATTTGCGGTTACCGCCCCGGTTACGTTCTGCGCAGATACTTGCGGAGCGGTCTGCAAGCGCCAGGAGACACGCGCCGGATTAGCCGTGTCCGGATCGGAAACGCCGACGCGCAGCGCCGCGTGGCCGCCGGGCGGTATCGCGAGTACGGGATCCAGCAGCTCGAGCGAAGCCGACGTTGAAGGCGGGAACGACGGCATCGTCGCCTGATACGACGGCGGTGCATCGCCGGTCGCGGTACCCCAAGTGCTTGCGGCCGGTCCGAGCGTGTAGGCGATCGAAAGCGGTTTGCGCGCGTCGAACGCAACCCATGTCGCGTGCCGATCCGCGCCGTTCACGCGGACGCCTTGCACGTAGATGTTTTGCGCATTTGCTGACGGTGCGCTGACGTCGATTCGCGCTCCGCCCGGAACGTTGATGCGCACGCTGGAAAAGAGGGGAGTTCCCAGGTCGAGGACGGGCGCGGCCGGATTTTGCGGGTACAATCCGAGCGCGCACCAAACGTACCAGGCACTCATCGTACCGAGATCGTCGTTGCCCGGTATTCCTTCGGGCGTATCGCCGTAGAGCGTGTCCAGCGCTTCGCTGATGACGCGCTCCGCTTTGCTGGGCGCGCCCGCGCTCAGATACACCCACGGATCCAGCAAACTCGGTTCGTTCCCGAGCCATGCATAGGGCTTATCCTGACCGGCATTGAGCTGCGAAAAGTACGTATCCAATTTCGCAATCGCCGCCGCGCGGCCGCCCAATCCGTATATCAGCGTCGCGAGATCGTGCGGCACCATCCACGTGTACTGCGCGGCATTTCCCTCTTGGAATCCGCTTTGTCCGTTCGGCGTAATCGGCGTCTGCAGGAAGGCTCCGGCGCGATCGCGCGGTGTAATCGCGCCTAGGCGCGTGTCGAACAGATTGCGCCACCGTTGCGATCGCCCCAAATACGTGCGGTACGTTTGCATAGCGTGCAAACTGCGCGCGAATTGCGCGATGGAAAAGTCGGCGATTGCGTACTCCAGCGTCAGCGATGCACCGTTCGGGACGGGAGACACGTTGGTCGTGTGCGTGTTCGCGACGTAGCCGAGCTTTTGATACTCGCCCAGCCCGGGCCGCGGCCGATACCACCCTTGGCCTGCGGGCGACGCGTCGTTCGAGGCGTTCTTAATCAGTGCGAGCAGCGCGGCGTGCGTGTCGAATCCGCGCACGCCGAACGCATATGCGCCCGCAAGAATAGGGGCGGCCGGATCGCCGCCCATCACGCCGCTATACGCGTTCGCCACCGGCCACTTCGGCAGCCATCCGCCTTGACGCGCGTCGTCGACGAGCGATTGCATCATGTCGCTCGTTTCGCGCGGCGCAAGCATGGCAATGAGCGGAAGCTGCGTCCGGTAGATATCCCAGCCCGAGAACGTCGCGTATTCGTCGTGCGTAGTGCGGACGCGGTGAACGCCGCCGTCGAAGCCGCGATACCGGCCGTCGGCATCGCTGTACAAATTGGGATGTAGCATGGCGTGATAAAGCGCAGTGTAGAACGTTCGCTGCTGCGCTTGCGTGCCGCCCGTAATTTGCACGCGCCGCAAATACGCTGCCCACGCCTGCGCGGTTTGTGCGCGCTGCGCGTCGAAGGCGCTCGCACCGGAACGCAGATTGGTCCACGCGCCCGCTTGATCGACCCAAGAAAGCGCCACGCGCAGCGTCACCGTCGAATCTGCCGCGGTACCGAAGTGCGCCCAAAGGCCCGCATGCGGTCCGTGGCCGCCGCCCCAGACACCCGAGCCGCTCATCGGCCGATCGAATTCGCCCGCGAAATAGACGGTGTACGTGTTGGGCATTCCGCAGAACTGACCGGCGCTCGCCCAGCCTTCGATCCGCGTCGGCGAAACGACGCGAATAGCCGAGTCGTTGGCACCGCCCTGATTGGACGCGGCGTTCACCAGAATCGTAGCATCGCTCCCGCGCGGAAAGGCGAAGCGCGCAATTCCGTCGCGCGCACCGGCCGTGACCTCCGCCCGAATCTCAGCATCCTTTCCAAGCGCTACGGAGTAGTAACCGGGCGATGCGCTTTCGTCTTTATGCGAGAACGGCTGACGCGCGTGCTCCGGATCCGGCGCGTCGCCGGTTACCGGCAAGATCGCAAAATCGCCGTAGATCATGCAGCCCGGGCCGCTCATGTGATCCAGACTGAAGCCGCCGATCGCGTCGTCCTTGTAATCGTAGCCGCCGCCCGGCGGCAGCGACGGCGTGTCGGGACTGAATTGGATCATTCCGAACGGAGCATCGGCACCGGGAAACGTGTCGATCGGGCCGCCGGTTTTCGTTCCGGAAGTGCCGACGAACGGATCCACCAGCGTCAGCGGATCCGGTGCTTGGGCGAGGACGGCGGCGGGCATTGCCGACGCCGAAAGCATCACAAAAAGTGCGAAGCACGAGCGCATGCCGGGAGGTTGGCGTCGCCGCGCCTTCGGGCCTTGAACGGCCGCTACGTCTGGCTTTTTGGGGCGGTTTCGCGCAGTTGCAAGCCCAAGTCGCGCAGCAGCCGCGGCGGAACGGCCGAGGGCGCATCCATCATCACGTCGCGAGCCATCTGATTCTTCGGGAACGCGATGACGTCGCGGATGCTCGTTTCGCCGACGGCCAGCATCGCGATGCGATCGATGCCCAGCGCCATGCCTCCGTGCGGCGGAGCGCCATAGTCCAACGCGCGTAAAAAGAATCCGAAGCGCTCCTCGATTTGTTCGTCCGTCATGCCGAGCATCGCAAAGATGCGCCGTTGAAATTCCGGCTTATGAATGCGGATGGAGCCGCTCCCCAATTCGAAGCCGTTCAACACCATGTCGTAGTGCTGCGCGCGCATCTTCATCGGTTCCGTATCGATGAGGTCCCACTGCCCATCGCCGGGAGCCGTAAACGGATGATGCGCCGGAGCGGGCTGACCGGTCTCTTCATCGATTTCGAAGAGCGGGAAATCGGTGACCCACGCGAACGCGAATTGCGACGGATCGCGCAAGCCGCAGCGCTCGCCGACTTCCGCACGCATCTTGCCCGCAACCAGAAGCGCCGCATCGCGCGCGTCGGCAAAAAGCAGCATCGCGTCGCCCGTCCGCGCCTGCGTGCGTTCGCTCACTCGCGCAATGGCCCGCTCGTCGATAAACTTGGCCGCCGAGCTCTTTGCGCCGTCGGCTCCGAGCGCGATCCAGACCATTCCCTTGGCCCCGTTCTGCTTCGCGGTTTCGGTGAGCGCATCGAAATCGCGCCGCGAAAGTTGCGCGCCTCCCGGATAGCGCAGCGCGATGACGGCGCCCCCCGCGTCCATGGCGTTTTTGAATACGCCGAATTCCGTACCGGCGAAGACGTCGTTGACGTGGGCTAACTCCAAACCGAAACGAAGATCGGGCTTATCGCTGCCGTAACGGTCGATCACCTCGGCGTGCGAAAACCGCGGAAACGGCGGCAGATCGACGTGCAAAACCGCCCGCCACGCATGCCGGATCGCGGATTCCATGAGCTCGAGCACTTCTTCTTGGGTAGCGAACGACATTTCGACGTCGATTTGCGTGAATTCCAACTGCCGGTCCGCCCGCTGATCTTCATCGCGCATGCAGCGCGCGATCTGCATGTACCGCCCAAAGCCGGCGATCATCAAGATCTGTTTCAGGATCTGCGGCGACTGAGGGAGCGCGTAGAACGAGCCTTGGTGGATGCGGCTGGGCACCAAGTAGTCGCGCGCGCCTTCGGGCGTCGACTTGATCAGCATCGGCGTCTCGATTTCCAAAAAACCGCGCTCGTCGAAAAAGTCCCGCAGCGCTTTCACGATTGCGTGACGAATTGCGATGTTGCGCTGAAGGCGCGGACGGCGCAAGTCCAGGTACCGGTATTCGAGGCGCAGGTTCTCGTCGACGTCGTCGTCGGTGTTCACGGGAAACGGCGGCACCAGCGAGCGGTTGTGCACTTCCAATTCGTCGGCGCCGACCTCGATCTCACCCGTTGCAAGCTTGGAGTTTTCCGTTCCCTGCGGACGCCGGCGCACGCTACCCCGCACGCGAATGACGTCTTCGTGCCGCAAATGCTCGGCGTCTTTGAACGCCGGCTGCTGCGGATCGAACACGACCTGCGTGATACCGTCGCGATCGCGCAAATCGATAAAAATCAAGCCGCCGTGATCGCGGCGCCGGTTCACCCATCCGTTCAATTCGGCGGCGGTCCCGACGTCGGCGCCGCGCAGCGCGCCGCAGGAGCGTTTGGTCGCGGTGCTATGCATGCTTATCCTCAGCCAAAGCGGTCTTGATGCCCGATACGTAATAGTACTGTTGAATCAAATCGCGCGCAAACTTCGACTCGCCGGCGCGGCGGTCGAAGTAGCCGAGCACCCACGGGAGCTTGCTCAGCGCCGAATGCAACCCCAGAGAAACCGGCGTCATCCCCAGATTCGCCATCACCGCAAAATCGGGATGCTTGCGATAGAACCGCACCGTCGACCGTCCGGCCAGTTTCATCTTCTCGACTTGACCTTCGTGCGGAACGTCCTGGCAATGGTAGTTGACGGCATTGGGTTCGTACAGAATCGTAATCCCGGCTTTTTGCAGGCGGTATCCCAGTTCTAAATCCTCGTGGCCGTAGCCCGTAAAGCTCTCGTCGAACGCGCCGACGGCAAGCAGATCGTCGCGCCGTACGGATGCGTTTCCCGTGAGAAAATACAGCCAGCTCAAGGCCTTGCGCGCCGGCGGATGCAGGCTGCGCCGGCGTTCCGGGTGCGTCCGCTGCATTTCGTAGTCTTCGATCGAGGCAACCTGTACTTCCCAGCCGACGACGGCGATATTGCGTCTCGCGCGGTGATGCGCGAGATGTTCGGCAAGCAGCTGCGGATCCGCAATGATGTCGGAGTCATTGAATAGGACCACGTCTGCGCTCGCGGCGTGAATGCCGGCATTCCGCGCCATCGCGCGGCCCGTGTATGCGCCCGGAAGATGCCGCACGTTCGGATGCTGCGCCGAGACCTCCGCAAGATACTCCGCGGTGCCGTCGTTCGAGTTGGAGTCGCAGATCAGCAGCTCGTACGACGCCTCGGGAACGCTTTGTGAAAGCAGCGACGGAATCACGTGACGCAGCGTGTCGATGCGGTTGTACGTCGGAATGACGACGGAAATTTCAAGCATGTTCGATTAATGAAGCGACGCCGGCCAGAATCTCCCCGCGGAAACGCGCGAGCGACTGCTCCGATTCGTCGGCCGGTTTTTGAACGAGCACGTTCGGCACGCCATATGGCGCCCATTCCTGCGAATTCAGCCGGAAATACCGGTGTTCGAAAGCGACGACGGTGGGCCTGCGTACGGCGCTTGCGACATGAGTCGCACCGGTGTCGACGGTGACGATGACGCGCGCGCGCTCGAACACTGCGGCCCAGCGGTAGAACGGCAGCCCGCCCAGCAGCATGTCCGCGCTCCGCGATTCCGCGATACGCGCCGCGTACTGCTCGCATTCCGGAGCATACGTGACGACGAGCGGCGCGCCGAAGCGATGCAGCTCGCTCATCAGCGCAAGGGTCGAATCGAGGGTACTTCCATCCTGAAACCAGCGCTGTCCCAAGTGCAGCACGATCGGCGAAGACGGCAGGTACGCGATCGACGAGCGGTCTTCATCGGTCACGTTCAGGCGTAAATCCAACACGCGCTGATGCGCGCCCGCAAGCTCCACCAAATCCAGCAGCTGATTTACTTCGTGGCGCACGTGACGATGCGGATCGCGTTCGCTCAGGTCGGGATCCGCTTCCGAAAGCATCACCCGGTTCAGAAAAAAGCGCGCCGTCAACCGCGCGACATACCGGCGGACATAGGTGTAGCCGACGCGCACGGCCGCGCGAGTAGCTCCGGCCAACGCAATGTCCTGCAGCCGTGGCGCCAGGGCCACTGCCAAATCGATTTTACCGCGATACCGCGCCCCGAACGCGCCGGGCTTGGCCCCGTCCGGCAGATCGACCAGATCGTCGATATCGACGCTGCGCTCCATGACGACGCGATTGTACGGACTGCAGACCATCACGATTCGCGCATCCGGAAAAGAGCGGCGCACAGTTGCAATCGCGGGTGTCGAGAGCACGAGATCGCCGATGCGATCCGTGCGCGAAAGCAGAATATTCATCAGGAGCGCGTGCGGGCGCGTTCCAATTCGTCGAAATACGTTTGCGTTCGAAGGCGAGCCGCGGCACGCAGTTCGCTGTCGTTCAGCGGGCGGTCTTGCGAAAGATCGCCCAGCGCGCTGCGGTAGTGCCGCGCCATGTCGATTCCGCGCATCCATTTGTGCAGGAGCCGGGACGGTGCATTGTCACCGGTGGCCAGGTAGGTTCGCCAATGCGGATGCAACTGCGCCAGCTGCACCGCCGTGCGCGCCTGCGCGCGCGCTTGCGCGAGCATTTTTTCCACGTTGGAGCTACGCAGCCGCGGCTTATAGTGGTACACCAGCGCGTGCTTGTTGAAAACCGCCTTCACGCCGGCAAAGCGCAAGCGAAGCCCGACGTCGATGTCTTCCCACCCGTACTCGGCAAAGGTTTCATTGAACCCGCCGGCCGCGCGGATCGTCTTGAGCGGAACCGAGACGTTCGTGGTCCAGAAAAAATTGCCGCTGTAGTTGCGGATCGTCCACACGGGGGGCGGCAAGTCGTCAAAGCTCTCGACGTTGATCGCCGCGCCGCGCACGATCGCAAGCGGATGCGCAGCGTGCGAACGCAGATGCTCCTCCACGAAATCCGGCAGCGGCAGGACGTCATCGTCGATGAACGCGATGCGCTCGCCGCGTGCGTGGGCGATACCGTTGTTGCGGCCGGCGGCAAGACCCGAATTCTGCTGACGAAGCACGGTGAACGCGCACGGCGCACGCTCCTGTGCGCGCGCAATCACGTCGCCGGTGCGGCCGTCCGTCGATCCGTCGTCCACGAGTACCACCTCGTACTCCGCAGCCGCGACCGTTTGCTCGAAGCACGCGTCGAGAACCCGCGCGAGCAAATCCGCGCGGTTGTACGTGCAGAGCTGTATCGTCGCCCTCATGGCCGCCCGGGGTTCGACTAGCCGGCGGACCGCGCCTCGGTTAAGGGACCGACGACGGCTTCGCAGGCGGCGAGAATTCGCGGAACGTCCAGATTCGCGATGCACGCGTAGTCGGGACAGGTTTCCTTGCGTTCGCCTTTGCGGCAGGGGTAGCTCGCACGGACGATTTCCGTGCGAGGGCCCAGCGGCGCCCAGCGCTCCGGCGTGTCGGTCTGGAACGGAAAGATTCCGACGGTGGGACAACCCACCGCTGCCGCTACGTGCATGGAGCCGGTGGTGATGCCGGTGAAGTGCGACGCGCGCTTCGCAAGCGCAGCGAAACCGCCGAGCGATGCTTTGCCGGCGATCGGCCGTGCGCCGCTTTCCTCTGCGATGCGTTCGACGATAGGCCGATCCGCCGGGACTCCGCTCAGCAAAACGGTGACGTTGAAGCGTTCCGCGATCGCGCGAGCGAGATTGCTCCAGCCGCGAACCGGCCAGATTCCCCGTTTCGGTGCGATGGCATTCGTCGTGTGCAAGATTGCAAAAGGCGCGCTGTCGAGCTGCAACTCGGCAAGTATCGCGGCCGCTTCCGATTCGTCGGCCGGCGTCGTGCGGAACGCCGGTACGGGATCGCCGGTGTCGCAGCCGATAGCGCGCGCATAGTCGAGCAGAATTTGCGACCAGTGGCTCGTGACGTCGCCGAATTCGCTACGCACCGGGACCCGGTGCGTGAATTGCCACGAATAGATGCGCCGCGCTTGACCGGCGCGGATCGGAATACGGGCGAGGCGCGGAATCTTGGCCGTGCGCGCCGTCGCCCACGTAACGACTGCAGCATCGTACCCGCGCGCGCAAACGGTCTGGGCCAGATCGCGTTCGGGCTCGTTCGCATCGACGAACACCCGGTCGAAATCAGGAATGCGTTCCAGAGCGCTCGCATGACCCGGCAGCGTCAACGCGTCGACTGTTCCAAAGCGCGTATGCAGCGCGCGTGCCACGATCGACGCGATCATGGAGTCGCCGATGCCGCCTCCCGCGCAGTAAACGAGCGCGCTACCGTTCACAATCGGCGCGATCCAACGCCTGCGCGAGCTCCACGGTGTACGCCGCATCCAGCAACTGCGCACGCGCGAGCGATTTCAACGCGGGCGGTCCGGTTTGTGCCGACGCGAGCCCGGCGAGCCACGGAAGCAGCGGCTCCAGCGCTTTGGCGCGCAACAGGTTCGCCGAATACGCGCCCGTCGCCGAGCGTACGCGCCTGCTCCCGTTTTTCTTGACGAAGCGTACCGCCATGCGGGCGCGTTCCACGACTTTGCGAAGCTCGGACTCCAACGTCACGTCGTGCGGCGGCTTGATATGCCAAATGTACGCGTCCCACGCGAACTTAGCCCGCATGCCGTGCTCGCGCAAACGCACGCCCAGCTCGGTGTCCTCCCAGCCGTACAAATGAAACTGCTCGTCGAAGCCGCCGACCGCATCCAGCGCGACGCGCGGTACCGACGCATTACACGTGCACAAGAATGCGCGTGAAAAATTTGCAAGGGCCGGCTTAGGCCGTTCGTGATACGAGGGCACGTTGATAATCGGACCGCTGACGACGAAGTTGCTCAGCGAGTGAGCGGCGTCGTGCGCCGCCAAAAATCCCGCCGGCGCGTACACGTCGTCATCACAAAACAACACCAGGTGGCCTTGCGCCGCAGCGATCCCGCGATTGCGCGCGGCACCCCGGTTCGGACGCTCTTCGTAAACGTACGAAACCTCGAACGGATACGACGCTTTCGCGCGCTCGACGACTTGCGAGGTGGCATCCGTCGATCCGTTGTCGACCACCACGACTTCAAACGTCGGCGCGCCGATCTGGTGCGAGAACGACTGCAGCGCGCGATCGAGGTACTCCGCGCGATCTTTTGTGGCGATGACTATCGACATACGCATAGTGCTTTTATCTACCGGCGAGCTCGAGCAGTGACCGCGCCATCCGGTTCGCGGCGCCGACGTGTTCGCGGTACAGACCCGCGAGCGCCTGCGCCGACTCGGCGAGCCACGCGCCGTCGGCGAAACGATCCAGTGCAACACGCGCTACGCGTCCGGGTGTGAGCGTTCCGTGCAACTCGTACACGATGCTCCGCCCGGCGTCGATGTTCGGCTGCGTGTGGAAGCGGTGGCGCCGCGAATACGCCATAACGATCGTGCGTTTTGCCGCAGCGCCGACGAGCGGAATGCGGTCCAGATACGTCAAGGGGCCATTGATCGCGGCGAGCTCCGGCGCGTTTGCGGGCGTGCACGATATCACGGGAACGCCGAGCGCGGCCAGTTCGATCACTTTGGTGCCCGGAATGGTCACCGTCAGCCGTGCGCACCGCGCCGATGCGAGCGCGCTTCGAACGATCGGAAAGAGCACGCGTCCGTCTTGCGAGGCCGCGAACGTTTCACCGGCGCGTTCGACGAGCATGCCGCGCCGCGCAAAAAACCGCGGATCCGCGCCGGCCTCGAGCGCTTCGCGAACGTCGGACAGGCCGGTAAAAGGCGCGATTCCGAACGCGACCGGAAGGTGCGGCGCTTCACGCGCAATCGCCAGAGCCGCCGTAAAAAAGAACGGCACCAGCTGTCGAACCTCTTGACGGCGCGATCCCGGCATGAACAGAATGCCGTCGTGCGGAGTGCCCGGATCGGGCGGCGATTCGGCTTGCGCAAACGCTCCGTCGATTGCCAGGTTGCCGACGATTTGCACGCGATCGGGTGCCATGCGCCACTGCGCGAGCTGCTGCGCGTTTTTTTCATCCACCGCGTAGGCACGCTGCGTTTGCGCCGCATACCGCGGCCGGGAAAACTTGTAGGTCGCTAGCGCGCCGCCGAAACGCCGGTGCAGACGTGCCGCGTGCAGCAGGTCGCCGCCGAGGTACAGCACGCAGCCGGCGCTTTCCGGCATTCCGGCGACCTTGGCGCCGAGCGCGACGCGAAGATACGTTTTCGGATCGTAGACGTGCGCTTGCGGAAAGAGCTCGCGTGCAATGCGCGGTTCCGCACCGGTAGCGTAGTCGTCCGGAACGTAGAACACGTGGACTTCGGCATTCGGGTGAAGCGCGTAGACTGCGCGCAGCAGCGGACGCAGCCAGCCCGCCGTTTCGCCCGGGCCGTTGCAGGTGACGACAAGCCGCATTAGCCCGGTGCGCAGTAGCGGTCGATGATGCGCGCGATCGTGTCGGTCGTGCTCGTACCGGGCACGTGAGGTGCCAGCGCTATCGTTCCGCCGTGCGCAAGGACGACGTCGCGTTCGGGCAGCTCGTCTTCGCGGTACTGCGCACTTTTCACGTGCACGTCGACCTCGAGTTTATCCAGCAATATCTCCGGCGTCCGCTCGCCGAACGGCACGACGGCGTCGATGCTTCGCAGGGCGCATAGCACGCGCGCGCGCTCGGCGAAAGGCACGATCGGACGGCGTTCGCCCTTGATCTTCCGCACGGAGTCGTCCGTGTTCAGTCCGACGATCAACGCGTCGCCCTGCGCGCGCGCCCAAGCGAGGTACGCAACGTGGCCGGCGTGCAGCACGTCGAAAACGCCGTTCGTAAACACGACGCGTTTCCCCGCGGCACGCAGGGCGCCGCGCCAGGTTCGTGCTTCTTCCGCCGTCAGCAAACGGCCGAAGAAGGCTTGCGCGTTAGGCGTGTCCATGTTCGACGAGCGCCAGTATTTCGTCGGGCGATGCGGTAGCGGTACCGAGCTTTTCCACGACCGCGCCGGCGGCAAAGTTCGCCAGCTGCATGGCCAATTCGATAGAAGCGCCTGCTGCGAGTGCGAGCGAAAGCACCGCGGCCACGGTGTCGCCGGCGCCGCTGACGTCGAACACGGTGCGCGCGACCGAACCGATGTTCAGCCGCTCGCCGCTGCGTCCGAAGAGTGACATGCCGTGTTCGCCGCGCGTGATCACGACGTACCGGCAATTCAGCATGTCGAGCAATCGCGCGCCCGCAGCTTCCAATGAAGCATCGCCGGCGATCGGAATGCCCGTTGCCTGCGCTGCTTCACTCGCGTTCGGCGCAACGCACGTGACGCCGGAAAACAATGCCAGATTCTGCGGCTTCGGATCGGCCACCACGATCGGCGCGCACAGTGCCGCCTGCACGATGTCGCGCGAAAAGAGCCCCTTGGCATAATCGCTCAGCACGACGGCGTCGACGTCTTTGGCCGCTGCGCCGACGACCGAGGCCAGCCGCGAACGGTCGTGCGCGCTGAGCGGTGCGGTGGATTCCCAATCGGCGCGAACTACTTGCTGATTATGCGCGACGACGCGCGTCTTTCGCGTGGTCGGCCGATCCTCGATCGACACGAGGCCGCTCGTATCGATGCCTTTTTCCGTTAGAATATCCGAAACGTAGTGCGCGAAGCCGTCGTTACCGATTGCCGCGGCAAATCGCACGCGCGCGCCGAGCGCCCGCAGATTGTTTGCGACGTTGCCGGCGCCGCCCAGCGTGAATGAATGATCGTTGACCGCGACGACCGGAACCGGTGCTTCGGGTGAAATGCGCGTGACGGTTCCCCAAATCCATTCGTCGACCATCACGTCGCCGACCACCAGAACGCTGCGCTCGCGCATTCGTTCGAAGAGCGATCGTGCGTCCGGCGGAGCGAGGATCTGCAAACTCATTACGTCTCGAAGATCATGCGCTGTTCGACGAGATCGCAAACGATGTGCGCCATCGTTTGATGCACCTCTTGTACGATCGCCGAATAGCCCCTGGGCCCCAGCAGAATCAGATCGCTGATCGCGGTTACCGGTCCGCCGCCGTTGCCGGTAAAAGAAACTGTCACCGCATCGCGCCGCCGCGCTTCTTCGAGCGCGAGCACGATGTTGCGCGAGGATCCGCTGGTCGTCATCGCGACGACGACGTCGCCTGCCTGCACGAACGCTTCGATTTGACGGCGGAAGACGTCATCGAACCCGTAATCGTTTCCGACTGCCGTGAGCGTCGAGGTGTTGACGGAAAGCGCCTCGCTGTACAGTCCGGGACGTTCGCGCAAAAAGCGGCCGCTCAGTTCGGCGGCCATATGCTGCGCTTCGGCCGCGCTTCCGCCGTTGCCCATCCACAAGATCTTATTGCCGCGGCGAAGCGCTTTTACCATTGCATCGGCGATGGCTTCGCATTGCGCCCGATAATGCGGCGCATCCAACATACCGCGGCGATCGGCCAGGAGTTCGTCAAACGAGCGCTGCCCTTTGACGTCTACGGTTCTATCCAAAACATCTCCTGACCCAGGGAAACCAATTCACCGTTCTCCGGAATGATGCGCGTAACGACACCGGCGTAGTCGCTCGTGATCTCGTTGAAGAGCTTCATCGCCTCGAGGATGCACAGTACTTGGCCTTGTTCCACGCGATCGCCGACTTTGACGAACGATTCCGCGTCGGGAGCAGGGGCAGAATAGAAGACGCCGACCAGCGGCGCCGTGACTTTTTTCACGTTCGGCGGGGCCGCGGCGGCGGGCGTGGACGCCGCAGCCGCCGGCATCGCGGCGGAAGCGGGAAGGGGGCCGCCCGGAAGAACCGCCACGCCGCCTTCGCGGCGGACGAGTTCGAAGATCTTGTCGCCGACCTTCACTTTGAGCGCGTCCAGATCGTGCTCGTGCATGATTTCGAGCAACGCTTTGAGCGTTTCGGTTTCGTGAGGCGCGCCGTCGGAAAGCATCAAGCCAGTACTTCCACGAGCGTAGGGACCAAGTCTTTTCCCAGCGGGACGCGGCGGTCCGACCGGTCGGTCAAATCGCGCACGATCGCTTCTCCGGCCTGCACTTCTTCGCTGCCCACAATCAACGCATAGCGCGCGTTGTTGCGGTCCGCGATCTTCAGCTGCGCGAGCAGCTTCCGATCGGCATAATCCATGAACACCGGAACCGCAAGCGAATACCGCAGAAGCGCCGCGAGCGTAACGAGCACTTCGCGCGCGCGATCGCCGAGCGCGACGACTTGAATGCCGCTGCGCTCCTGCGTCTGGTCCGGGTGCGCGGCTTCGATCATCAACAGCAAGCGTTCCATGCCGAGTGCGAATCCCACCGAAGGAACCGCGGGGCCGCCGAGCGATGCGATCAGATCGTCGTAACGCCCGCCCGCGCAGACGGTGCTTTGCGCACCGAGCGCATCCGATGTAAATTCAAAGACGGTTCGCGTGTAGTAATCCAATCCGCGAACGATGCGCGGATCGACGACGTACGGTATCGCAAGGTGATCCAAGTAGCGCTTGACCTGCTCGAAGTGCTCGCGGCACGCATCGCACAGAAACTCTTCGAACGCAGGCGCGGAATCCAGGAACGGACGGTCCGCTTCCGACTTGCTGTCGAGCAGACGCAACGGATTGCGTTCCAACCGGCGCTGCGATTCCTCGCTCAAAGCGTCTTTGTTGCGCTGAAAATGCTCGATTAACGCTTGCCGGTACTTCGGGCGGCAGTTTTCGTCGCCGATCGAATTCACATGCAGCTCGACCGGAACGCCGTACGAGCGAAAGAGGTGCATCGCCAGAGACATGACTTCGACGTCGGCCTCGGGGCCGGGAAAGCCGGTACACTCGATGCCGAACTGGTGCGCTTGCCGGTAGCGCCCTTTCTGCGGACGCTCGTAGCGAAAAATTGGTCCCAGGTAGTACAGCCGCTGAGGTCCTTCGGCAAAAAGATTGTGTTCCAACCCCGCGCGCATCACCGGCGCGGTAATCTCGGGCCGCAACGTGATGCTGCGATCGCCCTTGTCGGTGAACGTGTACATCTCTTTTTCGACGATGTCGGTCGCTTCGCCGACGCCGCGCTCGAAAAGCTCCGTCGATTCGAAGATCGGCGTGCGGATTTCGCCGTAGCCGTAGCGGTACGCGAGCATATGCATGCGCGCTTCCAGCTCGCGCCAGCGCGAGGTCAGCGGCGGTAGGAAATCCTGCGTTCCCCGCGGTGCGGTCAACTTCTGGGCCATGGGCTGGAGGAAGTTCACACTAGACGGACCCGCCCCTCTGCGTGATAGCGCAGCGTGCTGACCACGCTGGCCGTAACGTGCGCGGCGACCCTGTTCGAAGGCACACCGTTCATTCTTGCCGCAGCGGCGCTGGCTCGCGCACCGTTGCGGCGGAGCGCGTGGGTGGTCCCGTATCTGGGATGCGGGTGCGCCGCGGGACCCTCCGCACGTTCTTTACCGGCTGCTGCCGCGGCGTTTGCGCTCTTCGGTCCGGCCGTGGCGGTCGCGCGCGTGGTTGCTGCAGCCGCGATGGAACGCTTGCGGCCTCGCGTGCAGCCCTGTACCGGCAGTTTCGAATCGCCGCTGCACGATCTGGCCTTGCTGGTGCCGTGCGGCTGCGCGGCTGCGGCCATTGCAGCGTTCGGATCCGCAATCATCGGATCTCGCCCTCCGGCGTTTGCCGCATTCGCGGCGGCTGGAGTTGCCGCGTTTGCCGCCGCGCCGTGCGGCCTCGGCACGGTTGCGATTGCCGCAGCGCTGCGCACCACGGTGCCGGCCGCGGCGGCGGCCATTCTCTGCATCGCCGGCATCGCGGACCTTCGCGTTTGGCTACCCGCGCATCGCAATCCAACGAGGCGCCACGATGCACTGGCATATACCCTTGCCGCGCTCGCGTGCGCGAACGTGTGCGCGCGTCACGGAACCGGACTGGTGCATCCCGCCATCGCGGTGAGTTTGGGATTGTGCGGCGTCGCGTTCCTCGCGATGGCGCTGCGGTACCGTTCGGAAAGCGCATGGCCGCTGCGGATCGCACCCGCGATCATGCTGATCGGATCGGTGTTGTCGGCGCCGCCGCCGCAGTATCACGCAACCGAAACGACCCTTTCGGACGCGTTTGCGGGCGAACACGTCGACTTCACCGGCGAGCTCGTTCGAACGGGTGCACAAGCCGCTCTCGTGCGGTACGCAATCACGTGTTGCCGCGCGGACGCCGCGCCAATCGCCCTTCGATTACTGAAGGCGCCGCGCGAAACCACGGGGTGGATGCACGCGCGCGGCGATCTCGTTCAGACGAACCGCGGGCTGGCGCTTCGCGGAACGCTCGAACGAATCAGCGCGCCGGCGGATCCGTTCGCGTACCGCTGATGCCCTTTGGAAGAATCACGATTGTGAAGGTCACCGGCGATTGGAGTTTTGCGGGCGGCGCCGGCGAGGCATTTGGACGCGGAACGAGCGCGATCGTTACGGTACCGGGGGTCTTTGCCGTGTAGACGCCCTGTATCCCGCGGACGTACATGACGCCGACATGCGGCGAAAGCGCCGCGATATCGGAGACACGGAGATCGTAGATGTACGGATCGTGCATTGCGACGACGACGTCATCCCCGATATGAACCACGATCGCTTGGCCGTTCTCGGCACGCGAAAGCCCATGATCCACCTGCGCAAGTTGCCGGTCGATGACGTCCAGCATCGCCGGTGCGTCGCTTTGACGCGATGCATTCGCTTTCTGCGCCGCGTCGAGCTGCACGTCCAGCAACTGCTGCTGCCCCGGCGCCAGAATGCCGCGGCCGGCGGCCATCGTAATGCGCGTTTTCAACGCGCTCGCACGATCGGCGAACGTTTGCGAAATCGTTGAAGGCATCATCGGCGAAGTCCCGATCGTGGCTTGAAAGAGAGCGAGCGCGAGCAAAACGTGCATATCGAAGAAACGCAGCGCGTTCAGGAAAGATTCTGTTCGGCGCGGCGCGGCTCGAGGATCTCCACCGGAATCCCGTTGGGATCTTCGACGAAGGCGATAGCGCGCGTGCCGCCAGGCGAACGCTTGACGTCTTTGACGATCTTGACGCCGTTCGCGCGCAGGCGCGCTATAAACGGCTCCAGGTCGCCGTCGGCTTCTATCGCCAAATGTTCGTAGCGGTTGCCGATGTCGTACGGCGGATGATCTTCCAAGTCGTACACCAGTTCGATGTACGAATTCCAATCCGCGCCGACGAACGCCATGTCCGCATTACCGGGATAGTGGTAGGGTCCATCCAGCAAGCGCAGTCCCAGTTTTTGCGTGTAGAAATCGATCGACTCTTGCATGTCGTTCACGAAGATCGAGGTGTGGAGGTATCTCGGCATGCACGTACCTTCGAAAACGCCCCGCCGGCATCCTCACTCGTCGAACGGCGCATCTGTGCGCGCGTTAGTGCAGAAAATACCGGTGGGTCGAGAACACGAGCGACACGCCGAGACGATCCGCCGCCGCAATCACTTCGGCGTCGCGTACGGATCCTTCGGGTGCGATGATCGCGGTGCAGCCGGCTTTCGCGGCTTCTTCCAGCCCGTCGGGAAACGGAAAGAATCCGTCGCTGGCGCAGGCGGCCCCCTTCGCGTTTTCGCCGGCACGGACGCCGGCGATCCGTACGGCGCTCACGCGGTTCGTTTGGCCGGCGCAGATGCCGCGCGTCGCGCCGCCTTTGGCGATGACGACGCCGTTGCTCTTCACGTGGCGAACGACGTCCCAAGCGAAAGCCAAATCGTGCCATTCCTGCGCGAGCGGTGCCCGTTTGCTGACGACGCGCCAGCTCTCCGGGTCGTATCCGGGGTTTTCTTCCTCGGCCAGAACGCCGCCCAAAGCGCTGCGCAACTGCAGCTCGCGCTGCAACTCGTCGGGCAATGCGGGCGCGTAGCGCATGATGCGCAAGTTTTTCTTTTTCTTCAGCAGCGCGAGCGCATCGTCGTCGAACGCGGGCGCGGCGACGATTTCCAAAAAGAACTCGGAGAGCGCCGAGGCGGTTTCGCGATCGACCGGCGCGTCGACGGCGATGATGCCGCCGAATGCCGACACCGGATCGGCGTCCAGCGCGTCGCCCACGGCTTTTGCCGCAGTCGAGCGCTGCGCGACGCCGCATGGAACGGTGTGTTTAACGATGGCTGCGCGAACGAACCGTTCGCGCTCCGATCCGAACTCGGCGCCGAGCGGTGCGCGCGACAGCAATCGCAGTGTCGCGTCCAGATCGAGCAGATTATTGTACGATAATTCTTTGCCGTGCAATTGCTCCGGCAGACGCCCGCGCCCCGTCAGATAAAATGCCGCGCGCATCTGCGGATTTTCGCCGTACCTCAAGGGCTGCGCGAGCGGAAGCGTCAGCGCCAGCGCGCCGGGTAACTCGGTCGGCAGCACCTCGCCCGACGTGGCGAGATAATGTGCGATTGCGCTGTCGTATTCGGCGGTTCGTTCGAATGCGGTCACGGCCAAACGCCGGCGCGCGGCTTCGTCCAACCCGCCGCCGGGAAGCGCTTTTAAAAACGCTCCGTATTGCGAAGGGTGACTCAAAACCGTTACATTCCAAAAGTTCTTGGCGGCCGCGCGCAGCAGCGAAACGCCGCCGATGTCGATTTGCTCGATCGCTTCGTCGAGCGTCGTTCCTTCCTTCGCTACCGTCGCTTCGAACGGATAGAGGTTGACGACCAAGTACTTGAGGTTGTGAATGTTGTACACGCGCGCCTGATCGCGATGCGAGGCGTTGCCGCGATCGTACAGTATCGCGCCGAAGATTTTCGGATGCAGCGTCTTTACGCGTCCGTCGAAGAGCGGCGGGAATCCGGTCAGTTCCTCGACGTCGCGCGCCGGAATGCCGCGATCGGCTAAGAACGCGCGCGTGCCGCCCGTCGCGAATATCGTAACGTCGCGCGCGACGAGCGCCTGCGCAACCTGCGCCGCATCGGTTTTATCCGAAAGCGAAAAGAGTGCCGCGTCAGGCAATCGCCGGCTCCGGCTCGCGCTGCTGGGGCGCCGCCAGTTCCGCCGAAATGATCGAACTCACGCCGGCTTCCGCCATCGTCACGCCGTACATCCGGTCGGCCAGTTCCATCGTCTGCTTGTTGTGCGTGACCAAAATGATCTGCGAATCCGTCGCGAGTTCGCGCACCATGTTCGAGAACCGCTCGACGTTCGTGTCGTCGAGTGCGGCATCGACCTCGTCGAGCAGATAGAACGGCGACGGACGCACCTTGATGAGCGCAAAGATCAGCGCCGCCGCGGTCATCGCGCGCTCGCCGCCCGAGAGCGTCGGAAGCGGCATGAGTTTTTTGCCCGGCGGCTGCACGGACATTTCGATTCCGGTCTCGGAGAGGTTCTCGGGATTGGTCTGCCACATCTTGGCCTGACCGCCCGGGAAAAGCTTCGCGTACATCTGCGTGAACGCCGCGGATACTTGCTCGAACGTTTCGTTGAACTTCGCCTGCGTCTGTTCTTCGATTTCGCGGATCGACTGCAACAGCGTCTCGCGCGCTTTCGAGAGGTCGTCGAGCTGCGCGCGCAAGAACGTTTCGCGCTGGGCGATCTCTTCGCGATCGGCTTCGGCGTTGAGATTCACGTTGGCGCTCAAGCGCGCAAGCTCTTCGCGAAGGCGCGGCAGCTCATCCGCGACGGTATCCGGTTCGTCCCGGTACCGTTCCTCGACGTCGCGGCATTCGTCGTCGGTCGCGGGATTCTGCGCGAATTGCGAAACCAGCATGCCCAGTTCGGCTTCGATCTCGGCTAGGCGCGTGCGGTAGCTCTCTCCGCCGGATTGCGCTTCGCGTTCTTCGATCTCCGCGGAACGCAGCTCGCCTTCGAACCGCGTCACGCGATCCGCCAAAGATTCGCGGTGCTTGCGCGCGCCGTCGAACTTGCGGTCGGCTTCGCCGACTGCTGCGCGCAGCGATTCGACGCGGTGGCGCGCACCGTCGGTTTGCCGCGTCAGCTCTGCAATCTCGGCCATCATTTGCTCGCGTGCGGCGCTCGCGCGTTCGCTGTCCTGATCGATGATCCCCAAACGCGCTTTCGCGCCATCGCGTTCGGCAATCAGTGTGGCGTGCCGCTCGCGCAGGTCGCCGGCGCGTGTCGTTACCTGCGCCTGCGCCTGCTCCGCCTGCGCGATCTGCTCGCGCGCCTGCGCCAGTTGCGCTTCGAGCCGCGCGCGCTCTTCGTCGCCGCGCGCGTCCTCGGGAGCTTCGGCTTCGTATCCGCGCTCGCGTTCGCGCGCCTCTTGTGCTCGCCGGTGCACGTCCGCTACCTTATCGCGCGCACTGGCCAGCTCGCGGTCGATACGCTCGACTTCCGCGGAAACCGTCGTCATCTCGGTGCGGATCTCGGCAAGCGAGACTTCGACCGCGCCCAGCGCGGCTTGCACGCGGTCGCGCGAGGCGATCGCGGCTTCGGAAACGCGCGCGGCTTCATGCGCGCGGGATTCCAGATCCGCCAGACGCGATTGCATGCCGCCCAATTGTTCGCGCAGCGTTCGCGCCTGGACGCGGCGCGACAGAATCGAACGCTCGCGCTGGTAGCGGCCGCCGGTGATCGCTCCGCCGCCGGCAATCTGTTCGCCCGAAAGCGTGACGACCGTGTCCCGTAGACCCAAACTGCGAACGAGATAGATGCCGGTCTGCAGCGTGTCGACCACCAAAACGGCGCCGACGAGAAACTTGACGATGCCCTCGTATTGCGGCTCGGTGCGGATCAGCGTGTGGGCGTAGCCAATCACGCCGCGCACGTCGCGAAGCTCCGCCGTCAATTCCTTGCCGGAGCGGTTTTGCAGCGTGTCGAGCGGCAGAAACGTCGCGCGCCCGAGTTCTTTCATGCTCAAATAATCGATCGCGCGTTCGGCATCTTCCGACGTCCGCGTAATGATGTTCGAAAGGCGCGTTCCGAACGCCACGTCCATCGCCCGGGCGTACTGCTCGTCGGTCGTAATCAGGTTCGAGACGATGCCTTCGATGCCGCGCAAATCGCCCCGCTGCCACGCTTCGACAACCGCCCGCGTCCCCGGAACGTGCCCTTCGAGCGCATTTTCGAGCTCTTCGATCGTATGCAGACGCGATTGCGCGGCAGCGACTTCGCTGGAATACTCGCGATGCGCCGTCATCGCTTGCGTCAGATCGCTTTGGCTCTGCGTCACCGCGCGCTCCGCGTCTTCCACTCGCGCGCGTGCGTCCATCGCTTGCGTCTCCAGGTGTGCCAACTGCTGCTCGCGCTGGCGATACCGGTGCGTCGCGGCACCTGCGGCGATCTCGAGCTGCTCCGCCGCAGTGCGCGCCGCGGCGCTCTCCTGCTCCAGGCGTTCGGCTTCTGCGCGCGCGTTCTCGCCCTGGACGCGCCGTTCGGCTTTGCGCGCGGCGCGCTCGGAGGCGGCAGATTCCACCGCGCGCAGCTGCGTGAAGATCGAGTCCAGCCGCCCGCGAGCTTGCGCGAGCGCGCTTTGCGCCTGCAGCTCGGCTGCGCGCGCTTCCTCCAGCTCCGCATGCAGCGGCACGATGCGTCGTTCCAGCGCCGCGACCGCTTCTTGCAGCGTGTCGCGTTCGTGCTGAACGCGGGCCGCGTCTTCGGACGTCTGCGTGCTCTGCGCTTCCAACGCCTCGCGCCGGGCAACGGCGGCGGCGTAATCCGCTTCAACCCGCGACAGCTCCGCACGCAGATCTTGGCTGCGCGTGCGCAGTTCTTCGGCGACCAGCTCGTGCTGATACGCCTCGGTGCGGGATTGCGCCAGCTGCGCGCCCAGCGTTGCCGCTTTGGCGGCCACCGCGCTGCGCAGCTCCTCGTTGCGTTCGAGCTGTTCGCGAAGCCGTTCCCGTTCGCCGCGGCGCGATGCGCTGGCGCGAATGTACGAGAGAATTTCCAAGTCGCGCACCCGCGCGTTCACCTTGCGGTAGCGCTTGGCGCGGCGAACCTGCGTGTCCAGCTCCGGAATGCGCCGCCCAAGTTCGGCGATCAGATCGTTGATGCGGATCGCGTTTTGTTCGGTCTGTTCCAGGCGGCGCATGGATTCGTTCTTGCGCGCCAGGAATTTGTTGATACCGGCGGTCTCTTCGAACAGCGCGCGCCGATCGGTGGGCTTGCTCGTGAGGATGGAGTCGATCTGGCCTTGCGAAACGATCGAATACGACCCGGGACCCAAGCCCGTGCCCATGAGCAGATCGAGAATATCCCGCAGACGGCACTGATTGCGGTTGATGTAGTATTCGATCTCGCCGGCGCGGTATGCGCGGCGGGTGATTTCGACTTCGGTAAAATCGATCGGCAGACGGCGGTCGGTGTTGTCGAAGATCACCGAAACTTCGGCCAAACCCAGCGGTTTGCGTTTCTCATTGCCGGCAAAGATGACGTCTTCCATCTTGCCTGAGCGCAAACTCTTGCTGCTCTGTTCGCCGAGTACCCAGCGAAACGCATCGATCAAATTCGACTTGCCGGAACCGTTCGGCCCCACGATAGCGGTGATTCCGCCGCCGAAGCCGAGGGTGGTCGGTTCGGCGAATGTCTTGAAGCCGAACGTTTTGATTTGTCTTAGTCGCATAACAGTCTCGTGCGTAACGTGGTGAGTGCTTCGGCGGCAGCGTTTTGCTGCGCCGCTTTCTTCGATGGACCGGTCCCTTTTCCGAGCATCTCGCCGTTCACGCGAACCATCGACGTGAAGATCCGCTCGTGCGCCGGTCCTTCCCCTTGCTCGTCGTACACCGGCGTGCAGCCCAGACGCGCCTGCGTCAGCTCCTGCAGCTGCGTTTTTGCATCGGCAATCGCGGCCACTTCGTGATCGAATGGTGCGATGTGCTCGCGTTCGACGAACTGCTGCGCGGCCTCCAGGCCGTAGTGCAAATACAGCGTTGCGATGAACGCTTCGAACGCGTCGGCCAGAATCGAGGTGCGGTGCGTTCCGCCGTGCGCGCGTTCGCCGGCGCCGACGAGCAGCAAATCGGCAAAACCCAAGCCACGCGCCGTTTGCGCGATCGCGTAGTCGCTCACGATGGCTGCCTTTCGCTTTGCGAGAACGCCTTCTTTTTCGTCGCCGTACGTCGCGTACAGCCAGCGCGCGACCACGAGCCCCAACACGGCGTCGCCCAAGAACTCCAGGCGCTCGTTGGAAAGCAGCAGCTGTTCCTTCGCCGCGCTTTCGTGCACGAATGCAGCGTCGATCGCCTCGAGCGCGTCCGCAGGAACGCCGGCGCGATCGAGCAGCGCACGAAGCCGCCGCCGCCGCGACTCACCGGCCATGAGCGCACAAGGAAAGCTACTCCCGGACTTTGCCGAAAACGAGAACGCTGTTGTGCCCGCCGAAACCGAAGGAGTTGGAAAGCGCAACGTTCACCGGCGCTTTGCGGGCAACGTTTGGAACGTAGTCGAGGGTGCATTCCGGATCCGGAACTTCGTAGTTGATCGTGGGCGGCATCGTATCGTTTTGCACAGCTAGAACCGTAGCGACGCCTTCAATTCCGCCGGCCGCCCCAAGCGCGTGTCCGTGCATCGATTTCGTCGAGCTCACCGCGACGGCGGTGCCCGCTCCCAGCACGCGTTCGATGGCCTGCGATTCGGCTACGTCGCCCTGCGGCGTGGACGTTCCATGTGCGTTGATGTAGTCGACGTCGCCGGGCGCGATCCGCGCGTGCTTCACCGCGCGCTGCAAGGCGAGCTCTACGCCCTTGCTCTCGGGATCGGGTGCAACCAGATTATATGCGTCGGCGGATTGCCCGTAGCCGTACATTTCGCAATAAATATGCGCGCCCCGCGCTCGCGCGTGCTCGAGGTCCTCCAAGATCAGAATCCCGGCGCCTTCGCCCAAAACGAAGCCGTCGCGTTCTTTGTCGAACGGGCGGCTGGCGCGCTGCGGATCGTCGTTACGCGTCGACATCGCTTTCATGGAGCAGAATCCGCCGACCGCAAGCGGCGAGATCGTCGCCTCGCTTCCGCCCGCAACCATAACGGGGGCTTCACCGCCGGCGACATAGTTGAATGCGGTGATCACCGCGTCGTTGCCGCTGGCGCAAGCGCTGGATACCGCGAAGATCGGGCCCCGGAATCCGAATTGCATCGAGATTTGCGCGGAAGCGGCGTTGGCCATGAGCATCGGAATGAAGAACGGGGTCACTTTCGCCCACGTGCCGTCCTTTTTCGCCTTTTCCGCGCTATGCCAGAACGTCAAGATGCCGCCGATGCCCGTGGCGATGATGACCCCGGTGGTCTCTAGCAATCCCGGCTCGGCGAGGTCGAGTTTGGAGTCCTCGATCGCTTCTTTCGCGGCAACGAGCGCGAAATGCGAATAGCGGTCCATTCGTTTGGCTTCACGCTTGCCCAGCAGCGCCTCGGCATCGAAATCTTTGACTTCGGCGGCAAATCTGGTCGAGAAGTCCGACGATTCGAAAACGGTAATGGGGCCGACGCCGCTTTCGCCGGCCGTCAGCCGGCGCCAGAACTCATCTTTGGTGTTGCCAAGGGGTGTCACCGCGCCCAAACCAGTGACGACCACACGTCGCTTGTTCAAAACGTCCCTTGGTTACGGCGGGTCCCGGCGGGTACCTCTTGCGAAAGAACGGCGCGGATGCTCCTCACCGCAGTCGTCTTTGCAGCCGTCACGGCCAAGCTGCCAGCGACGTTCGTTCCGCCGCCGATCCTGATGTACCACCGCGTGGATACGGTCCGGCCGGCCGATCGCCTCGGCCGATCCCTGACGCTGGATCCGGCGCGGCTGGACCAGCAGCTTTCTTTATTGAAGGCGCGCGGGCTGGCGGCAATCAGCATGGAGGACCTGTACCGGCGGCTGCTCGCCGGACGGCCGCTGGACCGGGTGGTCGTCGCCACGTTCGACGACGGCTACGCCGATCAGTACCGCTATGCCGTGCCGATTCTACGCCGCTACGGCGCCACCGCGACGTTCTACATCGTGACGGGAAACGTGGGACGGCGCGGTCACCTGGACTGGACGTCCCTCGCCCGGATGGCCCGCGAGGGAATGGACATCGCCGCCCACGGCGTCGCGCATGACGACCTGTCGCTGATGACGGCCAAGCAGCAACGAGCGCAGGTCGAAGGGTCGGTCAACGTGCTGCGCGTGCGCCTGGGGGTGCGGGTCGACTCGTACGCCTACCCGTCCGGGCGCTTCAACCGCACGACGCTGGCGCTGCTGCGCGAGGCGCGCGTTCCGCTGGCGGTAACGACCGATCGCCTGTACGTCCTGCCGCCGGAAAACAGCCTCGAAATCCCCCGGGTTCGCGTCCGCAGCGAATGGACCCCGGCCCAATTCTGGCAGGCCCTTTCGCGCGCCAGAGCCGCCGCTTCGGTCGTGCTGGCATCCATTTGACGGCCGGGTGACGACCTGGTACAGTATTGCGGCTATGTTCCTTTTCGATCTCCAGTTGTTCGCGTCCAAGAAGGGCGCGGGTTCCACGCGGAACGGCCGCGACTCCAACGCACAGCGTTTGGGCGTCAAGAAGTTCGGCGGTCAAAACGTCCTGGCCGGCAATATTTTGATCCGCCAGCGCGGCACGCAGTTCTACCCGGGCCAAAACGTCGGTATCGGAAAGGATCACACGCTCTTCGCGCTCACGGACGGCATCGTCGAGTTCGCGACGCACCGCAATCGCAAGCACGTCCACGTGCGCAGTTCCGCCGCCTAAACAGCGCGCACGGAAAGAACGTATTCTGAGGACCTCCGGGTCCTCTTTCGTTTTTTGAGGAACAAACCAGCGCAGTGCAGTTTATCGACGAGGCGACGATCGCAGTGGCTGCCGGCAACGGCGGGGACGGCTTGGTTGCGTGGCGCCGCGAAAAATACATTCCGAAAGGCGGCCCGGCCGGAGGAGACGGCGGACACGGCGGCAGCGTGTATCTGGAAGCTACGCCGGAGCTCTCTACGCTGGTGGAGTTTCGGTATAAACGACAGTTCGCCGGCGAATCCGGCAAGCCGGGCGGCACCTCCAACAAGTCGGGTCGCAGCGGCGACGATCTCGTGATCCCGGTCCCTGCGGGAACGATCGTCTACCGCACGCTCGAAGATCAGCCCGAAGCGTTTCTTGCCGATTTGCGCGCGGCGGGCGACCGCGTTTTGGTGGCTAAGGGCGGCCGAGGCGGTCTGGGCAACCAGCATTTCGCGACCAGTACGCGGCAAGCGCCGCGTTTTGCCGAGAAGGGCGAGCCCGGCGAGCGGTGCAGCGTACGCCTGGAACTGCGGCTGCTGGCCGATTGCGGCATCGTCGGGCTTCCGAACGCCGGCAAATCGACGCTCCTGTCGGTCGTTTCCGCGGCGCGTCCGAAGATTGCCGACTATCCGTTCACGACGTTGGAGCCGCAACTGGGCGTGGTCCGGATCTCGGACGAGGAATCGTTCGTCCTGGTCGACGTGCCGGGACTGATCGAAGGCGCCCACTTGGGAGCCGGCCTCGGCGATCAATTCCTGCGCCACGTGGAACGCACGCGCGTGCTGATCCACCTGCTCGACGGCGCGAAGCCGCTGGATGAAATCTTGCACGACAAGGCGGTGATCGAATCCGAGCTCGCCGCGTGGAACCCCAAGCTTCCCGAAAAGCCCACCATTTTGGCGGTTTCCAAGCTCGATCTGCCGGACGCGCGCGATCGGCTGAACGAACTCCGCGAACGATTTCCCCAGATTCGCGGAATCAGTTCCGCGACGAACGAAGGCGTTTCCGAGCTGCTTTACGCCGCTTGGCAAACGATTCAAGCGACACCGCTGCCGCCGGTGGAAGTTCCCCCCGCGCACATCCACTTGCGCCCCAACGAACCGTTCATCATCGCGCGCAAAGAAGACGCGTTCGTCATCACCGGCGAGCGTGTCGAACGTTTGGCGGCGATGACGAATTTCGATTCCGATGAAGGACTCGCCCGCTTCGAACAGATTCTGGCAAAGATGGGCGTTGAAAAGAAATTGCGCGAAATGGGCGCCGTCGAAGGGGATACCGTTCGCATCGGACCGTACGAGTTTACGTATAGTTGAAAGGCGGGTCTCGTGGCGCGCAACGCGATAGCTCCGTTCTAATATGCGGTTAGGGATTTTCGGCGGAACCTTCGATCCGATCCACAACGTCCATCTCTTCGTGGCCGAGTCGGCGCGCATCATGGAAGGTCTTGATCGCGTCTTGTTCGTTCCGACGAACAACGTGCATTACCGCAGTAAACCGCAAGCCGCGCCCGAACATCGCTGCGCCATGATTCTGGGCGCAATCGATTCCAATCGCAGCTTCAGTCTCGATGAAACCGACCTGCGTCCTGACTCCACCGGATACACGGCCGATTTACTGCCGAAGATCCAAGCCAAATACCCGGACGCATCGCTCGTGTTCATCACCGGTGCGGATTCACTTGCGAGCAACGCGTGGGTGCGCTTCGAAGACGTGTTGGAGGCGCTGGACTCGTTCGTGATCGCGCCGCGTGCGGGCATACGTGCCGAAGCGATAACGCGCGTTCTTGCGGCGGTTCCGCCGGCGATGCGATCGCGGGTAAAAACCTTGAATTTACCGGAGATGCCGGAGAGCGCGACGCTGATTCGTACGCTGCTCTCGCAGGGAAAATCCGTACGGTATTTGGTTCCCGAGCCCGTTTGGAACTACATCGCGGCGCAGAACTTGTACGGTGTGGAAGCACCGGTTTAGCGCGGCAGCCGCGCTGCTGCTGATCGCCGCATGCGCGCCGCCGCCGCTGGACGGCGTCTCGAACGCGCTGGCGGCATGCCAACGCGGCGCGCAGCATGATGAAATACGCGACAGCGGAACCGTCGTGCGCGTTTTGGGCTACGGCGGATCGCATGAAGGGTTCTTGTTGATGATTCCGCTCGCGGCTGGGAACGGCTCCGATCGCGTGCTGCGCGCGTTTCGCGTTGAAGACAACACCGATATCACCGGGCCGATTCCGCTGCACGCCGGCGAACGGATTGCGTTTCAAGGGCAATTCGAGTGCAGCGACGACGCGATCCACTGGACGCACCGCGATCCGGCGGGACGCCACATCGACGGATACATCGAGGCAGATGGAAAAACGTATCGATAACATCGTCCTGGGATCTGCGTCGCCGCGGCGATTGGAGCTGCTGCGTTCGCTCGGCTTGAACGTTCGCGTCGTTCCCAGTACCTACGACGAACCCGAGCATCCGCACATGACACCGCGTGAACTCGCGATCGTGCACGCGCGGCACAAGTGCTATGACGTTTTGCGCCGGCTCCAGGCGACGGTCGACGATCCGCCGGGCATCGTCGTCACCGCGGACACCGTCGTCGACGTCGACAACCTCGCGTACAACAAACCGCGCGACGCGCAAGATGCAAAAGGGATGCTGCAAGATCTTTCCGGCCGCACGCACATCGTGCACACCGCGATTGCGCTCGCGGTTCCCGGGCACGAAGGTTTGATCGAGCATTGCGAGAGCACGTTCGTAACGTTTTATCCGCTCGACGATGAGGAAATCGACGCTTACGTGCAAAGCGGGGAGCCGATGGACAAGGCGGGCGCGTATGGGATTCAAGGGTACGGCGCGACGCTGGTAGAGCGTGTCGAGGGCGACTTTTACACCGTGATGGGGTTCCCGCTCGGCCGCTTCGTTCGCACGCTGCGGCGGTTGGGATTCTTGCTGCCGATAACGAAAGAAGCAGACACATCGCATAATACGACGGGATAAGACTATTTTCACATATCGGGACGAACGCCGGCTCTTTGCGATGATCGCCGTCATCATCGTTACCGCGCTGATCGCGCTGGTGCAAGTGTCGGCGGCCCGCGCCGGCACCGCCAGCCCGCTGACCACGACCGTTTCCGGCGCCGCGCTGTTCTTTGAGGAAGCCGCGTCGTTCGCCGTTTCCGCGCTGCGCGGCGGAACGCAGGCGGCAGCAGAGCTCCCGTCGCTAGCGCACGACAATCAGGGTCTGCGCGCGCGCAACCTGCAATTGGAACAAGAAAACGCTCGCCTGCACGAACTGGTGGCAGCCTACCGGCAAGAGATCGCGATCGCCCCGCGAGTCGCGGAATATCCGCGCGCCCTCGAAGCCCGCGTCATCGGTTATCCGCCCGAGGGTGCCGTTCAAAGCGTAACGATCGACAAAGGCACGCGAAACGGCGTCAGCCGCGACGACGGCGTCCTTTCCGCCGAAGGCGTCGTGGGCCGGGTCGTCGAGGCGGGGCCGTTCACGAGCAAAGTTGCGCTGATTACCGATTTTACGAGCACCATTCCGGCCATCGTGCAGCGCGGTCGATACTGGGGCGTCGCGAAAGGCAATGAAACCAGCGTGCGCCTCGATTACGTCTCGCAAGATGCGCCGCTGCGTGTCGGGGACCGCATCGTTACCGGTGAAGCCCGCTCGTTCCACTCCGGCGCGCTGATCGGCACGATTCAACAGATCGAACGCAGCGACTCCAATCTCTATCAAACCGCCGTCGTCAAACCGGCCGTCGATTTTTCACGCCTCGATCGCCTTGTCGTCGTACCGAAGTAGCGAACCCACCGGCGTGCGCATCAATACGCGCACGGGGCCTCCCTCCGAAGTCCCGGTTTCCGCACCGGTGTGGTGGGTTGCGGCATTATATTTGGCGATCGCTCTGCTCGTCCAGATCGAAGCCGGGCATTTCGTCGCGCTGCGCGGTGCGCAGCTCAGCATCGTCCTCGTCGTGGTCGTATGGTACGCGCTTCACAGCGATCTGCGGAGCGCGGCGATCTACGGCGCAATCGCGGGGCTCTGTGAAGACGCGCTGGGCGTGCAGACCGGAGCGGGCTGGACGATTTCGACGATCGTCACGTCGGTCGTGGCAAATTATCTCACGCGCTGGTTTTTTGCCGATTCGATTCCGGCCGTCGCGTTCGTCGTACTCTGTGCGACGCTTTTACGCCGAATGATCTTCTGGATCGTGATGGCGCTCCAGGGATATCCCGCGGGATACGCGCGTCTGCATTTTCATCAAGCGGTGTGGGAATCGTTGTTCAACGCGGTTTTCGCGGCGGCTGCGATGCTCGCCGTTCGGCGGTACGAGGATCGAACGGTTCGATGAAGATTTACGGCCGGCGCGAACAGCGCTGGCAGTACCCGCTCTGGCGTCTCGTGTTCTTCGTCTTCTGCACCGTCTGCGCACTCGCCGCGGTGATATTCCGGCTGGTGCAAGTGCAGCTGGTGCACGGCCAAGAGTACCGGGCCGCCGCGCAAGCCAACCAAGTACGCCTCATTCCGGTGGATGCTCCGCGCGGCCTCATCTACGATCGCAACGGCAAGGTGGTCGTTCGCAGCCGTCCCTCGTTTTTCGTCGCGCTCATCCCATCCGAAGTCAAAGACATCGACTCGGAGTTGCAAACGATCGCACAAACGATCAACGTCCCCGTGGCCAAGCTGCGCGACCGCCTGCTGCACCATCACGGCGTCAACTATAAGAACTTCGACGAGGTCACGGTGTACGAGCCGTACGGCCCCGTGATTCTGGCAAACGATCTGCCCGTCGCAAAGGTCAGCCGCCTTTCCGAGATTCTGGACGATCTGCCGGGCGTCGACGTCGAGGCGCAGGCGGTACGGAACTATCCGTACGGCGGCTGGGGATCGGCGATATTCGGTTACGTCGGTCAAATCACGCCCGACGAATACACCCGGCTTCGCTCGCAAGGCTATTCGATGAACGACGTCGTCGGCAAAGACGGTATCGAAGCGGAATACGACAAGTATCTGCGCGGTCAGCCGGGCGGCCAGCGCATCGTCGTCGATTCGCAAAGCCAAGTCGTTCCCAGCATCAAACTCCCGCCCAAGATCCCCGTTCCCGGCAACAGCCTGGTGTTGAACATCGATTGGCGGCTGCAAGAAATCACGGAACAAGCACTGGCGAACGGGATTCGAAGCTGGACCGGCGGCAAGCGCAAACTCAGCGGCGCAGTCGCGATCCTCGACCCGTGGACCGGAGCGGTGCGCGCGTTGGCGAGCTATCCGGATTTCGATCCCAACGCGTTCGCGTCGGACGACAACAAAAAGGTTGCGTACTATCTGCTCGACGCTTCCCAGCCGCTTTTCAACCGGGCAATTCAAGCCGCGACGCCAACCGGGTCGACGTTCAAAATGATCACCGGATCCGCCGCGCTGTCGGTTCCCGTCGTCAAAGTCAATGAAACCGTCTACGACAGCGGCGCGTGGAATTGTTACGGCGCCGAATTCGTCGACATTGCGGCCGGGGGTTTAGGTCCGACGCAATTCGTGCACGCGCTCGCCGCTTCTTCGGACGGCTATTTCTACCAAATGGGCTGGCGGCTGCACAACGACCGGCTGCGGTATTATGCCGATCAGTACGGCATCGGCCACAAGACGGGAATCGATCTTCCCGGCGAATTCGAAGGAAATTTTCCGACGAATGCGTGGATGCTGAAGGTCGCGGGCGTTCCGCTGGAACCCTCTGACGTGTGCAGCTTGGCCATCGGTCAGGGCGCGCTGCAAGCCACGCCGCTGCAGATGGCGCTGGTGGAATCCGCAGTCGTGAACGGTGGAACGTTGTACAAACCGCAGATCGTCGCAGCCGTGCGCGATCCGCAAGGGCACGTGCTCAAAACATTTCCGCCGCAAGTCACGCGGCGCGTTCCGGTGACGCCGCAGTCGCTGAAAGCCGTGCGCGAAGGCATGGATCAAGTTACCGAGCCGTGGGGAACCGCGTACGGTCTTGCGATCGACGGATTACCGTACGGCGGAAAAACGGGAACCGCCGAAACGGCCGGCGGCGCCGGCCCCAACACCACGTGGTTCGTCGCGTACGCGCCGGCAAATCACACGAAGATTGCGATGGCGGTATTCGTCGATCGATCGGGAGGCTACGGCGCTTCGGTTGCCGCGCCGATCGCGCGCGAAATCATGGTCAAGTACTTCAACAAGAAGCCGTAAACCGGAAACTACACGCGCCGAAGCGCGTCCTCGATTGCCGCCAGAATCTGCGGATCGCGTTCTTCGCTCCGCGCGCGTTCGAGAATATCGCGGCTCCACGCACCGGGCACCATGCTCAAACGTTCGATCATGTCACGCCGCAGTGCATCGCCGGCGTGCGTCAATTTTTCATCCACCAGTCGCGGCCAGCCGGCGCCGCGAGTCGAAAGGCGAGCAGACGCGCCTTCCCGGTTTGCGGCGCGCAGCATAGCGGAGCTCAAAACGACGAGCGCCAAGCCCAGCACGAAGCCGCCGGCGATCGCAATGTCCCAAATCGTGTTACTGGGCGGCAACGTGCGCCGCGGCGCGCAGCGCGTCCAATACCGCGCTCAGCGCGTCGTCCAGCGTGCGGTTCACGCTAGACCCGAGCACGCGATGAAATTCCGGCATCGGCAACGTTTCGAGAACGTTGAAAACCTTGATCAATTCTTCGCGGTAGTGCGCGAGCGCATCGCTCCGGCCGCCGCCGTTGTATTCGATCTGCGCGCCGAGCAGATGCGCGTTCACTACCCACGGCGCTACCGAACCGAGCGGCGTCGTTTCGAGATCGGCGACGTGCGCGCGAATCGCTTCGAGATCCGGCGCGCCGCTCAAACGCACGATTCCCGTGGTGCGTTCGGGAAGCGGAACCACGGGCGCTTCAAGCACTTCATTCACCAGCGCGCGCAACGCAAACCGGCTGTCGCGATCTTCCAAATCCTTGGCGGTGACCGTCAAACGCGGCATGCGCAGCCGTACGAAGAAACGATCCAGCGGTGCGCGCACCGCGCGCGACGAGTTTTCTACGGTTTGCGCGACTTGCGGGCTCGCACCGGCGATTGCGGTGGGCAGCAGCGCGCGAATCGCAAAGACGTGCGCCAGCAAGCCGCCCGCGTCGCTTTTCTCCAGCGCGCGAATCGTTTGCGCGAGCTGCTCTTCGGAAAATTCCGCGTACAAGACCGGTGCGGGCGCAGCACCGGGCTCCAGCTGCGCGGCGGGCTCCAACGACGCGGGCGGTTCGGGCGCAGGCGCGGGCGCGGGAACGGCGGGCGAAGCCGCGACGGGCTCGGGCGGCGGCGAGGCCGATGCAAGGGTCGGCGCTGTTTGTTCGGCTTCTACGCGGGCCGCAGGCTCCTCGCGCTGTAGCGGCGGCGCGGGCGGCGGCTCCGGCTGCGCTGCGCGCTGCGGCGCACGTTCCGGCGTGCGCTCCGAGAGCGGCGGCACCATCGCTTGCGGCGGCGGCGTTTCGAGCGGCGGCGGGCCCAGCTGCGCGACGGAGATCGGCGTACCGCCGCTTCCGGCGGCCAGCGCCGGAGCAGATTCCACGAGCAGCGTCGGCGCCGCGAGCGCCAGGGATTGATTCCCGTCCCACTCCGCGACCACGCGCGTATCTACCGCGGTCCCGGCTGCGAGCGGAGAGATCACCAGCATCTCCCAACGGATGCGCAATTCGATGCCGGGGTTTACGTCGGTAAGCAGCAAGCCGCGCTGCGACCACAACTGCGATGCACCGAGATCGTCCGGAATTACCGTGCCGTTCAGCGTCGTGCTGCCGGGCACGTACACCGCAAGGTTCGACGGCACCGCGCGCAGCGAAAGCTGTTCGGCCGGACCGTCACCGGAATTGCGCAGATACAGCTCGTACGAAACGCGCTCGCCGGCATTGATGCTTTCGGCAGGATTCGACCGCAACTGGCCGTTGGCGGCAAACTCCGGCTCGGCAAACACCGCAACTTCGAGCGGCTCGAACTGCACCGGGCTGATGCCGCGTCCGGAAAGCGTGCCTTCGACGAGCAGCGTGCGCTCGCGGCGCGGTGCGCGAATCAACCGCAGAGCGACGCGTGCTTCATGCGTCGTCTCGGCGGGCACCTCGCCGAACACCAGCGATGCGGCGCCGTCACGCCGCGCGTTTTGCGCGCGCTCCAGCGCGAACTCAGCGGGCAGTACCAAATCCATACGCGCGTCGTGCAGTACGTCCGACCCGTCGTTCGTAAATCGGATTGCCAATTCGTGCGTTTGTCCGGGCCTGATCGGCTCGCGCCGGTCGCGCTCCCACGTGCACGCGACCGGGCTGACGTGCGGACGCGATCGAACGACGACGGTTGCCGTACCGACATCGTAGCTGCCGTTGGGAAATTCGAGCACGGCGCTCAACGTGACGTGCGAACGGTCCGGAACAGGCGCGGCTACGCGCGCGTGCACGACGAAAACGCGTTCGGCATGCGGCTGCACGACGCCCAACGCGAACGGCTCGCGATAGGCGATCGGCTCGTCCAGCGCCTCCGCGACGCGTATCGTATCGAGAAACGCACCCGGAATGATCCGCAGCCGTACGTCAGTCTCGGGCGCGGTGCCGTCGTTGAAGACGTGAACGCGGAAAATGACGTCTTCGCGCGCCTGCGCAACCGCGCGGTCTACTTCGATGTAATTCCGCGCCCGCGTGAAACGCGAACTGACGCGCACGGAGAGAGCGCGCGAAAACCGCCGCGACGCCGTCGGAGCGGCCGAACCCGCAGGCGCTTTCCATTGCAGCGTCGCGACCACGGGCAGATCGTTGCCGGTCGCCGTAACGATTGCAGAGATGCCGACTTCCACGACGCGCCCGGAGGGAACGTTCCCGAGCGAAAACGTCGAGCCGGCAAAGGTGTCGTCGCTGACGGGCTGACCGTCCAAATGCGCGGAGCCCGGCGTGTATGCCAGCCCCGGCGGCAACTCGAACGTTACCGAAACGTTTTGCGCATCGCCGGTGCCCGCGTTGAGAACGCGCACGTTCATCGGCACGCGTGTTCCCGGCGAAACGATGTCGTCGCTAAAGACGGTCATCGACGTTTCTTCGTTCGCGAAATCCGGCGGCGAGGAAACGACGATCTCGTTGGAAACCAGCGCAAACTCGGCGACCTCGCGCGATGACGCCGCGCCGTACACTTTGATTCGCGTTCCGTCGGGAAGCGGCGAATCGATCACCGCCTGATATTCGACGACTACGGATTGTCCGGGAGAAAGATGCTCTGCGACGACCGTCGCGGATGCGTAGTCAAACGGTTCATCCTCGACTTTGAGCAGGACGCGCCCGGCGATGCGCGCGGTACGCGCAACGTACTGCGTATGCGGAGGAAGCGGCAAGAAGGCGAGCACGTCGCGGGCGCTCGACGCTCCGGTGTTTGCAATCGCGGCGCGCACGACGATCGTGCTGCCGGGACGCACGTCTTCCGGCGCAGTAATCGTAACGAGCGTATCGGAACTCTGCAGCTCCGGCTGGCTGCGAACGACCAGCCGCTCCGCGTTCGAGGCAACGATGCCCGTTTGATCGGTCGCAAGCGCGGCTTGAAAAAGTACTTCGGACGCGTCTTCGATCCGGTCGTTGACGCGAAAACTGCACGCGACGCGCCGCTGCGCATTCGGCGCCAGATCGCCCAAGAATGCGCCCTCGATCGAATCAAGACGTTCGTTTTCGAGCGGGGCGTCGTCGACCGTATCGCTTCCATCGACGTGCGCGACGCCGGACGGTACTGCAAAACGGACGCGGACGTTGGTGGCGGCAGCACCGCCCAAATTCGAAAAGGCGAACTCGACACGAATCGTTTCGCCGGGAGTCACCGTGCGGCGCGGCGTGACAACGAGCGTTCGCAGACTCTCCATAAGCGGTGGAGAGCCGGCAGAAAAAACGCCCGTCAGCGCGCTGGTCGTAGAACGGTCGGGGGCTGCCACGGGTTCTGATGTTCCCTATGCGCCGCGACGCGCCCTCGGCGGTTACTGCAGCAGGGCTAGCGTTGAAACGATGCGATCGGCTCGTTCGCCCGGACGTCGCTGCACGTACGCAGCGATCGTATCCGACGCACCGCGCCGGGCCAATGCATGCGCCGCAGCAAGCGCTACTGCGTCGGATGGGTCGTCCAGAGCGTGTTCCAAGAGGCGCGCCGAGCGTTCGTCGTTCAGATCGGAAACTGCAAAGATGAGGTCGCAACGCGCCGATTCATTGAGTCCGGCGAACTCGTCGCCGGCTTCCGTGGTCCAGCTAAGATTTGGTTCGAACGGGGCGATCGGCTCCGCGGGAGGCGGTTGCGAGGCCTCTCGGCGCGGTGCCAGCCATGCATACAGTCCGATCGCGGCGCCCACCAAAAAGACCGCCCCGAGTACGACGTAGACGATCGTCACGCGCGTGAATGAACTTGCGCGCGCACGATCTCGAGCGCCGCGTCGAGCACCGGATACGGACGCCGCTGCAACGCATCGATAAACGCGATGTCGTCGACGCCCGCAAGATCGTCGAGCGTCGAAACGAGCATGCTGCGATAATGTGCGAGCGCGTCGCCGTCATCGGGAAGAAACCGTGCGAGGACCGCCCACGGTAACGACGTTGCCTGCGGCACGGCGCCGAGGCGATCGCGCAGCGCGCGCAGTTCGGAACTATCGCAGCTGCCGCGCAACGTGATGCCTCCCGCCAGCGCGGGCAGCTCCACCGCCGGATCGAGGCCGCCGAGCATCGCTTCGATACCGGCACGGCTTGCAGCCGTTTCGAGATCGCGCGGCGCGATGACGTAGCTCGGCAAGCGCAGTTTGATGAACAGGCGATCGAGCGTTTCGCGCAGCGTTTCGCGTACTTCGTGCAGCGCGTGCTGATCGCGCGCAGTAACCGCATCCGGGAAGAACGCGCGAATCGCGAATAGGTGCGAGACCAAACCGTCGAAGCGCGCCTCGGCGAGAAACCGCAAAGCACGATCGAGCCGGTCGCGATCGAAGGCGGCCGCGAATTGCACGCGGGCGAGCGCTTCTTCATCGCTCAGCTCGTGCGCGTGTCCATTTCCGTTCGAACTGGGCGCGAGCGAGAGTACTGCGGACGGAGCCAGTTCGCCGCGCGCTACGGGCGTTGCGGGCGGCAATTCGACGAACCGATCGTCCGCGCTCGAAAGCGCGCGCTGATGCGATCCGGCGAAAGACGGTCCCAGCATACCGTCGACGCCGAACGGCAATCCCGGGATCGAATTGGCAAAGGCGGGCGCCGTTCGAACTTTCAACTCCGGCGCAGCGATCTCGTCGCTGCGATCGCCGTCGTACGAGACGGTTACCGCGCGCGCAATGACATCGCCGGACGCCAGACCGTTGTGCACGACTTCCCGCCAGCGTATCGTTGCCTCGACTCCTGGATCCACATCCGTCATAACGAGCCCGCGCTCGCTGGTAAGCGGCGATTGCGCGCCCGAGTCGCGCACGGGCAAATCGTTCACCATCGTGCTGTTGGGCACGTAGATCAGCGAATCGAGGACGGGAAGCGCGATGCGGACATTGCGCGCCGGGCCATCGCCGCTGTTGCGGACGTGAAGAATGAATTCGAGTTCTTCACCGACGTCTACCAACTCGTCGGGTTCGCTGCGGAGCGTACCGATGGCAAAGTTGGGCTCCGCTGCGGTCACGATCGTTAGGCGCGAAAGCTGAACCGGCAGCATCGCGTCGGCGCTGAGCACCGATTCGATCGTCACCGGATGCGCCTTGGCCAAACTGCGTAACAGCCGCACGCCCAGGCGCGCTTCGGCTGCCGCACCCGGCGGAATTTCGCCGAAGAGCAGCGTCGAGCGTTCGCGCGTCGCTCCTTCGACGGTTTCCAGGCGCGCTTCCGGCGACACGTACAAACGCAGGCGGACGTTCTGCGCGACGTCGGTACCGTCGTTGCGCAGGCGCACGTAGATGTCGACGAGCTGATTCGGCCGGAAGACGTCGTCCTGAACCAGGGAGAGCGTCGAGGTTTCTGCGGAAAACGCCGGATGCGAATCGACGCGCCAAGAGACGTCGCCGATGCGCGTCTCGCCGAGCTCCTGCGTATGGAGCGACGCGCTCAGCCGCAGTTCGCTG
>DASZHD010000009.1:0-6591 GCA_035938175.1 Vulcanimicrobiaceae bacterium
GACTGCGCCCGCAGCAGCGGCACGGCCTGACGCTGCATGTTCGCGCCCATCAGCGCGCGGTTCGCGTCGTCGTGCTCCAAGAACGGAATCAGTGCGGTCGCGACCGACACGATTTGCTTCGGCGACACGTCCATCAGCTGCACGCGCGGCGCGGGTTCTTCGATGTACTCTTCGGCGTAACGGCAGACGACCGAGTCGGACGTGATGCGCCCGTTCTGATCGACCGGCGTATTGGCTTGCGCGATGATGTACTCGTCTTCACGATCGGCCGTCAGGTAGACGATCTCATCCGTGACGTGGCCTTCGCGCACGACGCGGTACGGCGTTTCGATGAAGCCGAATTTGTTCACGCGCGCATACGTCGCCAGCGAACCAATCAGACCGATGTTCGGGCCCTCCGGCGTTTCGATCGGGCAGATGCGGCCGTAGTGCGAGTGGTGAACGTCGCGGACTTCGAAGCCGGCGCGTTCGCGCGAAAGACCGCCCGGCCCAAGTGCCGACAAGCGGCGCTTGTGCGTGAGCTCGGCGAGCGAGTTGGTCTGATCCATGAACTGCGAGAGCTGTGAGGACCCGAAGAACTCTTTGATCGCCGCAACCACGGGGCGGATATTGATCAGCGCTTGCGGCGTGACCGTTTCGATGTCTTGAACCGTCATGCGCTCGCGCACGACGCGCTCCAAGCGCAGCAGACCGACGCGGAATTGATTCTGCAGCAGCTCGCCGACCGAACGGATACGGCGGTTGCCCAGATGGTCGATGTCGTCTTTCGGAATGACGCCCGTCGCGACTTTGATCAGCCGGCGGATCACCGCGATCATGTCTTCGCGCGTCAGGCAGCGCTTCTCGATCGGCGGCATCGGCAAGCCGGCATCGGCGTACTCGTCGATCAGGACCGTCGGCTGCTCGGTGCGCATCTCCGCATCCGGATTTTCGATCCGGTATTGGAACTTGGCGTTCAGCTTGTAGCGGCCGACGCCCGCGAGATCGTAGCGCTTGTCGTCGAAAAACAGCGACTCGAGCAGCTTCTCGGCGTTTTCTGCATTTTCGGGCTCGCCGGGACGCAGCTTCTTGTAGATTTCCTTCAGCGCATCTTCGCGCGTCTTGATGTCGCGATCTTTTTCGATCGAATTGCGGACGAGCGGAGAATCGTCGAACAGCGCGAGGATCGCCTCGTCGCTTTCCCAGTTGTAGCCCGAGTCGGGACGCGAAAGCGCGCGAATGAACGTAGAGACGTAAATCTTGCGGTTCTTGTCGATGCGAACGCCGATCGTGCCTTCGGTTTCGTCGTTCTTGGTGCCGTTGTCGGTTTCGAACTCGATCCACGCGCCGCGGTTGGGAATGATCGTCGCGTTGTACACCGGACGGTTGTTGGTGTCGACGTCTTGGTTGTAATAGACGCCCGGCGAGCGCACGAGCTGGCTGACGATGACGCGCTCGGCGCCGTTGATCATGAACGTTCCCTTATCGGTTTGCAGCGGGAAATCGCCCATGAAGATTTCTTGGTCGGGAATACCTTTGATTTCGCCGGACTCGGCCGTGATCAGACGAACGCGCACGCGAAGCGGCGCGCTGTACGTCATGTCGCGTTCGCGGCATTCCTCGACGGAATATTTGGGTTCGCCCAAGCTGTGGTCGCCGAACTCGAGAACCAAATTACCGGTGAAGTCCTTGATCGGCGAAATGGAAGCGAAAGCTTCCGCCAAGCCCTCGGTTTTGAACCACTCGAAACTGGCTTTTTGCAGCTCGATGAGATTGGGCACTTCCAGAACGTGGGGAATTTTCGCGAACGTGTATCGTTCGCGCTTCGGACCCGGATCCGGCGGCTGCTCGATTGTGAACGCGCCCGTCGGCATCGGGAAGGTGCTGGGTTGAATCGTCCCGGCAGCACCGTTGCCCGCGAGTTGGCCGGCAGCGCGTTTCGACTTGCTCTTGGCGCCCGCGGAGCTCTTCGCGGGGGACTTAGGAGCCGTCGTTTTCGCCATTACTTCTTTTCTCTCTCACCCAGAAACGGATTGCGCAATCTATGATTTCCGCGCACGCTAAAAAGAACGAGACCTCCACAACCCTGTGGATAACTCGTCCTTCTTCTATATACTGCCTTTATCGGGCGCGGGGCATAGGCAAGCATTATAGCACTCGGGTCGGGGCAGGTCAAACGCGGGTGCGGGCCCCGTCATCCTGAGGCATCGAAGGACCCTGAGGAATCGAAGGGGGGTCAGCTTGGCGAGGCCTTTAACGGAAGCGGGCCTCGATAGCCTAAGGATTTAGGACCCTTCGATACCTCAGGGTGCTTCGATTCCTCAGCATGACTAAGGGGGCCTCAGCATGACAAGCGGCGGCGGGCCCTTCGATACCTCAGGGTGCTTCGATTCCTCAGCATGACTAGTGGGGTTACTTGGAAGTTGGAACTGGAACGGTAATGCGAACCTTGCGGCGGAAGCCGCGGTCGCCGCGCGCAATGGCGCCCGCCATGAGTCCCAAGATGCCGGCGATCGGCAAAAATGATAGCCACAGGGCTACGAGTTGCACCGTGTACGGATGCGCAAATGTCGATTGCATAACTACTCTTTATAACTCGGCATGCCGCTTGTTGGATTCACCGGGGCAAGCGTTAAAACTTGGCTCGCTCGCCTGCCTAGGGAACAACTTTACAAACGCGGTTTTACATCCGATATACGAAGATGCAAGGGAACGGTTTCAGAGCTTTAACCGCGCCCTTCATCGACGCCATGGAGGGTGTGGGCAAGGGCCCTGTCTCGTTTACACCAGGGCCCGTGCCGCGACTTCTTGCAGCCGCGCTTGCGCATCGTCCGCTAGGGCGCGCACTATTTGCGAAGCCGAACGTTCACCGCGCAACAAACCGACGGATTGGCCCGCATAAATTTTTTGCGCCGGATCGAATTGCGCGCGCGCATTCGCATCGCGCATGAGCTCGTCTTCCTTGTCTGTCCAACGATCCAGGAACTCGGTGCGAAGCGCGCGGCCGCCGAATTCGTGCGGCCAGCCCTTGTGCTGCACGCGATCGTAAACGCGCGTGTAAATCGTTTGCGTCTCGTCGCTCGCGGCAATTCGCTCGCGAGCTTGCGCGGAATTGCGCGCTTCTTTTGCCAACAAGAACGGCGTTCCGATCCACGCGCCGGCTGCGCCCGCGGCAAGTACGGCCGCAACTCCGCGGCCCGTTGCAACGCCGCCCGCGGCAATAACCGGTTTATCCGTCATATCGAGCACGATTTGCAACAGCGGCAACGTACCTACGGCGCCGGTGTGTCCGCCGGCTTCCGTACCCTGCGCCACCAGGATGTCGACGCCCGCGTCAAGCGCCGTGCGCGCCCACGCACGGCTTTGTACCTGCGCTCCGGACAAGATTCCCGCGTCGCGGACGCGCCGCACGAACGGTGAGGGATCGCCGAAGGAAATACTGATGAATAAGGGTTTGGCCGCAATAGCGATATCCAGCAACGGCGGCCGCCGTTCTAAAACCCACGCGACCAGTCCAATCCCGAAGTCAACGGCCGGAGGAGCTTGCAATATCGCGAGTTGCTCTCGAATCGATTCTTCGCTCTCGTCTTCGTCGAAGCCGAGCATGCCGAGCGCGCCGGTTTCGCTGACGGCGCGCGCGAGCGCGCCTCCCGCTTGCGGCGTCATCGGCGCATTCAGCAGCGGGATCCGGAGACCGAGAAGTTCAGAGAGCGGGGTTCGGAGCACGCGTCAATCCGACAATTGCAGGACGCGGCGGAGCTGGTTTCCGCGCGCGTTGCAGGCCGTCGAAGAAGCGCGCGCCGATCACCATCGTACCGAGCAGTACGAACGGAACCAACGCAATGAAGAACGCCGCAGTTTGCAACGCGTACGGGTGGTGATGCATCGCCGCGTATAGTACCACAGCGGTGCAAGCCTGGCTAGCGCAGAGGTCGCGCCGTTGGACAGTTAAGTTTCGGACAGGGCGGTTTAATCACCGTGGGCCCGGGAACGAACGGAACGATTGGAGGGGTAGCGTTTCCGACGTGAAGTGGTCCATAGACTGCGCCGATGCTTATGCGGTTGTAAGCACGCGCCACGCCGTCATCGAGCAGCTGGAAAAAATCAGCGGCGACGGCGCCGACCTCTTCGGGGTGGAAACGGTACTCGGCGAGCTGCTCAGCGCGCAAATGGGCCGCGGTCATTTGGCCGTCGCGGTCGTGATTGAACAGAGCGTCGGCGGTCCGACCGTACATCTATACACGCAGGGCCGCAATGCGGTCAGCACGCACGGCGAACTTCGCGAGGCAATTCTGCGCAGCACGCGCATTCCGATGGCGATCGAAGTCAGCCCGCAAGGGACGCACGTCTGCTTGCGCGTGGTCTCGCCGCACGAGGCAAGGACCCGCCTGCCGATCACCTAAAAATCGGCCGCATGGTCCGATTCTTGGTCCGCGCGTTCGAATACGCCGTTCCGGATCCGTACATCTTCGCCGCCGCGTTGACCGTCGTAACGGCGCTGCTCGCTTTTGCCTTTGCACCGCATCGCTCGCCGGCGGACGTCGCGACGGGATGGTACAACGGCATCTTCGACATTCTGGCGTTCGCGCTGCAGATGATTCTGATCTTGGTAACCGGCTATGCGCTTGCCGCCAGCGCGCCGGTGTCGCGCGCGTTGGGCTGGATCGCGTCGCGCGCGTCGACGCCGAAGAACGCGGTGTCGTTGACGTTCGTCGTCAGCGCCGCCGCGTGCTGGCTGAATTGGGGTTTCGGTTTGGTCGCAGCAGGATTGCTCGCGCGCGAAATTGCGCGGAGGATGCGCATCGACTTCGGCTGGCTGGTCGCAGCGGCATACAGCGGTTTCTTGGTGTGGGCCAGTGGATTGTCGAGCTCGATCGCGCTCGCGCAAGCGACGCCCGGAAACAAGCTCAATATCGTGCAAGCGATCTCGGGACAGGTTTTGCCGCTGCGGACGACGATCGGCGCACCGTTCAACTACGTTCCGTGCTTGGTGCTGGTGGTGGTTCTCGCGGCGACGTTCCGCGCGCTGCAGCCGGCAGAAACGCAGACCGGTGACGTTGCGGCGCTCGATGACGCGAATACCGGCGTTCCCGCCGTAAAAGGTGCAGCTCGCGGCACTTTGGCATTCGCGCTGGAAAACGCGTGGGTGTTCAACGCGGTCATCGGGCTGTCGGGCCTTGCATATCTGGGTTGGAGATGGACGACATCGGGATTCGCACTCGACATCAACTCCGTCATCTTCGTTTTCCTTTGCGCCGGACTGCTGCTGCACTGGCGGCCGATCGCGTATGCAAACGCGGTAAACGGCGCAGCGAGAATCTGCGGGCCGCTCATCCTGCAGTATCCGATTTACGGCGGCATCATGGGCATCATGACCGCAACAGGGCTGGCGGGAGTGATCGCGGCGTGGTTTGCCGCATTCTCCACCGCGCACACGCTGCCGTTTTGGAGTTACGTAAGTTCGATCGCGATCAGTTTATTCGTTCCCAGCGGCGGCGGCCATTGGGCGGTACAGGGACCGTTTGCCGTGCCGGCCGCGATCCGTCTGCACGCATCGCTTCCTGCAACCGCGATGGGCGTAGCGATCGGCGAAGAGGTCGCAAACATGATTCAGCCGTTTTGGGCGTTACCGATCTTGGCGATCGCCGGCGTCGGCTTACGGCGCGTAATGGCCTTTACCGCGATCAGTTTTGCGATCGCGTTCGTCGTGTTCGGAGTTTCGCTATTGGTGTTGGCGTAACGGCCGGTTAGCCGCGGCTCCACGAGCTATGGCGCCGTGCGACGCACCATTGACCGCGCAGCAGTTTGCTCAACCGCGCGTGCCGAAACGGGTGAATGGCCAACACCGAGATCGAACGCAAAAGCCGGAATTTCGGTCCGCAAGTAAAGATGGAAGAGCGGCAACGCCGCTCGTGGATCAACATCGTAGCCATGAGACTGACTCCAGAGTATTTGCGGCTTCAAGTATAGCACAAGCGCGGCGGGCGAGCGAGCGCTCAGTGCTTGAAGAGCTGCGTCTCGCCCAGGCCGTTCAACACGAACTGGACGGCCAAAGCCGCCAAAATGATGCCGAGCAGACGGGTCACGACGTGGATTCCCGTACTGCCGATCACGTGCTGAAACCGCGTCGCGCCGCGCATGAACAGCCACGTAATCAGCAAAGCTGCCGCGCACGCCATCGCGACGATGCTGAGGCGCGCTCCGTCGTTGCGCGCGAGGTTAACGAGCAGCATGACCGTTGCGATGGTTCCCGGTCCGGCAATCATCGGTATTGCAAGCGGGAAGACGGCGGGGTTTTCGGTGAGCGCGGCTTGCCGCTCTTCTTCGGGCGTTCCTTTCGCTCCGGTGGGACGCGCAAACAGCATATCGATCGCGATCAGCAGCAATAAGATGCCGCCGGCGATCAAAAACGCGGCTAGCGTAATCCCCAAATAGCGCAGCAACGGCCGTCCGAGAACGCCCATAACCGCCATCACGATCGCGGCGACGATGACGGCTTGGTCGACGACTTTCGGACGTTTCTCGGCGGGCAGCGCAACAGTTGCGGCCAGTGTGAGCGGAATCATCCCGATGGGATCGATGATCGTAAATGCGGTCGCGAAAGAGGTGAGG
>DASZHD010000010.1:0-78296 GCA_035938175.1 Vulcanimicrobiaceae bacterium
GCTCAATTCAGATGGTTGCGAGGGGGGAGGTGCCCTTCGATTCCTCAGGGTGGTTCGATACCTCACCATGACGAGAGGGTAAGGGAATCTAAGCCCCCCGCTCGGAATAGGGCGCGGTCATGTCCGAAGTCGCCCAGGAAACGCTCGTCAAAGAGATTCCGCCCAAAGCCGCCGACCTCTCCGCTTGGTACACGGCCGTCTGTCTCAAAGCCGAACTCGTCGATTATTCACCGGTGCGCGGCTGCGTCGTCCTGCGCCCGCACGGCTTCGGCATGTGGGAGAACCTGCAGAAAGAGCTCGACGCGCGGTTCAAAGCGACCGGCCACGAAAACGCGTACTTCCCGCTGCTCATTCCCGAGCGTCTTCTTATGAAGGAAGCCGAGCACGTAGAGGGCTTCGCGCCCGAAGTCGCGTGGGTGACGCAAGGCGGCCAAGAAGTGCTGGAAGAGCGTCTGGCGATCCGGCCGACGTCCGAAGTGATCATCGGCGTCATGTATGCAAAATGGATTCAATCGCATCGCGACCTGCCGGTGTTGATCAATCAATGGGCAAACGTGCTGCGTTGGGAAAAGGCCACGCGTCCGTTCCTGCGCACGATGGAATTTCTTTGGCAGGAAGGTCACACCGCACACGCGTCCGCGCAAGAAGCGCGCGAAGAAACGCTGCGGATGCTCGGCGTGTATGAAGACTTTGCTCGCAACGTCGCGGCAGTTCCTGTTTACGCCGGCGTCAAGAGCGTCAGCGAACGCTTTCCGGGGGCCGTCGAAACGTATTCGATCGAAGCGCTGATGCCCGACGGAAAGGCGCTGCAATCGGGAACCTCGCACGACTTGGGGCAAAATTTCAGCAAGGCATACGACATCACGTTCACCGACGTCGATCAGCAAATCAAACACGTCTACACGACGTCATGGGGCATGTCGTGGCGCATGCTGGGTGCGGTCATCATGACGCACGGCGACGACCGCGGCTTGCAGATTCCCCCGAAGCTGGCGCCGATTGAAGCGGTGTTCGTGCCGATCGTGCGCAGCGGCGATCGCAGCGCCGTCGACAAATCGCACGAGCTAGCCAAACAGCTGCGCGCGGAAGGGTTCCGCGTGCGCGTGGACGATCGCGATCAAACGCCGGGATGGAAATACAGCGAATGGGAGATGCGCGGCGTACCGCTTCGCATCGAGATCGGCCCGCGCGATTTGCAAAGCGGCAGCGCGATGGTCGTCCGCCGGGATAAAAGCAAAGGTGAAGACGGCGCAAAATGCAGCGTCGCGTTCGATGCCCTCGGTCCGCGTTTGCGCGAACTCCTGGAGGACGTGCAGCGCGGGATGTACGAGCGGGCAAAGACGTTCTTGGAGACGCACACGTTTCTGGTGCGAGATCGCGACGAATTCTACGAGCGCTGCCGTGCCCGTGCCGGCATGGTCGACATCAGCTGGTGCAGCCGGCCGGAGTGCGAAGCGCACGTGAAAGCCGAAACTAGTGCAACCACGCGCAACACGCGCCCGCTGCTCGATGCGGGCGCGGCGTGCGTCGCTTGCGGCGAACCGGCGAAGGTGAACGCCTATTTTGCTCAGAGTTACTGAGCCGGCCGCCGCGCTGATCGTCTTGGCGCAGGCGCTGTTTCCGACGGCCCCGCCCGGAGTCAGTTCCAGCGATGCGGTGGCACGAGCCTCGGGAAACATGAAGCCGGCCGCGATTCAAATCGGCCGCGCGCTGTTTGCGACGCAGTGGCCTGCGCAAGTACTCAACGTGTACGCCGACGGCTTCGGCGGCTTTCGCGTTGCCGGATTGCATCTGTCGGGCGTACGTTTTCACCATGCCCTGACGCGGGCGCAATTCGAGAGCGAAATCACGGAATTGGTCGCCCGTACGTTCGCGGTTTCGGGGGTCGATGAAGTGGACGTTTGGGCATCCGTACCGTTACGCGTTGGTAAAGATATCGTCGTCAGCGGCGACCTGGCCAAGCCCACGTCACGCACGGTTTTCACCGTCAGCGTGCGCCGCGGCGAGCGCCCCGACGCGTTGGAAGGGCGCTTGCGGCAAGGGACCGGTGTCTTCTGGGACCAGGACTGGGCGCGCACCGCTCTAAAATGACTCCGGGCATGTATCGAAAGACCACACTTCGCAACGGCGTGCGCGTGATTACTGAAGCGATGCCGGCGTTCCGTTCCGCGTCCATCGGCATTTGGGCAGACGTCGGGTCGGCATCGGAAGCACCCGAGAAGCGTGGGATTTCGCACCTGGTAGAGCACATGCTCTTCAAGGGTACGGGCCGCCGCACGGCGCGCCAAATTGCCGAAGAGATGGACGGCATCGGCGGCAACCTGAACGCCTTCACCGATAAAGAGACGACCTGCTACTACGCCAAGGTGATGGATCAGCATCTACCGCTCGCGGTCGACGTCCTGACGGACATGTTTCTGAATTCGCGCTTCGATCCGGAAGAGCTCGCGAAAGAACAAAAAGTCGTACTCGAAGAGATTAAAATGTACGACGACTCGCCGGACGAGTTGATCCACGACCTCTTCATTCAAACGATGTGGCACGGCAGCAATTTGGGTGCGCCGACGATCGGCTTTGCCGACACCGTCACCGGTTTGACGCCCGACGATCTGCGCGCGCACATGCAGCGCCGCTACGCGCCCAATTCGGTGATCGTGGCCGCGGCCGGCAACGTCGATCACGATCGAGTCGTCGACGAATTCGAGAAAGCGTTTGCGACATTCGAAGGACAGTGCGAGCTTCCGTTGGCCGAGACTCCGGTCAACACGCCGAACCGCCTATTCCGGCAGAAGGACAGCGAACAGGCGTATGTCGTGCTCGGAACCGGCGGCCTTTCGGTACGCGACGAGCGCCGCTACGTGCTGACGGTGCTCGATACGATTTTGGGCGGCGGCATGTCGAGCCGCTTATTCCAGGAGATCCGCGAAAAACGCGGCCTCGTCTACACGGTATATTCATTCCAGGCGGCCTACCGCGCAGCTGGCCTCTTCGCGGTGTACGCGGGAACGTCGCCACAGAACGTCGGCGAGTGCGTTTCGGTGATCGGCGAGCAGTTTGCAAGTCTGCGCGACACCCGCGTGGGCGATGCGGAGCTGCGCCTTGCAAAAGAACATATCAAGGGCAGTTTGACGCTTTCGCTCGAGAGTACGTCCAGCCGGATGATCCGGCTCGGCCGCAGCGAGTTTTCATTAGGCAGGCAGCTGACGACCGAAGAGATCGAGGAAAAAGTCGAAGCCGTTACGGCTGAAGAAGTTCAGGCACTGGCGCAAGAACTGCTTCGCGAAGACCGCATGGGTCTGTGCGTCCTTGGACCTGTAGACGAAGCATCTGTTGAGTGGAACCGTAGCGCAGCTTAGCGGCTCGGCTTCGCTCGTTCCGTTTTGGAGCTGGCAGCTTATCGTCGCTTTGGCGATCAATGTGATCGTCCAAGCGATTCAGATCGGCGCATACGCTGCGCGGCTCGCGGGCGTTCGCACCGGCCGGATCGCTACGTCGATATCGCTCTTCAATCTGTTCGTGACGGCGAGCCGCTTGGCGACGCTGGTGTACACGTTGATGCTCGGACCGCTTTCCGACCGGGCCGGAAACGCGGTGAAGGCGCTCTCGGGACAAGCGCACAGTCCCGAAACGCACCAGCTGATCGCACAGGTGCAGCACACGTTCGAATGGCAACTGCGCCTGATCATCCTGGCGGGAACCGCCGGAACGATTCTCGGCAGCCTGATGCTGCCGATGTTTACCTACTTGTACGTTCGAGGCGTGCGTTCGTTCGAGCGCACGAAATCGCTGCCGCACTCGCTGGCGCGGCTTTTCAGTCCAAGGGTGAGCTGGGACGTGCTCTCGCATCTGCGCGTGCCGCACTATAGCGAAATCTTCTCGTTTTCCACGCGAAACATTCCCCGCCGGCTGTTGATATTCAACGTCGTCGTCACCGGGATCTATGCGATCGGCGTCGTTGCCGCGTATTATGCCAGCGTCATCGACGTCAACGTGGCGCGCACCGCGATCGGCATCTCGGGGATTATCAACGGTATCGGAACGATTGCGTTCACCTTCTTCGTCGACCCGACGTCCTCGATTATCGTGGACGAGGCGGTCAAAGGCGAACGGCCGCACGAGGAAGTCAAGGCAATGGTCTTTTATCTCTCTCTGACGGCAATCGCCGGATGGCTGGTCTCTCAGCTGCTGCTGTGGCCCGCCGCCTGGATCATTGCCGCAGTCGCGCACCTGGTGAACCACGGTCATTAGAGGTTTCTAAACGTATGAGAGCGCCCTTACTGCCGGTTATCGCCGCCGCCGGCGCACTGCTGCTGAGCGGTTGCGCTGGCAGCGTGGAGCATTGGATCGTCGACACGCGCGTGCATCAGGGCGACGTCGCGATGGAGCGCGGCAGCCTGCACGAAGCGCAGACGGCATTCCGCCTGGCGTTGCGTGTCAACCCGCGAGACATGCGCGCGCGTCAAGGCTTTTCATCCGTGTCCGCCGACATCGCGGAAGCGGACTATCGCAAGGGCGACTTCGACGATGCCATCGCAACCCTCGACGAAGCGCAGAAGTACGATGCCCAAAGCGTGCGTCTTCAGGCATTGCGGTCCCAAATCGACAACGCGCGCTTGCAGCGCGAGATCATCATTTCGAACTATCCCTCGTACGAAGGCGCGGGCGTACAGATTCAAGAGTCGTACGCGGCGCTGAACGAACAAACGAAGAGCATTTTGAAAGACCTGAAGCGCTTCGGCTACACGTACGATACGCTGGCGCTCACAAAAGCGATTCAGAGCTCCTACGAACTGCAGATCGAAGTTGCTAAGAACACGAACCGGCTGATTGCGTACCGCCAGCTCGTGGAGTCCGGCGTGCCGGCCGCGGAGCAGACCGAGACCTCTGCACCTTCGGGATCGCTGCTCCCGCTGCCGTAGTCACCGGCATAACCCGCGGCGATCCAGCCAAACGCGGGCGTTTCCCATTTTTTCAGCGTTGCGGAACGCACGCCACTGCTGCTCCGCGCCGGGCTTTACGCGCGCCGGATCCGTAACGTAGACGATCCATTCCGCGTCCGGATTGATCACCGGAAACCGCTGCATCCACGCGCACAGTTCGACGTTCCGGTTAAACCGGTTCTTCTCGATGTTGATAAAATATCGCGCGCCTTTTCGTATGGCGCTCTGTTCGTCGAAGGGCGTCCACAAGTACGGATCTTCCTCCCACCCGTAGCGCCCGATGTAATACAGGACCGACGGATCGTAGTGTCCCATGACGACGAGCGCGTCCGTATCCAGCGTGCGGTTCAGCGCGACCGCATTGCGATACACCGCTCGGCTGTAATGATAGTACGGCGCGACGATGCCACGATTCTGATAAATGACGCCGGTGAGAGCGAGAACTCCCAGAACCGCCGCTGCCAACTTCAGATTGAGGTCGAGTGCGCTTTGGCGCACCGCAGTAACCAGGCGGTCGAGAAATCCCGCGGCCGTCAGAGCGGCGAGCGGCAACAGCAAATACATATAATAGTCGACGCGTTCTACGGTAACGACGACGTACGCGTACGCCAGGCCGCCGGCGAGCCACGACCACACGAGCGTGCGCGTACGCGTCGTCGCGGGCAAGAAAAAGAATCCCAGGATCGCAAGCGCGCACACCGCCGGCCCGATCATCACGGACGCTAGCATCCCCAAAACTTCGCGGAATTGGATCAGTTTCACGTGAAATGCATGGAGGCTGCCGAAGGATGCTGCGAGCGCCGGGAGCACGTGCAAGCGCGTGATTCCGGATGCCCAATGCCATTCGGCGTGCGAGGCCACTGCGCGATCGTACGCAAAAAGCACGCCGAGCGGAACGATCAGCAGCGTCGCGACCCATCCCCAATCCATCGTGCGATCGGAACGGACGCGTTCGATCAGCAAAGCCACGATCGGCACCAGCGCTGCAACGGATACGGGCTTGGCGAGAAAAGCTAGCGTGAGTAAAGCGGTTGCGCGCAACGCGGTCCGCGCCGTCCAGCGTTCGTCGTCGACGATCATCCGCGCAATCGCGTAGAGTGCGAGCGTCAAAAAGAACACCATGGCCGTATCCGGCGTGAACGTTCGTCCGTAGTACACGCTGCCCGGGAGTATCGCGAAGCACAGCGCGGCGAGCAGCCCGGCAGCTTCGCTCGCGAACAGCCAGCGTCCGAAGAAGGCGAGCCCTGCGATCGTGCCCAGACTGAACGCGATCGTCGTCAAGCGGCCGATGATTTCGTGCACGCCGAAAATCTTGTAGAGCGTCGCCGCAACGATCGGCACGATCTGCAACTCCAGCTCGACGTAGTTCGGCGGCGGCCCGTTGTAGTTGGTCTGCGGATACAGCACGTTGTAGCGCAGCGTCGCAAAATTCTTGGCAATCGACGCGGTGTCGCCTTGGCGCCAGCCCGGATGGTCGAGCAGCGGGTTGTGGATGCCTTTGAGACGCAGCAGCAGACCAAGCAGCAGGATCAGTCCCAGCCCGATCCGCCACACGGTTATGCTACGTTTTTGAACGTCCAATACTTGTTGAGAAAGAAGTTGACGAAGATACCGGCAACCGTTGCCGCGGCCCACGTAAACGAGAAGTGATTGCCGAACGGCCGCCACCAGAAGATCAGCGAGCCGACGCCGAGCGATACCGCGGAAACGGTAAGGAACTGCAGGCTCTCACGAACCGGATGCGCATTGGACCGGAACGTCCATATGCGGTTCAGATACCAGTTGGAGATGCCGCCCGCCATAAATCCGATCGCGAAGTCGCCGACCCAAGGAAAGTTTGGCGCGCTCCGCTGCAGACCGTGGGAAATCACAAAATTCACAACGAGACCGGTCGCGCCGACTGCACCGAATTTGACGAATTGACGCACGCCGCGCCGCTGACCGATGTTGAGGAGCCGCTGGACGGGTCCCGCGTCTCTCGGACGTTCGTTAAGCAACCCAGTACCAATCTGCAAAGAGCACGGTGTACAGACCTAAAAGTGGAAGTGAAAATGCGACGATAGCGTTGTTGGTCGCCGGACGAGCGCCCCACAACGCCAGGATGCCGAACATCGGGAACAGCACGAGCGCAAACCGCGGCATGCTCATCAAACTCGACGTCGAAATCGGCACGAGTATCGAGAGGGCCATGTACGCAATGTACGATGGTTTGAGTTTGCGCCAACCGCCAACCAGAACGGCAAGCATCAGCGCCGTGAACACCAGCTCGAGGGTTTGATTTGCAATCGTCTGCTGATTGGCGGCGGTCGGCGCGCCGGCAGCGGCCACGGAGATCTTGTGAATCGTGTTCCATACGGCCGTCCAGGGCGCGGCCAAATGGCGGTTCCAATTGATCTGCACGTGCGAGAAGTACAGCGGATCGCCGTTCAACACCCACAGGTACCCCATGTACACAGCCAGGCCGAGCGGAATGAACAGCAGTGGAATCAATCCCGAAAACGCGCGCAGCGCTTGTTTTGCAGGGGTGTAGTACAGTTCGCGAAGCATCGCCCAATTCGCCGTCGTCCATTCGATAATGAACGGTATCGTCAGCAGCACGCCCTCGACGCGCGTCATCGATGCAAAGAACCCGATGACGCCGGCCAGCCACCATCGCCGCTCGCGCATGTAATAGAACGAGGCAACCGTCAGCATGAAGAAGAGCGACTCGGTGTACACCGCCGAGAAATATAGCGCCGTCGGAAAAATAGAAACGTAGAATATGGCGCGGCGGGCGACGGCGCGATCGAATTCGTGCTCGAACAGCTTATACAGGTATAGCAATCCGAAAAAGAACGCAACGTTGGAGATGATCAGTCCCGCGACCAGATGGTTCCCGACCAGCGCCCCCAAGAGCGCGATCAGCAGTGGATAGAGCGGGAAGAACGCCATGTCCGTGCCGTGATAGCCGACCGTCGCGATGTCGATGTAGTGCACGGCATCCCAGCGGCCCCACACGTTGAGGAGCAGGTTTCGCGACTCTTGCACGTGCACGCCGGGCCTCTGGCCGATGATCGCTGCCGCGAGCTCGGCAATGACGATGATTGCAAAGCGCGTGACGACGAAGTCGATGGAAACTTCGCGGACGGTCAAGTTGAAGCGGATCGCGACCGCCAGCTTCGTCAGGCAAAACGCGGTGATGCAATACAGCAGCAAACCCGCGCCGCCGCGCGTGACCCAGAACGGCAGGACGAACGAGGCCCACAGCGCCAGCATGGGCAGCCAGGAGAGCGCGTCGTACTCCAGCGAGCGTTGGTATTTCACGCCGGTGCGCATCGAGAAATAGTGGCTGTAAGACGACCACAATGCAACCGCGCCAGCGCCGCTAAGAAGAGGCAGAAACAGCAGCGCGACTTGGATCAGCGTGGGGCGGTGAAGCGGTACGATCGCCTCGTACCACGCGAAGAAGCCAAGACTGAAGCCGCATGCGGCGACCGCGGCAAGCGGCCCCCATCCGGCGGCCAGGATCGAATCAAACGCAGGAAGCTGGAGCCGAGCGGCGGGACGGGACTCTTCTACGTGGGCGGACACGAGGACTTTGAGTTAAAGGAAATGCAGACGTTCCCTTGTAGCCAAACGCCATGGCGACCATGATTGCACGCACGGCAACCAGCCCCATCAACACGCTCGATTTCGTGAAGGTCACGGAGAGCGCGGCGCTCGCCGCCTCGCGTTGGATGGGGCGCGGCGAGCGCGATACCGCGGACGGCGCCGCAGTCGAACGGATGCGCGAAAGCTTGAACGAGATGGACATCTCGGGGCGAATCGTCATCGGCGAAGGCGAACGCGACGAAGCGCCGATGCTGTTTATCGGCGAAGAGCTTGGCCGCGGCGGATTCGAGGTCGACATCGCGGTGGACCCGGTGGAGGGCACGAACTTGGTGGCCAACGGCTTGCCGAATTCGATTGCCGTCATGGCGATCTCAGAACGCGGCGGATTGCTCAACGCGCCGGACACGTACATGAAAAAGCTCGCCGTTGGTCCGAAGGCCGCACCGTACGTGCACATCGACGCATCCGTGCGCGACAATTTGGAAGCCGTAGCCAATGCCTTGGAAAAACCGATCAACGACGTAACGGTCGTCATCCTCGATCGTCCGCGCCATGCCGAATTGATCCAGCAAGTTCGCGAGGTCGGCGCGCGCATCAAGCTCATTTCCGACGGCGACGTAGACGCGTGTATCGCTACGGCCGTTCCGGGAACCGGCGTACACGTGGCGATGGGAACGGGCGGCGCTCCCGAAGGCGTGCTCGCCGCGGCGGCGCTCAAATGCATGGGCGGCAACTTCATGGGCAAGCTCGAGTTCCGTAATGACGAAGAGATCGAGCGCGCCAAAGCGATGGGCTTCGGCGAAACGAACCGCCTGCTGACGATCGACGATCTGATTAAAGGCGAGCACGTGATGTTTTGCGCGACCGGCATCACCGACGGCGACCTGACGCGCGGCGTGCGCTTTTTTGGAAACAACGCGCGAACGCACTCCGTAGTCATGCATTCCGACGGAACGGTCCGGTTCATCGAGTCCGTCCATCGGCTTGGCGCCCGCCCGCACGCGAGATAAACCTTCCCGCTCCGCGGCGGGTTCAATGCAGTAATGGAACGCAAAAAGCATCATCTGGTAGTCGTAGGCGCAGGGTCCGGCGGATTCGCCGCCGCACGCACGGCGCGTGATCTCGGCGCCGACGTAGCGCTCGTCGATCACGGGCCTTTGGGCGGATTGTGCATCTTGCGCGGCTGCATGCCCAGTAAAACGCTGATCGCCAGCAGCGACGCCGCGCAGGACATGCGCGATGCCGCCGAACTCGGGATTCACGCGGGAAACATCGAAATCGATTTTCCGCATATCATGCGGCGTAAACGCGAGCTGATTAAAGGCTTCGCCGATTACCGCATCGACGGAATACACGCGTTCCCGCTGTACGAGGGCCGCGCCCGATTCGTCTCGCCGAACGAATTGCTGGTCGATGAAAAGCTGCTCATCGAGGGCAAGAAATTCATCATCGCGACGGGCAGCGTCGTCGCACCGGCCGCGGCCGTCCACGGACTGGAGGAGACCGGCTACATCGACAGCGACGGCGCGCTGGAGTTAGAACGTTTGCCGAAGTCGCTCATCGTACTCGGCGGCGGCTATATCGGCTGTGAGCTCGGCCAGTTTTTCTCGCGCATGGGCGTCAAGACGAGCATCGTGCTGCGCAGCCGGCATTTGCTCTCCGGCGAAGACCACGACATCGGCGATGCGTTGACGCAATATTATCGCGACGAAGGCATCGAAGTGCATACCGGAACGCAGATCATGCGCACGAGCAAGCGCAACGGGAATAAGGTCGTGCACGTCGTCCGTAACGAGGTCGAAGGCGATTTAGAGGCGGAGGAGCTGCTCTACTGTCTCGGACGCGTGCCGAACTTCGAAGGCCTGGACCTCGACGTCGCCAACGTGCCGTGTCATCACATCACCGGTATCGAGACGGACGCCACGATGCGCACCTGTAATCCGGATTTCTACGCGATCGGGGACGTCGCGGGTAAGCACATGCTGGTGCACGTTGCGATCTACGAGGGCGAAATTGCCGCACGCAATGCGGTCACGGGCAGCAGCGATGAAGCCGTGTACGACTTGGTCAAAACGCACACCGTCTTCAGCGACCCGCAGGTGGCGGTCGTGGGAGCTACCGAGCGCGAACTTCAATCGACGGGCGTTGCGTACGTCAAAGGCACGTACGATTTCGCCGAACACGGCAAAGCGCAGTGCATCAATAAGACGAAAGGCTTCGTCAAGATCATGGCGTCCGCGGATGACGGCAAGATCTTGGGCGCAGCGATTCTCGGACCGCACGGGTCCGATCTGATCCACGAGATGATCGTCGCGATGCGTTACGGATCGACGGTCAAGGAATTCATGGCCATTCCGCACCTGCATCCGACGCTTGCCGAAATTTGGACGTATCCCGCGGAAGAATGCGCCGCGAAGCTGCAGCTCGCCGGGCCCGGCGAAGTCGAACCGGAAGTCGCGCTCGGTGGAACCGCCGGTTAGCACAAATCACGGCGCGACGGTAATCAACGCCGCGATCGTTCAAACGAAGCCCCGCAAGGGGCGCTACGATGAAAATCTTGCCGACCTCGCATCGGCGTTCGAACAACTCGGCGGGATGGATCCCGTTCCCGACTTGGTCGTGCTGCCGGAGGCCGCGCTCACCGGGTACTTTTTGGAAGGCGCCGTGTACGAGCTCGCGCGCAGTTCCGCCGAAATCGCGCGCGACTTAGCGGGCGCGTGGAAAAAGGCCAACGGTTCAAAGGCCGTCGACGTGGTGTGCGGATTCTACGAAAACTGCGAGGGAACGTATCACAACAGCTCGCTCTATCTGCGCATAGAAGGCCGAAGCCACGAGATCGTGCACGTGCACCGCAAGATGTTCTTGCCGACCTACGGCGTTTTCGACGAAGAGCGTTTCTTATCGCGCGGGCGGCGCTTGCAGACGTTCGATACGCGGTTCGGACGCGCCGCGATGCTAATCTGCGAAGACGTCTGGCACGCCATCATGCCGACGATCGCGGCGATCAAAGGCGCGCGGTTTTTGATCGTGCCGAGTGCAGCGCCGGGGCGTGGAATTGAAGAAGACGACGAGCTTGGCAGCATCGCGCGCTGGCGTGAGATTTTGCAAACGACCGCGGCGGAGCACGGCGTGTTCATCATCTATGCCGGGCTCGCGGGCTTCGAAGGCGGTAAAGGGATGACGGGAAATTCGTGCGTCGTCGATCCGCACGGCCGCACCGTCGTACGCGCTCCGGCACTCGGCGCGCACGTAATTCGCGCGCGTTTGGATATGCGCGAGATCGATCTTGCGCGCGCAGCCCTGCCGCTGCTCGGCGACTTGAACGCGGTTTTGCCCGACCTGCTGCTGGATGACGAACTGCCGCTGCCGTACCGCGATTACCAACGTCACCCCGAGGTATCTAGTCACCCCGAGGTATCCTGTCACCCCGAGGTATCGAGGGGCCCTGAGGAATCGAAGGGCAAAACCTAAATGCTCCCCGTCATCGACCCCCCGCCCATCGCCTTCACCCAACCGCCGCGCATCAATCCCGCCGTTACGGCGGAATGGCTTGTCGCCTTTTTGCAAGACGAACTGATCGAGCGCCGCAATATTCACCGCGCCGTCGTCGGGCTTTCCGGCGGCGTCGATTCCGCCTTAACCGCGTTTCTCTGTGCGAAGGCGCTAGGACCGCAAAACGTTCATGCAATTCGCATGCCGTACAAGACCTCGAGCGCCGCAAGTTTGAGCGATGCCCGGCTGGTGGTCGAAACGCTGGGCATTTGCGAGCGCACGATTGAAATTTCCGATGCCGTCGACGGTTATCTGCAGTTCGAACCCGACGCGGACGCGCGGCGCCGCGGAAACGTGATGGCGCGCGTGCGCATGGTCGTCCTGTTCGATCAGTCGGCAAAGCACGGCGCGCTTCCGATCGGCACGGGAAACAAAACCGAACGGCTTTTGGGGTATTTCACGTGGCACGCCGACGATACGCCGCCCGTGAATCCGATCGGCGACCTGTACAAGACGCAGGTGTGGGAATTATCGCGTTACCTGGGTGTGCCCGCTGCGCTTGTCGACAAGGCGCCCAGTGCGGATTTGGAAGCGGATCAAACCGACGAAGCCGACCTGGGGATCACCTATGCGAAAGCGGATGCGATCTTGGCGCACATGCTCGAAGGGTATTCAAACGCACAGCTCGTCGAACGCGGCTTTGCGAAAAGTGAAGTGGAACTCGTGCGGCGGCGCCTGGACGGAACGCACTGGAAACGCCATCTCCCCACGACGGCAATGCTGACGAATACGGCCATCAACGAATTCTATTTGCGGCCCGTGGACTTTTAGTGGCAAGCCTCGAAATCATCGCCGTCGGCACCGAGCTGCTTTTGGGACAGCTCGTCGACACGAACACGGCGTACATCGCGACGCACCTCGCCGCAATCGGCGCGGACGTGTACGGAACGCACGCGGTCGGCGACAACCGCGCCCGGATCGCAACCGCCATGCGCAATGCGCTCGATCGTGCGGACGGCGTTATCACGACCGGCGGCTTGGGCCCAACCGTGGACGATCTCACAAAGGAAGCGGCGTGCGACGCGCTGCAGCTCGATGCCGTGCTTCACGAAAAATCGCTGCATGCGATGCGCGAGCGGTTCAAGCAGTTCGGCCGCGAAATGCCGGAAAACAACGTCAAGCAGGCGATGCTGCCGCGCGGCGCGATGGTGTTGGAAAATCCAAACGGAACGGCACCCGGATTCATCGCGTTTCGAAGCGACGGAAAATTCATCGCATCGATGCCCGGCGTCCCGCGCGAAATGAAACCGATGTTAAACGAGAGCGTACTGCCGTGGCTTCGGTCGCGCTTCGACCTGCACGAATCGATTCACACGCGAATCTTACATACGGTTGCGATTGGGGAGTCCGAGATCGACCGGCGCATCGACGACCTCTTCCGCACGCTCGAAAACCCCAAGATCGCCGTGCTCGCGCACGATTTTCGCGCCGACGTGAAAATCATGGCAAAAGCGGGTTCCGAGGAAGAGGCTCGCAGTCTCATCGTTCCGATCGAGGGCGAACTTCTGAAGCGCTTAGGCGGTCACGTGTACGGCGTCGACGATCAAACGCTGCCCGGAGCGATTCATGCGCTGCTGCGTGAAACGCGCCAAACCGTTGCCGTCGCGGAGTCTTGTACGGGGGGCGCGGTATGCGCCGCATTGACCACCGTCCCGGGATCGTCCGAAACGTTCATCGGCGGCGTCGTGGCGTACGACAACGCGGTGAAAGCGTCGCTCCTGGGGGTGCGTCAAGAAACGCTTGCCTCAGTAGGCGCGGTAAGCGAGCAATCCGCGATTGAAATGGCGGAAGGCGTTCGGCGCCGGCTCGGCGCGAACATCGGCGTGTCTACCACCGGTATCGCCGGCCCAAGCGGAGGGACGGCCGAGAAGCCCGTCGGCTTGGTTTACTTCGGCCTTGCCACGGCGGCGGGGGCGCGAGCAGTGCGGACGACGTTTCCGGGCGACCGGGACGCTATTCAGCACCGGGCCCGTGTTTCGGCGCTTGCCATGCTATGGGAACATTTATTGCCCTAGATGCGTTCCCGAGCGTGCGCGCGGGAATCTCATCCATTCCTAACAGTGTGGGGCGGGGCCGACCATCCAAGCGCGAAGTAAAGCGGCCGATACAAAACAGAGCGCACTATTAAAGAAGCCAGCCGGAGAACCTGAATGAAGCGACGTGGTCCTTATAGCACCAGCCTGTACGCGGCGATTTTGACGATCGCGTCGTTGACGGCATGCGGAGGCGGCGGAGGCAGCACGGGGGGCAACCCTCCTACGCCCACCCCGACGCAGACGCCCAGCAGCGTTCCTGTTACACCGGCGCCGGCTTCGGCGGCGGTTTATTGCGATGCGAATAACCCGACCAATCCGCAATCGCGCATTTTTACGGCTAGCCGCCTCTCGATGGAAGACAGGCGCCGCTTCTTGCCGTCCGCGAGTTCGACGGCCCAATACGTGCCGGGCGTCGTCAACGTGACGTACAACCGCAGTCAGTACATGGCGCGCAGCTCGACGCTGAGCGCGCACGCTGTCACCGCAGGCGCACAACTCGCCAATCAACTCGATTTGGCAGCAATTAATCGCGTAACGCAAATTCTCCGAGTGACGCCTGGCACTGAGGCGGCCGTGATGGCCAAGTTGAAGCAAGATCCGGCCGTTGTAAGCGTGGGCCGCTCGGCTTACCGCCACTTGGAGTCGTCGACGCCGGCGTATACGAACGATCCCTATGAAAACGGTTTTGCGCCGTCTAACACGCCGCCGCTTTACGAAGGAAGCTCGTCCCCGGGCCAGTGGGACCTTCACGTCGTATGCGCGCCGAATGCTTGGGGATATGGAACAGCTTCGAATGGAACCGGCAGTGCGCATGCCGGCGCAGCGGGCGGTTCGAGCGGCGTGCCGATAGCGATCATCGACACCGGTGCCGACCTCACGCATCCGGAACTCCAACCCGTCTCGCGAATTGCCTGGGCTGAAGCTGAAACGAGCGGGCACGGCACCGTGACGTCGACGGGTGTCGGATCGATGCACGATAACGATGGGCACGGTACCAACGTCGCGGGTATTGCCGCCGCGACTGCAAACAACGGACTGGGATTCGCCGGCGTTGCTTACAATGCGCCGCTGATGATCTTCAAAGTATTCCCCGACTGCCCCGCGAACAGCACCAACTGCACGGCCTCGAGCGCTGACATCGCGACCGCAATTACCGATGCCGTTTCAAAAGGCGCAAAGGTGATCAGCATGAGCCTGGGCGCCGACACTCCCGCGGGCGATGAGGAAAGTGCCGTTGCAAACGCAATTGCGCAAAACGTCATCGTCGTTGCTGCTTCCGGCAACGGTAATTCGAATACCGGGTTAGCGAATAGTTCTCTCTCCTATCCAGCCGCGGACCCAGGCGTGATCGCCGTGGGCGCGTCCGCGATCGACGATACGAATCCGGCAGCCCCGGTTCTCAAGGTCGCATCGTACTCGAATTATTCGGGAGCCAATCCCGGTTCGTGGGGCGTGGTTGCACCCGGCGGAGATGCGTGCCCGGGCACGCCTGAAGGCGGGAACTGCAGTGATAACGACGACCTGCACTGGATCGAGAACATCTACTCGAGCACGGCGACGTCGCCCGGCGATTGCTCGCCGGACTTTGGAAACCCAGGCGGTGCAACGGACTGCCGCATTCTGATCATCGGTACGTCGCAGGCTACGCCGCACGTGACGGGTGCTGTGGCGTTGCTGCTGAGCGTCGGCGTCGCACAAAACCCGACGACGGTGAAGAACCTTCTCTGCGACAGCGCTACGGCTATCCAGTCTTCGTCGACGAACGCGTCACATCAAGGATGCGGCGAGTTGGATGTCTACCGTGCAATGGCAGCCGCGCTCGGAGATTCGTCTCCATAGCGGAGTAGGCCCGTTCGTGAAGATAAGCGGCGCGATCGTTTCGATCGTGCCGCTTTCGTTCGGGAGCTGTTGTTTACAGGTCGCCTCAGGGTGTTAATGCAAAAAGGAAGGCTGCCGTACTGGCAAATATCCGCGATTGGTGCTTCAATCGTACTATTGTCGTGTTCTAGCAATGGAGCCGCGAAAGACACCACGTGCCTGAGCGTTGCGCGGCAATTGCAGAAGCCGAAGCCCGTATATACTGTACCGTCGTCGCGTCAATACCGGTCGGCTTCAGTAAAAGAAGAGACGGATGCCAAGGTGCTTCTAACGTGTATAAAGACAGATTCATCGAAATCCGATGTGGCAGGCACCCGCGTAGCGATTGGTGCGATTCTGCTTCAATCTGCCGAATATGCGCATCAATCCGGAGAGTACGGTCGCGCGGACGCGCTCATCAAGCGGACCATTTCTCAATTGGATCAGGTACGTGAGTCTGATCTCGACGACGCGGGACTAACTGCGTTCAGATTCATCCGTTCCGCCGCGCGTAATGACGCCGCTGGAAAATGGGAAAAGCTGTTATAAGACTACATGATTATGTAAAGATATCCATGACTGCATCCGGAATCGGGTGCAATTGCGACCGCACAGAGCTATTGCTCAGCACGGGTGCGGAGCGCATAAGTGTCGTATAGCGCGGAACCGTGATGATAGACGACGACCAAGAAATTCGGTGCCCGGTCTGTGGGTATGATGGCCTGAGCTATGGGCCTCTGCGCCACGGCACTGATTCGTTCGAGATTTGTCCGAGCTGCGGATTCGAATTCGGCTTTAGTGATGGTGTCAAGGGAGAAACGTATGAATCACATAGACAGAAGTGGATTGACGCCGGTTGTCGCTGGTGGGCTCGCAGCGAAAAGGCGCCGCCAAATTGGGATCCTGTCGCTCAATTGGCGAGTCTAGGCACTGATTATTCTTATTCTCGTCACGACGACGAGAAGTAGTTTCATCATCGACAATTGAAGTGCATGCGCGGTCATCGTCCGTATCCGATAGCTTCCAATACCCGTTGCGTAGCCACAGCCTCGGAGAATGTCGGAACGGCGCTCTCGCCGGTTTCAATCTGCTTCACGAATTCATCAAGCAGCTGCATGATCAGCGGAACGAGCGGATCGACTGATTCATATTTTTGATACGGCGACGGCTTGCAGTCGAGTTCCGCGGTTTCTTCCTCGTCCACGCTGAATAGACGCATCTCGTACGGATTCGAACCGCTCGCAACGGCGGTGCGGTTTTCGGCGTGGACGGCATACGTGGCAGATTCTACCGCGACGGTCCCGTCGACCGTAAGCCGAGCGACAAGGCCGTCGCCATAATCCAAAACCGCGAACGCTCCGTCGTCGACGCTGCTCTCGAACTCGCCTTCGTCGTCGTGCCGCACCGGGTGCGCATTTCGTAAGAGGCCGGTCGTCGTCAGCGGAGGGCGCCCGGCGAACCAGTTCGCCGTATCGACGACGTGCGAGAGCGCCGCTCCCGCCATCCCGCCACCGCAGTCGCGCTGAAACCACCAACCGCGCCGCCGTTCTGTTTGATCGCCGCGCAGCATTCGACTGAATTGCGTGATTTCGATTTCCCGCATCGGCCGCAAGTGATCGTTGTCGATCATCTCTTTGATCGCAGTGCGCTGCGGAACCCAGCGGAACTCGTGCATCACCGCGGTTGCGGTTTTCGTGGCTTTCGACGCTTCCAGCATTTCTTCGGCTTCGCGCACGTTCATCGCAAAGGGCTTCTCGCAGATCACGTGTTTCCTCGCCGAAAGCGAAGCAAGAACGTCCTCGCGGTGCGAAAACGGCGGGGATGTCACCGAAACGACGTCGATCTGCGCCGATGCCAGCATTTCGGCGCACGACGAAAACGACTGCGGAATGCGCCGTTCTTTCGCGATACGCTCAGCGCTGTTCGGCGAAGCGATCGCAACGACTTCAAAATTGGGATGCGCCGCGAAAGCCGGGAGATGCGCGCGCACTCCGAAGCCCGAGCCGACGATTCCGACGCGATATATCATAAGAAGTCTGCGATGACGTCGATAGCGGCAAAGAGTTGCTGCTCGGAAATGACGAGCGGGGGGGTGATCGAGAGCACGTCACCCGCCGGCCCCGCTTGCAGCACGATCACGCCTGCACGAAGGGCCTCTTTCACGACGCGCGCCGCCGTTTCACCATCGCTCAGCTGGATTCCCCACAGCAGGCCGCGGCCGCGGACGTCGCGCACGCTGGCGTGCGAGCGCAGTCCCTCCAAACGCTGCTCCAACGCGTCGCCGAGCGCGCGTGCGCGCGCCGGCAAATCCAGGCGCTCCACTTCACCGATGTTGGCAATTGCTGCTGCGCACGCCATCGGGTTTCCGAGATAGGTAGACGTATGCAGTGCTTCGCCCGGCGACTCGGGCCACGCATCCATTACCTGCGGGCTTGCCACTGCCGCCGATATCGGAAACCCGTTCGCCATTGCCTTGCCGATGCAAATAATATCGGGTACGGCGCCGTCGGCATCGCACGCGAACATCGTTCCCGTACGCCCGAATCCCGTATAGATTTCGTCGAAGATCAGCAACACGCCCAGAGCCGTACAGATCTCGCGCAATGCGCGCAAATATCCGGGCGCTGCGACGAAATTGCCCCCGCGCGCTTGAACCGGCTCGATAATTACCGCCGCGATATCGGGATTGGTTTCGAGTGTCTTGCGAGCGACGGCCAGATGCGTCCGTGCTGCATTCGGATCGTTCGCGTCCGCGGCCGGGAAATCTAAGAACACGGTGCGGCATGGGAGCATGCTTTTGAAGGGGTCGCGGAATTTCTCGATGCCGCTAACCTCCAGCGCGCCGAGCGATAGTCCGTGATACGCGCCGCGAAACGAGAGAAACGTCGATTTGCCGGTCGCCATAATCGCCGTTTTCATCGCCGCTTCTACGGCTTCAGAGCCGGTTGAAGCAAGAAACGTCTTTTGCAGATTTCCGGGCGTGATCAAGGCCAACTTTTCCAACAACTGCGTTTTCACTTCGGCGGGATGAACGTCGCCCATGGCGTGCATCAGGCGCTTTGCTTGACGCGCGATTGCTTGCGCTACCGCAGGATTGCTGTGGCCGGTATTGGCAACGCCGAAACCGGCGGTGAGGTCGATGTAGCGGTTCTCGTCGACGTCCGTAACGATCGCCCCGCTCGCGGATTCCCAGAACACCGGAAAGCGCGCGTCGACATACGTGACGTTTCGCGACTCGACCGAGCGAAGCGCTGCGGTTAATTCGCGCGTTCGCGGTCCCGGTATGGGCGTGCGTATGTGCTGCAGCTTCTCGCCGTTCAGGGTGTTTGGTCGATCCATTTTACGAATTCCGCAATGCGCGGCCGTCCCCCATGGTTTCCGGTAAGCGGCGGGTGCTGCAGTTCGCCGAAAGTGGTGATTCGTACTGCGCCCGAATCCACGGCGAGACGTACGATATCGTCGCGCTCCACCGCGGTGGCGAAGCCTTCAAGCGCAAGGCCGTGGCCTCGTAGATATTCCAGCGCGTCAGCCGGCCCGTCCACTGGTATGATTCCCATCGTGCGCGGAAGAAATGGCGGCGGCTCGGATTTGGGGGGATCCACAAACAACGCGAAACCCGCCTCCGAATCCGAAAAGACCGCTCCGCGTCCGGAGGCCGCGCGAAACGCTGCGGCATCGCGCCGGTGCGCAATGCTCGCGGTCTGCGAGCGCTGATACTGCGCCGGCGGAAATTCAACGCTCGCAGTTTGAACCGCTTGCGCGAGCGTCCGAGCGAAGTCGACCGCGCTCAGCGCGCCGCCGTTTTCGAAAAACAAGACGTGGAGCGACAGGCAGCCTTCGCTTTCGTATAAGATCAGGTCGCGCGCGGCTCCCGGCACGATCTGCCGGACGGTGTCCGCCGTGCACTCGCGGGAAATGTACCCGGCGCTAGCACGTGTCCCGTAGGGGATATAGCGCGTATCGTACCGCAGCCCATTGCCGATTTCGGCCAGCGTCGCCGCGCTGCCGAACGCGACGACCACGTCGAAGGCGGTAAGATCGGGCGCATCTTCGTCACCCGCGTGCCACGCGCTCGCGTTTGCCGCTTCTTTGAATTCGTCGAGCTCGTCGTACAGCGACTCGAAGAATGCAGCCAGTAATGCGTCTTCGCGATCCTTCACCGTAACGTCGCACTTCGCGCACAGCGCAAACAGCGCCGGAAGCAGCGCTACGCCGATTGTGGTACGGCTGGAGATAACGCAGACGTTGCCGGCAGGAAAAGCGCGCGCAAGCGGCCTCCTCGCACGCGAGGTGAATTCATCCAGGATTGCGAGCGATCCCAGTTCGTTTTCGACGACCGCGCGCAGCGCGTTTTCGTTCAAGTCGAAAAACAGACGGTCGAGCGCGTAGTCGACCATCGGCAGCGAATAGCCGAGCCGTTCGCAAATGCGATCGCTGGCACGAACGCGCGGCGGAAAATCTGCATCGCTCCAACGTTCGGCTGCCGACGCAATCGCGCGAAGAATTTTCTTTACCGGAACGTTCGAAAGCGCGGTGGACGTCACGTTCGATTTGCGATCGCGCTAGCGTCGGGTCAGCGTGCGTAGTTGCTCCGCGTCGAGCGAACAACCGCGCAGTTCGGCCGAATGCTCGCGGCCGAGCAGAATGATACCGCCGTCTGCGGTCGCGACGCCGAGATCTTCGGTTTGAATGGCGACGCACGACGAACGGTTTCCCAGATCCACGTGTACGAGTGCTCCGACGACGCCGTGCGGCAGCGTTTTGCCGTCGGGGCCTACGACGCGGGGACGGAGCCACGGCGGCGCAACTTTCACTCGCACGCCGTTGTCATCCTGAGCCGCCACGCGATCGTAATACTGACTGGTCAACTCCGTCATTCCGTACTCGGCCACGATTCGGTTTTGCGGAACACTGAACGCGCCTGCCAGCGCTTCGTACAACTCGGAACGTTCGACTGCGCGCGTCCGGCCTTTGAATCCGCCCGTCTCCATAATCCGCGAACCCGCCCGCAATTCGAAACGCCGGCCGCGCTGGCGCAACTCGTCGAGAAGCTGCACGAACGCAAATGCAGTGCCCGCTAAGCAAACGGCAGCGCCGTCGGAAATTGCCTGCTGCACCGCAGCCTCGAAACCGTCGACGTCGAGCGCGTCGCCTTCCAAAAACCATTGCTCGCGTCCGTCGCCGTAAACCGCGGCAACTTTGCGCATCATGTAGCCAAGCGACGATTGCGGGCGCAGGGCCGGATTCGGAACCAGCAACAGATATCGAAGGGGACGGGCCAGGTCCGCCAGCATCGCATCGTAAAATCCCGCGAGCAGCGCGGCATCGTACAACGTTGCGTTTTCCAGGTAGTGTTTGCCGCCGATTCCGACCGTCGTACCGCTCGTTTCGAAGACGAGCGCCGCTTGCGACGGATCGAACGTGCAAAGTGCCGCCTCTTTGAACGCAGCGCTGGGCACCGGCGGAATCTCTTCCCAACTCTCCGGAACGGCATACCCGGAAATTCCGCGCGTCGCACAGTAGCGCGCGTACGGCGCGTTATACCGCAGCTGATGGGCGAAGATTCGCAGCGCGAGCCCGTTGAAACCGGGGACCTGCCGTTGTGATATACAGTTCGCTACGGCAGTATCGAGCTCGGCGGCCTCCGACGCGTAATCGTGATATGGCATCGTACGACCCTGACGCATCGGGGCGCTTACCGTCTGCGGCTCGTAATCAATCCGCTGTTGAGCCCGCTGGTCGACAGCCCGCCGTTCATCCGTGCCCACTCGACTTTGATGCACCGGTCCACGACGACGTCGAGCCCGGCATCATTTGCCAGCGCAATAGCTTGTTCGTTGATCACACCGTACTGGAACCATACCGCCCTCGCGCCGGCTTCTATGGCCTCCCGCACGACGGCGACCACTTCGCTGGGTTTGCGGAACACGTCGACGATATCCGGCGCGCCGCGCTCCTGCGCGTAGGCTTTCAACGACGGATACGCTTTGATTCCGTCGATTTCCGCAATCGTCGGGTTGATCGGCGTGACGTCAAACGGCGTCTGCGTGCGCAGATAACTGAATACGGTGTAGCTCGGCCGCAGCGGATTTGACGATGCGCCGATCATTGCGACCGTTTTTGCCGAGGCGAGCAGCCCCTGGCGAGCGGAGACGGTGTCCAGGATCATCGCTATTTCGCCTCGACCAGCTCGGCGCGACCCGCGGCCTTCAAGGCATTGTCCAAATCCCAAATCAAATCGTCCGCGTCTTCAAGGCCGACCGACAGACGGATCATCTCCGGCGCGACGCCGGCTTTGCGCATCTCGTCATCGTTCAATTGCGAATGCGTAGTCGATGCCGGATGAATCACCAGGCTTTTCGCGTCGCCGACATTCGCAAGATGGCTCCACAGTTCGAGCGAGTCGATGAACCGCCGTCCGGCATCGCGACCGCCGTGAATACCGAACGTAAAAATCGATCCCATCGCAGGCTCGTTGATCCACGCGACTTCCGGGCGTCCTTTCAAAAAGTCGACGATCTTGCGGGCGTTTTCGACGTGCACGCGCATGCGGATCGCGAGCGTTTCCAAGCCGAGCAGCAAAAGCCAGGCGTCCATCGGGGACATCTGCGATCCGACGTCGCGCAGCACTTCGGCGCGGGCTCGCATCAGAAAAGCATACTCGCCGAACGTTTCGGTAAAGACTTTTTCGTGATAACCGGGGCTCGGCTGCGAGAGCAGCGGAAAGCGGCCGTTGTCCCACGGAAATTTTCCCGACTCAATCAGCACGCCGCCGATCACCGTTCCGTGCCCGGAGATGAATTTCGTGGCCGAATGCACGACGACGTCCGCGCCATGTTCGATCGGGCGATACAGCGCCGGTGAAGCGAACGTGTTATCGACGATCAGCGGAATTCCGGCATCGTGCGCGACCTGTGCCAGCATTTCGATGTCGGCAATCGTACCGGACGGATTGCCGATCGTTTCCGCAAACAGCATCTTGGTTTCGGGCCGAATCGCCGCGCGAATGGCCGCGTAGTCGTCGACCGGTACGAACGAGGTTTCGATGCCCATGCGCCGCAGCGTGATGCTGAACTGCGTTACCGTGCCGCCGTAGACGTTTTGCGAGCTGACGATATGGTCGCCGCTCTGCGCCAGCGTCAAAACCGCGGCGAGTTGCGCCGCCAAGCCGCTGGAGAATGCGATAGCGCCTAAGCCGCCCTCCAAGCTCGCCATGCGCTCTTCGAACGCCGCGACGGTGGGATTGCTGATGCGGCTGTAAATGTGCCCGTAGCTGCGCAACTGAAAGAGCTCGGCCGCCTGCTCGGTGGAACCGAACACGTAAGCGGCGGTCTGATAGATCGGAGCGACGCGCGAACCGGTTACCGGATCCGGCGGCGTGCCGGCGTGGATGGCACGCGTGGCAAATCCAAACTGGCGGTCTTGCATGGTCGCGCGTTCTTCGACTCGAACTATGGCCTTACCCCGAGTAATAAGGAGAACTCCGCCGTTATGGGCATGACCCTAACCGAGAAGATTCTTGCGCGCCACGCCGGCTTGGACCGCGTCGAGCCCGGCCAGATCATCAACGCGAACGTCGATTTGGTGCTTGCCAACGAACTGTCCGCCGCGGTCGCCATCGGCGTAATGCGCAATATTAAGGGCGCGGATCGCGTCTTCGACAACGAGAAGATCGCGCTCGTCGAAGATCACTTCGTTCCTGCCAAAGACGCTCAGTCGGCCAAAATCGCAAAGCTGATGAAAGACTTTGCGATCGAGCAGAAGATCAAACACTTCTTCGACGTGGGCCGCGGCGGAATCGAGCACGTGGTGCTTCCCGAAGAAGGCCTCGTAGCGCCCGGAGAACTGATCGTCGGCGGCGATTCGCATACGTGCACGTACGGGGCCTTCGGGGCGTTCGCGACCGGCATGGGCTCGACCGATATTGCGGCGGCCTTCGTGCTCGGCGAGGTCTGGCTCCGCGTCCCGCCCAGCATCAAAATCATTTATCAGGGACGCTTGGGGGAGATGGTGTTCGCCAAGGACCTCATGCTGAAGACCGTCGGGACGCTCGGGATCGACGGCGCCACGTACCGCGCGATTGAATATCACGGATCGACGGTCGATCAGATGTCGATTACCGGCCGCATCACGATGGCCAACATGGCGATCGAGGCCGGCGCAAAGAACGGCATTTTTCATGCCGACGCCAAGACGATCGCGTTCGTGAAAGAGCGGACCGATCGGCCGTTCGTCGTCGAACAGGCGGATGCCGACGCGCAGTACGAGCAGATCGTCGAAATCGACGTCTCACAGTTGGAACCGCAGGTCGCGTGTCCGCATACGCCGGACAACGTTCACTCGATTTCGGAGGTTACCAACGAAACCGTTCCGGTCGATCAAGTCTTCATCGGATCGTGCACGAACGGCTACATCGAAGACCTGCGCGTCGTCGCGAAGATCTTGGACGGCAAACGCATCGCGTCCACCTTGCGCGTTATCGTGAATCCGGGCTCGCAGAAAGTGTGGATGCAGGCCGCGCAGGAAGGCATTCTGACGACGCTCGCGGCGGCCGGCTGCGTCGTGAACACGCCCGGATGCGGCGCCTGTTTTGGCGGCCACATGGGCACGCTGGGAGATGGAGAGCGCTGCATCTCGACCACCAACCGCAACTACGTCGGGCGCATGGGCTCGCCGAAAGCCGAAGTCTACCTCGGATCGCCCGCGACGTGCGCGGCATCCGCGCTTACCGGCGTCATTACCGATCCACGCTCCGTCGAGGTGAGCGCATCCGAACACCACGAGCTCGTCGAGGGGGCACGGTAATGCGCGGCTACGCCCATAAATACGGCAAGAACGTCGACACCGACGTCATCATTCCCGGAAAGTACTGCAACATCGTCGATCAGGCCGAGCTCGGAAAGCACGCACTCGAGGGCATAGATCCCGAATATACCGCGCGCATGAAGGCCGGCGACATCATCGTCGCCGACACCAATTTCGGCTGCGGTTCTAGCCGCGAGGTGGCGCCCATTGCGATCAAAGGGTCCGGCACTGCTGCGGTAATCGCAAAAAGTTTCGCCCGAATCTTCTATAGAAACGCGCTGAACATCGGTTTGCCGATTTTTGAATCACCGGAAGCCGTCGACGGCATTTCGACCGGCGATGAAATCGAGATCGATGCACCCAGCGGCACGATCCGCAACGTCACGAAGAACGAATCGTACAAAGCGGCGGCATTTCCGCCGTTCATGCAGTCGCTGATTGAGGCGGGCGGATTGCAACCATACGTGGAGAGGCGGCTGGCGGAACGCGCCGCGTCCTAACGGTCATGGTGAGGAATCGCGCCTTGTCATGGTGAGGAATCGAACCACCCCGAGGTATCGAGGGGCATATTTGCGATCAAACGCGCCCTTCGATTCCTCAGGGTCCTTCGATACCTCAGGATGACGTTGGTCTTGTCATGGTGAGGAATCGAACCACCCCGAGGTATCGAGGGGCATATTTGCGATCAAACGCGCCCTTCGATTCCTCAGGGTCCTTCGATACCTCAGGATGACAGTGCGTTAGTAAGGCGTTCCGCCGCCGCCTGTTCCGCCCGTCGGCGACGGATTCAAGTTGTCCGTCCACTTGTATTTCGGGCGGTAAGCCGCGGTAAATCCGATTACGTCTTTGGACGTCTCGAGCGTGCCGACCATGTCGGTATTCGCGTCTTGCGAACCTTTGAAAACGAGATCCGACCCGTCGGGCAGCGAGACCACTAGCCGCACGTCTTTGCCGTCGACCGAACCCGAAACGGGATACTTTTTGTTCTTTCCGTCCAGATACGTGCCGGTCAATACGTTGCCGGTTTGCGCAAGCTTGAAATGCGCATACACGACGCCGGACGTTTGCTGAAGCGCCACTTCCCAAACGCCCGAAAGACCGATGCGATTGGCGTCGGGATCCTTCGGCGGCGCGGGCGTGGCTTTGCCCTTGTGCTGCGGAAGCGTGACGTTGATCGTGTTCGGCGCGACCGTAGGCAGCGCCCCGGGCGGCAGCATCGGCGTCGGCGTCGCGTTGGGGGGCGGCGGCGAGGGCGGTGCAGTCGGCGTGGCCTGGGCGCCGGCGCGTAAGTGCGCGGCGTGGAACGCGACGAGGGTAAAAACGAGGGCGGCGAGGATGGTGTAAAGGCGCTTCATGTCTCGCTATGTTACGATGCGGACGGCGCCGGTTCCGGCGAGGCGCTCGCTTGAGGCTGCGCCGGCCCTTCGACCGGCGGGCGGCGGCGTTCGTTCGGCAGCATCGGGACGCGATGCGTCGAGAGGCCCGTCATCTTGAGTGCTGCGACGATCTTGTTGGCATCCGCGGCGATGGAAACCACAAACCCGTCGCCCGGACAGAGCAGATCCGGCGTTTGCCATCCGTGATACTGAACGACCGTCGAACTTCCGAACGAGGCGCTCTTCACGCATGCGTGCGAGACGATTTGGCCGCTGCGTTTTGCCGTCTTGAGGTCCGACAAGAATTGCGCCGAGAGTTGCGGGGCGACTGACCCCCGTACCGGCTGATCGATTGCGGGGCCGCCGCGCCGAGAATGAACGGCCCAAGTCGAACCATCGGACCATACTTTGATCGTATAACCAGAGAAGTTGGTCGATCCCGAATTCACGATCGTCGCCCCGTCGCGTTGCGCCGCGGCGGCAATGAAAGCGAGACAAGCGAGCGATGTGCAAGCGGCGATCCGCAATGCGCTATTCATGTTCTCACAACGCGCTTTCGTTCATGTTTGTTTCCTGTCAATCGGTGCATGACATTACACCTATCCAAAAGAAGAGGCTGCCGTCTCTTCAGCGCCTTTTTCGTAGGAGTTTTCCGTGAGGACGCGTTTCCTTTTGCTCGGGTTTGCGGCAGTCTCCGCAGCTCTGGCCGCTTGCGGGGGCGGCGGCGGCTCCTCGGGAGGCGGCACCGTTCCCACACCAACCTCCACGCCCGCCGCTACAGCACCGCCGATTCCGGGAATCGGACCATTCGGATCGTTACAGCATTTTAACGTTCCGCAGCCGACGCCGCCGCCGCAGGGCCAGAGCGCCGGTGCATTCTCGTTTTCGTTTCCGGGCGGACTGCCGGTTTCGGGTTCGGTTTCTTTTCCGGGGCAATACGCGGTCGTCGGATCCGGCGAAACGCTCGCATTGAGGCTTTCCTCCAGCGCGCCGTCGGGCGTGCCGTCGCTTTCGGTTGCGCGCAGCGCACAATCGCGGCGTCCGATGTACACGACCAGCCAAGTGAGTACGATTTTGTACATCGGCGTGCAGTTCGGACCGAATATCGTTGCGCTGGAAACGCCGCCGTCGTTTTCGATAACGGTGCCGTCCTCGGTAATCTTACCCGGGGCCAGTTACTGGCTTGCGGCGTACGATCCGACGCAACCGTCTTTGGGATGGCAACTGGCGTTTGAAGGGCCGGCCGCGATCGCGACGGGCTCGTCGACACTGAATTTCTCAGGCGGCGGACTCTACGATTTTGCCGGCGGTTCTTCGAACAATACCTATTGGTTCGCGTTGTACGCTGCGAGCAGTTCGTTACCACCGCCGACGCCGGCGCCGACGAACCAACCCGTAAGCTTCGGATGCACGAATCAACCGTTCGACGCCGGGCGGCGCACGCTGAGTACCGGTCCGCGCCCGCTTGCAACGGGCGATACGTCGTCGTACGGCGGCGCGAATTCCACGCTGACGCAAACAATCGCGCGCGGCCAGCCCTGCCCGGAACCGACCGCGACCGCCGTTGCGTCGGTGAGCGACGCGGTTACCGTCGCGGCAACGACGGCACCGAGCGGTGCTGCCGCGTGGGACGCACAATCGATCGAAAGCGACGCTTTTGCAACGAACACCGTCACGACGACGACGGATTCGATCGTGAACGAAGATGCCACGCACGAATTCACGTACGGCAACACGATAACCGACGAGAACGGCGATACGATTCAAACGCGGTATAACTCGCCGCAGACGGTGGACGAGCTGCCCGAAGGAAGCGGGCATTCGTGGTCCATCAACCCTGCGGGAACCGTGAACGAGACGTTGACCGACAACACCTCGATCGCGCGGACGTACGCAGCGGACGGATCGTACCAAGAAACCGATCAACTCGCGGGAGCGACGACGACAATCAACGAGCGGGCGGACGGAAGCGGCAGCTATACGATCGGTTCGCTAGGAACGCTTACCGTCAGTGCACCGTCGGCCGGAACCATTACTCTGGCGATCGGTGCGGGCTCGATCACCATACCCGCGTGGTTCACCACGCCGGTCACGGTGTACGGCGACACGTTCGCGGATAACGGTCCGCAATCGAGTCCATCGTGGTGCCAACCGGCGGTGACCGCAACGAATCCCGACCAGATCGTCGAAACGCTCGCGATAACCGATCCGGTTCTCGGCTACACCGAGAACCGCACGACGACGTATTACGATAGCCAAACGTACGGCACGGTGTGCATGCAAATTCTCGACACGCTGAACGAGTACTACGACTATCTGCAGGACACGCCGATTTCGCCCGGAGTGTTCGTTAGCGGCAACGCGTCCCCGCTGCAAACCAATACGATCTCCGAATTTTACGTGATGAATTCCACGCCGACGATCAATGCGATCGCGCGGCGTTCGGGCGCCGGGGGCGTCTCGGCGCTGGCGCGCAGTAAAGCCGGCGCGATCGACTCGATCCGTGCGATGCAGCGCATGCAACGGATGAGAAATTTGCAACGATATATACGGCGCTCGGAGACGGGAGGGCGCAGCTCATGAAACGACTATTTCTAGCACCCGCGCTCGCTGTAGCAGTTCTGGCCGCGGCCGCCTGTTCCGGCGGGTCCGCGGTACCGGGCGGTGCGTCTTCCGGAGCTCTCGAGTGGGGGCAAGAACAGCTCGGCGGCGCCGCGTTTGTCGGACCGGCAAACGTCGATCATTTGGAAGTGAACGTCGTCGTGCGGCAGCAGAACGCAAGCGGACTTCTGCAGTACGCGCGCGGCGCAAACAATCCGGCATCGCCGCTTTATCGCCAGTTTCTCACACCGCAGCAGATCGCCGATCGATTCGGTGCGAGCGCCCAAGACTACCACAACGCGGCGCAATACTTCGCAAGCCGCAATTTATCGGTAGGGGGATGGCCGCAGCGTCTGACGCTGGCGGTCGCGGGTTCGCAATCGAACGTTGAACGCGCGTTCGGTACGCACTTCGGCGTCTACCGAAAAAACGGCGAAGAATTCATCGCGCCGATGAGCGCGCCGCAATTGCCGGCGGCAATTCCCGTTGTGGCTGCCGCGAATTTGGTGACCTACGACGTGCAGCGTCGCGACATCGTGGTTCCGCCGCGCGTCGGAAACAACGCCGTCAGCGGCTATGCGCCGCAGCAGGTGCAAGCCGCATTCGACTACACCGGCGCCTACAAAACCGTCGTCGGCGGAAGCGCGCTGAACGGCACCGGAATCAACGTCGGCATCATCGGTACCGGGCCGATCGACGTAATCGGCGGGCAAGACCAAGACGCGGCAACGTTGGCAACGACGTTCCGCGTACGCATGGCGCCAATCGCAATTGCGACCGTTACACCCTCGGGCGTTGCCGCCGGACTGAAGATCTCCGGCATTCCCACGGCGCCGCCGTCATCGCCGTCACCCAATAATCCGCCGCCGAATCCGAATCTGTTTCCGTTCTCGGCGGATTTCCAATCGCCGCCTCCCGTAACGTCGCCGAAGTGCACGGGTCCGCTGCCCACCTGCAATCCCGAAGACGTAGAAGCGCAACTCGATACCCAGCAAATCGCTTCGCTTGCGCCCGGATCCAACGTGATGTTCTATCTTGCGTACAACGCGAGCGATTGTCACGTGTATTTTCCAAATTCGTGCGCACCGGCGCCGCCCTCGCCGCCGCCGAACAGCAATTACGGTCAGCCTCTCGAGGGTCTGCTGGAAGCGGACGCGGAGATTCAACAAGCGATCGCCGACGATAAGGCCGACGTGATCTCGATCAGTTGGGGCGGCGGCGAACCGGAAAACATCGGCGGATATTACACGGCGTCCGGAAGCGGATATGGTCCGGAAGAATTCGCCGCGCTGGCGGCCGAAGGGATCGCCGTCTTTGCTTCTTCCGGCGATACCGGTTCGGCGGGATGTTTCGGCAACACACAGCGCGTGTGCGTGCAATATCCCGCGAGCGATCCGAGCGTGACCGCAGTTGGCGGCGTCAACGCGCCGATCGACGAACTCGGTCAATTCGAGGCCCCGATTACCGCGTGGGGTACCACGACCGCGACGAACGGTGGGTTAGGCCTCGGCGATTCCGGCGGCGGCGTTTCCACGATCTTTCCGGCAATCGCCGCGCAGGCGTCGACCACCGGTGCGACGATGCGTGAGGTTCCCGATCTTGCGATGCTCGCCGATCCGAACACCGGCGTTTTTGTCGCGGTCAATTCGCGGTTTGGCGGATTCCTGACGGGCGAAATCGGCGGAACCAGCGTCGCGGCCCCGCAAAGCGCGGCAATGTGGGCTTTGGTCCTTGAGGCTTGCAAGAATACGCACGCCTGTGCAACCGCCGGCGGACCGTTCCCGTACCGGCTTGGCAACGCGGCGCCCCTTATCTACGGCATCTACGGCAAGAAGTCGGGGACGGGCTCACCGCCGGCGGCGCTGCCGTACCCGAACGTCTTCTATGACGTCGTGTACGGCCAGAACCCCAACCTGCCGGGTCCCGGCCCGGCCAACACGCCCAATCCCAATGCGACGCCTGTGCCCGGATACGTTGCGGGGGCCGGCTACGACGAGGTAACGGGGGTCGGGGTGCCGTTTGCCGGACACCTAATCCAGGCGATCACCGGGCAGGCCGTGCCCTGACCCTCTTGCCACGGTTGTTATAATGGGGGGGCTGTGAAACAGAAGATTCATCCCAAATGGTTCCCCGAGGCTCGCGTTCACTGCGCGTGCGGCAATACGTTTACGACCGGATCGACGATGCCCGAGATCGCGGTTGAGATTTGCTCGGCGTGCCATCCGCTCTTTACCGGCCAGCAGAAATTCGTCGACACGGCGGGCCGCGTTGACAAGTTCCGCCAGCGTGAAGAGATTGCAAAGCAGAAGCAGCAAGAAGCGGCCGTACGCAAGGCCAAGCGCGAAGCGGCAAAAGCCGAAGCTTAACAAGACGGGATTTGAAAAGGCGGGCCTCCGCAAGGGGCTCGCTTTTCATTTTGCACGACGATGAAGTTCTACGACCGGTTAGAGACGATTGCCAAACGGTTCGACGAGATCGAAGCGGAGCTCGCGCACCCTGCGGGCGGCTTCGATCAAGCGCGCTATACCGCGCTGCTCAAGGAACGCTCGTCAATCGAAGAGACCGTCGAAGTCTACCGCGAGTACAAGAAAACGCTCGAAGCGATTTCGGCAAACGACGAACTGCTGAAAGACCGCAGCGATCCCGAGCTCCACGAACTCGCGGAGGAAGAGGCCAAAACGCTTCGCGAGCGCCGCGCGCACCTCGAGGAGCGGCTGCAAATGCTCATGATTCCGAAAGATCCCGACGATGAAAAGGATGTATTCATCGAAATCCGGGCCGGCGCGGGCGGCGACGAAGCGGCGATTTTTGCGGGCGACTTGGCGCGCATGTACATGCGATACGCCGAACAGCAGCGGATGAAGGTGGAACTGGTCTCGGAGAGTGAGAGCGACGCCGGCGGATATAAGGAGATAGTCTTCGCAGTGAAGGGTAACGCGCCGTACAAACACTTCAAACACGAGTCCGGCGTGCACCGCGTTCAGCGGGTGCCGGTGACCGAGTCGCAAGGACGCGTGCACACCAGTACGGCAACGGTTGCGGTGCTGCCGCAAGTCGACGAGAACATCGACGTCGAGATCAATCCGGCGGATCTGCAAATCGACACGTACAAATCGAGCGGCGCGGGCGGCCAGTACGTCAACAAGACGGAGTCGGCAATCCGCATCACGCACGTCCCCACCGGCATCGTCGTCGCCTCGCAGCAAGAGCGATCGCAGATCCAGAACCGCGCGAAAGCGATGGAGATGCTGCGCGCGATGTTGTACGACCGCAAACGGCGCGAAGCCGAAGAAGCCATGGGCACGATGCGGCGCAGCCAAGTCGGCACCGGCGACCGGTCCGAGAAGATCCGCACGTATAACTATCCGCAAGATCGCATCACGGACCACCGCATCAACCAGAACTTCGGAAACATCCGCGGCGTGATGGACGGCGACATGGGGCACATCGTGGAAGAGCTGCTCAAAGACGAGCGTGCTCGCGCGCTCGCAGGCGAGAATTCGGCGGCGTAACGAAGCCGATGCTGTCGAGTCAGAAACCTCAAACCGTTGCCGAAACGCTGGCGCGGGGAACGGAATTACTCGCGGACGGCCCGAGCGGCCGCACCGATGCGCAGATCTTGCTGGCTTTTACGATCGGACGGGATCGCGCGTGGCTTCTGGCGCATGGCGAAACGTTTTTGAGCCGTGCACAAGCCGACCGGTATCTGGCGCTTTGCCGAAAACGTGCCGGCGGAATGCCCGTTGCGTATATTACGGGTTTCGCGGGCTTTTACGGCCGCGAGTTTGCGGTAAACGAGCACGTGTTGATACCGCGTCCGGAAAGCGAACATTTGGTGCAGGATGCACTCGCGCATTTGCGATCGAAAGTCGACGCGCGATCGCCCGCGCCTTCCGTTCTGACGGTCTACGAGGCCGGAATCGGAAGCGGCGCGATCGGCTGTACGATCTTGGCGGAGGTGCCGCAGGCGGCGCTGGAGGGCAGCGACATCAGCTTCGCCGCGTTGAAAGTCGCCGAATATAATGCGCGCCGCCTGAACGTGTACGTGCGCTGCAAATTCTACGCGGCCGATGTGGTAAAACCCAACTCGTCGCAAAAATACGACGTGGTCATCGCTAACTTGCCGTACATACCGTCCGCCGCGGTTCCGCAAAAGCCGGATCCCGTGGGATTCGAACCGCGCATCGCACTTGACGGCGGCGCGGACGGATTGGATCACTACCGCAAACTGCTGACGCGTTTACCGAACATGCTGCGATCCGGCGGCCTGGCGCTGATGGAGGCGGCTCCTCCCACAATCGGCCGCCTGGCCGGACTGGCGCGCGACGCGATGCCGCACGCGGCAGTCGAAATCCGGCACGATTACGCCGGGCTCGAGCGGTACGTCGCCGTCTCCCTCTTACCCTGAGCCCGTATTGTCATCCTGAGCCCGTCGAAGGGCGGCCGAGCAATGCCGAAGCTGCTCGACCCGGCATGACTCCCTACAATGCGCGAGGAATACCGTAATCCCGAGATGGCAAAGTATATCTTCTTTACCGGCGGTGTCGTAAGTTCACTCGGTAAAGGGATCACGGCGGCGTCGCTCGGACGTTTGCTGAAGGCGCGCGGGATCAGCGTTTCGGTTCAGAAGCTCGATCCGTACATCAACGTCGACGCCGGCACGATGAACCCGTATCAGCACGGTGAAGTCTTCGTTACCGAAGACGGCGCGGAAACCGATCTCGATCTCGGACACTACGAGCGATTTATCGACGAGAACCTTTCGCGCGCGAACAACGTTACCACCGGTCAAATTTACAACTCCGTAATCGACAAGGAGCGCCGCGGCGGATATCTGGGCGCTACCGTTCAGGTCATTCCGCACATCACCAACGAAATCAAAGCGCACATCAAGCGCGTTGCCGAAGAGAGCCGCGCCGACGTGTGCATCGTGGAAGTGGGCGGAACCGTCGGCGATATCGAATCCCTGCCGTTCCTCGAGGCCATCCGCCAAATCCGGTATGACGTCGGCGATGATAACGTCATGTTCTGCCATCTGACGCTGATGCCGCATTTGGGCGCGGCGGACGAGTTGAAAACCAAGCCGACGCAGCATTCCGTACGCGAATTGCGCGGTATCGGCATCATGCCGGACGCGATCATTTGCCGCACCGGCACGTCATCGCCCATGCCGGTCGAACTGAAAGAAAAAATCGCGCTGTTCTGCGACGTTCCGGCGAACGCCGTCGTGCAAAACGCCGACGCTCCGACGATCTATCAAGTTCCGCTCAATTTGGAAGCCGAAGGGCTGGCCGACGCGACCGTTCGCAAGCTTCGGCTACCCACGAACGCGCCGCAGCTCGAAGACTGGGCCAACATCGTCGAGCGCATCACGCATCCCGAACGCCGCGTCTCGATCGCGCTGGTCGGCAAGTACGTCGAGTTGAAGGACGCGTACATCTCGATCAACGAGGCGCTGTACCACGCGGGAATCCATCATTCGGCTGCGGTCGACATCGCGCGTATCGATTCGGAGCTGGTTGAAAACGAAGGCATAAGCGTGCTGCGCGGGGCCCACGGCATTCTGGTCGCGCCCGGTTTCGGCGCGCGCGGCATCAAGGGCAAGTTGAAAGCGATCCGGTACGCGCGTGAAAATCGCGTGCCGTTTTTAGGGATTTGCTACGGCATGCAGCTTGCATGCGTGGAGTTTGCACGCAATGTGTGCGGTTTACCGGAATCGATGACGCGCGAGGTTGACGAGACGACGATCGATCCGATCATCGATTTCATGCCGGATCAGCGGAATTTGGAAGTGTACGGAGGTACGATGCGGCTGGGTGCGTACTCGTGCGTTTTGGAGCCGGATACGCACGCGTACAAAGCATACGGCGAACGCAGCATCACCGAACGCCACCGTCACCGCTACGAATTCAACAATCGCTACCGGCCGTTGTTCGAAGAGCATGGGATGCGTTTCTCGGGCCACCATCTGGTCGGCGAAACGTCGCTAGTGGAGATGATCGAGCTTCCGCCGGACATGCATCCCTGGTTCGTCGGCACGCAAGCGCACCCCGAATTCAAATCGCGGCCGGACCGCCCGTCACCGCTGTATCGCGATTTCGTCGGCGCCGCGCTTGGTCGCGAAGAGCGCATCCGGGAAGAGCAATTAACCCGAACGACGTCACCGCGGTTATCCTAACCCGGGACGAGGAGCGCAATCTGGGCAGGGCCCTGGATTCGCTGCCGGCGGGAATGCAAATTCTGGTCGTGGATGCGCGGTCGCAGGACGCAACTGCGGCGATCGCGCGCGAGCGCGGCGCACGAGTCGTCGTGCGGCCGTGGGAAGGGTTTCGCAAAGGGCGGGAATTTGCGCTGACGCACGTCCTCACGCCGTGGACGCTGATGCTCGACGCCGATGAGGCATTGGATTCGGAACTGCGCGGCGCCATCGAAAGTGCCGATTCCGCTGCAGCCGACGGATATTATCTCTCGCGTACTACGTATTATTGCGGCAAACCGCTGCGCATGTGGAGCGGAGAGCGGCTGTTGCGCCTGTTCAAAACGGATCGCGCGGCCTTGCACACCGCGCCCGCCGGCGGCGGCGACGCCGATCTGCACGAGTTCTGGACGTGCAGCGGTTCCACGGGTGCACTGCCCGGCACGTTACTGCACTTTTCGTATTCGACGCACGACGCCTACCGTAAGAAGTTTGCACGCTATACGTCTATTGAAGCGGCGGGCGTGCGCGCGTCGTTTACCGGTGCGCTTCGGCAGGCGATTCTCGTGCCCGCGCGTTTTGCGCGATACGCGTTCGCGCGCGGCGCCGCGCTGGACGGCATAGCGGGTTTGCGCGTTGCGTGGTTTTCGGCGCTGTATCCGGCGGTGGTGCAGTGGAAGGCGCTGCGGCGCTTCGATTCCACACCGCCCTTCGATTCCTCAGGGCCCTTCGATACCTCAGGGTGACGGGCTGCAGAGCATGAGAGTGGGCCTGGATGCTCGGCTGACGCGGCAGATGTCGGTCGGTATGAAAGCGTATGCGCGCGAGCTCGCTCTGCGGCTGCCCCGCGTCGCGCCCGACCTGCAGTTCGTCACGTTCGATCGCGGCGGCAATTTTGGATGGCAGGAGCAGATCGCGCTGCCCGCCGCGATGCGCCGCGCGAACGTCGATGTAGTGCACCTGCTCTCACTGTACGCGCCGGCGTTCCCTCCGCGTCCGTACGTCGTGACGATTCACGATTTGATTCATCTGCGCTTTCCACAGTATTTCAAAGCGAAAGTCGGGCCGTATTACCACACGCTCGTACGGTTCGTCTGCTCGCGCGCGGCGCGAGTGATAACGGACGATCCGCGCACCGTCCAAGATTTGCAGCGGTATTTGGGTGTGGATCCGGCGCGGACGCGCGTCATCCCCTTGGGCGTGGACGATCGCTTTCTCGCACCGATCGACGCGTTTGCCGCGCCGCGACCGTACATCTTTTACGCCGGTAATCACCGCGCGCACAAGGACTTGGGGACGATCTTTGCCGCCTGGCATTCGTTGCCGGAAGAGCTTCCGTTGGACTTGTACGTCACGGGGCCGGACGATTTCGGCAACGTGCAAAAAACACGAGCGAACGGCCGCCTCGTCGCTCTCGGGGACGTCGACGACGACGCGTTGGCATCGTATTACGCCGGCGCACGCGCGCTCGTGCATCCGGCGTTGTACGAAGGTTTCGGATTGCCGATGCTCGAGGCGATGGCAGCCGGCACGGCGGTGATCGCGTGCGAAGATTCCATTCCTGCCGTGCTGCGGGATTGTGCGCTGACGTTCCCGGCGCGCGACGTCGCCGCCGCGCGAATGCAGGTGCTTCGCATCCTGCAGGACGAGGGTCTGCGTACGCGGCTCGTAAATGAGGGGCGTGTCCGCGCGGCGGGTTTCACCTGGGACCGGTGCGCGGCGGCTACAGCGCAGCTGTATCGTGAAATCGTGGAGGCCTGAAGTGAAACGCGGGATTGCCGCACTGCTCTGCTTGGCGCTGCTTGCGGTTGCGCCCAAGCCGCCGCCGAAGCATGTCGGCAAACAGGTGTTGCCGATCGCGCTCGTACTCAACGGGACGCGGCTGGCAGTTAATCCCGCGCCCGTCTTCTACAAGTATCACTTGCTGGTTCCGGTCCGGCGCGTGCTCAGCGCGTTAGGGCTCGCGTTCGACAAACAAGGCGACACGGTTCGCACGTACGCCGGCGCCAAAACGATCACGCTGCAGATCGGCAGCGGAATCGCTCGGGTCGATTCAGAGCCCGTGCAACTCGACACGGAACCGGTAGAGATCAAAAACACGCTGTACGCGCCGCTGCGTTTTTTTACCGATGCTCTGGGCGCGCAAGCCGTGTTCGACCGGCAAACGAATAGCGTCGAAATCATCTCCACGTTGGTCGGCCGCAGCGGAAACGGGATCGTCAACGTGGACGGCGGCGTGGAAGAGATGGGGACGGTCGGCGCGATCGACTTGAATTCGGATCCGATCACCCTGACGCTGACGTTCAACGCTTCCGTTCGAACGCTGCCCATCGACTCCGACGCGACGGTGATCGTTCAAGACGTGAATACCGGAACGAGCAACTCCGGCGACTTGGACGAACTGCACGTCGGCGACTTCGCGCAAGTTTCGCTGGACCGCCGCGGGCACGTGAAGCACATCGTCGACGCATACGGTTCGCGAAACGGCATGGTCGCGGCGGCCGGTTCCGGCGAGCTGGTATTGAATGATGGACATGTCATCGTCCCGAGCCGCGATACGACGATCACGCTCAACACCGAGGCTGTCGGCATCGATGCGATTCACGTCGGTGACGACGTGATGGTGCGCTACAATATCGACAGCTCCGAAGTGCGCCAAATCGTCGCTACACGAAAATCGACCGGGCCCCCACCGGTTGCAGGCCCCGTTGCAATCAGTGCGATCGTCATCTCGCCGGTTCAACCGTTACGCGCGGGTGAGGTGTTGAACGTCACGATGCACGGAACGCCGGGCGGACTTGCGGCGTACGACATCGGCCCGTACATTACCAATCTCACGTTGACGGAGAGCCAACCCGGCGTGTACGCGGGTTCGTACGAAATCCGTCGCGGACAGAATTTTGCGAACGCGCCGGTGTTCGGACATTTGAACGTTCGAGGCGCCGATGCGCCTGCGGCCGAATCGGCCGATACGGTTTCGGTTTCGACGGAAGCACCGGGCGTGGCCGACTTTGCCCCCGACAGCGGGTCGACGGTGAACAATCCACGGCCCAGCGTCTATGCAACGTTCGTAGCGGGAACGGTCCCGGTGAATCCCTCGAGCGAACGGTTGGAGATCAACGGTCACGACGTTACGTCCGGGTCGACGCGTACCGCGGGATTCATCGACTATACGCCGGGCGTGGACTATTCGAACGGTCCGGTGCGCGTTACGGTGACTGTTGCGGACGAGGCGGGCAATCAGACTTCGAAGAGCTGGGTTTTTTACATCCGGAGATGACATGAGCGAGGCGTCCTGCATTTTTTGCAAGATCGTCGCGGGCGACATTCCCGCGAATTTCATTCACCGCGACGATGAGATCGTTGCGATCGCCGACGTGAATCCGCAAGCGCCGCGCCACGTGCTCGTGTTGCCCGTGCGGCATGCGGCGAACGTGATCGAATTCGCCGCTACTGCGGACGCTGAGGTCGTACAGAAGCTCCTTCGCGTCGCCGGCAAGATCGGCTCGGAGGATCCCGGCGGCTTCCGCCTAGTGATGAACACCGGCCCGGAGGGCGGGCAGACCGTCGACCACCTGCACATTCACGTGCTCGGCGGGCGACCGATGACCTGGCCGCCTGGTTAGAGGGCAAACGAGCGTTAAACTGGTGTTAAGATTGGGTCGTCCGCCTTACACAAAGTATATGAAGTTTAAATAGAATCTTGCATAATAGCCTAGTCGCGATTTTTGTCGCAGACTGGACTTTTGCTGCACGACAGCAATGGAGGGCTATCAGAACGATGCAAGGAGCTACCAAGCTATCGGCTTTAGCAGTAGTTGCCTCGATGCTCGCCGCGTGTGGAGGCGGCGCAAACTCCTCTCTTCCAACGGCGGCATCGGCCGCCACGGGTGGCACCGGCGCACTGCACGCCGGGCTGCAAAGCGTGCCGCGCTCGATTACCGACTCGTACGGACGCACCATGGTCCTCTTCTATAACACGTGGACCGAGCGTAGCGGGCAGGTCGGCAACGAGCTGTACACCGGCACCGCACCTGCCACCGGGACGCAGCCGCTGCTGTATCACAACGGGCCGATCCAAACGGCTCCGAAAATGTACTTAGTGTTCTGGGGAAGCACGTGGACGTCGACGGGCGATCCGAAGAACGAAAAATCCTACTACACCACGTTCATCCAAGGCGCCGGCGGCAGTAGCTGGTTGAGTACCGTAACGCAATATACGCAAAGTGACGGCCAGCACGTCGGAAACTCGGGTTCGATCTATGCGGGAACCTGGACGGACACCGCCGACAAAGTCCCCGGATTGAACACCGGCAGCTACGGCAACTACCTGGCTCAGGAAGCCACGAGAGCCGCGGCCCACTTCGGCGATTACAGCGCGAACGCGAGCTATGTGATTCTGCTTGCGCACGGCGTAAAGGTGTATCAGTTCGCCGGAAACTCCAGATCGCTCAATGCGTACTGTGCGTGGCATAGCAGCACGAGTACCTCGCACGGGACGATTGCGTTCACGAACTTTCCGTATCAATATGACGCCGGTGCAAGCTGCGGAGAAGGTTCCGTCAACAGCCCCGGAACGTTGGACGGCGTGAGCATCGTGGGCGGCCACGAACAGGCGGAAACCGAAACGGACCCGCAACCCAACAGCGGTTGGCTGGACAGCAGCGGCGCCGAGATCGGCGACAAATGCGCCTGGACGAATTTGCAGAACACCTCATTCTCGACGGGGACGTTCCCGACGCAGCCGCTCTGGAGTAACGCGGCAAACGGCTGCGTGCAGTAGCCTTCGGCTTTTCCGGACCGCCATACAAAGGGAGCTCTTGTGGAGGGGGCTCCCTTTGTGCTATCGTCAGCAATCGGGGTCGGTAGACCTTAATTTTTGTGCGCTCCAGCAGCGCCGCATCGAAGGGAGGGTTGAAAAGAATGGAAGTACGCGTAGCTCCGGGCGAGTCTATCGAGAGCGCGCTGCGCCGTTTCAAAAAAGCCACCCAGAAGGCGGGCGTTTTGGCGGAAGCGCGCAAGCACGAACACTACGAGAAACCCAGCGTCCGCCGCAAGAAGAAGTCTGCCGCGGCCCGCAAGCGGCGCGCCTAGTGGGCGCTCTTCGAGATCGCATCGCCGCCGATTTGAAGGAAGCGATGAAGGCTCGCGATCAGCTCCGGGTCGACACTATACGGTCGGCCCTTTCTGGTTTCACGTATAAACGCACGGAGGCCGGCGTCGAGCTAACCGACGACGACGAACTGGACGTCGTGCGCAAGCAAGTCAAACAGCGCAACGACGCGTTCTCCGAATTTCAGAAAGCCGGCCGCAACGACCTGGCCGACAAAGAGGCCCGCGAACGCGACATTCTGATGGCCTATCTGCCGGCCCAGAAATCGCCGGACGAAGTCCGCTCGGTCGTCAAGGCGATTATCGCCGAGCTGCCGGGCCAGGGGCGCAATCAGGGCGCCGTCATGAAGCTTGCCATGACGCAGCTGCGGGGGCTCGCGGACGGCAATCTGGTCCGCCAAATCGTTTCGGACGAACTTTCCAAATAAGTCGTCTTCGGGATGACTTTTGTTGTAACTTCGCTCCCAAACCCCGGTAGCTGAAGACATGCCCGAATTCGTCCATTTGGTCACCCAGCCGTTCGTCAGCGGGTTGCTCCTGACGGTCGGCCTCTTGGGGCTTCTCCTCGAAATGCAGACGCTGCACGGCATCGCCGGAGCGATCGCGATCGCCGCGCTTGCAGTGTTTTTCGGCGCGCACATCGCCGCCGGTGCTACCGTGTTGGTGGTTGCGCTCGCGGTTCTGGGTCTGGTCGGAATTCTGTACGAACTGCACGTCGTTCCCGGACACGGCGTTCCGGGCGTTTTAGGCGCGATCGCGCTAATGGCATCGGTATTGCTGGCTTTCGGACCGTACGGTGCAACGGCACTGGTCATCGGCTTGCAAACCGTTGCGACGTCGATCGTCCTGACCGTAATCCTGTTCTACATCGCGACGCGCGTGTTTCCGCAAAATGCGTGGATCGCGAAACTCACGTTTGCCGGAGTGCAAGGCGCCGATTACGTGACCAGCACGGATCGCACCGCACTTCTGGGACGCGTGGGCACCGCAAGCTCGTACCTGCGGCCCGCCGGCGTGGCGCTGATCGACGGCAACCGCATCGACGTCTTGACGCAAGGCGAATTCATTCCCGAAGGAACCCCCGTGCGCGTCACGCGCGTCGAAGGCGCGCGCATCTTCGTGGAGCCGTTAGCGCTCCCGAACTATAAGGAGTAAATCTTGGCTGGCAGCGTTGCAGCGTTGGCGATGATCGGTTTCTTCGTCTTCGTTATCCTATTCTTTTTCTTCATGTACTACATTCCGGTGGGCATGTGGTTCCGCACGATTGCTGCCGGCGTTCCGCTCTCGATCGGCGCGTTGGTGCGCATGCGAATCATCGGCATTCCGCCGAGCGTCATCGTGACGAACCTCGTGCGCTCGCGCAAGGCCGGCCTTTCGCTGACGGTCGATCAGATGCAGTCGCATTATCTTGCGGGCGGCAACGTCGAAAACGTCGTGCTCGCAATGATCGCGGCACAACGCGCGCAGATTCCGCTGGAGTGGCAGCGCGCCGCAGCCATCGATCTCGCGGGCCGCAACGTTCTCGAAGCGCTGCAAACCTCGGTGAATCCGAAAGTGATCGAAACGCCCGTGTTCCAGGGCGTCGCTCAGAACGGCATTCAGCTCAACGTCAAAGCGCGTATCACCGTGCGCAGCAATCTCGACCGCTATGTCGGCGGCGCGGGCGAGCCGACGATCATCGCGCGCGTCGGTGAAGGCGTCGTTTCCGCGGTCGGCGCGGCAGTGGATCACAAGGAAGTTCTGGAGTATCCCGATCGCATCAGCAAAACGGTTCTTGCGAAAGGTTTGGATGCCGGAACGGCGTTCGAAATCGTATCGATCGATATCGCCGACGTAGACGTCGGCAAGAACATCGGCGCGGAATTGCAGATGTCGCAAGCCGAAGCCGACCGCCGGATCGCACAAGCCAAAGCTTCGGAACGTCAGTACGCAGCCATGGCTGCCGAACAAGAGCAAAAAGCCGAGACGCAGGCGATGCGCGCCAAAGTGGTCGAGGCCGAAGCGTCGGTTCCTCAGGCCATTGCCGAAGCGTTCCGCAGCGGCAACCTCGGCGTGATGGATTACTACAAGATGAAGAACATTCAGGCCGACTCGGACATGCGCGGTTCCATTTCCACCAGCGTTTCCGCGGCGGCCGACAACGGGTCCGCGCCGCCCGCCTCGCCGCTGCAAAAACCGTAGCGCATGGAAGGAATGGAGGGCGTCATAACCGCGATGGAGCTGGCGCGCCGCAAAGCCGCCGCCGCGCAGAGTGCGCGTGCCGCCGCCACAGCGAGCTCGCCCACCGCACCCGTGACGGCACAAACGCCCCCAGCGCCGCAGGCTGCCGCGCCGGTCGCTTCACCGCAGGCCGCTGCAGCCCAGCCCTCCTCTCCGCAGCCGCCCGCGTCGCCGCCTCACCATGCGGCGCAAGCCGGGCCTTTGCAGACGATGTTCGAAGATGGGAACAGTCTTCTCAAGGCCATCGTGGCTTCCGAGATTCTCGGGCCGCCGGCCGCCCTGCGGGAGCGTCATCTCTGGAATCAACCGCCGAACGAACCGTCGATCTCAGCGCACTAGACGATCATTTCCGCCTGTTCGGAAAGTTCGATCAAAATCTCTCGGCACTTGAAGACGCACTCGCCGTTTCGTTGCGCGTCGACGGCAACCGGCTGGTGGTACACGGCGAAGGCGCGGCGGTCGATCGCGCCCTCGCGGTCGTGCAGCGCATGCTCGACGCTGCAGTAAACGGCGCACAGGTGACGCCGGACGACGTCGCACTTGCCTCCTCCGATGTGATCCGCGGCCGCAATCACACGACGTTACCGGAAACGCTATACCGCTCGCAGCGCGGGCGGGAAATCCGTCCGAAAACGGCGGGACAGCGCAGCTTCGTCGATTCAATCGACAAACACACGCTTACGTTCGGTATCGGTCCGGCCGGCACGGGCAAAACGTTCCTCGCCGTCGTGATGGCGGTACGAGCGCTTCGCGCGCGCACGGTTTCACGCATCATTCTCTCGCGCCCCGCAGTGGAAGCCGGCGAGAAACTCGGATTTCTTCCGGGCGATCTGCGCGAGAAAGTGGATCCGTACTTGCGCCCGCTGTACGATTCGCTCGGGGAATTGCTGGAAGACAGCGTCGTCGAACGATATCTGGAACGCGGCGTAATCGAGGTGGCTCCGCTCGCGTACATGCGTGGGCGAACGCTTTCGGAAGCCTTCGTGATATTAGACGAAGCGCAAAACGCGACGCGCGATCAGCTGAAAATGTTCTTGACGCGGCTGGGCGCCGGATCGAAAATGATCGTCAACGGCGACATCACGCAAATCGATCTCCTCGGCGGCGCCACGAGCGGACTACTGGAAGTGCCGCGCCGTTTCGGCGGTGTTGCGGATATCGGCATCGTCGAGTTGAACGAAACCGACGTGGTGCGGCATCCGCTCGTCGCGCGGATCATCCGCGCGTACGCCGCCGATCCGCAGCCGTGATTCACTTTCGAAACCAGACGCGGGGAAGCGGGTTGAATGCGCGGCGCCTAAAAGAGGTCGCGCGCGCATTGCTGCACGCGGCAGGTGAAGGCGAGTCGGCCCTCTCGCTGACGCTCGTCGGCGACAATGAAATCCAGCGGCTGAACTGCCTGCACCGCGGAAAGGACAAGGCGACGGACGTGTTGTCGTTTCCGCTGTACGCTCCGGGCGGCCCGGGCACTCTTCAACCGGCTGCGGACGACATGCCGGAGCGCTTGCTTGGCGATGTCGTGATCAGCGTCGATACGGCCCGCCGCCAAGCCGCGGAATACGACGCGCCGCTGGAGAATGAAGTTCACCGCTTGCTCATTCACGGCATACTGCACGTGCTCGGTCACGACCACGAAGAACCGCGCGAACGCGCCGCAATGGAGGCGGAAGAACGGCGGCTCGCCGCCGCCATCGGCATGCCCTGGCCGTACGACGAGTAACGTTCGTGCATCAACCTCGTCCCGAACCGCCGCCGTACGCGCGAATCACCGAAACGAAATTCTGGAGCTCGTTTCATTACGCGTTTCAGGGCGTTATGTACGCGGTGCGCACGCAGCCGAACATGCGCGTGCACCTGGTCGTCGCGCTCGCCGTGCTGCTCGCGACGCTGCTGCTGCGGCTCGACCGCATTTATCTGATCGCCGTCGTCATCACGATCGTGATCGTTCTTTCGCTGGAACTGGTGAATACGGCAATTGAAGCGGTCGTCGATCTTTTGACCGTCGCGCACCATCCGCTGGCAAAAACGGCAAAGGACGCCGCCGCCGGGGCGGTGCTGATATCCACGGTGGGTGCCGTGGTCGTCGGCTACCTGGTGTTCTACCAGGGCATTCAACAAGGTGGAACCCGCGTGTACGAAGCGGTCGCGCAGGTGCCGGCCAACGTCATTCTCGTGGTGCTTGCCGCGACGGCCATCCTGACGCTCTTCGCCAAGGCGTGGGCCGGACGCGGCTCGCCGCTTCAGGGCGGCGCCGTCTCCGGGCACACAGCCCTGGCCTTTGCCGCCTCGACCGGCCTTGCGCTGTTCTTCCAGCGGCCCCTGGTCGCCGTTCTGGCCTATTTCGTGGCGTTTTTGGTCGGCCAGAGCCGGGTGGAGGCCCGGATACACAACGTTTTCGAGGTTACCTGGGGCGCCGTGCTGGGAACGCTGGTAGCCCTCGCCGTGTATGTGCTGGTCCGTCCGCACCTTGTGCTATAATCGCGCTGCAATTGGAACCTCTAAGTAGCCAGCCGGCCGCCGTCCATACCATCCCTCCCTACGAGATAGCCGCCCTGGTGCTGCTCGTGCTGCTGGCGGCCTTTTTCGCCGCGTCCGAAGCGGCACTCGTGGGCGTCTCGCGCCTTCGCGCGCGCTCGATGGTCGAGAAGGGCATGAAGCGCGCCCGCGCGGTGCTGAAGCTTACCGAAGACCGCAACCGCTTCCTGACCTCGATTCTGATCGGCAACACGATCGTGCTGTTGATCGCAGACTCGCTGGCCACGTACATCTTCATCCGGGCCGGCATTCCGCGCGCAGCCGTCATCTCCACGGTCGTCATGACGTTCTTACTGCTGCTCTTCGGCGAGATCGTCCCGAAGACGATTGCGGTCTCGGACAACGAACGCTGGGCGCTGCGCTTGGCGCCGGCGATGCAGCGCGTGGCGTGGCTGCTGACGCCGCTCGTGCGGTTTTTCCAGTTTTTGACGAACCTGCTGCTGCGCCCGTTCGGAATAAAGCACGCGCACAACATCTTCATTACCGAAGAAGATATCCGCACGATCGTCAACGTCGGCGCCGAACAGAAGGTCCTGGAAGAACAAGAGCGCGAGATGATCCATTCGATCATCGAATTCGGCGACACGATCGTGCGCGAAGTCATGACGCCGCGGCCGAACATCGTTGCAGTATCGATCAACGATTCTCCGCGCCGCGCGCTGGACATGGTGATCGCCGAAGGCTACTCCAAACTTCCCGTTTACGAAGAATCGAAAGACGACATCGCCGGCGTCGTGCACGATCGCGAGCTCTTGATTGCGTTGGCGAACGGGACGATTAGTTCTACGCCGCTTCGGGCGCTGATGCGGCCCATTTCGCACGTTCCAGAGAACAAGAAGATCGCCGAATTGCTTCGCGAGATGCAGCGCGACAAGTTCTCGATGTCGATCGTGGTCGACGAATACGGCGGCACCGCCGGTCTGGTCACGATGGAAGATCTGCTCGAAGAGATCGTCGGCGAGATCCGCGACGAGCACGACGAAGGCGAAGAAGAGCCCCTGCGGATTCTGAACGATTACGAAGCGGTCGTGGACTCCGGTGTGAACATCGAAGACGTCAACGCAAAACTCGGCACCGAACTGCCGCACGAAGAATTCGAAACCATCGGCGGATTCACCGTCGGATTGTTCGGGCGGCTGCCGAAAGAAGGCGAGGAGATCGCGGCCGACGATCACACGCGGCTGCGCGTCGAGCGCATGCGCGGGCGCCGGATTCTTGCCGTGCGAATCTTCAGCACGAACGGAAAGCTGGCACGCGAAGAGGCCGAAGCCGTAGAAGAAGATGCATTCTGACGAGCTCGACGCGCTCGTCGAACGGGCGCGTGCGGCTCGCGAACGCGCGTATGCGCCGTATTCGAAATTCGCGGTCGGCGCGGCGCTGTTGTGCGACGACGGCGCGATCGTCGAAGGCGTGAACGTCGAGAACGCCAGTTACGGCTTGTCGATGTGCGCGGAACGATCGGCGGTGTTCGCGGCCGTTGCAGGCGGCCGGCGAGCGTTCCAAGCCATCGCTATCGCGGGACCGGGCTCAACCGCGACGGCGCCTTGCGGAGCCTGCCGTCAGGTATTGAACGAGTTCAATCCGTCGCTGGCCGTCGCGTACGCCGGCCCGGACGGCGTCGTGCGTACCACGCTCGACCGGTTGTTGCCGGCGGCATTCGGTCCCCAGTCCCTTGAACCGCACGTATAAGACCTCGGCTGTCGTTCTCCGCGGGCGAAATTACAGCGAAGCCGATCGCATCCTGACGTTGTTCAGCACCGAGCGCGGGAAAATGGACGCGATCGCGAAAGGCGTGCGGCGCACCAAGAGTCATTTGGCCGGACGGTTGGAATTCGCAAATGAAGTTGCGCTCGGCATGCATCGCGGGCGTAATCTGGACGTGATCGTAACGGCAGATCTCGAGGTTGCGCATTGGCAGCATCTCGTACGTCCGGATCGTTTTGCGGCAGCGAGCATCGTGCTCGAACTGATCGATGGCTTTTGCGAACCGGATCTGCCGCTTCCCGACGTCTATCGATTGTTGACGGGCGTGCTTTCGGCAATCGGACGCAGCGAATCACCGCTTTCGCTGCTGCCGCGTTTTTCATTGCGGTTGCTCGACCTGCTGGGACTTGCTCCGCCGCTGGAAACGTGCATTCGCTGCGGCGCGTCGATCGCGGGCAAAACCGTATGGCTCGATCCGGAGCAAGGCGGGTTCGCAGGCGAAGAATGCCGCGTTTCGTGGCGGGAAGTATTGACGCTGGATCCGCGCGCAATGGACAACGTACGCGCATTGGCCGCTACCGTCGGCGGCGCGACGAAACCGTCGGTCGTCGCGAGCCGTACGGTTGCTCAAGCGATCGAGTCCCTGGTAAATCACCATTTGGGGCGCCGGCCCAAGGCGGGACTCCATGCGCTGGAATTCGTAATCGACGCAGCGTGGTAATGGCTTTGGACGTCGGAAGCAAGCGGATCGGCGTTGCCGTCGCGGATCCCACCGGCACGTTCGCCTTGCCCGTTACGGTTCTGGAACGCACGAATCTGAAAGCCGATCTCGACCGGGTCTTGGAACTGACGCAGGAGTACGGCGCGAGCGAACTCGTGATCGGCGACCCGGTCACGATGAGCGGCGAGCGCGGCATTGCCGCGGAGAAGATCGACCGGTTCGTCGAGCACATCGCGCGTGTATTTTCCGGGCGCATCGTGCGCGTGGACGAACGCCTCACCACGGCGCAAGCGACCAAATCGCTGATCGCCGCCGACGTGAGCCGCTCCAAGCGAAAAGCGGTGGTCGATAAGATGGCGGCGGCGCTGATTTTGGAGACGTACCTGGCGCGCCGGCGCAACGGCGGCACGCCATGAAACGGTTTATCGCCGGTGTCATCGCGATACTCGCGATCGCGGTCGTCGCGGCGGCGGGATGGCTTGCTTATGCGGTCTTCGGCGATCGCTCCCATCCGTCTCGTACGGCGCAGGTGATCGTTCCGCGCGGATCGACCTTTCACGATATTGCCGATCAGCTGGCGTCGGCCGGAATCATCGGAAATGCTGCGGCGTTTCGTTTGTACGCGAAAGTTCGCCACGCGGATACTGACGTCCACGCCGGCGCGTTCGCGTTCGCTCCGCATCAAACCGCCGCGCAGGTATTGCAGCAATTGCAAAGCGGCGGCGCGCAGATTGCGAAATGGGTTTCGATTCCCGAAGGTTTTACCGCTAAACAGATCGCGCAGCGTCTGCAGGACGCGGGCCTGGGCAGCGCTCAGGCGTACTACGACGCGTTCATGCACGATTCGATCGCGATCGGCGGCACTCGGACCGCGAACTTGGAAGGCTATCTGTTTCCGAGTACGTATCTCGTGCCGGTCGACGCCACCCCCAAAGTCGTCGAGGACATCATGACGGCGCAGTTTCGCAAAGAACTTCCGCGCGATGCGGCGGCGAAGGCCAAAGCGCACGGCCTGACCGTCCCGCAAGTGGTTACGATCGCGTCATTGATCGAACGCGAGGCGAAGGCCGACGACGAGCGAGCGCTCATGGCCGGCGTCTACTACAACCGGCTGCGCATCGGTATGCCGCTGGAGGTCGACGCGTCAATCGAATACGCCCTTCCCGAGCACCACGACGTCATCACCTACGGCGACCTGCGCACCGATTCGCCCTACAACACGTACCGTCACCAAGGGCTTCCGCCCACGCCCATTGCCAATCCAGGCGCGCCCTCGCTGGCCGCCGCGTTCACTCCCCGCCCCAGCGCATATTTGTACTACGTGTACAAAGGGAACGGGCATCATGCGTTCGCAACAACGCTAGCACAGCAGAACGCAAACATCGCGAAATACCTCAAATAGGGGGCTCCCCATGTCGACGAACGGCGGCACCGGAAAATCGCAAACGCTTGAATTGCGGGACGTTCTCGTCATCCAAACCACCGACCAAAAGGAGCTGGAGTTCGAAGTCGTCGGTCTTGTCGAAGACGAAGAGAATAACGCGTACGCGGTTCTCTACTGCGAGAAGGAAGATGAATTCGTCGTCACCGACGCTCAAGGGAATCTCCTCGAGGACGATCAGCTCGCGCAAGAGATCTTGGACGACTTTTTCGTGCTGGCAGAGGAATCGGGCGGCGGCGGGAGCGCCGAATAGATTCGCGCACTATTTCTGAGCGCCGACGTCGGCGTCGGCCATACGTCCGCCGCCAAAGCGCTGCGCGCGGGATGCGCCGCGGTAGATCCGGCGTTCGCATCCGTTATCGTCGATTCGTACAAGTATTCCGCATCCGTCTTCTCCGGTGTCGTTTCCAAAGGGTACATCGGCATGGTAAAAACCATTCCGCAGATGTACCGCTTCCTGTACAACCGCGCAGAAATGGCGACCGAGGTCGGGCCGTTTCGAGCATGGGTGCATCAATTCACCGCACAGAATATCCGCGCGTTCATGCTGGACTATTCGCCGGATATCGTTGTTTGCACGCACGCGTTTCCATGCGGTGTCATGGCGGAATACAAAAAGCTCTACGCAGATTCTCCGCCGGTGTTCGGCGTCGTTACGGATTTCGCAGTCCACGCCTTTTGGATGCACCGGAACGTCGAAGGTTACGCCGTCGCAACGCTGCAGATGCAGGATGCAATGGTCTCACGCGGCGTCGATCGCGCGCGAATCCACGTTTCCGGAATCCCCATCGGACCCGCATTCGGAGCAGCGGCGCCGGCACGCGAGGTCTTGCGCGACCGTCTAGGCCTTCCGCAAGATCGCCGCATCGTGCTCGTCATGGGCGGGGGACTCGGGATTGCGCCGCTTCAAACGATCATGCGCGCATTGGAAAACGTGGACGAACCCACGTGTGCGGTGGCCATCGTCGGCCGCAGTAAGCGGGCGGAACTGCGCGCTCTGGAGTCAGCCGAACGCGTGCGGTATCCGGTTCGCATCTTGGGCTTCGTGGAAAACGTGCACGATTACATGCACGCTGCGGACGTTCTCGTCACCAAGCCCGGCGGACTGACCTCTGCGGAAGCGCTGGCAGCCAACGTTCCACTGGTCCTGTTCAAGCCGCTGCCCGGGCAAGAGGAGCGGAATACGCGCTACCTCGTTGCAAGCGGTGCGGCTTTGCGCGCGAAGAATGCGCGCGATCTTACGCGCTGCGTGCAGTTATTGCTTGCCGACGCCGAGAAGCGGGATGAAATGCGTGCGGCCATGCGCGTGCTTGCGAAGCCCGATGCGGCGGCGGATATCGCCGGCGCGATGCAATCGATTGCGGGCGCGGGCCGGAAAGGAGAGGCAATCGCGTGAAATTAGCGTCGCATTGGTCGTATGCGGCCTGGTTCTCGGTCTTGCGAATATATACGGGGCTGTTTTGGCTCGTACACGGCATTCCAAAATTCTTGAGTCCCGATAAATTCATGCCGCCGAACGGCTTCATGCCGAAAATGGTCCAAGACGCCGCAAGTTCTCAAACGGGTCCGTATCACGATTTTCTGGTGAACGTCGTCATCCCGAATATCAATATCTTCGCGGAACTCCAGCGGCTTGGAGAAGTCCTGACGGGGCTTGCATTGTTGTTCGGGTTGCTCACGCGGCTTGGTGGTTTGGTAGGCTGTTTTCTGGCGCTCAATTACATGGCTGCGCAAGGTGAATTTTCGCATTTGACGACGCTCGGCAGTTTGGATGGAGCTGCGTTCATGCTCTCGTTCATGATGTTGGTCGTACCGGCGGGGCGCGTCTTCGGTGTCGATGCGTTGATGGCGCGCCCGCGAACCGTTGCCGCGTCCGGCCCGCGCGTAACTCCCGAGTTCGTAGACGAACCCAAACCGGCTGCGACTCCGCCGGCCGCGCCACCTCCGGCTACGCCGTCGTCCGGAAGTTAACCGTGTCGCGCTAGGTCCGCACGGGCCGCCTGTGGTATAGTGGTCCGCGACCCGCGAGCCAGGCGGCCACTGGAGAGGTGGGTGAGTGGCTGAAACCAGTCGTTTGCTAAATGACCGACGGTCAAAAACCGTCCGAGGGTTCGAATCCCTCCCTCTCCGGATTGCTTTGCGCAACACCATCCGTGCATATGCACTGTGAAGGGGAAAAATAAAACCGCGAAGTACCCTTCGCGGCTGTGCGGTCGTAGCTCAATTGGATAGAGCAACAGGCTACGAACTTGTAGGTTGGGGGTTCGAGTCCCTCCGACCGCGCGATCTTCAAGGCCACGCGCGAGCGTGGCTTTCTTGCACCTTGAAACGCCTGGACTGGGTCTGATAGAGTATAGCGTCGAACGTGCGTAAGCGATTCGCGGCTCGGTAGCTCAGCGGTAGAGCGGGGGACTCATAAGCCCTAGGCCGTAGGTTCGAATCCTACCCGAGTCAGAAGTGTAACGGGCGCGGCCGCCACGCAGGCGGCCGTTCCCGCGTTCAGAGGTATGACCCAATCATGTCAACGATTCCCTGCGATTTCTGTCCTCACCCGGTCGATCGCAATCAGATGGAAGAGATCGAAATTTCGCACTATGTGCCGGACAGCTCGGGCGACGACTTAGCCTACGCGCGGACGTATTTCTTCGGTCACCCCGACTGCGTGCGCAAATTTTACAGAGGGCTCGTCGACCATAAACTCGATCTGTTCAAGCATATTCCAAGTCCGGGGAATTCGCCGGAGAATCAACGCTAAGCAGTTGCGTGCGCTCGTAGCTCAGCTGGATAGAGCACTACCCTCCGAAGGTAGGGGTCGGACGTTCGAATCGTCTCGAGCGCGAATTTTTCTTCAGGTTCTTGCGGACGGCGATGCGGCCGTCCGCGAGAATCTGCAGACGGCGTGAATCATTCAGTCGAGTCGCGCGACGAATTCTACGTTCGCCGCGCTATGGAGCTGGCAGCGGAGGCGCAAGCGGCGGGTGACGTGCCGATCGGCGCGGTGCTGGTGAGCGGCGACGTGGTAATCGAAGCCAAGAACGAAAAAGAGCTTCGTCCCGACGCGACCGCTCACGCCGAAATGCTTGTATTGCAGCAAGCTGCACAGCGGCTGCATGCTTGGCGGCTCTCCGGTGCGACGGTCTACGTCACAAAGGAACCGTGCGTGATGTGCGCCGGCGCCATGGTCGCCGCGCGCATCGGCCGTCTGGTCTACGGCTGCCGCGACCCGAAGGGCGGCGCGGCCGGCAGCGTTTTGGACGTCGTCTCGCATCCTTCGCTGAATCACCGCATCGAAGTAACCGCCGGAGTGCTGGAAGCCGAAACGGCCGAACAACTGCAAGGGTTCTTTCGCAGACGGCGCTAATTGGCTGCGGTCGTTTCGGCCGAAGCGCCGTTACAGGTTAAATGGGGTGCCCTGCGAGCTTTGCTCGTAGGGGGCGCGCAGACAGGATGCCGGAGCGCCTGTTAAATGGAGAGGTGGTCGAGTGGTTGAAGGCACCCGCCTCGAAAGCGGGCAGACGTGATGAGCGTCTCGAGAGTTCGAATCTCTCCCTCTCCGAAGTCTCAAAAAGAGCCCCGCCAGGCGGGGTTCTTCTATTTCACTCTCGAGACGCTCATCGAAGCTTTAAACGTCGTCGATGCCTCGGCCGCTTGCGGCCGACATCGACGTCTCGAGAGTTCGAATCTCTCCCTCTCCGAAGTCTCAAAAAGAGCCCCGCCAGGCGGGGTTCTTCTATTTCACTCTCGAGACGCTCATCGAGGCTCTTTTGTTATCCTCGCCTTCCCAAGTGGGCGCGAGTGGCACGAAGTCCCCGCGTTGAACGTTACCCCGATATGCCGCTCTCTCATATCGTCATGCACGTTGCGCTTTGCCAATCGGCGGTTCGCGAAGCCGCCAATCGCGACGTGCCGTTGCACATCGTCCTTACGGACCGGATCGAACGCACGGCGCTCGATCAGAAATTCAGCATCGAGCGCGGCTCCACGCGCGAAGCGCCGATCGAATTCGATATTCCGTTCGGCATTTATCGCGCCAGCGTCAGCACGTCGACGTGCGGCGCGGTCGGGTATTTCTCGGTTATTCCCGACGTAAACCGCGGCGTTTCGATATCGCTGCAGCAAGGGCGGCCCCAAGCGCCGATCCCCCCGGCAATCGTTCAAGGGACCGCGCCGTTCGAATTCGCGTACGTGCAACCGGTGGTGGAAGTCTTTCCGAAAACCGTGAAGTGCGACGATCCGATCGGCGATCCGCTCAACGTCGGTATCGAAATGGATAACGAACCGAATTCGTACTACGCGACCATCGCGCCCAGCGCGGACCTGGAACGAAACGCGCCGGTTACGCTCGCCGTCCGAATGAACGACTCGCACGGCGGATATCAATATCTGCGCGTTCCAATTGGGGACGCGATAGGCTACCGCACCGCGTGGCCTTCGCTAGGCCAGCTCAACATCACGTCCGGGCTTATCGACCAGCTCGCCGGCAAACCCGAAGACACGCTCTTGTGCATTCGGATGACGAAGACGACCGTCGGCGCCTAACGGCGCACTTAGGCCTTTTTTCCTAGGGCCGAGTAGCACATTTGTCGGGCGGAAGCCCAGCCCCCCACACGAAGGTAAGACACAATACAGCAACGTCTTGAAGGGACGCATATGCAAAAACGTTTGGCCTTCGGTATAGCGGCCGCCGTATTGAGTATTTCCCTGAGCGCCTGCGGAGGCGGAAGCGGAAGCTCCGGCGCGCTGACGGCCGTACCCAAAGCGCCGCCTCCGGCGCCGGAGGTTTTGCCGACGGCCGTAAGCGGTACCACTGCGTCCTCCGTCGCAATCGGAACACAGTCGCCGTACGTGCGCGTGAACCCGGACGGCACGACGCTGCACGTGTATCCTCTGCCGGAAGTTCGGAACGCATTTGCGGCGCGCGGTGCGGCTGCGTCGGGCAACGTCAACTATCACGGCGGAAAAGTCATCGATAATTCGGTAACGTACGCGATTTTCTGGGTGCCGCCCGGATACAGCGTCAGCGCGAAATACGAGCCGGTGATCGAGCAGTTCTTTCACGACGTAGGAAACACCGGCGCTTACCGGATTCTCACGCAGTATTACGACAAGGACGGCAGCCCGCTCAATGCCAGCAGTCTGGGCGGCGCATGGGTCGACACGCGTCCATTCCCTTCGACGATGAACGACAGCGTCGTGCGCCAGGAAGTGCTGCACGCGATCTCCGTGAACGGTTGGCCCAAAGGCGGAATCGCCCCGATTTTCTTCGTGTTCACGGCGTCGAAAGCGAAAGTTTCATTCGCATACTGTGCGTATCACGGCAATTTCCCAAGCAACGGCAACCAAGTCATTTATTCTATCGTGCCGTATCAACGCGATCTGGGACCGCACGGCTGCGGTACGCCCTCCAAGGTGTTTCCGAACGATCAAGATGCGGATCTCACCATCGATACGCTCTGGCACGAGCTGGGCGAATCCGTTAGCGATCCGGTGGATGCGTGGTACCGCAATTCCGACGGCCAAGAAATCGGCGATATCTGTTCGTCGGCGTACGGTCCGTTGCGCAAAGACGGTTCGGACGTCACGCTGAACGGTCACGATTACGTCACGCAGCAGCTCTATTCCAATCATGGAAGCGAGTGCGAACAGACGTACGAATAACGCTTGAGGGCCGCGAGTTACAACGTTAAAGAACGGGAACTTGCGGCGCAGCGCTTTTCGGCAGAACGCCGAGTACGCGCGGATCGTCTGAAATTTCGATCTGGCGCTTGTACGGAACGAATCCGGACCGAATGTAGAACGGAATCGCCGACGGATGATCGAGCGTGCACGTATGCACCCAAAAGCGCTCGATCGGATGCGACCAGGCAAAATCGATTGCGTGGTTCATCAGCCGGCGCCCGATGCCGCGGCCGACCACGTCCGGCATAACGCCGAAGAAGGTCAGCTCGCATTCGCCCGGGGTTCGAAAGTCCAGCTCCAACAAGCCCGCGTCGGTGCGGTCCACTTCGACCGCATAGATCTCGACGCGCGGATCGCGGATGACGCCCAGCAGTTCCTCATCGCTCATGACCAGCCGCGACGTCCACAGATACGGCTCGCCCACCCCTCGAAAGAGCGTTCGATACCACTGCGGATCCGGTGACTCGACGCGCCGCACCGAGCAAACGGCTTGCGGTTCGTCACGCCGCTCCGGCTTGGAGCGCATTTCCAAACACGTCACGACGTTCGCGATTTTGCCCGGCGGCAGATCGATGTAGCCGTCAGCGAGCGACATACCGGTATTGGCCCGGCTGCCATTCGCACACGCTCTTGTCGTGCATGACGAACGATTCGCAGCCGTCGACGTCCGGATTGAATTCGGCGTTCAGCGCTTTGGTTGCGTTCCAGTCGACCGCAGGCTCCTGACGCGCGGCGGCGCGAGCTTTGGTGTACGAAAACTGCGGATTTTTCGTTAGCGTATTCAACGATTTGGCGAGGCGTTGCGCGTCGTTCATATGCTACGCTTCCGGCGCGGCCGAGGGGCTTCCTCGCGCGCGTGGAAAGCGCCGCTGCGGGAGGACGCCGCGCTATGCTGCTTCGTATTGTGCTTGCCTTCGCAATGATGACGCTCGCGTTCCAGACGGCCCCGGCCGCCGTGCGCCCGTTGGGCGAGGACGACTTTCGGCGAATCGTCCAGCTCAGTTCGCCGGTACTTTCGCCTGACGGTAAGCGCGCGGTGTTCGTTGCGTCTCGCGTCAATTGGGATGAAGACCGCTACGATCGCGAGCTCATCCTCGTGGACCTGGCGATGCGCGCGCAGCGAAAACTCACGTACGAACGCACGGGCCTGTCGGATCCCGCATTTTCGCCCGATGGAACGAGTGTTGCGTTCATCGCCGACAAAGGGTCGGGTGACGACGCAACCAGCCAAGTCTGGATTATGCCGTTGAACGGAGGGGACGCGCGTCCGGTTACGGACGCCAAGGACGGCGTCGACCAATTCGCGTGGCGCCCGGACGGGAAGGCACTTGCCTACGTCGCGAGCGATCCGAAACCGGAACGCAAGGGAGCGGCGAAATTCCGCGATAGTTTCGTCTTCACGACGGAACCCATAACGGCGCGCGAATTTCCGCGCCCGGCGCATTTATTCGTCACGGACCTCAATAGCGGACGCGCGCGTCAGCTGACGTTCGGTGCGCAAAGCGTCGCGGCCGGTGAAGGACAATCGACGATTTCGTGGTCGCCCGACGGCGCGACGATCGCGTTCACCCTGACGCCGAACGCCATTCTCAACGACGAAAGCTATTCGCACGTGGCGCTGGTCGACGTCGCTACGAAAGCGGTTCGCCCTCTCACCAGCCACACCGCGTGGGAATCCAATCCGCTGTTCTCGCCCGACGGCAAACTCATCGCGTACGTGTACTCGAACGGCGACGGCCAAGTAAATCTCAATACCGTCTACGTCACGACGCCCGCCGGCGGAACGGGCCGGGCGATTTCGACGGCGTTCGATCGGAATGTTGCCGACGTCGCGTGGCTCGCGGACTCGTCCGGCGTCTATTTTCGCGCTCCGGATAGGACTGAAGCCGCGATCGTTCGCGCGCCGCTCGACGGCGCGCCCGAACGCGTGGACATGCATGGGGTGCAGATCGCGTCCGGACTCGACGGTGCGGTCGGCCCACAAGGAACGTTGGTCTTCGTCGGCGGTGAAACGAAAGGTCCACCGGAAGTCTATCTTCGCTCGCCGTCCGGATCCGTCGAGAAAATTACAACCTTCAACGATAACATCGCGCAATTGCATTTGGCGTCGGCAGAAACGATAACGTTTCCGACGACTACCGGCATTCAAGGCGACGCGGTCCTCTATACTCCGCCCGATTTTGTCGCGGGCCGCAAATATCCGTTGGCGGTGTTCATTCACGGCGGTCCCACATCGGCGTCGACGACGCAGTTCGACTTTTGGTCGCAAGTCATGGCGGGGCACGGCTGGCTCGTCCTTCGTCCGAACTATCGCGGCAGCGACAATCTCGGGCTCGCGTATCAGCGTGCGGTACTGTACGATGCCGAGGATGGTCCCGGCAAGGACATCATCGCCGCGGTGAACGCCGTACGTGCGCGCGGCATCGTAGACGATGCGCGCATCTCGGTTTCCGGTTGGTCGTACGGCGGCATCATGACCGCGTGGATGATCTCCAAATATCATGTCTGGAAAGCAGCCGTTTCGGGCGCGTCAGTCAACGACTGGTCGACCGATTACGGCGTCGCCGACGACAGCCTTTCCGATCGCGATTTGTTTCACGGCTCGCCGTACGCGACCGCGAATTCTGCGGAATGGCGCCGGGCTTCCGCGATCTCGTACGCGCACGACGTTACGACGCCCGTTCTCATACTTTCCGATGTCGGCGACAACCGCGATCCCTTCGCAACGTCATCGATGTATTGGCGCGCGCTGCGCGACAACGGCAAAGACGCTACCTTGCGCGTATGGCCGGTGAATGGGCATTTCCCCAGCGACCCGGTCCGCACCGTCGACGTGTATCACTACTGGATTGGATACATCGCTCAGGACTATTAAGCGTGCGCTAGGCCCACTTGCGGCGATCCTTTGCCTGACGGCCGTCGCGTGCGCCTCTGCACCGGCGTTGCATGGCAGTGCGCTGAATCCACCGCGCCCGGCTCCGGATTTTTCGCTCGCGGATCAGTACGGGAGGCGGTTCGTGCTCTCTGGCGAGCGCGGTTTGGAAGTGGCGCTTTTTTTCGGCTATACGCACTGCACCGACGTCTGTCCGCAGACACTGGTACTGTTGCAAAAGGCACGATCGCTTGCATCGCTGACGCCGCACCGCATGACGCTCGTCATGATTAGCGTCGATCCGCAGAGGGACACGCGCGCCGCCTTCATCGCGTTTTTCAAAAAGATCCGGGTTGACGCCGTTGGCCTGAACGGCAGCGCGCCCCGGCTTCACGCGGTGTATCACGCGTACGGCGTTTTCGCGCAGAGCGGCAAAAGCGGCGTAACGCATACCGACGCGGTGTTCCTCATCGACCCTCAAGGCCGGCTGCGCGAAGTTTTGGAACCGGATATGCCGCCGACGGCGGTTGCGCAAGATTTGCGCGCGATCGCCTCTACTGCTGCGGCGGGTACGTAGGCGGCGGCGACGGGCTCGTGGCGAGCCGCGGATCGGGCGCGGCGGCTGGGAAAGCGATATTCTCGTACGCGGTGTCCGTAATAATCGTAAACGTCATCGGACCAAAATGCTGCGGCGCGGTGTAGGTTGCATGCGTGATCACCCAGTGCCCTTCGAGCACTTGGTAATCGAGCGCGATGACCTCGGCGTCGCGTTTGCTCCGCAACTCGATGTGCGAGGGCAGCTGCGTCTGCGGATCCACGACAACGTCCGAAACGCACATGTCGCCCGCGTATGCAGGCGTCGGAACGATCCGAAAGTGCGGCCGCGAATCGGTGGAATCCGGCAGATATGACGGATCCCAGAAACTCGCGTACGGCACGAACACGTTGACGGAAGGATCCGGTTGTGGAACCGGCCACTGGCCGACGGGATACCGTTGCAGTGAAATCTGCACGTTTTTCAGATTCGCGTACCAGCTGAATCCGAAACCCTGCCCCAGCGGATCGAAGTACGGAATGATCGGAAACGCTTGACCGGTGCGCTCGGCGCCGTGCGGCAGATCTTGCATCACCGCAAAATCGTCGGCTTGCCGCACCGCGACGGAACGGTTGATGTCCTGCGTCCGGTTGAGACTGGGTGCCGAGATGTGCGTGTGCTCTACGTACGTGATGTACGCCGGTGCATTCTGCACGTACGCCACGGCCGTACGATTGATCACGTCAACAAGCGCAACGTCGGGCGGAAGAAGCATCGCCCGGGTCATTCGCGCTAGCGCCGAATGCTCCCCAGTGCGCAGGGCAGGGTCCGCTTTGCCCGCTTGCCAATGCGTCCGCATGACCGCAATCTTGCCGGCTGAAGACGTCGTCGCGCGTGTAGTCGAACTGCGGCGCGAGATTCACCGCCATCCCGAACTCGGCTTCGAAGAAACGCGCACGCAAGCCCTGGTTGAAGCCGAGTTGAAAAGCATCGGCGTCGAGCACCGCCGGATCGCAAAAACCGGCGTCGTCGGCATTATTCGCGGCGCCAAACCCGGGCGGACGGCCGGCCTTCGCGCAGATATGGATGCGCTGCCGATTACGGAGCGATCGGGCGAGCCGTTCGCGTCCGAAGTTGCGGGAAAAATGCACGCGTGCGGCCACGATGCGCATACCGCCATGCTCCTCGGCGCGGCGCGCGTTCTGCAAAACATGCGCGGCGATCTGCACGGCAACGTGGTGTTGTTGTTTCAACCGGCGGAAGAAGGACCGGGCGGCGCGCAGCCGATGATCGACGAAGGCGCGCTGGACGATCCGAAAGTGGACGCCGTCGCGATGCTGCACGTCGACGTGCGGCTTTCCGCGGGCGAGATCGGCATCACTCCCGGCCCGGTGAACGCTTCGGCGGATGAATTTTACGTGACGGTGGAAGGGCGCGGCGGTCACGGTGCCTATCCGCACATGGCCGGGGATACGATTCCGGCGACGGCCGCGATGATCTTAGCATTGCAAAATATTGCGGCCCGCGAAACCGATCCGCTCAAGTCCGTCGTCGTCACCGTCGGTACGATCAACGGCGGTTACCGCAACAACGTGATCGCCGATGAAGTGAAACTCAGCGGAACGTTCCGCGCGCACGATCCCGAAATTCGCCGCGGTTTGGAAACGCGTGCCCGCCGCATTTTGGACGGCGTTGCATCGGCATACGGCGTGCGCGCGAAGTTGGACGTGATCTACGGCTATCCGCCGGTCGTCAACAACGCCGAACTCGCGGAAAATTTCGCACGATTCATGCGCGCGCAGCCGAACGTCAAAGTCGAACATCCCGCAGCGACGATGGGCGGCGAAGACTTTGCGTACTTTGCGCAGCGCGTTCCGGGCGTGCAAATTCGTTTGGGCGTGCGCAACGACGCTGCCGGGATCACGCATTCCGGACACAGCGCGCAGTTTCGCATCGACGAAGCGGCGTTGCCCGTGGGAGTGCAAACGCTCGTGGCGTTTGCGCTGGGAGTAGGCGGTGGAGAAGTACCGCTTCCGTTGTCGAAGAACGGCGAATAAGTCCACTACCCGTTGTGGACAAGCAGCGAAAAGGCACTATATGTAGTGTTGGAGAACGCTCGACGATGGCTATTTTGCGCGAAGCCATTCCGCGCGCCGGTACCCGGGCGCTGGGTGCCGCCGTCGACATTCAGACGGGCGCCGAAACCGCTTTCAATCTGCTGTGCACGATCGAAAAATGGCCGCTTTGGCTTTCGTTTTTGCGAAGCGCCGAACTCGTGAACCCGAACGAGCCGCTCGGCCTGGGCGCCGAAGTGCTGCTGCGTTCCAGCGTACCCGGCGATGCGGAGCAGCTTTTTGAAGTCGATCACTTCATCACCAACCACCAGCTCTCGTTAGTCGGTGCGTATTCCGTCCGGCGCCGTCTGGATTTCCGGATCGAGCGGAAGACGACGCGCTGCAAGCTGCACGCCCGCGTCGAGTATCCGGCGTACGGCGGCCGTATCGCCGTCCTTTACGACGGCGTGCGCGCCGGACGTAAGCTTTCCGCTCAACTGGAAGACTCGCTCGTGCACTTCAAGCACTTGGCCGAGTACCGGGCCGACGCCAAAGACGAGCTGCTCGCGGACTTTTAGCACTGTTTGACTGCGACTGCTAAGCCAGGGTATACTTCTAGGCGATATGCCCCTGTACGATTACCAATGCAATAAGTGCGGCCACGTCGTCGAGGTCCGCCACGGGTTCGACGAAACGTATGGCGAGGCGTGCCCGTCCTGCGGCAGCACGCTGCAGCGCGTATTCAATCCGGCACCGATCGTGTTCAAGGGATCCGGTTTTTACGTTACGGACTCGCGCAAGAAAGAGTCGGGCTCCAAGGACTCCGCGTCCAAGGATTCGTCCGGCTCCGCGTCATCGTCCGGTTCCGGCGAGTCGGCCGCCTAACGCCGCGTGAGCGCCTGGACGTGGGTGCTCGTCGCGCTATGCGCCGCCGGCGTTCTGGCCGCGGTCATACCGGCCATTTCCGTCGCGCTTGCAGCGTCCAAGATCTCCAAGCGGGTCGCTGCGCTCAAACAAAGCCGATTGTCGCTTTCACTGCAGTCGCTGACGATTCAGTCGAACCGGTTGGCGCAGCTTTCCGCGGACGCTGCGCTCCTGGTATCACGCGCGCAGACCGCCGTGGAAGCGATTCGCGCGAACGTCGAAATCATCAAAATGCCGCAAGCGCGCGACGCGCTGGCGTTCGCGGGAGAACAGATCCGATCGCTCGTCCGCGACTTGCGCTAGACCGCTAGATCTTCGGCGGCTCCTCGTTTTCCGGCGGTTCCCAGTGCCACCCGGGCGGTGTTCCACCGGGCATCGGCGGAACGCCCGGTATCGGCGGCACACCGAACGGCGGCGGCTGCATCGGCACGTCGCCTCCCGGTACGGCGAACGGGGCGCCGAAGGGCATTGACGGGGCGCCGGGACCGGGAGCTTCTCCGGGCGTTGCGGCGGGGAACGGCGGCACGCCCATGGGCGGCCCCGGGGGCGGTTGCGCCGACGGAGCGGGCTGCGGCGATGGTGCGGGTTGAGGCGTTGGAGTGGGCTGCGGTGCCGGACCAGGCTGCGGCATGGGCATAGGCTGCCCAAATCCGGGTGGGCCGACCGGCGGAAATTCGTAGCCGGTTTCGCGTGCCACGCGCCTTGGCGGTTCGGGCACCGGCGTGACGCTCTGCGCGGCCTTCGCCAGTGCCGGCGTCGGCGTCGGCTCTTCGCGCGGCGTGAAAATCGGTTGCGGCAGATCGCCGATTGCGGCGCCGCTTAGGACGAACCGCGCGGGCGGCAAAATCAGCGTGTCGGTCCTACTTGCGATCGCGCGAAGCTCTTCTAATTCCCCTTCGGGCGCGTCCTCGGCTTTCATCGTATCGAGGAGCAGCGCGATCGTGTCGCGCAAGTACTCGCGCGGCGGAATCTTCGCAAAAGCAAAAACGTGCTGCGAGATGTCCGCTTTTACGGCTTGCAGCAGCTTTCTCCAGTATTCCAGCGGCTGATAGTATTCGAATTGTCCGAGTTCGCGTTTTGCTTGCGAATACAAACGCGCAATGCGTTTGCCCAGTGCGTCCGCGGGCGGACCCGGTTCCACGATCGATACTCGTTTTGCTACCCGCGCTAATTCGGAAACGATCTGCGCGTGAAAGAACGGGTCGGTTTCGTGCAGATAATGAAACGCGATCGCCAAATCGAACGTATCGGTTTTCGCGGGAATCAGCGACGTGCTTCCCTGAAGAACGGTCGCTCCGGTGTCTTCGAAATGGCGGATGACCGCTTCACGGTGCTCGATAACGGTGACGTCCGCACCCGCCTGTGCGGCGCGCTTGATCCAGCGTGCATCCTCGCCGAAACCGCAGAAGAGCACGCGCTGTCCGCTCTCAACGACGAGCGCGTCCCAGATCAGATTTTCGATGTAGTGGGACTCGCGTTCGAACTCGTGCGCCGAGTACCGCGGGCTTTCCACTACGAGGCCTGCACTGCGCGAAGTTGTTCCAAAAATGACGGGAAACTCACGGCAATGCTGCTTTCATCGTCGATGCCCACCGGCCCCGCGCCCGCCGCCAGAACGGCTGCTGCCATAGCCGTGCGGTGATCGCCATGGGTCGCTATCGTCTCTCCGTCGCAGCTCGGCGTGCCGCCTTTAATCGCGATGCCGTTCGGCAGCGACTCCACGTCGATGCCGGCGGCGCGCAGAAGGCGTTCGATCGCCGCGACGCGGTCCGATTCTTTGTTGCGTAGGTCCGCTACGCCGGTGATCTTCGTTTCGCCGCGCGCGAATGCGGCAGCAACTGCAAGAACGGGAATTTCGTCGATCGCCCGTACGGCGACGTCCGGACCGATCGCGACCCCGCGCAGGCCTGCGCTGCGCACCGCGATATCGGCAACGGGTTCGCCGCTGACTTCGCGTTCGTTTTCCAAACGGATGTCGGCACCCATTGCTAGCAGTGCGTCCAGCAGCCCGGTGCGGCTGGGGTTGACGCCGGCGTTTTCGATAACGAGAGAACTGCCCGGCGCGATCGTCGCCGCCACGATGAAGAATGCCGCCGCCGAAAAGTCGCCCGCTACGTCGACGTCGCGAAATGTCACGGGAGCCGATCGCAATTCGACCGTCGCACGATCGAAATCGATGTCCGACCCGAAGTACCGCAGAAGCCGCTCGGTGTGATCGCGCGAACCGCGGTCGCCGGCGATCGAAATGGGCACGTTTCCGAAAACACCGGCGAACAACAGAGCGCTCTTGACCTGCGCCGACGGTGAAAGCAAGATGAAGCGCGTGGTCTGCGCGCCGGCGTTGCCTTGAACTGTAGCGGGCAATTTGCCGTCGCTCGTTTCAATGCGCGCACCGAATGCGCGGAGCTGCGCCGCGACGGGTTCCATCGGCCGGCGCCGCAGCGAATCGTCGCCGTCCAAACGCGCCCGAACGCCGGCTCCGGCACATACGCCCAAGATCATGCGCGCGGTCGATCCGGAGTTCATGCAGTCTATCGTTTCCGCTGCGTCGTGTAGCGCCGTTCCGTTTCCGGCTCCCAACGCCGCCAATGCCAGGCGCGTCGCTTCCACGTCGCGTCCCGGGTTCAGATTGCGAACTTCGATCGGGCTCGGACTGAGCGCGCTCAGAATCAACGCGCGGTGCGAAATCGATTTGTCGCCCGGCACGCGAATACGCCCGTTCAAAGGACCGGCGCTAAATCGCGTCGCTTGTGGAATCACGGCTATCCCCTTGCGTCGGGCGAAGTTGCGAAGACGGCGATCCGATCGCGGTCCAAATAGCGGATGTGGCCGCGCTCGCGCTTGAGCGCCGACGCCTCTTCGAGCGTGCGGATCAATCGCGCGGCGACTTCTTTGGTGGTTCCCGCCGCGGCCGCGATCTGCGCTTGCGTCATCAGCGGCAGCGTTCCTTTGCTGGGCAGCAGACCGGGCTTGTCGGAGCAGTGCTGCAGCAGGTACCGTGCCATGCGCGTCATCGTCGGAAGATTTACCTGGACGCCCAACAATGCGGTTAACCCGCGCACGCGTTCGGCAAGCACCGTCGCGAGCAGAACGGCGAGCTTTGGATCCTCGTCGCAGAGTTGGCGCACGACGCGGCTGTCGATCGCCAAGTACTCCGCGCGTTTCGAGAGCACGACCATACGCGCCATGGTGTCGCGCGCGTCAAACATCCCGGAAACGCCGAAAAACTCGCCCGGTTCGACCTCCTGGTACAGATAGTCGCGATTGCCGCCTTCCGCAAACATCCCGAGCACGCCGTCGATCAGCACGCCGACGAACGGCCAGGTCTCCTCGGGCTTGTAGAGGGTCTGACCCTTACCGGCGCTGTGTTCGGTGGCGTTTTCGGCGAGCCGTGCGAACGTTGAGGGCTTCGCGCCGCGCAGCAGAGGGTTGGACTTAAGAAAGTCCTCGGCCGCGGTCATCGAAGCGCATGACGTCTCGAAAGGATGATGCGAGCCGCGATGGCGATCACCGTAACGAGCACCAAGACAAGCGCCATAGAGAACGCGCCGCTGATATTGTATTCGTTGTACAGGGCTTCCACGTAGAGTGGAATTGTCTCGGTCTGCCCGCGAATCTTGCCTGAAACCACGGAAACGGCTCCGAATTCTCCCATCGCGCGGGCGGCGCACAGGATCATTCCGTTGAAGAGCGCCCAACGGACGTTGGGCAGGGTCACCTTCCAGAACACGGGCCATACTCGAGCGCCCAGCGTGAGAGCGGCCTCTTCCAGCTGCCGCCCTTGCTCGTCCATCACCGCGGCGACCTCACGCGCGATGAACGGGAACGTCACGAATACGGTGGCCATCACCAGGGCCGGAATGGCGAAAACGACCTTGATGCCATGATCGCCGAGCCAGATTCCCAAGGGCGAGCGCGACCCGAAGGTCAGCAGAATCGCCAGGCCGGCCACCACCGGTGAGACCGACAGCGGCAAGTCGATGATGGTCGAAATGACGGCTTTTCCGTTGAACCGGTATTTCGAAAGCGTCCACGCCAACAACAGGCCGACTGCCGCATTGATCGCCAGCGTTGCCGTCGTTACGATCACCGTCAGCACGATTGCATGCGCCGTTTCGCCGCGCTGGAAAAGCGACGCTAGCGCGCTTAATCCGCCGCCGAACGCTTGCGCGAACACGACCACGAACGGCATGAAGACGAAGATCGCCAGAAAAACCGCCGTGGCTGTAATGAGGATCTTTCCGCCCGCGCCGGGCGCGCGCTTTACAGGCTGGGCCATCGGGCTCTGCGTTGCAGTACGTTGATGATGAAAATCAGCGCGAACGATACCGCCAGCATAACGGCGGCGAGCGCCGTTGCTCCCTGATAGTCGTATTCTTCCAAACGCGTGATGATAAGGATTGCGGTGATCTCTGTTTTATGCGGCAGATTGCCGGCGATGAAAATAACGGATCCGTATTCGCCGATGCCGCGCGCGAGCGCCATGGAAAACCCGACGAGGACGGCGGGAAAGATCATCGGAAGCGTCACGCGCAGAAACGTGTACGGTTGTTGCGAGCCCAGCGTTTCGGCAGCCTCGTCGAGCTCGGGAGGCAGCTCCGCGAGCACCGACGACACCGTTCGCACCGCGAACGGCAAGCCGACGAAAACCATGGCGATCACGATTCCGAGCGGCGTGAATGCAACGTGAATTCCGTGCGACGCCGCGATCGATCCAAGCCACCCGTTGTCGCTATAGAGGGTAGCGAGCGCGATGCCCGCTACCGCCGTGGGTAACGCAAACGGAATGTCGATCGCCAAATCCAGCACGCGCTGCGCGAAGAACCGATAGCGCACGAGCACCCACGCGATTCCCAGCCCGACCACCGCATCGATCGCCGCCGCAATCAGCGCCGATCCAAACGTTACGCGGTACGAGTCCAGTGCCCGGGAAGACGTGGCCAAATGCCACAGATCGCTCGCGCTCAAACCGCGCATGCTCAGAACGATCGCGGCCAATGGCACGATGACGATGCACGTAACCGCGCACATCGAAAGCGCCAAGCTCGCGCCGGCGCCCGGAATCACGTTCTGATTCCGGCGCGTAGCGAAAGAAAGCGCCATTACCGGCTCTCGGAGATTTGGTCGAAGACGCCGCCGTCGGAGAAGAACTTCTGCTGTGCGCTTTTCCAGCCGCCGAAGTCCCGATCGATGGTCAAAAGATCCGCGGCAGGGAAGTGCGTCTTGCAGGTACCGTACACGGCGGTATTCGTGGGACGATAGCCGTTTTCACATTCGATCCGCTGCGCCTGCGGCGTGTACAGGAAGTCGATATAGGCGTTGGCTACGTCCTCCGTCCCGTGCTTGCGCGCATTCTCGGTTACGACGGCCACGCTGGGTTCGGCCAGAATGCTGATCGAAGGAACGACGACTTGATACTGTCCCGGCTTGGAACGCGCGAGCAGAATCGCTTCGTTTTCCCAGCCTACGAGCACGTCGCCTAACCCGCGTTCGCCGAACGACGTCGTAGCGCCGCGCGATCCGGTGTCGAGCACGACCACGTTCTTGTAGAACCGCGATACGAAGTCGCGCGTCTTTGCCTCATCGTAATGGTCGCGCTTGGACGCGTAGCCCCAGGCGGAGAGGAAGATCCATCGGGCGCCCCCGGACGTCTTGGGATTGGGCGCGATTACGCCGACACCGGGCTTGACCAGATCGTTCCAATCGCGCACGTGCTTGGGATTGCCCTTGCGAACCAGGAAGACGATGGTCGACGTGTACGGGGAACTATCGTGCGGGTGCAGCGTTTCCCAGTTTGCCGGCAGCAGATGCGCTTTTTGCGAAATGGCATCGATGTCGTAAGCGAGCGCCAGCGTAACGACGTCGGCTTCCAGGCCGTCGATCACCGCACGCGCCTGAGCGCCCGAACCCCCATGCGACTGATTCACCGTCACGTCTTCGTGCGCGCGCTTCTTCCAATACGCCGCGAATGCGGGGTTGATAGCGGCATAGAGTTCGCGCGTCGGATCGTACGAGACGTTCAGAATCGTCACCGGCTTGTCGGCGCGGGCGCCTAGCGGTGCGAGGCAGATCAGCGCGAGAAGGCATGCGGCGAGGCGTTTAGGCACAGACGGTCTCCAATGTGAGCGAGTGAGGTGCGATGTCGAAGGTGCGGAATTCCACGGGCGCCACAAACACCGCCGATTGCGACGTCAAATCGTGAGCCTGTGAAAACGCAAGCGGAACTTCGGCCGAGATCTGATGACCGTCGGCGAGCCGTAAATCAAAATGCATGGCGCCGCCGCGCTGCTGGGCGCGAATCAAAACCGCGTCGTGCGCGCCGGGAAAAGGACTCGGCTCTACGCGCAGATGATGCGGGCGCGCGTGCAATTCTTGACCGTGACGCGACTTCAGGGTACTGACCGGCCCCAGGAACCGCATCGCGAACAGACTGCTCGGCTCGTCGTACAGGTCGCGCGGCTTGCCGAACTGCTCGATGTGGCCGTCCCGCATTAAGGCGATGTGATCGGCGATCTCCATCGCTTCTTCGGGGTCGTGCGTAACGAGCAGCGTCGTCACGTGCGTCTTGTCGTGCAGACTGCGAAGCCACGTGCGTAGATCTTTGCGCACGTGCACGTCCAATGCGGCGAACGGTTCGTCCAGCAGCAGAATTGAAGGCGAAAGGGCGAGTGCGCGCGCCAATGCGACGCGTTGGCGTTGTCCTCCCGAAAGCTGCGCCGGATGACGGTCCCCGAAGTTCGATAGGCCCACGAGCTCCAGCATCTCGTCCACGCGCGCCGCGATTTCCGGCCCGCTTTTTCTGCGCACGCGCAAACCGAACGCCACGTTCTCTCGCACGTTCAAATGCGGGAACAGGGCGTAGTTTTGAAAGACGAAGCCGATTTCACGTTCGGTCACGGGCCGCCGCGTGACGTCTTTGCCCTCGACGACGATCCGGCCGGCGTCGCACTGTTCCAGTCCGGCGATCATCCGCAGAAGCGTCGTCTTGCCGCACCCCGATGGTCCCAGAAGCGCGACGAGGCTGCCGCTCTCGACGCGGAGCGTAACGTTGCGCACTGCGGACAGTGTAGTAAACCGCCGGGTGACGTTTTCGATATGTACCATAGGCGCGGACCTCAGAAGAGAGTCCCGCCGAAGAAGAGCGTGCTCGCCGATGGTTACCAATGCCGGAATCACCGTACTCATAAGCCCGCTCCCCTTCGTCGGGACGGCAGACAGGGAGCTCTAGCTAGTTTTTACTTTAAAGCTTTAGCTATGAATACGGCAGAGAGTTAGGAACGGTCGGCTTCGGTACCAACGGACTACGGGCTCGGTAGGAAATTTGGAGGGGCCGGCGTCTGCCGGCCCCTGCTCGCGGCTAGCCTTCGGAGATCCCGGTGACCGTGCGACCGGTTTTTTCGGGATGCAGGCTCTTGGCAACGTCCGCCCGGGGGAACCGCGTCTTAACGCAGCCTGCGGTTGATTAGTGGTTTAATTGTGGCACTGCAAACCGCCGGGAGTTTGAATGGGCCTTCGAGTTTTTGCCGTTGCCGCAGCTGCGCTTCTCCTTGCCGCGTGCGGCACACCCGTGTCGTCGCCGGCGCTCGGCATCCGTAACATTCAAGCGGTCGCGGGAACGCAGCCGCGCTCGACCTTACAGATTATCTACGCGTTCCCAAACGTAGCCGCCGGGCGGTATCCGACGAGTCCGGTCCTCGCGGCGAACGGCGTGTTTTACGGAACCAACTACGTGCCGCCCTCACACGACGATCACTTCTACGAGTTGACGCCCGGCTCGTCCGGCTATACCGAGACGATCCTGTATCAATTCGGGCCCGGTGCCTCCCTCGGCGAACGTCCGACCGTGCTCCATCGCGACGCCGCGGGGAATCTTTGGGGCGCATCCAGCACCGGCATCTTTCGATTTCACGACAACGGCAGTACGTGGATCGGAACGCTGGAGTACAAAGTTCGCGGTTCGAATCCGCTCGGTCAAGGCGTCGCTGCGATCGGGCATTCCGTGTATTTCGTCGATCATCAAACGTCCGTGCTCTATAGGCTCACACCCAGCGGTTCCCGATACGCCGCTTCGGTAGTCTACGCATTTCCGGGCAGTTCAAACCCGGCGAGTTTGATAGCGATCGATAGTGCGGGTGCAATCTACGGCACGACGATGGCCGGCGGAGCTTCCGGCGCAGGAACAGTGTTTCGGCTGACCCCTGCGGGCAATGGCACGTATACCGAAACCGATCTTCACGTTTTTTCCGGAACCTCGGGCCCGTCCGCCGATGGATTCGCGGCGAACAACGGCGTCGTGCGCGACGCATCCGGCGCACTCTACGGCGTAACCGAAGGCGGCGGAAAATTGGGACACGGTACGGTGTTTAAACTTACGCCCGGCGCGTCCGGATACTCGTACGCGATCGTCGACGACGTTGCAAACGGTTTTCAACCGCACGGGCCGCCCGCGCTCGACGGCAACGGAAATGTGTATATCACGACAGCGTATACGACGGGCGTTGGAAAAGGCGGCGGTACGATTTTGAAACTTTCGCCAAGTGGGGGCGGCTACACCGAGAGCGTCGTTTATGCGTTCGGAGCCTCGCCGGCGATCAATCTTCCGGAGCCCTCACTCACGATCGATGCCGCCGGAACGATCTACGGCAGCGCCGACAACGGCGGGATGAGCACCGGCAACTGCGTACCCGTCTCCGGGTGCGGCGCGATTTTCAAAATTACGCCGTAGCTACGGTACGGTGACGTTCAGCAAGGCGGCCGGATTGCTGCGGAAGTTTAGCGTGCCGGCAGAGCTCCTCGAACGAATAGCGTTCGTCCATGTATAATACGACCGCCGGCTCGTGCGAAGCTTGTACGCCCATCCATGCGCGTCGGAATCGTAGTACGAGATCAACCGGAGGTTGGGATACCGGTTGTACGGCGCCGGAAGCGAGAGCTCGAACAGCATTTGCTCCAGCCATTGTGCCTTGCGCCTGCCGCCGTCGCCCCATTCCGTCGCTCCGATTTCCGAAATCGAGACGGGTTTCGCCGGTGAGATAGTGACGGCGGTCTTATACGACGCGAACGAAATTTGATCGAAATCGAGCCACGGTTTGCCCGTTAACCGGTTTCCGCGCTGGTAGGTGTCGAAGCTTATCCAATCGACATAATCGTCGCCCGGATACGCCGACGCCGGCAAATCCCACGTGTTGTTCTTGGCCCAGGTCAGTTCGCCCGCGGAGTAGCACCAGACGAATTTGACGTTCGAGGCTCCGGCAGCGCGGAAAATCGTCACCATACGCTGCCAAGCAGCGATGAATGCCGCGTCGGCGGCAGCGTTTGCGCCTTGCTTGGGTAGACTCCATGGCTCGCCCGGATTGTTGAATTCGTGAAACGGACGAACGAAGATGGGCGCCCCGTATGCGAGCATCTCGTGCGCGCTCAGCTTCAGGTAGCTATCCCACAGACCGTTGTTGATATCGGCGTACGAAATGCCGTGCGGCTGCCACGTGATCTCGGGCACGATGCCCAGCCGCTTCCAATAATCCAGACCTTGACTCTTGATGAAGTACGCCATGTCGACGTTCCAATCCGCAAAAATCACGCCGAGTGCAATCGTACGGCGGAAATACGTCGAGTAGGTCGGGCATTGAACGCGGATCGTTCCGTCGCAAACCTCGCCCAAGAAAACGCCGCCGGTAGAAGGGTCCGTATCCGTTAGAACGGGCAGCTGGGAAGGCGGAATCGTGGGAACGGGCGTCGGTTTCAATTCGTGAGGCCAGCTATATGCGAATTGCACCTTTTGCTGCAGCGTGCTCGGCGGCGCAAACCCGCCGGCGCTTGTGCCGCGGCAGGCAGAAAGCAAAAACAACGCCGCGCCGGCTGCTGCGAACGCTCGTAGCAAGGACGTCTGCACGCAAAGAACTCCCCGCGATGGTAACGCTCAACAGCGTACCACGTTCGGGGCGCTTCGATTTTAAGTGGTGATTATCGAACGGTTAAGCGAGGCTAAGCCGAAAGCGGTTTGTCGGCCGTCGTACGACGATCGCGCTGTACTTTCGGCGCGCCGAGCAAGGCGACGCTGGAGGACTTACCTTCGTCCATGCAGACTTTGCATTTGCGGTCGGTCTTCCGCCGCTTTTCTTGTCCCGCCAGCCGAAGCGTGTGGTAAACGCAAACGACGTGCAACTGCGAACAGCGGTACTCTGCAGCCTGCACGCAGCGTTTACCGGTTCCACTTTTGGTTGCCGAGCATTGCGGCGCTTGAGGGATCTTGTCGTCCATGTTCGTCGTTCGCTTCCTAGTTCGGCCGGAACAGCCAATCGCGGTACATCGGACCCAGCCGGCGCCACTCGCGCGCGCTGACTTGGCAATCCTGCGCATCTGCCTCCGCAGAATCCAAAATGGCAAGGAAGGCGTTCAATTCGTACGTCAAAGTAAGCCCCCGAGTCCCGCAGCCTGTGAAGTGACCGCAACGCCCACTTCAAAATCCATGGTAGCCGACGCGGAGCGGTCTACGGAGCTTTTCGGCCGGACGCGAACGCAAAATTAGGGCAAAGACTGCTTTTGGGGGTACTCCTCGTTACGGGCCCACCGCACACTAACGCGACTCGTCTCCGCGATCGCCTTGCCCTTTCGGTGCTTCGTGCTGTGCTTGGCGCTGCCGGTCGCGCGCGAGCGATTCGCCTTTATCGACTTGGTCCCCGGTAAAGTGGCCCTCATCGTCGCGGCGGATGTAGCGGGTTTCGTTCGGCAACGCGAGTTCTTCGCGCTCGCCGGAAGTACGCGACGGATGCAGGCGCGAACCGAGCCATTTTTCCACCATCCGGGAGCGGTTAGGCGTGGGCTTGGACACGTTTGTACTGAGAATTGCGATCGCTTTAGCCTTGGGAGTCGCCATCGGCATGGAGCGGCAATGGCGCCAACGCATGGCGGGTTTGCGCACGAATGCGCTCGTTGCCGTCGGCTCTGCCCTGTTCGCGTCGATTTCGATTCTCATGAACGCAACGCAGAATCCGACTCAGGTGGCTGCGTACGTGGTGTCAGGCATCGGCTTTCTTGCGGGCGCGGTCATTTTCAAAGAGGGCTTTAGCGTACGCGGGCTCAACACCGCGGCCACGCTCTGGGCGACGGCAGCGGTTGGGACGCTATGCGGTTCGGGATTTCTTCCGCAAGCTGCGGCAGGAGCTGCTGCGGTAATCGGGGCGAACGTCCTCTTGCGCCCGCTCGTTCAGCGCATCAATCGCCAGCCGTTCGAACAGACGGAGTTAAGCCGTGAGTACACGCTGCGCGTCGTATGTCGCGAGGCGGACGAATCAACCGTTCGATCGAAAATGCTTCAGCTGATTCAACAGACTACGTTACTGCTGCGCGCGATAGAGAGCCGGAATCTTGAAAGCGGGAACGTCGAGGTGCTCGCGGCAATCGTGACATCCCAGCGCGCGGAAACGAAAGTCGAGCGCATTGTTGGACGTATGAGCCTCGACCCAGCGATCGTCGCGGCCAGCTGGCGTGCCGGTGCGTTGTCGTCGGAAGAGCCAACCGAGGAGTAAACCTGGCGATGAATACGCATGTTGCACTTCTCGTGCTTGCAGCGCTGGCCGTGGGTGTGCTGCATACCATGGTGCCCGATCATTGGGCGCCGATCGCGTTGCTTTCGCGGCAACGCGGTTGGAGCGCGGCGCAGACTGCGAAGACCGCCGCAATAGCGGGTTTAGGGCATACGGGTTCTACGCTCGTTATTGCACTCGCAATTTGGATCGTGGGAGCCGCGTTGGCACAGCGGTTCGGCAATCTGGTCAGCCTTGCATCGAGCGTTGCCCTCATCTCGTTCGGGCTTTGGATTGCAGTGGCGAGTTGGAGGGAGATTGGTCATAGCCGCAACGGGGCGCATGAGCACGCACACCTGGGACACGCGCACGCGCATCGGCACGCCGGAGGCTCGGAGCATCGGCATTGGCACGAACATCATCAAGAAGACTGGCACGTTGTTGATGGAAATCTGGCGATAGCGCCGCTGCACGAACACGAGCACAAGACCTCTTCACGAACTGCCCTGCTCTTGATCCTTGGCTCCTCTCCGATGGTGGAAGGCATCCCGGCTTTCTTTGCCGCGAGCCGCTATGGAATAGGATTACTCCTGATTATGAGCGCCGTTTTTGCCGGAGCGACGATCGCGACGTACGTGGTGTTCTGCGTTGCGTCCGCCCGCGGAATGCAGCGCATCAATCTCGGCAAGTTCGAAGAGTACGGCGAAGTGATCAGCGGATTGTTCATCGCAGTCATCGGCGTCGTCTTCCTGGTGTGGTCGGGCCTTCCGTAAGGCGTGTACGGGACTCCCACGCGGTATGACGAAGATGTCGCACGCCGTGTTTAGGTTCAAAGCCTCCATGCCATGGGGATTCGTCGCCGCCGCAGCCGTAGCAGCCGCGGCGCTAATCGATCCCGTTGTCGAAGGGCTATCTAATGGCGGCTTCTTCGGCCCCGGCCGCTTCACCGACGCAAGTAACGCAGACGTTATTCCGGCGCTTTGCGTGGCGGCTGTTCTGTTCTGCGGCGCCGTCGTTTCCATGACGCGCACGATGTTTTCGCAGGAGCATTATCCGCCGCAGTGGCTGCGGCGCTGTGCGCGTGAATTGCACGCGACCTCGTTTGTGCCGCTGCTTCCTGCGATATTCGCCCTGCAGTTGCTCTCGCTATTCGCGATGGAGACCGTGGAGCAGATTGTGACGGCCGGACACCCTCTTGGCGGCTTCATTTGGCTCGGTGGCCCCGTTGTCGTTAGTATCGCAATGCATCTGATTGGATGCATACTCGTCACCATGCTGCTTTCGAAGATCGTCACGGTCTCCGCACGCACGGTCGCGCGCATCCTGCATCTCGCCATTGCGGTGCTTCGCCGCATCTCGGCTACTGCGCCGTCCTTGCGACTCCGGTTTAGGTGCGCGCTTACGCCGCACGAAGAACCATGCCGCCGCGCGTCCCGTGGCCGCGCTCCTCCGCTTTTCCTATCGGCCGACCCAGCTTACTAAATTCGCGCGTCTTGGACGCGCTCCGATAGGATTATTTCAATGAAATCAAAGCGTATTGCTGTGGCGCTAGCACTCAGCATGTTGGCCGTTGCCGGCACGTTCTTCGCTCTCCACGACCGCATCGCAAGCCAGGTGACGCAGGTCACGGCTCAACGAGAATTCGGGAGCGATATCCTGAACGTCTTGCTTCTGGGTTATCAAGAAGATGAGGGGAATTCAGACACGATCCTCGTTGCGCACTTGGACACCGTTCGCCGCACGGCGACGCTCGTATCCATACCGCGCGATTCTTGGGTCGAGATACCAGGGCACGGCCACTGGAAAATCAATGCGGCCATCGGCTACGGTGGCCCCGCCCTAGTCGCCGGAATCGTATCGAAACTCATTCGCGCCCCGATCGATGCCACGATTGCCCTTCGCCCCGAAGACGCAAAGCAGATCGTCGATGCGATGGGCGGACTAAACGTTGACGTCGATGAGGACATGGACTACGACGACAATGCCGGGGATCTCCATATTCACCTTCGTAAAGGCGAGCAGTATCTCACGGGCGGTCAGGTACTGGAATACATCCGGTTCAGGCATGACGCCCAATCAGACTGGGGCCGCGTTCGGCGTCAACAGCAAATCCTCAAAGACATTTTAGGCGAACTCAGCTTGCCGCAAGAGTGGGCGAAAGTTCCGCACGTGCTCGCTCTTGCTGCCAAAGACGTAAAAACTACGTTGACGCAAACGCAGATCGCCGCGCTGTTGACGATCTATCGTGGCGTCCCGGATGATAACGTGCGTACGTTCACGATGCCGGCTCGCGACGGGTGGGTAGGCGATGCGTCGGTAGTGTTCCTGAACGAGCGATGGGCCAGATTAATCGGGCGCCTTTTATTCTCCAAAAGCGAGCCGCCGGGAGACGAAGTGGTCGTTGCCAACGCAACGGGCGACAGTATCTTAAATAGAACTGTCGTAGCTGCGCTACGCGGCGGTGGCTGGAACGTGCCCACGTTCATCGATCAACCCGTGAAGAAGACCACTCGGGTATTGGGCACGAACGCAACCGGCCGGGCTTTGGCAATCATATTAGGAACAACGGCAACGCCCAACAACGCTCGACAAACGGTACTCGTACTTGGAACCGACCTTGCTCCGGATAGCGATGGATAAACGCAAACCGGCGCTCGCGGCGATTGGCATACTTGCCATCATTATTGCGGCGGATGCCGTCTGGTTTTTCGCGGTTGGTTTACCGCAGCATCCGTTCGCGGCTGCGCCGACGCCGCTTCAGAGTCGCGCGTCCTTGAAGATGCGCGAAGCGTACGAGATGGAGAAAGAAACCGCGGAGGCTCAGGATTGGGACCGTCAGCGCGTTATCAACACCGCAATCGTTATCCCTGGGGTAGCCTTGCTTTGTGCGGCGGTTATACTGTTCATTCGAAATACTTCGTAGAACTGTACTGCGGCAGATCCATGACTGTTCGCTAGGGCCTCCGCTTGCCTGCAGTTATCATCAGTGCGCGAATGTTGTCGACCTGCGCCGGTGTGAGGCAACCGGTGGATAGCAAAACGCTTTCGTCGCCCGCGTTCCACAACGTGTTCAGCGCAGCATTATGCATCTGGCTTTCGAACCAGCTTGCGAGTTTCGGGTTCACCGCCGCGTAGCTCTTGGGGATGATGATGAACGTGGATAGCGCATCATTTCCCTTGCGTAGATCTATGCTCGGACACCGGTACGCCGCAATGAACACTTCGTTACCGGTGCTCGATAAAAGCATGAGCTTCTCCTCGCGCGGCACGCCAGCGGGCCATACTACCCGATAGGGCGCCTGACGCGCCAACGTGGAGAAATCCGCTGCCGTCGGATGCGTGAACTCGCGCGACGGCCCGAAGAGCTGCCAGTTTCCGAAGCGATGATCGACTTGCAACGGTATGAAGTGAACCGCAGCGGCAGCGAGCGCCGGTACGACGATAAGGAGTGCAATCGTAAGCGCGCTGCGCCAACGGGCCTGACGCGCCGGCTGGCCAGAACGGCGTGCCGTTATCGTCGTAAAGTCGAATCGCGGGACCTCGATCGCTTCGATGCGCCGCTCCAGCGCTTCCAGACAGTCGTTCATCCTGCCGTCTCCGTCGTTAAAAAGGCGCTATCCGGGTTTAGCGTGTCCTTGAGTTGCTGACGCGCGCGGACGAGGCGAAAACGCACGGTGGCACCTGGTATGCCGAGGACGCTCCCCATCTCGCTGCTGCTTAAACGGGCATAGTAATGAAGCACGATAACGGCGCGCAGTTCCGGTGAAAGCCGGGCCAGCGCACGCAGCACATCGAGCCGCGCGTCAATATCGATCTCCCGGCGCTCTGCACGCTGTGCCGGAATTTGATTGCGTTTTGCTGCCCGTATCGCCTCACGAACGACGATACGATAGGCCCACGAACGAAACGCATCGGCCGAACGAAGACTCGCGATCTCGCGATAAATGATTGCAGAGGCCTCTTGAGCCGCATCCTTTGCGTGCGAATCGTCTTGTACGATCGACCGCGCGATTCTGAACGCGTGCGGCCAGAGCGCTTCTAACAGCCGTTCGACGGCATCACGTTGACCGAGACGAGCCGCCTCAACCATCTCCGGCGGTACGGTAAGCCGCATGCACCTCTCCCTTGGCTTGCAGATTTCTTACAAGAGAGGCGCTTTGCCCGTCCAGCTGTTGGCGGGAGGGTAGGAATTAGGACGCAAACGACCGTTAAAGCGCCGTTTTCGACCGACCCAGTTCCACACACATCACTCGATCAGCTTAACGTCCTCCAAGCGCACAGTCACGGTATTGCCCTCCGGTCCCTCTACTTCGAGTAGACGAGACAGTATCGGAACTCCAAGAGCGTGAGCCATGTTCTCATCAGTGATGTGCGTTAGTCCCACTACGGCACCGGCAGTAATACCCGAGGCTGCGATCACTGCTTCAGAGACGATCGCGACTTCTGAGTTCCAGGTTATTGGCCAGAACAATGCCTCTAGCGTTGAATCGGCAGCCAAGGTGCACCATCCGGATTTGGAACGTGCGCATGGGGTTGCTGCGCTCTTGGATTGGGATGGTTTGATGGCTTGTGCCCCGAGTCGATCCCCATCCCTGTAAAGTTACTGTCGGCGTCGCGCACTTGTATGGCCTTTCCGTTTGCCGAACCGCTCACAGTTCTCGTGGCTTAAGGCAGTTCGCCACGTCGAAAAAACGCGGCTGGTTAGCAATTTGTCAGCTGCGGCGCGATTTTTGCGGCTTTTTAGCATGGGGAAGGTGGGATTTGAACCCACACGGGTTGTGCCCGGCCGCTTTTGAGGCGGCTGCGTCTACCGTTCCGCCACTTCCCCGGCGCTTCGGCTCGAAGGGCGCCGATTCGCGAACGCCCGAAGCCGGGCCTGCGCCTGCGCTTCCGAGGCGGCGGCCGAGACACCGTAATAGACGTGGCACGGCGAGCCTGGATGAAGTAGCAGCGTGATCAGTGCGTCTCCCGGATGGCGTGCGATTGCGTGCGCCGCGACGCCGGCGGCATTCCAAGCGACCAGCGTGACGCGGCCGCGTTGCGCGTCGAAGATGCCGTACCCGTCGGCAACGCGCAGTATTTGCGACGACGGCGAGAGCGCCAGGGATGAAATTTGTAAGGGACGCTCATTGGAGGAGCCGGTAAACTGCGCCGACGATATGATTTCGAACGCCGTGTCGTTCGGGCGCATCACGATCGTGCGGTGGAATGTCGCGCCGTGTTGCGGCGCGTCGGGAGCCGTGTATGCGAAGGTCGCGTACGCGCTTGAATCGCGGAGTCCCGCTTGGTATGCGTAGCAACGGTTGAACGTTCCGGCGGGAATCGGGTGCGTGTATTTTGCGATATAGTCTCGCGGTGAAGGCGGAAGCTGCGGCGACCACGCCTCGCGCAAACCGCCGATTGTCGTGAACAAGTTCTCGCCGGTCGCCTTGTCCTCGAAAATCAGCGCCCGAGCACCGGAGCAGGGTGATACGATTAGCCGCAGCGCGTCGTTCTCCAGGACGACGGCGGGATAGCCGTCGCTGTAGACGTCTGCTGCGTAGGCGATCGCAGTATGCCGCGCGATTTCGCGCAGCGGCGTGGCGATCGATGCATCAGGGCGGAGGGGGAGCGAGCTTTCACCCTTCGATTCCTCAGGGTGCTTCGATACCTCAGCATGACTAGGCGATACCTCAGCATGACTAGGCGATACCTCATCATGACTAGGCGATACCTCAGCATGACTAGTGGCGGCAGCAGCCTTTGTAAGTGGAATCAGCGCTGCGTCTCGAGCCGCGACGGTAAACTGCGGAACGTCGTACCGTATCCCGCCCGCGTGGACGTGCGCCGCGGCAACGTGCTGCCGCGAACGTTCGTAGTTCACGACATCCAAGAATGCAACGCGTCCATCATCACTCGTCAGCAGAACCGCGTTAGGAATTCCGCCCGCTGCGGGCGACGCAATCTTCGCGGAGCGCGCACTGGCGACGATCCTTCCGCCGCGCAGACGAAACGCGGCAAGCCGCCGGCGCACTGCCGCG
>DASZHD010000011.1:0-34290 GCA_035938175.1 Vulcanimicrobiaceae bacterium
TAATCGAACCACCTAGGTGCGTACATGCATATGAGCATAACGTACTCCCAACGGTTGGCCCCATATTCAGGGGCACCGGTATTCCATTTTGGAGCCTCTTGTCAGGTCTTACGCCGTTTCTGGCAGCCGCTCAGCGGACGCCGCGGACCCGAACCGATTCTCTTACAATTGTGCGCGGCGGCCGTTAGTAAACTTTTTGTAAGGATGTCAGCGACGGTACCATGGCGACGCAATACGGCCGATAGCTTGAATAATGCAGCGGGTTGCTCACATCGACGGTCTTCGCGCAATTGCCGTCTTCTTGGTTGTCGCCGAGCACACGGCTAGCTATGTCACTAAGCCTGGGACGGCGGCAGCGTCGTTTTTCCACTCTTGCGCGCACGGCGTAGACCTATTCTTTGTCATCTCGGGCTTTTGCCTATCGTATCCGGTGCTTTCTTCAATACGTGTCGCGGGGGAATCGAGTTTCGACGTCGGGCGTTATGCGATAAACCGGGCTATTCGCATCATACCACCTTACTATCTGGCGATCGCGTTCTTTATTGTTTTCTACTACGCGTGCCATATACCCGTAACGTGGCCTGACGTTGTACGGCAATTGGTGTTCTTCGATGCCACCGGCGCCTCACATATGCTCAACCCTTCGTTCTGGACGTTACCCATCGAGTTTAGATGGTATACCGTTTTCCCGTTTTTGTTGATCGTTTGGACGAAATCACCACGAGCATTCGCGGCTATTGCCGTACTCGCGGCATGTTCGGTGGCAACGCAGCTTTCTACGCAGGATCTTCTAATTCTGCCCGCATTCATGTCGGGCATCGTTGCTGCTCATGTGTACATTCGCGGTCATCGTTATGCCGCATTCGGATTGCCCCTGAGCGTGATCTTCGCCGTTCTCGGTGCACTGCGCTCACCCGCGAACTGGGATAACGTCATACACCCGGCCTGGCAGGCCGCCGCGTTCTGCTTCGTTATTTCAGTCGGCGCAATACCGTGGCTTCGCAGATTGCTATCGATGAAATCAATGGCTTTCTTTGGAACCGCATCGTATAGCATTTATCTCGTCCATGACCCCCTCCTCAATTATTTGAATCATCGTGGCGTCGCGATCGGACTGGCAGCGGCCTGTAGCGTCGCTGCGGGAATCATCTTTTGGGCCGTCGCAGAGAGGCCATTCGTGGACTCGACGCCGGTTCGGCGGTATTTACTCGGCGAACTGAAAACGTTTGTTCCGCGCTGGCTTGCGTTCGCCGGCATCCCAAACGCAATTCGCCTTGTCGCGGCCCTACCCGAGGGTGGCACCGCTCATGCGTTTCTATCTGCACCGAGTTTAGCCACCGAGAATCAAATTCTCGCGCCCGCGGAAGCGACCGTTAACTAACACGGACGGCCTCCGCGCACTTTCTATGAAAGAGATTCCCGACAGAACCGCGGTTGCATCCCGTTCGGTGCTAGTCTGCGTCAAGAGCGAACATCGCGTTGAATTGTTCTTTCGCGTTACGCAGGGGGGCACCGGTCATCGTGATAAAACGGCATTACGTTCTGTTATCGAAACTACAATCCGACGAATTCTTGGGTCACTTGTCGTACATCGCTACTATTGCCGCGAAACTCAACCTTACGACTCGCGAAGGTCAATCAACGTCTAAGGAGTTTATGGCCTTCGTTACGACTCAGCTGCGTCGTTGAGCTTGACCTCAGGCCCCGTGAAAGCACTTGGTAATAGTGCCTTTGTTTGGTGCGCGTGATCTGCGCGCTTGCCGTCAATGTTTGGCCACGGTCGGGTAGCTAGGTGACCGGCGAAGTTAAATTGTACGTTGTAGGCGCGGCCCTTCTGCTTTCGCCGGCCATGCCGACGTTTCTGCGGTGACGGATTGTCGAGTTCTCTCCGGGCGGCATAGGCGGCTTACGTAGGAAGCCACCGCGCTTCGGGTTGCGCGCGGCCGGCCCCGGGGTCCGTCCGCGACGGCTTCACGGGTGTCCTTAACAAGATGGAGCGTGGGACAACAAAGACACGTATTCGGCACTGAGTAGCAAATAATGCTACGACCCCTTCCCCGCACCCACGTACCGGATCAACTTCACAAACAATGCCGGCACCGTGCTCAATTGGTTCGGATCGCCGTAAACGACGTAGAGTTCGTTGTTCCCGCGGAAGAAATGCAGCGCCGCCGACACATTCGATGCATCAAGCGTCAACGGCGTGAAGATCGCACTCGGTCCAAACGGCGCAAACGCAAACGGCTGATTCGTTCCGATGATTCGCCGCACGCCCACGTCGGCGGAAATCGCGCTATTGAACTGATAACTCAGCCCTGCGCGGTCAAGCCATTGCTTCGAATCCGGCTCCCCTTTCACGCGCGACGCGTACGCCGTATCGTCCGCCTCCAGTGAAAGCGCCGCACGCTGTGACAGCGGAAGCGTCAACAATCGCGACCATGAACTCAGCGTCCCGTGATAATATCCGCCCGTCAGAAACGTAACCGTCGACGCGTGCGCGGTGTTTTGCGCGTATCCCAGCGTGACTCCGCTTGCGTTGTACGGCAAGAACGCAGAAGTGCAGCTCGTTGTGCTAACCGGCACGCACGTCTGCAGCGCGGAAATTCCCTGCATCGCCGTCACCGAGATCAAATCTTTGAAATCGACGCGCGCCTGGCTCATATAATCCGATTGATTCACACCGCCGCTCGGACCGTGGTATCGATCCAGCATTGCGCTGAAAGTGATGTCCAGAATCCGCGCAGTCGAGGAATAGTTGATTTGCTTCGCGGCGTACGCGGTATAGCCGGCGATACCCGGCTCGCCCGGAGGCTGGTTTGCGTACCCGTCGGCGGGGCTGAACTGCGGCCCCATCTTTTGCAGCGCGGCCCCAACCGTTGCGGTCGCGGTCGAGTACACCGTGCCGATATCTTGGTACGCGGCATCCGCGCCGCTCGTGATAGCCGATCCCGACTCGTTCGCATTGTTCGCAAAGAAGGTGAAGTGGCTGTGCGGATTCACCAGTGCCAGCCCTTCCTCGTTCACCAAATCATGAAATCCGGCAGAACCGGGTTGCGCCAAATCCACGCCGACGCGTTGATACGTAAACGTCGCCCGCTGCAGCGAGTCCGAAGCTGCGAATGCCACCGCGTTGTCGTTTCGCGAATAACCCGAAGCATTGAATGCACCGAACGAAATGTTGCCTTGGCGTCCCTCCAAACCGAAGCCGTCGCGAAACGTGGGAATTATCGGGGTATACAGCGTGGCCGTCGGCGCGTTGAAATCGTACTGCTGATTGAAATTCGCAGCCGCCTGCGTAAAGAACGGCCGAACCTCGGTAAAACGCCGCGCGAATTCCGTGGGCGAGATCGACTGTTGATCGATCTCGACGTTCGAAAAATCCGGATGCGCCGTGCCGAACACCGACGTTGTCGCCGTCACGGGAACCGAAAAGTCGACGCCGGTCCGCGACGTAAACCCGCCCCCCGCCGGCGAAGCAAACGCACCTAAACCATATACCTGAAGCCTGGGACGCGCCGAGGACGCAACGCTCGACGACGAGATTCCGACGATTTGCCCGCCGTACCGCCCGTCGATAAACGCGGTTTGCTGCGGATCCAGCTCCCACACGTAGTTACTGTTCGACGCCGCAACGATGCGGTGAAACTGCGCGCGCCACGATGCCCCTTTTTGCACGTGCATCGCGTTCAACGGAATCTTCAGAATCGCCATGTACCCGGCTGCCGTGCGGCGTCCGAAAGCGACCCACGAGGGTGCATACGCCGAATTTTCGCTCGACGACTGATCGCGCGCGCCGTACATATTCGTCGCAAACCAGTACGCGAAACCCGAAAGCCCGTTGGGCCAGAGATGCACCATTACGGCGTCACCCGTAAGCACGCCGGTTCCATCCGTGACCTGCGTCGCCACCAGCGGCTCGTGTTGTTCGGCCGTAAACGCCACGTACATCGCGCCGCCGAACATCCCGATGCGAACAACGGTGTCTTCCGGCGCCGTTTTGCGGTATGTCGCCTCGTGCGTCAAATGGAACACCGCCGCCGAACTCCACGCGCCGTCCAATTGCGTGTCAAGCGGCGGCGCAGCAGGCAATTGCGGAACGCTCAGCGTCGCGCCGGTTTCTCGTTCTTCGGCCGCGTGTGCCGCCGGTGAAAGCAGCGTCACGGCCAAAATAGCACTAAGAGCTGCGCGTACAAACAGTAAACCCATGGAACAAGTATGGCATCGGGGGCGGCGCGGCGCGACGCCGGTCACTGCATACTGCCGTCGACTGGCTGCATAACGCTATGCTTTTTCGTCTCGAGCCCGTAGAATGAGACGCACATGGAAGCCTACGCGGCCCGCACGAAATCACGAGAGTGGCTCTGGATAGCGCTGCTCTGGTCGGCCTTCGCGCTGTTCGACGCAACCAAAACCGTCGGCGTTATGCGCTCCGAAGGCATGCATCACAATTGGCCCGTGCTCTTTCTCATCGAAACGTTCTCGTGGCTGCCGTGGGCCGGCGCAACGATCCTGATTTTTTGGCTCGCGCGCCGTATTCCGCTGACAGGGCGCGCCGGCACCGGATGGCTCGCGCACGTCGCCGCATGCATCGGCGTCGGCCTGGTCTTCTCGGCATGGACGACACTGCTGGTTTTGGTCTTCAAGCCGTTCGGGCCGCCCGATCCGCCGGGTTTTTTGCGCCATTGGTTTACGAATTTTTATGACGATCTTCCCGGGACGGTCGTCTTTTACGTCTGCATCTTGATGATCCGCAACGTGCTCGATTCGCGCGAGCGAGCCGCCAAACAGCAAACCGAATTGGCGCAGCTCAACGAGCAACTCGCGCATGCGCATCTGGCTGCATTGCGCCGTCAAATCGAACCGCACTTCTTGTTCAACGCGCTCAATGCCGTCTCGGGTCTTATACGCGAGGGACGCGGCGAATCGGCCGTCGATATGATCGCCGCCTTGAGCGATTTTCTACGCCGTTCCCTCGCCGGTTCCGGGCGGCAGGAGGTGCAGCTGCGCGACGAAATGGACTTCGTGCAGCGCTACCTCGCAATTCAACAAGCACGCTTTGCCGATCGGCTCACGGTCGCCGTCGACGTGCCGCAAGATCTGCTCGATGTGTGCGTACCGAATCTCATTTTGCAGCCGCTCGTGGAGAACGCCATAAAGCACGGCATCTCCAAGCTGCGAAACGGCGGCGCGATTCAGATTTCGGCCGCCGCCGTTCGCAACGTCCTCGTACTCAACGTTTCCAACGACGGGCCCGCTGTCGCCGCACCGTCCGACAACCGGCAGGGCGGAATCGGCGTATCCAACGTGCGTTCGCGTCTGCGCGGTTTGTACGGCGACGCATCGGCATTCGAGATGCGCGATCGCCCCGGCGGCGGCATGGAAGTGTCGATCTCGATGCCGCTTCATTTCGCGACGAACGCCGCCGAGGCAACGGTTGAACACAAACCCGCATAGCGCCCCGGTTCGGGCCTTGGTCGTCGACGACGAGCCGCTCTCGCGAAGCAACGTCACGACGCTGCTGCGCGAGCATCCGGACGTTGCTATCATCGGTGAGTGCGGCAGCGGTACCGATGCGCTAACGCAGATTCCGCGCTTGAAACCCGACGTAGTTTTTCTCGATGTCGAAATGCCCGAATGCGACGGATTCGACGTGCTCGAAATGCTCGGCCCGAAGGCTCCGCCGGCGGTCGTGTTCGTTACGGCGTACGATCGCTACGCTGTGCAAGCATTTGAAGCCGGCGCGCTCGACTACCTGGTAAAACCGTTCGATCGTGTGCGGTTCGAACGCGCCCTCGAACGCGCAAAGGAACGCATCGCCTACAGCCGAAGCGCACCGCGGCCGCTCGATACGATCGCCATCAAAGGTCTCCGCGGCATCACCTTCGTGAAGATCGCGGAAATCGACTGGATCGAAGCGTCGGATTATTATTCACGCCTGCACATCGCCGGAAAGTCGCATCTCCTGCGCCGCAGCATGGCCGAACTCGAGAAAGATCTCGAAGCCTTCTCGTTCTGCCGCATTCACCGTTCGACGATCGTCAATCTGGATCGCGTGAGCGCTTTAGAACTCAACGAGCACGGCGAGTACGACGTTCTGCTCGCGGATGGAACGCGTCATCGTTTGAGCCGCGGCTACCGCCGCAAATTCCAAGCCGCTACGGGCTGTACGTCACCTTAAATAAGTACAATCGGCCTGTCATGCTGAGGTATCGAAGCACCCTGAGGAATCGAAGGGACAGCAGCGCCTACTCTACGTACCCCTCCACCATCGACGCCGAACGCAAGTGTGCGCCATCCGGATTCTGACCCGACTCGCGACGCGCGCGCCGCTGACGCAGCAGATCGTAGTAGCGATCCAACTGCACGCCGATCTGTTCCAAACGTTTCTTGTCGGGACCGCTCAGCGGCTCGTCGTCCGCGCGCGCCCACAACCGCTCTTCTTCTTCTACGAGATCTTCGATGTGCGATATGATCGTTTTATCGTTCATCGTGCACTCCATGATGCGTGCTCACCGGCTGCTCCAGACCCAAGCGCACGCGGTCTTCCTGCGAAAGAGCAATAGCAGCGGCGGCTACGTTTTCTTCTAAATGCTGCAGCGACGACGTTCCCGGTATCGGCAGCATTACCTTGGAGCGCGCCAAAAGCCACGCCAGGCCGATTTGAAACATCGTCGCGCCGTGCGCCTTCGAGACCACTTGCAGTTCCGTGTCGTCTGCTAATTCGCCCGCGCCCAGCGGAAAATACGGAATAAATGCAATGCCGTTCTGTTCGCAGTGATCGATGATCCGATCGTTCTCACCGCGGTTGTGAATGTTGTACATGTTCTGCACGGATGCGATGCGTGCGACCTGCTCCGCGGCACGAAGCTGCGCAAAACTCACGTTCGAAACACCGATGTGTTCGATCACGCCTTCTTCACTCAATTCCAGCAGCGCGCCGACCTGATCTTCCAGCGGAACGTTCGCATCGACCGCATGCAGTTGATACAGCGGAATGCGATCCAATTTCAAGCGCTTCAAACTCGCTTTCGCGCATTCTTTCAAACGCTCCGGGCGGCAGTCGCGCTCCCACTGTCCCGGACCCGGGCGCACCGACCCGCCCTTGGTCGCGATGACGAGCTGGGGCGGATAAGGATTCAGCGCCTGCGCGATCTGCTCTTCGTTGACTTCCGGCCCGTACGCATCCGCGGTATCGATAAAGTTCACGCCGAGCTCCACCGCGCGCCGCAACACGTTGAGTGCGTTCTCGCGATCTTCGGGCCAGCCCCAAATGCCGCGCCCGCATAACCGCATCGCGCCGAATCCCATGCGGTTGACGGTCAAGTCACCGCCAATCGTAACCGTCCCGCTCTTTGCGGCAGGCCGCGCATCGGGCTGCACTTCGTGATCTCGCATCTTAGCCATTGACAATCGTACCGCCGTTGACGTGAATCGTTTGCCCCAAAATGTATGACGAGCGTGATGAGAGTAAGAACAATACCGCTTCAGCCACTTCGTCGGGTTGCCCCGGCCGCTTCATCCGGAATCAGCGGCGTCCAAATCGGCCCCGGTGCAACCGCGTTTACCCGGACGCCTTTCTCCGCCGTAGCCAAGGCCAGCGACCTGGTAAAAGCGATTATAGCGCCTTTGGTCGCCGAATAGTCGATGAGCTGCGGATTTCCTTTGCACGCATTGATGGACGCGTTGTTCACGATTGCGCCGGCGCGCTTCTCCAGGTGCGGCAGCGCTGCCTGACTGACGGCCCGCGATCAAAACGGTCCGGCCGTCCAGCATTCCCGATGGACGATGATCGGGATGCACGTAGCGGGGCTTTGGTTGCATGCGATTTTCAATACCGGGCTGCCGCTCCTGATGCTGCGGCGGAATTTGCTGCTGCTGGCTCATGGCGCAGGTATACCCCAGCACGGCTCCAAGCAGCGAGCTAGTACCAACTCGCCTTCAAACGCTGTGCATCACCGTCGCGACGTCAGTGCGCCGATGAAGTAGAACACGGCCGTCAACACAATGCTCAGCAAAATCGACGTTCCGATCGGAATATACACGCGCCATCCCTGACCGCCGAAAGAGATGTCGCCGGGCAACCGTCCAAGGCGCAACGCCGGTACGAATTGCACCAGCAACCCGACGGCCACGATTGCCAGACCTATTGCGATGAGTATCCGGCCCATGGCAACGTTATTCACCGTACCGCGGCGTTACTACCCTACCAAATCCGTAAAACGCGGTGCGGAAAATCAATCTCTACCGCCCGAGCGCCGAACGCCGACAAACTCGCGTCGCCCTGAACGTCCTCGCCGAAGATCTTCTTCATATATGCGAACGTGGCAATGCCGGCACGGCGAACGATAAGGCGATTCCGAGCGATGATGCCGCCGCATTTCGTTACCGGTGCAACCATCGACGCCGCCTGCGCAAAACCGCCCCGATCGTCCGCGATCGTCTCGGCACGCTCCTCAAACGGCCATGCCGGATTCGCCTTTCGCAGCTGGTCGAACACATCGCCGCGCAGAAAAATAACGCCGTAAGGCGTCGAATGTGCCGCGTCCGAACTGCGCCAGCTCAGAGCGGCGGTGTCGAAAAGCATCCGGTAACGATTCCCCGCGATCGTGCAATCCACAAACGCCGACGTCAGCCGTTTTGCCGTTTGCACGTGCAACGGAACCATCTTGGGGGTACCGCGCGCATCCGCGCTGCCCGCACGCACGGCATGCGTCAAAAGAAAATCCGCCCCCATGGCGGATTCCACGGGCAAGCCGTGGTAGTACGTCGCAAAATCGTCCGGGCGGCGCGCTTTCAATTCCGTTACGCCGCCCGTGTCCACGATCGCCGCAACGTTACCGCGCGAAGACTGCACGGTAATGACGGGAATATTTCGATCCCAAAGCGTCGAGAATTGTGCGGCGGTCAGCGCAGCGATCAGCGCGAGCAATGTCGTCATCGTACGAAGGCGCGCTCCATCGCTCAAACTATACCAGCGGGCGGCACGCGCTTACATCAACTTTGATCAAAGGCCATTCCACCTGGGGCCAGGCACCTCTATTAAACCCGCATTAAACCCGCCGCTCGCTTCCTCTGCTGCGGGTAGGGTCGCCGCCGCCGGGGCGCCAAAAGGGGCAGACCGTGACCTCCGCCGCCGCGCCGCCGCACCGTACGTCGCTTCCCGAACTGCGCCACACCGCCGCGCACGTGCTGGCGTATGCCGTTCAGGACCTCTTCCCCGAGGCCAAGCCCACCATCGGGCCGGCGATCGAGAATGGTTTTTACTACGATTTCGACCGCGCCCAGCCGTTCACGCCCGAAGATCTCGAGCGCCTGGAAGCGCGTATGGACGAAATCGTCAAAGCCAACTACGAGATGACCGGGCGCCAAGTGACGCGCGAAGAAGCCATCGAGCGCTTCAAAGACAATCCTTATAAAGTAGAGATCGCGCGTGAGATTCCGGCCGGCGAACCGATCACGCTCTACACCATCGGCGAATTTACCGACCTGTGCCGCGGCGGCCACGCGCACACGACCGGCGAAATCGGCGCGCTCAAGCTCACCAACGTTGCGGGCGCGTACTGGCGCGGCGACGAGCACAATCCGATGCTGCAGCGCATCTACGGCACGGCCTGGTACTCGCGTGAAGAGCTCGATGCGTATCTGCGCCAAATCGAAGAGGCGCACAAACGCGACCACCGCAAACTCGGTCAAGAGCTGGACCTGTTCAGCGTTCAGGAAGAGGCCGGCGGCGGCCTCATTTTTTGGCACCCCAAAGGCGCGATCATCCGCGGCATCGTCGAAAATTTCATTCGTGAAGGCCTGCGCGAACGCGGCTATCAGCCGGTCGTTACACCGCACATCGTGCACGAAAAAGTGTACGAGATTTCCGGCCATCTGGAAAATTACGCCGAAAACATGTTCGGTTCGATCGAGGTCGAGGAGCAGCGCTTTCGCCTCAAGCCGATGAACTGCCCCGGTCACATTCTGATCTACAAGAGTCACCTGCGCAGTTATCGCGATCTGCCGATCCGGTATTCCGAATTCGGCACGGTCTATCGCTTCGAACGCAGCGGCGTACTGCACGGGCTCACCCGCGTGCGCGGCTTCACGCAGGACGACGCGCATTTGTTTTGCATGCCCGAGCAGTTGCAGGGCGAATTCGAACAAACGCTCGACGAAGCGCGCCGTTTGATGAAAGCCTTCGGTTTTGCGGACTTTGAGTATTTTCTCTCGACGCGCGAACCGCACTTGCGCGCCGATACCGATCCGATCGCGGAACGAGCGATCCGGCAAGCGCTGGAAAGCCGCAATCTGCCGTTCGAAGTCGACGAGGGCGGCGGCGCATTTTACGGGCCCAAGCTCGACATCAACGTGCGCGATGCGATCGGCCGAAAATGGCAACTAGGCACCGTGCAGGTCGACTTCGTTTTACCGCAGCGCTTCGAGTTGAAATACCGCGGCAGCGACGGCGACCACACGCCGGTCATGATTCACCGCGCGCTTGCGGGTTCGATGGAACGCTTCTTCGGCATTCTGATCGAGCACTACGGCGGGAATTTCCCTACATGGCTGGCGCCCGTGCAAGCGGTGATTACGCCCATCTCCGAGCACCAAATCGAATACGCGCAGCAGGTGCGCGCACAGCTGCACGATCGCGGCTTCCGCGTGGACGTCGACGAGTCGAACGAAAAATTGAATTACAAGATCCGGCACTGGAAAACGCAGAAGGTGCCGTATATCCTAGTGGCCGGCAAGCAAGAGGCGGCAGCCGGCACGGTTAACGTCAACGAGCGGGGCGTGGACGAAAAGCGCACCGTCAGCGTTGACGAATTCGCACAAGAGCTGCAGACGAAGGTCGATACGAAGGCATGAAACTCGACGCGCGCATCATTTTTATCGCCGGCGCGATGACGCTCGGCGCATGTTCCGGCAATTTTGCCACCGGCACGGGAATGCCGCAGAGCAATCCCATTCCGCCGGTCAACGGAAGCTCGCCGATGCCGGGCACCGGTCCCAACGGCTTGCCGAATTCGCAAAACTCCGCGCTGCCCTCAAGCAGCCCGGTACCGGCAGGAACGTACGCCGTCACCGAGGCCAAAAACGGATTCGAATGTCCGACGACGATTTCGAATTATGCGTGCGTGTTGAAGTTCAATCTTCCCGCGCCCACGCCGACGCCCAAGCCCAACAGCAAAGGAAAGAAGCCGACGCCGACTCCGTCGCCCACGCCGTCTCCAACTCCGTCGCCGTCACCGTCAGGCGATGGCAACGGCGAAAACGAAGGTCCGACGCCCACGCCGTCGCCCACGCCTGCAACCGTGTCGCTGAAAGCGGAAGCGCAACCGAAAGACGCCCCCAAGATGGTGCATACGCCGCCGAACACGCTCGACGTCGTGCCGATGATGATGGTAACGCTCACCGCCAACGGCGATTTTCCGATCAGCGGGTATGCCTCCGCGGAATTTACGCTTCCGAAAGAACAAGTTGCCGATCGCGGCTTCGCGGTGCAACTGTTCCAAGAAACGACTTCCCACAAACACAACACGTACACGCCCGTCTGGACCTTCGATCGTTCGACGCTCAGCGACGATACGCTGACGTTCATGTATCAGCCGCCCGCGATGACCCTGCGCAAAGGCAACACGTACGTGCTGGTTCTGTACGGTGACGACAAATCGAATGTGACGCCAAGTCCGTCACCAACCGCGTCGGCAGCCGCGTCCGCGTCTCCGAAACCCTCACCGACCGCATCCGCGTCTTCTTCGGCAAGTTCATCACCCGACGACGGCGAGTAAACTATTGGTCATCGTGAGGTATCCTCGTCATCGTGAGGTATCGAAGCACCCTGAGGAATCGAAGGGCAAAAGCACCCAACTTGTCATGCTGAGGAATCGAAGCACCCCGAGGCATCGAGGGGCCTGTTTGTGATCATCTGCCCATCGTAAAAAAACCACCACCCCCCACCATGCGCGACCTCACCAAAAATCAACGCAACGCCTTCATCGCCAGCTTCCTCGGCTGGACGCTCGATGCATTCGATTTTTTTCTCGTCGTCGTCGCGCTGCGCCACGTCGCGAGCGATCTGCACGGCACGTATCTGGTGGCATCCATCGCCGTAACGCTCACCCTCGCGCTGCGCCCTCTGGGCGCGCTCATCTTCGGATGGTTCGCCGATCGCTACGGACGCCGCGTCCCGCTGATGGTCGACATCGCGTTGTACTCGATCCTCGAACTGGCCACGGCATTCTCGCCGAATCTCACGGTGTTTATTTTGCTGCGCGCGCTGTTCGGCGTCGCGATGGGCGGAGAATGGGGCCTGGGCGCCGCCCTCGCAATGGAATCGCTTCCGGCGCAAAAACGGGGCGTGTATTCCGGTATTCTGCAAGAAGGGTACGCCGTCGGCAATCTGCTCGCCGGTCTCGTATTTGCATTGTTGTTCACGACGATCGGCTGGCGCGGAATGTTCGTCATCGGCGCGCTTCCCGCGCTGTTGATTCTGTACATCCGCGCAAACGTTCCCGAATCGCCTGCGTGGCTTGCCAAGAATGCGCAACGCATCAGCGCGGGCCCGGCGGACGTTCTGGCGCTGCTGCGATCGCGCTGGCCGCTCTTTCTGTACGCGATCTTTTTCATGGCGGCGTTCAACTTCATGTCGCACGGCACGCAAGATCCGTACGTGAGCGCATTTTTGGAAGGACAGCACAAGTTCAGTCCGGCGCTGGCCGGTACGATCAATTCCATCGCCGCAATCGGCGCAATCGCCGGCGGAATCGTATTCGGTGCACTCTCGCAGCGGTTCGGGCGCCGGCGGATGATCCTCGTGTGCGGTGTATTGGGACTCGTGCTCATCCCGCTTTGGGCCTTCGGTCAAACGATCGCGGTGCTGGCGATCGGCGGTTTCCTCATGCAAGTCGCAGTCCAAGGCGCATGGGGTATCATCCCGGCGCATTTGAACGAAATCTCTCCACCGGACGTACGCGGAACGTTCCCCGGCTTCACCTATCAACTCGGCAACTTGATTGCTTCCGGAACGCTCACCATCATCGCGGCCCTTGCCGATACGAGGTTCGGGACGCGAACAAATCCTAATTATGCCGTCGCAATGGCAGTCTTCGCGGGTGCAGTCTTTGTAGCAGTCATTTTGATGACACTGTTAGGATATGCCGTAGTGCCGGAAGACCGGCAGCAAACATTGACCTGAATCCGGCATACTGCGAAACGCGAAACAAACCAAAGCCCGGATTCGTAGAGAATATTGTGAACCAACCCAAGCGATCGTTTCTTTCAACGGCGGCCGCCGTGCTCGCCATTCTGTGCTGCGTCGCCCGCGGCCACGCGGCTACGGAAACGTTCAGCGCTTCCGTTCCGCTATTGCCGTCGCCGCCGCATATGGACGGTGTTATCGACGACTCATGGTCCAAGGCGGCAAAACTTCCCGTGCTCTTCGATTTCACGTATCAGCGGCCGGGCGAGCCGGCGACGGTCTATGTCGCGCAAGATCCGAACGGCATCGATCTGGCGTTCGACGTTCAGCAGCGCGAGCAAATCACGGCCACGCAAAACACGAACGGCGCGGGCGTCATGAATGACGACAACGTTTCGGTCGTCTTTTGGCCGCAAGGAACGAAGGGCTTCCAATACACGTTCACGGCGAATGCGAGCGGCGCGCGCGATCAAACGTCCAGCGAAAACAGCGCGTTCTCGCCGCAATGGACGGCGGGCGCGCGGCGCACGCCTGCGGGCTACGTCGTGACGATGCACATTCCGTTCGATGTCATGCGCAACGGCGGCTCCCACGACTGGAGCGTTCAGTTCCAGCGCCAAACGATTGCCACCAATAGCACGGAAGTTTGGGAACACATCGCCGGACAGCGCAACGCGCAGGATCCGGCCAACGCCGGCGTGCTCACGGGAATCGCCCCTACCGCGCAGGCGGCGGTAAAACCGCAGCCGCGCTTGCAAGTGTACGGCCTGGGCGAAATGACGCCGCAATGGAACGGCGGATCGACCTCGCGAATCGGCGCCGATCTCTCAGTGCCGGTCACCGCAACGTCGTCGTTGATTGCGACATTCCATCCGGATTACTCGAACGTCGAAGTCGATCAGCAGACGATCGCACCCACGGCCTTCGCGCGCCAGTACAATGAAATTCGCCCGTTCTTCACGCAGGCCGCGTCGAACTTCAACAGTCATCTGAGCTGCACCAATTGTCCGACGACGCTCTACACTCCCAACATCCCGACCTTCCGCGACGGTTACGCGTACGAAGGAACGCTCGGAAACTTGAGCTGGGGCGCGTTCGACGCGGTCGGATACCAGGGGCGCACCGATAGCGCCGAAACGGCGAACTACGCGTACACTTCGCCGGGAACCGCGTATCAAGTCAGCCTGCAGCGCGTCAGCGTCGACTACCCCGGATTTCGCGACAACACCACGACCGTTTCGACCGGTGTCGTCAACCAGCGCACGCACTTCTTCATCTATTTGAATGGCGGCGGTGACACCGGCACCGACGTTACCGATCCGGGCTTCGCCCAATATTGGGAATACGGCGGCGGGTACGTCGACAAAAATACGACCGCCGGCATTACGCTTCAAAAAATCGGCCCGCAATTCGTACCGGCCGATGGATACGTGCAACAGCCGGGGATCGCCGGCTACCTCGGCTTTTTTAACCGCACGTTCAACTTTTCGCCGAAAGCCACGCTTCAAGACATCAAGTTCAACGGAACTGTTGGGCGTTATAACGATCCCAGCGGAAACCTCGCACAGACCGATAACGGCGCCCAGGTCAACTTTGATTTCAAAGATCAGCTCTCGCTGCACGTGTTCAATGAAACGCAAGGCGTTGAAACGTCTTTCGCTCCCATCGAACTGCTGCCGTTCAATGCCAACGGGTTCTACATTTCGTATCGCGGCCAAACCAGCACGCCCACGTCCATCCAGTATACCAGCGGCCCATATTCGCACGGGCATCTGACGGCGTGGTCGTACATCACGACGCTTCCGCTGATGCACCGCTTGAATCTTTCGCTCGAAACGGACGAGAATTTGTACGGCGGATCGCATTTGGTGGGTGATGCGTCGGCCAAGCAGTGGCTGGAGCGCGCGAGCGTCGATTGGCAATTCACGCGCGAAGCGTCGTTCGATCTCGGCGCCCGGCGCATCATCGGCGCCAACTTGCCCAACGCCTTTCAAGCACCGGATCTGCCCAATCCTCGGCTCAACGGATTCTTACCGTTCGACTACGTCAATGCCGGCAACGTCAGCGCCGCGTTCCATTTCCTCGCCTCGAAGAACGAGTTCTACGTCGTGTACGGAAATCCGAACTATTTGTCGACACAGCCCGCACTCTACGTGAAATGGATCCGGTATGTCGGCGCGGAGAAGGGCGTCTAGGCCGGCTACTTCGTGGTGAACGATCCCAAAACGTACGTCTGATTGCAGTTCGTATTTTTCACCGAGACGCTGTATTTCGTTAGGCGCGCCAGCGCACCGATACCCGAGGTCCAATAGACGTCGCCGCTCGGCAGCGGAAGAATTCCCGGCGGGTTCGTCGGGCCCGGTGATGGTGCCAGCCACCCGGTGCCGGTGACACTCGGGTGTCCGGCTGCGGAAAGCGTCGGCGCCGTAAACGGCGGCGTCGGCGGCTTCGGATAACCGACGTACAGGTCGAGATGTCCGTCGGGTGCGTTCTTTGAACCGGGAGCAGGCCACAGCATTGCGGGCGGCTGCACGGCGCGGCATGTCGACTCGAGCACCGACTGGGAGCTGTTCGACGCGCACGCGCTGACGGCGAGCGACGCAAGGACGAATGCAAGCGCTAACGTATCCGGCCGTCTTCTCATCGTGCGTTCTTTATAGCATGCGCCGCGGCGGTCGTACATCAACAAATCTCAAGAGCGCATTGCATTGTCCGCCTTTTGATCGTACGCTAGCGGCGCGTGACAACACGAAGAACATTTTTGCACGACGCGTCGTTCGCCGCAGCGGCAATAAGTTTACGGGCCACGGGCCTTGCTGCCGCTCGGAGCCTGACCGATCGCGATGTCGCGCAACTACAAGGCAAGATAACCGGCACACTGATCATGCCTTCGTCTCCGCGGTACGATCGAGCACGCAAAACGTTCAGTTTTAATCCACGCACCGACGCCCGTCCGGCGCTGATCGCGCAGTGCTCGAGCGAGGGCGACGTCATGCGAGTCTACAACTTCGCCCGCGATCGCGATCTCGAAGTTGCCGTTCGCAGCGGCGGGCACGATGTGCTCGGCGCATCCACCGTAGACGGCGGAGTAGTGATCGATCTCGGCGGCCTGCATGCGATCGAACCGCATTTCGGTAGCGGCTTGGTGCATATCGGACCCGGAGCGCGCAGCGGCGACGTCAACGACGCGCTGCAAGTAACCAACCACGCCGTCGCATTGGGCTGCAATTCGCTGGTCGGCGTGGGCGGTTTGACGCTCGGGGGCGGTTTGGGCTGGCTGCTGGGAACGGCAGGGGCTGCGTGCGATCAGATCGTTGCCGCGCGTTTGCTTACCGCCGACGGAACAATTCGAAACGTTAGCGCGCACGAAGAACCGGATCTTTTTTGGGCGATTCGCGGCGGCGGCGGCAACTTCGGCATCGTAGCGAGCCTCACGTATCGCGTGCGCGATGTCGGCCGCATCGTCGGCGGCTGGATCGCGTTTCCCGGCGAACGCCTCGTCGATTTTCTGCGGTTCTATCGCGAGTATATGGCGGCCGCGCCGCCGGAACTGGTCGTCGAGGCAATCGTTTTGTCGCCGTCACGGCCGATCGTCTTCGCGATCGTGGCTTTTTCGGGAAAACCGGAGCTCGCGTCACGCGTCCTCGCGCCGTTGATCCGGTTTGGGCCTCCGCTGGCAAACGAAATCGCGCTCAGACCGTACAACGAGTTCAACAATCCGGGAAAAGCGATCGGCAAACTGCTTCAGAGTGCTCCGGCGCAGCGCGCGCGAAAAACGAACTCGCCGGGCATCTATTGGATGGGCGCGAGTTTCGATGAACTCTCCGGCCGGGCGATTGAGATCGTTGCCGAACGCCTAAAGGCGGCGCCGCAAAATTGGGCCTTCAACGTTGGACACTACATGCACGGCGCGGTCTGCGGCGTGTCACCCGAATCGACGCCGTTTCTTCGGTCGCGTTCCACGATGACGTATCATTTCGATACGTATTGGCTCGATGTGAAGGACGCGAAGCGATCGATGCAGTGGGTCGACGCATCGCTTGCGGCCCTCAAGCCCTACTCGCGTCGGTCGACATACGTAAACTACCTCGGGTCAAACGATCCCGCGGCAGTTCGAGCCGCATATGGTTCCAATTACGAACGGCTTGTAAGCCTGAAACGCCGCTACGATCCGGAAGACGTCTTTCACCGCAATAGAAACATCCGTCCGGTCCCGTAAAGGTTTCCGTTCAAATTGCCAACGTCAGCAGAGATGTCGAAGTTACGGCGTGATGCTGAAAATCGTTCCGCTACCCGACGTTCCGCCGGCGACCGTCGACGAATACAGCGTACTTCCGAACTGCGTCAATCCATAGTAAGGATTCTGACCGTCGTGCAGCGCGCCGAAGCGATGCAAAACGCTTTCGGTTAAGGTCGACTTCGCTAATGCGAAAACCGTACCGCACCCGCAAGACGTTCGCCCGCCGGCCGAGGTCGTTCCGTACACTGCGCCGCCCGGACCCGCGACGAGCGTCGAAGTAGGCGAACTTCCATCCGTTCCGCCTTTGAAACTGTACACGACGCGCTCGCCGAACGTTCCCGAAGCGGGCGTCAGTTCAAAAACGGATCCCGCGCCGGCCGTTCCGCCGAAATACGTTGTTCCGTAGAACTTGCCATTGACTTCGATGAGTCCGCCGTAGGGATTCGCGGCGTCCGGTTGTCCTTTGAACGTATAGATGGGCTCAAACTTCCACGGCGATCCGCTCGGATGCGTCAACCGGTATGCGATCCCCGCTTGATGCGCGCCCCCGAGCTCGGTGACGCCATAGATCGCGCCTTTTGCAGTTACTAATAGCGCGCCGAGCGAACCGGTCGAGCCGCCGTCGCCGCCGCTGAACGGATGAATCACTTGAAAGTGATGCGTGTTCGGATTGATTGAAAAGACGGTTCCGCTACTGTGCGCGCCACCGTCCGGCGCGGTTCCATATAAAGTGCCGTCAGGGCCGAACGTCAGCGGCGAACCCGGGCCGAATCCATCGTCTTTGCCTTGGAACGTGTACAGCACCGCTTCGCCGCCGCCGTGTTTGATTTCAAAGATGACGCCGCACCCGTCACCCGTGCAGCCGCCGCTCAAACCGCCCGCAACCGTAGTGCCGTAAAGATTGCCAAGGGAATCGCGCACAACCCCGCCGTGCGGATTTTTTCCGTCGGCAAAACAGCCGAAGTTGTACAACACTGTTTCGTGCCACTGACCGCTGACCAAATGCAGCCGGAACACCGTGCCGCAACCGGCGTTTCCGCCCTGCACAGTCGTGCCGTACGCGTTGCCTTGCGAATCGAAAACGAGCTGCGTTGCGGCATTTCCGCCGTCCAGGCCGCCGCCGAACGGATAGATCACTTGGTAGGCGCCCGCGGGATTTGCAGGTACCAGCGCGCCAACGGACTCGAAGTTTCCAATGGGTACCGCGCTTTGAGTAACGCGGCCCGCACAGGCATTCAAAAAGAAGAGCGCACCGAAAATCGCGATCGCGCGCAAGCGGTAAGTCCGACAGGCGTTCATACCGGGCACCTCCGATGCACTCATACTACGCCTAGGTGCCCGGTATAAGCAACGCCTCGTGATTGTTTGGGCTCGATACCTCAGTAATTGTCGTTCGGACGATTATCGTTGCCGTCTTGTCGAAGTTCGAACGGCAGCGTCGTGAGCTTAATCGGCTTGAACGCCGGCGGATGCTGCGTGAAATCGAAGCAGTCCGCCAAATCGTCGGAGACCGCGTCGCGCGTACCAAGCGAGGGAAGTCCGTACACGTCTTCTACGAATTTCAAGATGCTGCCGAATTCGTGCGCCGGGTGCGAAATATATCCGTGTTTCGACCACGCCGACGCGACCAAGAGCGGTACGCGGAAGCCGCGTCCCCATACGCCGTACTCCTGCGGTGTAACGTGATCGTACCAACCGCCCCAATCATCCCAGGTAACCAATACCGCCGTATCGCGGTAATACGGGCTCTCGCCAACGGCATCGACCACCGAAGCAATCCACGATGGACCGTGCCCGTCGTTCAACTGTGGATGGTCCGACGCGGCTGCGGGCGAGTTCACCCACGAAACCGCCGGCAAATTGCCCGTTGCAATATCCGACCAAATCTGCGTCGGTGGCGTTACCGTATCCTTATTCCAATCCGGACCATTGCGAATGTGATTGACGGCGTCGTACGGATCCGGAAGCGCCTCGGTCCCTTGCAGCGTTCCGGTCGTCGTATAATACCGCCACGACAAATGCGCCGCGTCGAGCAGATCGCCCATCGTCTGATAATCGAAGCACGGGAACACGTTCGTAACGGAGCCGTTCGCGGCGTACACGGGAACCGTCGTTCCGGCAGGCGCATCGCATCCCCACGGCTCGATGTCGGTCGGATCGTCGTCCGCGCCCGCATCTTGACCCGCGATCAAATATTCATGTCCCGGAAAACTGGGACCATTTTGCGATGCAAACATGTGGTCCGCCAACGTAAACTCGTGCGCGATGTCGAAGTACGGTTGAACTTCCGACCGCTCTACATATTGATATGGAGCGGTCGGACTGGTGGCCGGCGACGTCGGCACTAAATCGAACCCGTCGTTCTTGCCGCCGTCGTACTCCGTTTCAAAATTGGCGTGCGTATGACCCAAATCGTACGACTCTTCCAACGTGCCGGCGGTAAGAGCCACGGTTTTGCCGTCGTGCGTTTTTCCGCTGGAGACGGTGTCCGCTCCGGGATATCCGTGGAATAAGTTATCGAATGTGCGGTTCTCTTGCACCAGAATGATGACGTGTTTGATCTTTCCGCTTCCGAGACTCGCGGCGACGCCGTTGAGCGTCCCAAGCGACGAGGAGCCGGCGGTCCCGTTCGGGACCGAGGAAAGGCCGCCACCCGCGCACGCGCTCAACAGCAACACTGCGGTCAACGCTAAGGCTGCAGTTCGCAATTTCACGTTCCTTTCAAGACAGAATCAAACGCAATTGTACGAACGGATTGCTAACGGAACATTAAGCTCCCCGACTCCGTCATCCTGAGGTTACCTAGTCATCCTGAGGTATATTTAGTCATCCTGAGGTATCGAAGGACGCCGAGCTCGTCGAGGCGCCACGAATTCTCACCCTCACCCCTCTACAGCGTAGAACGTAGAATCGGCGTGAAGGTCTTGCGATCGAGCGCCAGCGACGCATGCTCCTGCACGATCGCCCACGTGCCGTCAATTTTTCGATAGACGTCCGTCACGCGAGCCGTTATATCGTACTGCGTCCCATCTTTGCGTACTCCGGAAACGTGCTGCAAGCTGCGCCCATAACCCACGTCGCCGCTCACGGCGATGTCCAAGTCGCCGATCGTAAAATGGACCGGTCCGGTGAGCATTTCAAAGAAGTGCTTCCACGCGTCGCGGTAGGCCTCCCAACTCGGCTCGGCACCGGGCGGCCCAACCACGTCGAACACAAATAACGATTTCCCCCGCGCATACACCGCCATCATCGCTTCGATGTTTTTGTCATTGAATGCCGCCGCGAATCTGTTTTCCAGAGCGCGCAATTGCGCCAAATCGTCATGCTGCATCGGTGCTCTACTTTCCGGCATCGCTCCCCGCTTCGGAGCCAGCCCGTCCCGCCGTACCCGCAGGTCGTTATCCTGCGTTATCATAGCGTTAACATACGTCAAAATCCGAGGATCGAAGCAAGCAATACCGAAGTCCGGTCGGCCCGCATGAAAACTGCTGTTTCGCTTGCTTGCATTGCTGCATTCGCTCTCGCAATTACCTTCCCGCAATCCGCAGCCGCACAAGCGGAAGGCGTAACCGGAACGGTTACCGGCCCACAGCATACCCCGATCGCGCACGCGACGATCGTCCTACGCGAATCTTCGAACGATTCCGCTGTGACCACGACCGCGAGCGACGGTTCGTTTCAACTGCAATCTCCCGGCGAAGGTTTGTTCGACGTCCTCGTCAGCGCGCCCGGATACGCTTCGGTCAGTCGAGTCATTCGCATTCCTCGGAGCGGTGACGTCGCAATCACCGTCGTTCTTCAGCTTGCTTCCGCTTCTTCGCTCACCACGATCAGTTCCATAACGGTGGGCGGCTCTGCGAACGTCAGTTCCGCCTCTGCACCAAGCCTCAGCGTCGCGCGCGTTCAGCTCGAAAATTCGGCAACGGGAAAACTCGGCGACGTGCTTACCGGCGAAGGAGCCGTCACGCCCGTTCGTCCTGCGGGCGGCACCGGCAACGCACCGCTGCTGATTGCGCTGCGCGGTCCCGACCCAACCGAAACGCTCGTGGAACTGGACGGCCACAAGATCAACACGGGCGCTACGGGCGGTTTCGATCTCTCATTGATCGATCCGGCCGATTTACAAGACGTGCAGCTCGTTTACGGCATCGCGCCTTCCTCGCTGGTCGGTCCCGACACGATCGGCGGTGCAATCAATGTCCGCACGCTCGAGCCCACGCAGCAGCCGCACAGTTTCGTGCGGCTCGGATCGGGAAGTTTCAACACCAACCTTGCCGCAATTGAAACGACGGGAACGCGCGACGGAATCGGTTACGCAGCCGCGCTCGATCGTTTAACGGGCGACGGCGATGTAAACGCGAACGGCACCGGCAGCGCGTGGCAATCCGCAAGCGGATTGTTCAAAGTACGCGTGCCTATCTCGCGCAACAACGGATTCGTGCAAACCGAAGTCCTCGATCAAGCGACCAATCGCGACGTTTCGGCATCGTTGAGCTCGTACGATCCCGACGGCAGCTTCAACAGTTTTGCGGGATCGAATCTGCAATCGCACCAGACGCTGTATGCGTTGGATGCGTCCGTGCCGCTCGGAACGCAAGTGGATCGCCAGGCAACCGGAGGAACGCTGACGTTCCGCCACTCGAACGAACTGGATTCCCAAACGGTTACCGGCCCGGCGCAAAACGTATCCGAATGGTATTTCAACTATCGCGACGTGCTCAGCGACGATTCGCTGCAGTATGATCGTGCGATCGGCCGCGGAACGCTCACGCTCAAGTACGATCTAACGTCCGAGAACCTGGCAGCACCATACACGCTTGGCGGCGTTCAGGACGATTCCGTTGCGCGGCGCGTCATGGACACCGGATCCTCCGATAGCAACACAGCGTCATCATTTTCCATGACCGAACTGGACCGGACCTGGGCCTTGCGCTATCTATTGGAGCCGACGACGCACCTCCACTACAGCGCAGCAATCTACGGCAGCTCGTACAGTTCTTTCGGGTACAGTCAGGATCCGCGGTTTGGTTTTGTGTGGACTCCCACAACGCAGACTGCCGTTCGTGCGTCGGTCGGAACGACGTTTCAGGCGCCGCTCCTTACCGAGCTGTACGTTCCTTCACCGCTGCCGCCGCCCGATGCAAATGGCAACGACGGACTCGTGGCAATCGGCAACCCGCACCTCAACCCCGATCGCGCGACCGAATACGATCTCGGTTTCGAACACATTTTTGGATCGGGCGAGCATCGGCTGGCCCTTTCCACGGACGTGTACCAAACCAATCTGCGCGACGCGATCGAGCAATACGTTCCGCCCGCCCCGCCCGGTTACACGTACCCGGTAAATCTCGGCAACGTTGAATATCGCGGCTTGGAATTTCGCGCCGACCAGTTTCTGCCGAACCGTTACCGCGTCACGTTGTCGTACACGATCAATTCTGCGTTCCCGCTGCAGGTGCCCGATGCTATCCAAAACGGCGCGCTCGTACCTAACGAGCAATTCTTGGGTACGCCGCTGCACCGTGCGTCGATCCAATTCGGCCGCGAATCCGAGCACAGTCTCTCATTCGGAACGCGCCTCGTCTACGAAGGCCCCGGCAACGAGCTCAACCGTCCGCCGTTTGCACTGCTCGACGCACATCTCACGCAGCCGTTGAAAGAATTCAACGTCTCGCTCATCATGACGAACTTGACCGGCGTGTACGCCGACGGGTTCACTCACAACGGCACGGGTGTTCCGTACGGCGGGCCGGATGGCGCGATCCCGACGAACGCCTACGCGCTTCCGCCGCGCGGCTTCATGCTCTCGCTCTCGCGCCAGTTGTAGGCCGCTACATCCCCATTCCCGTGCCCTTCTTGGGCACCGGCACCAGCGGATTTGAATCGGCAAAAGCGCCGTTGGGATTGTTTTTCACCCAAAGTTCCATGTCCCAAAGATCCGGGAACGCAAAGATGTGTACGACGCTACTCGCGTCCTTGACGCGTCCCATCTTTACTACCGTTGCAGCCGATGGATTCGACGGATCGCCGCCGGCGGCTTTGAACTTCGCAAGCGACGTCGCTTGGCCGTATTTCATATTCCCGCTAGCATCTTTCGTCACCCAATGCACGTGTGCGCCGAATTTGCCCCATCGCGCAGGATTCACGCCCCAAATCTTCGGCGCGGGCCCCGCGTACGGCAACGAGTAATCCGCACCGAGCAGCTCGCCCTTCGCGCTATACCACAGCTGACTCGGGTGCTGCAGATCGCTCTTCCAATATGACGGATTGACGTAACTAATTGCTCCCGTTTCATCGACGTTGGTGTAACGGAAGTAGCCGGCCTTTTCGGCGGCGGCCTCGGTGGGATACAAGGAATTCAACGTCGTCTGCACCGAGTGTACAAATGCAACTTCGGTGCCGACCGGTTTATCGGGAAGCTTCGGGGCGGCGGCGATCGAAACAATCCAGGCCGCGACGCCAAAAAGTGCCAACATTCTTGCACGCATGAAAACAACTCCTATTCTCAGCGCAAGCATAGCACTTCTCGAACAAAGGAGAAATGGGCTGTCGCCAAACGTGCCGGTCGAATGGCCGCGCTGTTCATGTATGCCGCTTTACGAATCAAAAAGCGTTTGTACAAACACAAGCTGACGACATGGCCTTGCCGTGCGTCGCTAGTAGACTGCCCGGTCTACATTACCGGTGCGCCGGGATAAAAGAAGCGCAGCACCGCTTGACAATGCGGAAGGTGTCGACGGGATCAGTCGCTAGCCTGTGGCCGCGATCTCCAGCACCCCGTGCGCAATCGTTACCGTTGAACCGCCGACTTTGATCGTGCCTGTTGCCGGATCCGTCTGCACGTGCAAAAAGCTCTGACGTCCCATCTTCGTTCCTTGCTCGCTGACGAACGCCGCCGGCTCGCTGTCCGGAAGCAAGCCGTATCGCATCATGTACGCGGCGAGCGGCCCGGTCGCGCCGCCTGTAGCGGGATCTTCCGGAATTCCGGTTTGCGGAGCGAACATGCGCGAGTACACGTCGAAATCCGAGCGCGAATTTCTCGATTTTCTGGCAAAAACAAATGTGCCGACCGAATCGGCCGAGCCTAAAGCGCCGGGCAAATACTGCTGCTGCAACTGCGCGCAGTCCACGGCGTCAGCGGATTCCAGGCAAACGAACAAGAGCGGGCTTCCCGCCGAAGCGAAACAGGGAATCGCGTCCGTCCGAACGTCGTTTGCATTCAGTCCCAAGAGCGATGCGCAAAACTCTACGTCCAGTGTCTCGTAAAACGTAACCGGCGGGGTCGTCAGCCATAACAGGCCGTTCTTCCCGCCGTCGGCGCCGGCATCGATCCGGACAGGCCCAACATGTTCCTCGATGGAGAACGGCGGCGGCGTACCGGAACGGGCGCAAAACACCGCAGCCGCGCCGATCGTGGGATGCCCGGCGAACGGCAACTCCCGTTGCGGCGTAAAGATACGCGCGCGCACCGCCGCGCCCGCGCGCTCCGGCGGCATCAGAAACACGGTCTCCGAAAGATTGAATTCGCGCGCAATCGTCTGCATCTCGACGCCGCTCAGTCCCTCCGCCTCCGGGATTACGGCTAACGGATTTCCTTTGAACGGCGTAGTCGTGAACACGTCTAGCACGACGTACTCGTACCGGTGGTTCAATTCACAAGCTCCACGCGCCCGGCGATTGCTGCGACGTGCTCTTCTGCGACATCCAGAATCGGAAAATCAAAGTTCACGCCTTCGTAAACCGCCGATAAATCGGTACCCGCAAAAACGATCGCGTCCAACCGTTCGCGCTCGGTTATCGCTGCACCCAGGTGATTTATCGCATCACGCTCTTCTGGTGTTGCTGCACCGCGCGACACCAGCGTGGTATAAAGGCAGTCGATTTCGTCAATCTCATGTGCGCTCGGACGAACGACGTCGCAATCGCGAATCGCGCCGAACAAGTCCGTCTCGATTACGCGCCTAGCCCCGAACAGCGCGACCCGCGAATATCCGCGTTGCTTCAAGGCAGCGCGTACCACCTCCAACACGTCGACTATCGGAATCGGCGAACGTTGCCGCAGCTGCGCAATGCAGACATGGGGCGAAACCGCGCAGACTGCGCCTTCCGCACATCCGGCGCCGGCAAGCCATCTCAGAATGCCCGCCAGGTATGCGCTCAGCCCATCGAAGTCGGTAGCACGTTGAAATTCAAAGACCCTTCCCACGTCGGCATGGGCGAGCAGCAACTCCGGAACAGAGCCGCGTTTGTCCAGCGTCTGAACCAGACGCCGGTAGTAAAAGATACCGGCCGCCGTGCCAAGGCCGACAACGAGACCAAACCGCATCTACCGCGGCGCCCCGATCTCGCGCTGGTATTTTCGCAACAGCGGCACGCCCAAGGCATGACGCTCTGCAGCGCGTATGGGATCGCCCACGATTGCGTCGAGCTCCGGCGTTTTTCCGCTTTCGAGATCGCGAAACAACGAACTCGTCATGCCCGGAGCGACGCGATCCAGCATCGCTATCGCGCTCTCCGGATCCGTCTTGGCGCCCTCTGCGCGTGCCGCAGCTGCCACTTCTTGTGCCAGTTCCAAAAAGACGCTGCGCCACTGCGCATGCTCGCGGATCGCGCCGGCGTTTAGGCGGCTCGCCGCCGTCACCAACGCGAACGGCGCCAAGAACACGATCTTGTTCCAAAGCAGCGTCGTTTCATCGGCTTCGAACACGATTGTAACGTCACGTTTTTCCAACAGCGCGGCAAACGGTTCGACCACTGGTTGGGCGCGCGCGGCGAGGACAAGCCGGACAAACGGACTGTTCTGACGCACCATTCCGGGCGCCAGACGCTGCGCGTCCACGGCAATCGTCGCCGGCAACACGCGGTCTTCGTCGAACTTCCGGCGCAGAAGCGTAACGTGTTCCACACCGTTCAGCAGCGGAATTACCGCTTGTGCCGAGTCGGCTCCCACTCGTTCCAGCGCATTTTCTAAGTCGTACGCTTTGGTCGCGATCCAAAGAATATCCACACGCTCGTGCGGCCAAAGCGTTTCAACCGTTCGAACGGGCCCAAAAAGCCGCGTACCGTCCGCTCTGCGTACTTCGAACACGGCTTTTGACCCGTCCGGGACCGGTGTACGCACGATCGCGGTAACGTCTTCACCGGAGGATGCGAGAATGGCGGCAATCAGTCCGCCAACCGCACCGGTGCCAAGAATTGCGTGCTTCATATCGCGCGATCGTACCGGATGAAGCCGTCAAACGTGGCGAGTGAATCGTACAGCAGCCGGGCAGCCGCATTGTTTTCGCGCGTGTGCCAATACACACGCGAGCAGCCGCGCTTACGCGCCTCTTCCGCCACGGCGTCGATCAATGCGCGCCCGATCCCAAAGCCGCGCACGCGTTCGTCAACGAAGAGATCTTGCAGATAGCACGCCCTGCCGAACCAAACACGCCGATGAAAAAGGTAGTGCACGATGCCGGCCAATTCGCCGTCAAAGCGCGCTCCCAGCGCGAAAATCTCCGTCGCGTCCATCAATTGCCGCCACGTCGCTTCGTACGTTTCTTCCGGAAGGGTCCGTTCGTAGAACGTCTGATATCCGCGCGCAAGTTCTTCCCAACGCGCGCGATCGACCGCATTCAGTGAGTCCACGACAATCTTCTTCCGTTGCTCCGCTTTCATACGGCCGCTTTCACCGGAGTCAGGGCGAATACCGCCGCAACGTCGGCGTCCTCCAGTTCCAAGCCGAACTCCGATCTTAGCGCCGCCTGGTACGCGGACTGCGTCTCCAAAACGCGCTCCTGGATTGCTCGCTTGGACGACTTGCGCAAACTCCGGCCGTTCAACAGCGTGCGGCAATCGCCCTCGACGCACGCCGCGACGATGCTGCGCCGGAAACGCGAACCCGGTGCCGTGCTGTTATAATAATTCATCATTTCGAAATCGGCCAGCGGAAGCGGCTCGGTAGTGAATTCGTAGAGCTCAGACCAATCGTCGCCGCACTCGACTTGAAGCACGTAATGCCACTCGCTCCTTCGAAGGATGCGGTACCGGTCGAAGCCGGTGTCATACGCAGTCCGCGCCGCAAACGGAACCGCCCCCGACAACCCGTACGCGCCGAATCCCGCATCGACAATCCAGTCCTGCGCATCGCAGCGCACGAGCAGCGCCATGTGCGTCTTGGGGATCGTCTGCAATGCGTTCAGCCGCGTGCGCGCAGCCAGCATCTGTACCGAAAATCCAAGGCATTCCAGAACACGGCGCAGCAGCAGATTCAGCTCGTAACAGTAACCACCGCGCCGGCGCCGCACGAGTTTGTCGAAAATCGCGTCGTCATCCAGCGCGATCGCCCGTCCCAAGTGAATGTCGAAATTCTCGAACGGTACGCTAGCACTCTGCGCCCGTACCAGACTGCTCAATACCGCTTCGTCAGTTACAACGCTCCCGTCGAACCCGACTCGCTCGCAGTACGCGTCGACGACGTCGTTTTGCAGTCTACGCATGAACTGCCGGAATCGCATCGAGCGCGTGGGTGACGTCTTCCAAAATGTCATCCGCGGCGTCGATGCCGAGCGAAAGCCGCACGAGGCCTTCGCCGATGCCGCGCTCGGCCAATGACTCCGGCGAGAGTACCGTTCGCCACATCGCCGCCGGGTGAACCACCAACGACTGCACGGCACCGATGCTCGCTGCACGGCGTACGCGCTTCAGGCCGCTGATGAATGCGTCGGCTCCCGCAAATCCGCCGCGCAGTTCGACGCCGAGAACCCCGGCAAATCCACGCATCTGCCGGCACGCGAGTTCGTGCTGCGGATGCGACGCAAGGCCCGGATAGTGAACGCGCGCGACACGCCGATCGGATTCCAGCGCCCGTGCCACCGCCAAGCCGTTGGCATTCTGACGCTCGACGCGCAAGGCAAGAGTACGCATTCCGCGCAATAACAGCCACGCGTCATTCGGCGACGGTGTGCCGCCAAGCAAAACGTTCCGCTCGTGGATGCGCTGCACCAAATCCCGCGAGCCCGCGACGGCGCCCGCCTGAATATCCGAGTGGCCGGAAAGCGCTTTGGTTGCGCTATGAATCACCAAGTCGACACCCAGTTCGAGCGGCCGTTGATTGACCGGCGTCGCCGCCGTGCTATCTATTGCCGTGATGGCCCCACGTTCGCGCGCAATTGCGGTAACCGCGGGAATGTCCGTAAGATGCATCAGCGGATGCGAGGGCGACTCCAGCATCACCAGGCGCGTGTCCTTACGAATGGCGCGGTCGAACGCGCTCACGTCGCGCTGATCGACGAACGTCACCTCAACCCCGTAAGACTGCCGTAGGGCTCGCAGCTGTGCGATCGCGCCGGCATACACGTGATCTTGGCAAACGACGTGGTCGCCGCTCTTCAGCAGCGCCAAAAATACCGCCGAGATTGCCGACATCCCCGATGGAAACACTTCCGCCGCTTCAGCGTTTTCGAGAGCCGCGACGACCTTGGCGGCACGCTCCGACGTCGGATTGCCATAGCGCGTGTAATAGCGCGAATACAAAGGGGAATCCGGCGCACCGGACGCCATCTCGTCAAACTCTTCCGCGTCTGCTGCCCAAAAGTTCGTGGTTTGATAAATCGGGGGAGACACGGCGTGGTCGCGGTCGTGGTCGTCGACGTGCAACACTAGTGTATCGAGCGCCAACGGTTTGAAGGCATCATTGCTCATGATGGAGCCATCCTAGCAAATAGGGTCAATGGAGACGGTTGGCCCAAAAAGTCCGGTTTTGTTCCCGAACCGGCATAGCGCGGTCGCGGGAAATACGCTATGCTCGGCATGTGCAAAACGCATTGCTGGTTATCGACATCCAAGATTCGTTCAAGGCGGGCGAGCGCTGGACGCAGCGCAACAATCCCGCCTTCGAAGAGAACGTCACGACGCTCATAGAAGGTTTTCGCCGGGCAAAGCAGCCCGTAATCTATTTTTTGGATGACGACGGGGACGAGCACTTCAACCCCCGCAGCCCGCTCTTCCGGCTTATGGACTTCCTGAAGCCGCGCGAGGGCGAACCGATCATTCACAAATATTCGCGCAATTGCTTTACGACGACGAATCTGCAGCAGCATCTGGTTTCGAACGGCGTCTCAAAGGTCACGATTTGCGGCATCAAAACCGAACAGTGCTGCGAAACTACGGCGCGCATTGCTTCGGATCTTGGATTTCAGGTCGATTTCGTAACCGAAGCAACGCTCACGTTCCCGATTTCCGGCGGCGCCGGCGGCCGTACACTGTCGGCGGACGACGTCGTCGAACGCACGGAATTCGCTCTGCGCGATCGCTTCGCGGCCATCAAAACCGTTGAGGATGTCTTATCGAGACTCGGGTAATCTTCGCGCTCTTTCCAGGCTGCGAATCACTCGACGTTACGGGCCCGCTGCAGACCTTCCATGAAGCGAACGCCTGCGGTGCGCACTATCGCATTGTCGTCGCGGGCTCTCGCCAAGACGTCCCGACCGCTCAATCCCTAGTCTTCGCCGGCCTTTCCACGCTGCCGGCAACGCGTACGGGCGATCTGGTGATCGTTCCCGGCTTCGACGTGCAACGCGTCGCGGTTCCGCGATCGCTTCTTGTCTGGCTGCAGCGCAATCGCGATTCGGGAGCCGATTTCTGTGCAATCTGCACGGGAGCATTCGTGCTCGGTCAGGCCGGCTTCTTGAATGGCGTGCGCTGTACGACGCACTGGAAGCGTCTGCCCGAGTTGCAGCGGCGCTATGCGAAGGCGCGCGTTACGAAGGACCGCCTCTTCGTAACCGACGGCCGCATAACTACCAGCGCCGGCGTCGCGTCCGGAATCGACGTTGCCCTCTGGTTCGTCGAACGCCACTACGGGCCAATCGTCGCCGCGCGGACTGCACGGGAAATGGTCGTTCACGTCCGCCGTGACGGGTCGCACCAGCAAGACAACGTGTACCTGGATTACCGCGCGCATCTCAACTCGGCGGTGCACCGTGTGCAAGACTTCCTCATCGCGCATCCCGCCGAAAAACTGCGCCTGCCCGAACTCGCACGCATCGCGGGCACCAGCACGCGCGCATTGACGCGCGCATTCCGGGCGGCTACAGGCGTCTCAATCGCGCACTACCGGCAGCAAATCCGGCTCGAAAACGCGCGGTCGCTCCTTCAAGTGCCGTCGGCCACCGTAGAACGCGTTGCCGAGCAAGTTGGCTTCGACGATCCGCGGCAACTCCGCCGGCTATGGAACCGGCAATTCGGCTCAACGCCCTCTGCATCTAAACGCCACTAATTGTCGTCGCGCGGTATCGAATGGTCATCGTGAGGTATCGAATGGTCATCGTGAGGTATCGAACCACCCCGAGGCATCGAGGGGCGCATTTGTCATCGCGCGGTATCGAATTGTCATGGTGAGGAATCGAACCACCCCGAGGCATCGAGGGGCATATTTGTCATCCCGCGGTATCGAATGGTCATCGTGAGGTATCGAACGACCCCGAGGCATCGAGGGGCGCATTGCGATCGCTACATCGGTGGCCCAATGATAATGTACGTCTTACCTTTGTAGCTCTGGACCATGACGACCATTCCCGATGCACCATGCCCGACGAGAAACGCGTCCTCCGTCTTCTCCATACCTGGCTGCGCTATTTCCTGAGCGCCCGGCAGATGCGCCTTGTACCACGCCTTCACTTTGGAAAAGCCATCCGGCGTGACGTACGTTTTAGACGACGATGGCGGCGCTTTGAAGCCGACGCCCGCGGGCCGCGCCGTTGCAACGGCGCCCGGAAAGAGCGGCGGAGCAGTAGCGCCGGCTCTCGCGGTCATTGCGCTAGCGAGTAGCGGAAGCAGCGCTGCAATACCCACGGCGCAAACGGCTCTCATAGTCATGGCCTCCTGAAAAGCAGTGTAGGCCGGCATTGCAGACCTCATGTCTTCACGCTTCACGTAGTGACGGGCATTGAACCGACGCAGCTTAACCGGTTTCGAAAACGAGGGAGAAGCGAAGCGTCGCAAAGTCGGAAGTCACGGCAGCACGGCCCGACGTTGACCCTACCGCCTTCCCGCTATTCATAAAGGTCGCCGAATACGGTATTCGGCCGGTGCATCCAAATGCCGGACCGCCCCCGCGACCGGTTATCGTAAATTGCCCAGAAGTGACCGTGAAACTCACTTCCACTTTCCCTTGATACCATGTGACCAACCCTTGAAACGTGCCTGGGTACGGCCCCGCTGCGCGTCCATGAGTTTGAAAGCCACGAACGCAGTTATTATCGGTAGGTCCCGTCAAGCGTTCCCCCGCGAGCTCGAACGGTGTCGTCACGCTTGAGGTTGCCTGCAGCGCTGCCGGAGGAAACGCGCTCGAAGTAGCCGCGGGATCGGTGCGGACGCAGCTTGTCAGTAGAGATGCGGCAGCAAACATAAACGCTGAAGTGCGGATTATTGAGGAGGACATTCTAGTCCCTTTCTGCCCGTAGGGGCAGCATGGAAAGCCTAGAGGCGTCCTGAAGCCCATCTTAGCATACTGCACGCGCCGAAGCACGATGTCATACATTGCGAAGGACGGTCCGGCAGATGCTCGCCGGCGTTTTAGGCGTTGTTTAGCGATTCGTTGGCACTTCGATCATGCACAGAGGAGTTATGATTGCGGCCGATGCATCGAAATGCACATTACCAAAACCCTGTAGCGCAAGCGCTCGATTCGCTCACACGTAACGCTACTCCGCGATTGCTCCGGGCTTCGAGCCCGTCGTCGTAATCTCGGCCGTCCCAAAAGGAGCATCGCGATTCCACCGCCGCTTATCGAAACGCCGCGCTTACGCTTACGCGGCCATCGTCTAGAAGATCTGCCGGATTGCGCGGCAATGTGGTCCGATCCGAACGTAACGCGGATGATTTCGGGAACGCCGTCGACGGAAAGTCAGACCTGGCTTCGGCTGCTCGCGTATACCGGCCATTGGCAACTTCGCAACTTCGGCTATTGGGTTATCGAAGAGCGGGATTCCGGTGCGTTTGTAGGTGAGGCGGGGTTTGCCGATTTCAAACGGGATATTGGCCCGGCTATGCGTGACGTTCCGGAGCTCGGCTTCGCGCTCGCTACGCGGTTTCACGGTAAAGGGTATGCCACCGAAGCCGTCGGTGCCGTCGTATCGTGGGGCGACGCAAATTTGCCGTACGATCGTACCGTGTGTCTCATCAACGCACAAAATCTGCCCTCGCTGCGCATCGCCGAAAAGCACGGGTACCGGCCGTTCGATCGCACCACGTTCAATCAGCGCGAAGTCGTGCTGCTGGACCGCACGCGTCAACGCGACAAATAATGACTTTGCACGTACTGCGCCCACGCGTTCGCCGGCGTTCCGTTGTAGTCGCTGATTAACACGCCGCATCCGCCCCACGTATCCCAGGTCCATGCTTCGTAGCCCACGTTATGTGCGTCGGCCCACGGCAAGAACGTCGAGATGTAGCTCGAACCGCAATCCGAGGCGTCGTAGGTCTCGCCCGTTTCACCGAAAATCAGCGGATAGTTTTTCGTAAGCGGCGCCATCGTGGAATTGAAGCACGCGACCGTATCGCACGCATTCTTTCCGTACACGTGCGCTTCCGCGATCAATTGATTGTCCGGATCGCTCGGATGCGAGAGCAACCACGAGGAGCCGCGATAGTTCGCGCATTCGTTCGCATAATCGATGCACGGAATTGAAATTACGCCGTTATAACCCGCGCCGCGCATTAACGTCACGGCTTGCTGCATCGACGCCGTCTTGTAGAATTGGTTCTTCGGGCCGTACGTCGCTTGATTGTCGCAGCCGGTTTTCATGAAACATTTCCAGCCGACGATCGTTTCGCCCCACGGCGCCAAAATCACGTTCGGATCGTTTTTGAACGCGGCGGCCATGCTGGACCACATCGCCGGCGAATGATCCTCGTCGGGCGCCGCCGGCTGATACGTTGCCTTGTACTTGCCCGGCGCGGCCCAAATCAACGACACTTCCGCGTACAGGCCGTAGCTGTGCAGCAGGTTCACGTAATTCAAAATCGCATTCCGGTAATTGGCGCCGGCGTATTGCTGATTCATGCCGTTAATATTCAGCCAGCAATCTTCGTTTAGCAGAACGCGAACGATGTTCGTATTCCACGACGCGATTGCCTGAACCGATGCGGCATCGCTCGGTCCGTCGAAAATGCCCCACCCCTGAACGCACGCGTACTCCGTGCCGGATCGATTGACGCCCTGAAGATGCACGGCATTGCCGCCCGCATCCACGAGTTGATTTCCCGACACGCGAATGCCGTTCAATGCTGCGGTATGGCGGGCCGCAACCGGAACGCTTTCCGTGCTCGACCCCACCGTGCCGCCCTGCGGTCCGGCGCTACATCCCGCGATCGCAACCACAGCCGCCGCCCAAGCAAGTTTAGCTCGCAACATCATCACTCGCCCTCCCGTGTACGGAAGAGTACGTTTGGACGCGGCGACTCTTCCTGGCTTACCGCCAAACGCTAGGCAGTATCCGCCGCGACGTCCGCAGTGACGGACAGCAGCACAACGCCGATTTTCAACTTCGTTCCGTGCGTCAAAACGCTCGTGGTCTACGTCTATGTAGCCGCTGCTAACAGCACACATGCAAGCAGACCGAACTGTTTCGCGTTGCCGGCACGCGTTCATTGCAAGCACGCGCATTGCGGTGCGAATTCGTATGCCGCAATACAATGTGCATTCAATTTTTTGTAGTACAATGAACCCCTCCATGGACGTCGTATCGTTCCGCGCGCTTTGCCTGGTTTTAGGCGAAGCCGTTGCAGCCGGCAAAAAAGCAGAAGCGATCGTGTATCGTTGGAGACGCGGATGCCAGGCGGAGTGCGCCGACGGGCAACGTTGCACGCACATTAGCTT
>DASZHD010000012.1:0-19296 GCA_035938175.1 Vulcanimicrobiaceae bacterium
ATCGAGCACGCGAGATTCGTGCACCGATGCACCAGAAATCGCTTGCATGTAAGAGGCATTCTCGCAACCAACCCGACATACTTCCGTAACGGAATTTTTAATAAAATCTGCGACTAATGACTGAACTTCTCTACTACAAACGCCGTTATAGGGTATAGAGAAAGAAAAATAGGAAAGGAGGGTCCACAAAAAGATGGCAGGTCTAATGGTCTTCAAATCGCTAGCCGACGCGCTCAGAGCGGGCTACCAAGTGTACGACCGTACCTCGGACGGTTATCTCGTCCGTACCAGAACTGCGGCTGGATGGGCGATTGCCCTGGTCAGTTGCAAGTGAACCCTCCGAAACAAGGATAGTTCAGGAAGCAAAAAGGCCGGCGGTCTAAGGACCGCCGCTTTTTTTGTCACGCCGAAGCCGATTGTCATGCTGAGGTATCGAAGCACCCTGAGGAATCGAAGGGCTTATGAGCCCCCTACTGCCGTACATCCGGAGGCCGCGGCCCCGGCTCGAGTTCGGTGGTCGGCCCCGGCCGCCAAGCGTACGGTCCCGGCGTGACGTCGCGCGGCCCGTTCCCGGCCGGGGGCGGCTGCTGTGCGGCGTTCGGGCCCGGCTGTGCTTGGGCACCGGGCTCCGTGTCGCAGCCTAGGGCCAGACCCGGACCAAGCCGAGCGCCCGACATCAGCGCGATGATGATCTGCGCGATGCCCGCGAACAGCGGAATCAACCCGCCGAGCAGCCAGGGGCCGGGCGACCCGGCCAAGTTATCGATGAACGAGAGGCCGATCAGGAGCGCCAGGCCGATCATGGCTAACGTGATGCCTTTGCGCAGATAGCGGTCGGCCCGCGCCTGTCCGTACGGATCGTACGGAATCGTATAGGGCGCGTTCGGATTCGGCTGCGGACCCGGAGTGCCCATGTATTGCGACGCATACCAGCCGGCTTTGGCGGCGCGTTTGGCCCACTTGGGATCGGCGGGTGGAACCATACCGCGGCGCAGCATCTCCATGCGTTCTTGATGCGCCAGGTAGCGGCTGATAATCGCGTACGTGATCGGCAGTCCGAACAGCACGAGTATGCCGACGACGGGTACGAAAGTTTCAGCGGCATCCGCTAACAACATGTTATGAGGCTCCGTTCGTGAGAATGTGAATGTCGCCGTCTTGCGTCGCAACTTGCAGCGAGCCGCCGCCGGCGCCGATATGAAAATCTCCACTCGACGAATCGTCGTCATCGTTCGAGCCCATCTTGCGCCCGTCGAACGTCACGTTGCCGTCGCTGGTTTGCGCGTGGATCGACAGGTTCGCCGGCAGGAACGACAATTCGATTCCCCCATCGTTCGTGCTGAGCGAACCGCCCCCGACTTGCAGGCCGCTCGCGGAAATCAACCCGTCCTGGGTCGACCCTTGCAGCCGATCGACCGTAACGTCGCGCAGCCGCAGTTCGCCGTCGTTCGTTGAAACGCTCAGCGATTTTGCGTGAATATTCGCCGCGTCGATATGACCGTCGTCCGATTGCAAATCTGCGTCCGCGGTGAGATCGCGAACCGTTATCGCTCCGTCTTGCGAACGTACGCGAACCGATCCGGCAAGACCGGTAATTTCCGCGCCCGAACACGCGATGACGTCGACATTCGCTTTTTGCGGCACTTGTACCGTAATGCGCCGATCTTCCCACCCGCCGAACATGAAATATGTGGCGCCGCCGGCGTCCGGCCGGGAGACGTTCACGCCGTCGGACGTGCGCTCCACCTGCAATTGCGGAAGATCGCGCGTGCCCCATATCGGTCCGCCCAATCGGCTGTTGTCGATAACGTGCACGCGCCCGTCCGGCGACGTACTGACCGTTACCGTGGAGTCCGCGTCGTCTATCCGGACGCGCGGCGCATCACCCGCGTCGATGGGCTCGACGGCACGCGCCGTAAACGCGACGCCGTGGAGCTGGGAGGCTCCTGCCGAGTGTGGGGCGCCCAGCGCCGCCAGGATGGCCCCAGCGATGAAGATTTCTGCGCCGATAAGGGCGATGATGATGCCGGTTCTTGAGTACCGCATGCCCGATCTACGGCACGTCGCCGCCTTTGTTTCGGGCAAGGCGACGCGTGCGGGGGACCGAAACAAAGCCCCGCGCCGCGGCGTAAAGGAAACGTGGCTGCGGCACTACTGGAGGCACCGCCGATTAACCCGGCCGACCACGTCGACGACCACGCCTTGGTTGCTGCCGCACTCGGCGGACGCGCCGAGGCTTTCGGTACGCTGGTCGAGCGGTACGATCGCGCCGTCTACCACCTGGCGTACCGCACCCTGCGCGATCAAGAAGAGGCGCGCGACGCGGCACAAGAGGCGTTCTTCAAGGCCTACCGCAGCCTGCGGACGTTCAAGCCGGGCGCGAAGTTCTCTACGTGGATCTTCGCGATCGCGTATCACGCCTGCTGCGATCGGCTGGCGCGGCGCAAACGGTACTCGAACGACGAGCTGCCCGACCGGGCCGATCCCTCGGCCGGGCCCGAAATGCAGGCCGTCGCGCTCGACGAGGCGCGAAGGCTGCGGGCCGCGATCGAAGCGCTGCCCGAAAAATACCGGACCGTCATCACGCTCTACCACTTGCAAGGGCGGCAATACGAAGAAATCGCGCAAGTATTAGGAATACCGATGGGAACGGTGAAAACGCACCTGTTCCGGGCTAAAGAACAATTGCGGCGCATCCTGAGTCAGGACGCCGCGGGGGTGACCGAATGAAATCGTACGACAGCGACGAGGAACTCGAACGAGCGCTCTTTTCGCTCGAACTGGAAGAACCGCCGGCCGATCTGCGGACGTCGATCCTTTCCGCGACGATCTATCGTCCGGTGGTCCCGGTCAACCAGTGGGAGACCTGGGCGGTCGGCGCCGTCTGCGCGCTGCTGACATGGGTCGCCGTCATCCTTTTGCGCGGTGAGGGCGCTGCGACGCTGAACGCCTTCAACACGCATGCGGGCGAGGCCATCGCCGCGTTCGCGACGCCGCAGATGCTCTTCTGGGCGGCAGCCGGCGGCGGTCTCGTGCTCTGGATTTCTCAACTGAATTTAACGCTCGCCCCGGGGTCTTTGCGTACCACCCGTCGATAATTCTATGGCATGAGCGCCAGCCAAAACTACCGCATCCTCGTCATTGAAGACGACGCGGCGATAAGCCGCGTCCTCCAACTGGAGCTGGAGCACGAGGGGTACACAGTCGAGGCGGCGCGCGACGGACTGAGCGGTTTGGAACGCGCGCTGAAGGAACCGGATCTGATCATTCTCGATCTCATGCTGCCGCGCATGGACGGCCTGGAAGTCTGCAAGCGCGTGCGCGCAAAGAGCCGCGTTCCGATCATCATGCTCACCGCGAAAGATCGCGTGCCCGATCGCGTTGCCGGTCTGGACCTGGGCGCGGACGACTATCTTACCAAGCCGTTTTCCACCGAAGAGCTGCTGGCGCGCGTGCGCGCGCGACTGCGCGAAAAGCAGCCCTCGCGCAGCGTGATCGAATACCGCGATTTGGTGATGGATCGCGATCGCCACGAAGTGACGCGGGGCGGAAAACTCGTGAACCTGACGGCAAAAGAATACGCGCTTTTGGAATATCTGCTGCTCCACCGCAATAAAGTTCACTCCCGCGACGAGCTGTTCAACGGGGTGTGGGGCAGCGATTTCTTGGGCGACTCCAACCTGATCGACGTGTACATCCGCTATTTGCGCGGCAAGATCGACGAAGGCTTCGACGAGAAACTCATTACGACGGTACGCGGCGTCGGGTATACGATCAAAGATTAGCGGCTGGCGATGAATTCGCTTCGATGGCGAATCGCCGTGTGGTACGCGCTGCTGCTCATCGCGGTGGTGGCGGCCCTCGGCCTGGCGATCGCGCTCCGGTTCGAGCAGATTCTGCGCGACCAAGACTTGCAGCGCGCACAGGCCACCGTCGCCGACATCGAGCGTTCTGCCGCGCCTTCTCCCAACTCGTTTGCCTTCTCCGAAGGCGGCGATGCACTGCGAGTACTGGAGAATCCCGACAACTTAGAGCGCTGGTCGTCGACGACCACGTACATCGAAGTGGACGATCCGCACGGCTATATGCTGGCCAAGAGTTTCAACATGGGCGCGATGCCCGGATTCGGCAATAGCGGCGTGACGGCAACCCGGCGCACGACTACGCGCGACATCAGCATCGGGGGTACGCCGTTTCTGGTATACAGCGCGCTGCTTGCAACGGGATCGCATGCCGTCGTAGTGCAGGTCGCCGAGCCGCTGGACCAGCTCTTTCGCACGTTCCGCCAAGTGCAACTTTCCATGCTGGTCATTTTGACGATCGGCGCTATCGCGATGATCGTGCTCTCGTACGCGCTGGCGTCTCAGGCAACCAATCCGATCAACGAACTCGCCAAAGCTATGCACGAAATCGGTTCGGAAGGGCTGCACCGGCGGCTGCGCTGGAACGGCCGCCGCGACGAGATCGGGAACCTGGCGCAGAGTTTCGACGACTTGCTCGCCCGCCTCGAAGAGGCGTTCGCGCGCGAGCGGCAGTTCATATCGGACGCATCGCACGAACTCAAGACGCCGCTCACGTCTATCAATGCCAACGCGCAAATGCTGGCGCGCTGGGGCGACCGTGACGACACCGTACGCAAGGAGAGCTTGCAAACGATCATCGACGAAAGTACGTCGCTCGCAAACATGGTCAGCGGCATGCTGACGCTGGCAAAAGCCGATTCGGGCGATGCCATTCCGAAAGAACCGCTTTCGCTTGCTTCGATTGCAAAGGAAGCCTGCAACGGTGCGGCGGGACGTGCAAACGACAAAGGCTTGCGCCTGGATCTGCAAACGCCGAAGGAATCGCCTATCGTCGAAGGCGATCCGACACTGCTGCGGCAGATGATCACCAACCTGATCGACAATGCCATAAAGTTTACCGAACGCGGCAGTGTAACGGTGCGTGTCCGCGAGCAGGACGATCGGGCGATCGTCGAGGTCGAAGATACCGGGCCGGGCATCGATCCCGCGGAAGTGCCCAACATCTTCAACCGTTTTTACCGAACCGACCGTTCGCGCAGCCGCGCGGTGCCGGGTACCGGACTCGGCCTGGCCATCGTTCGTTCGATCGTGCGGATCCACGGGGGCAGCGTCGAAGCGACGCGTCCGCCCGGGGGAGGAACGCTTTTCCGCATCGTGCTGCCGCAAATTCATTGAATTCTCATGGCCGCTCGCCGGCCGGCCTCTACAATGTCACTGTGGACAGAGTCGGCTTCCCCAGCAGGCTGCTGAAAAAGCTGCCTGCCGCGGCAGTGCTCGCAAGGGCGGCGTTAGCCGCTCTCTTTGCATTTGCGCTCGGATGCGCCGCTGCACGCGCCGAGTCCGGGACCGATCTCACCATTCCGGTTGATGGTTCTCCCGTGGTGCATTTGCAGATGCGTTCCGGCAACCTCACCGTTCAAACGTGGAATCAGCCGCAAATCCACATTGCATCCAGCGTAGCCGTGCACGCGCAACATTTCGGTGCCGGCGCGGTGCAAGGCGCGCTGCGCGGCGGCGACATTCCGATCTTCTCGACGACGGTGCAATCAGCCGCCGGGCCCGTGACGCTTCCCGCGGAAGATTTCGCGGTCAGCTCCCTTTCGGACGGCGCGCACGACGGCGTGAATATTTTGGGCGGCGACAACGGCGCCAACGTGACACTCACGGTTCCCGCAAACACCGCGCTTCTGTGGGCGGTCATCGGACGCGGACAAATCGAAATGCAGGATTATCACGCCGGCAGTTTCGTCGAGCGCGTACACAACGGCGGAATCCACGTGCAGAACGTCAGCGGCGAAGGTTTTCTGGAGGTCGCGCGCGGCATGATTCAAGCGTCCAACTCGTCGTTCGACCGGCTGCGCGCGCGAACGGCCGCCGGTCCGATCGAATTTTCGCGCTGCAACGCGCGGCAAATCTACGTCAGCAGCGTAAACGGAAACATCAGTTACGACGACGGCACGTTTGCGCCCGGCGTTGCGCGCTTTGAATCTCAAAACGGCAACGTCGCGATCGGCGTGGGCGGGGGCGGCGTGCAAATCGGTGCGCACAGCGGAAACGGAAAAATTTTCGAAGGCTTCGCCGGCGGTGCGGACGTTCGCGGCAGCGGCAACGACGCACAAGCCACCGTCGGCGGCGGCGGCCCGGTGGTTACCGCGAGCTCGGAGCGCGGCGGCGTCTTTCTCTATAACGGTGCGCTGGGGCCCCACCCGCGTACCGGCAGAAGGTTCCGCGCCGTCGGACGGCCGTTCAAAGGGCGCCGCTTATAACAGAAATTTGCGCAGCACCGCCATATCCAGTTTAAACGTGTGCTGCGGCAGCACGGCTTCCTCGCGGTAACCGCAGCGCTCGAAAAATTGCTGCGCGGAGCCGCGGTGCGGCACGAGCAGCGTCATTTTGTGGCAATTGTAGTAGTTCGCGGCTTCTTCCGCGCCGGCAAGCAGCGCGCGCCCGATTCCCTGCCGGCGCTGCTGCTGCGAAACGATCACGCGATCGACGTGTGCGAGTGACGCGGCGATGCGGATCTGTGCGACGCCGGCGATCGTTCCCGCATCCATTGCGGCGAAGTCGTGCACTTGCTCGTGCCAAATCACGCTGAAGTCGTATAGCGTCTTCAACGCCTCGCGTTCCGTTTGCCGCACGAACGCCTCCACGGCGCCGGGCGAAACGCGAACGATCTCAACCGGCAACGGCTGCGACCTCGGTGTCCACGTCCACGAGCAGATTATCGCGCGCGGCGATCGTTCGAATGCCGAGCCGCTCTTCCAGCTCGCGCGCGAGGCGCGGGGGATGCTGCTCGATCATTTTCGTTCCGAAGTGTTGAAGAACGCAGACCCGCGGTGCGATTCCGGCGATTACCGCCTGCGCGTCGTCGAACGTGAGATGATCCACGTCCATCGAATCGCGATACCGCAGCACGTTGATCACCAGCACGTCCGGCTTGTATTGACGGTAATCCGCTGCTAGTCCGTCAAAGTATTTGCCGCACGGAAGATAGGACACCGTCAAACCCGCGTGACGGAAATGCAGTCCGTACGTTTCAACCGCGTGCACGTGACGAACGGACGTAAAGACGTCGACGTCGCCGATGCGGTACGGACCGCCGCGCTCGGTACTGACCTGGACGCGTTCCACAAAGCGCTGCGCGTATGGAAACACGACGTGCTCGCCTTCCAGCGCGTCGCGCGGAGCGAGCAGAACCCCGCGCCGCCGGAACCCGCCCGAGGTCATCGCCTCGATCATCACGTTCACGTCGTTGGCGTGATCCAAGTGCTTGTGCGAGAGCACGATCCCGCTTAATTCGCGCGGATTGCACGGAGGAATTTGCGAGAGCGCGCGCAGCAGCGCGCCCGGCCCGGGATCGACGTGAATTTGCGTACTGCCGAAGCGCATCCACATGCCGCCGGAGCCGCGAAACTGGCGAGCGACTACAAACCGTGCGCCGCCGGTTCCCAAAAACAGGATGCTGGTCAAACGGCTCTTAGAAACGTGCTAACGGACGCCGGGCCATTGCCCGCTGTACAGCGTGAAAAAAGCGTCCAGGTTCGACCGGTATTGTTCGAGCGCGGCGCTCCAGACCACGAGCGCCTCGTTTCCTTCATCGGTCAGCGTGTAAATGCGGCGCGCCGGTCCCTGATCTTTCGGATCCCACCACGACGAGATGTATCCGTCCCGTTCAAGCTGACGCAGGGCTCGATACACGGTGCCGGGATCGGAAATCACGTCGAACTTCGCCTTGAGCTCCTTCATGATCTCGTAGCCGTGCAGATTATGCGCTTTGAGCATAACCAGCAGCCACGCCATGAGATAATTTTTCGGGGTCCCCTTGGGAGGAAGGCCAGCCTCTTTGCCGGTGTCGAGCGCAACCGCCATACAGTCTCACCAATCCGTAACACGAATGACTCGGTCGGCCGGGCGTTAGACGGTGAGATGGTCGATAAGCCCCGTACAGAATTCCGAGTGCAGCTGTGCGGGTCATTTGGCATCAGGCCAGGGCCGCCCTGCGACAGCAAGCAAGGGGGCGCCGAAAGCACTACACGAGTATCGGCAGCGACGCAAACGGGGCGCCCAGAATCGACGTGGACGGCCGCCCCAGCCACCGCTCCAAGACCGTCGCATAGACGCTGCGAAAGTCGGTGGCAAAGCGCACGTTCCCGATGCTGGTGTTCCCCAAATCCGGGTAGGTGCCGTAGATTCCGCCGCGCACGCCGCCGCCGATGAGGAACAGCGGCGATGCCTCGCCGTGATCGGTTCCGCGGCTCGCGTTTTCTTCGATCCGGCGCCCGAATTCGGAAAAGGTCATCGTGAGCACGCGGCCCTCGTTCCCGTGCGCCGCCAAATCGTCGTAGAAGGCCTTTACCGCGTCGGAGAATTCGCCGAGAAGCCGGTCCTGCGTCGCCTTTTGGCTGATGTGCGTATCGAACGATCCGTGCTGCACGTACAGCACGCGCGTACCGAGATTGCTGCCGATGATTTGCGCGGCAAGCGATAAGCTGCGGCCCAGCGGCGTAGCGGGGTACGCGCCCGCGGGTTTATAGCCTGCGATGAGCTTCGGAAGTTCTTCGGATCCCTTCTGTGCGTGATCTTCGATCTCGACGACGTGCGAGAGGTACGGCGACGTGAACGGCAGACGGTCGTCGCCGACGAGCTGCGCGTACAGCGTTCGCGCGGTACTGTTGCGGTCGCTGGCAAGCCCGTAACCGCGTATTTGCGCTATTGCCGGCACGTCGGTGCGGTTGGCGATGAGCACTTCCGGAAGTACCTGCGCGATTGCGATGCCGTTGAACAGGTTGTCTTTCGGAAGTCCGGCATCATCCAAGTAGCGACCGAGCCAGCCGGTATGTTCGTAGCGGTCCGGCGCGGCGGTCTGCCAGATTTCCGTCGAACGGAAATGCGAATGATCCGGATTCGGATAGCCGACACATTGCACGACCGCGACGGTTCCCTTGTCGTACATCGATTTCAACGACTGCATCGCGGAGTTGAAACCGATGCGTTCGTCGATCGTCAGCACGTCGCTCTTGGGAACGCCGATCGTCGGGCGGACGCTGTAGTACTGCGCATCACCGTAGGGCACGACGCAGTTCAGCCCGTCGTTGCCGCCTTGCAGATTGATCAGCACCAAACACCGGTTCTCCGCTGCGGGCAGGCCGGGCAACGGCGCCGCGGCGAGCGCGCGAGCAAAGACGTGCTGTGAATTCGCGGCGATCGCAATGCCGCTTAGAGCTCCGGTGAGAAAGGCTTTGCGTGTCGTCAAGGTTGCGTCATCCTAGCTGATACGCGGGCATCGCCATCGTCAAATAGGCCGCGCCGCGCACCCGTTCTTGAAAATTTTCCGGAGAAAGCGTCCCGAGCGCCGACGTGTTGGCGCCGTTGAGATATTGTGCGAGTTGGGTGAGCGCTTTGGGTGATGCGTCGCCCGCCAAAATCCGCTGCACCAGCAGGTTCGCAGCCGGTGCCGCCTGCATGGGCACCTCGTTGATCCATGCCGCGTCGCTCATTGCCGGCGAGTTTACCAGGCCTGCAACGAAATTCGCACGTGCGATCACGGTCTGACTCGTGAGCCAATTCGCGCCGCCCGGCCAGCCCGCGACGTTCGGCGGGTAAAACAGCACCTGTCCCATCTGATTGAGCGCCCGCTGGCCCTGTTCGCCGATTTGATCCAAGCCGAACGCTTTGTAGGTTCCGACTACGAACTCGACGGGACTCTTTACCAGCGCGCGATATGCGCGCTGTGAGAAGAACACGTTGCTGCGCAGCACCGTAGACAGCACCGGCCGCAGCTCGAAATCGTGCGACGTAAGCAGCTGTGCTACCGCGGAAACGAGCGCGGGTTCGGGGTTGTTGTACACGAAGAAATTCAGCAGCCCATTGGCCCAAAAGCTGGCGCACGCAGGCTGGCGGTAGATGATGTTGACGATGTCTTGTCCGCCCCAGTTTCCCGTCTGGCCCAAAAACGTCTTGGTGCCGGAATCGTGCCGCCGTGGTATGAATTGCGCGCTGCCGGTGCGCCGGTTGACGACCCAGCCGCTCCATGCTCGAGCCGCTTCACGCACGTCGTTTTCGGTATACTGATCGACGCCGAGCGTGAACAATTCCATCAGTTCGCGCGCGTAATTTTCGTTCGGGTGCTGCGCGACGTTGGTGGCATTGTCCAAGTAAATCAGCATTGCCGGGTCGATGGACACCTGCCAAGTCAGGTTACGCAAATTTCCGAGCGCGTATTCGCGGAAGAGCTGGTTTTGCGCGAATGCCATCTGCGGATCGACGTTCTTCTGAACCGCCGCGGTCGTGAAGTGGCCGTGGAAATAGAACGCCATTTTCTCCTGCAGCGGCGCAGGCGCGTTCAGCATCCGGTTCAGCCACCAGTTCTGCAGCGAAAGAATCGAAGCGATTTCGCTCTTGCGAATCTGCTGGAAGATCGCGCGCCGCTGCATATCGTCCGCATCCTTGGGACGTCCGTTGGGAAACAGCTGCGCGACTTGGGCGCCGAAGCTGACGAGATCTCCCGGAGGCGTGAGGCCGTCCGGATCCGGAAGCTGCAGCAACGAATCGACGGCCTCGTGCAGCGGCATCGCGGCCAGGCGCGACACTTCGGCCGCCGTGCCGCCGAAGCCGGCTCGCCGCAACAGATGCGCCGCCAGACGCTCGTTCCACGGGCCGTTATACGGCGCGAGTGCGCGGGCGATGTCGAGCTCTCCGGCGGGACGAGCGATCCCGCCGACGTCGGTGTGCGGAACGAATGCGGAGGCCACGTTCATAGTGTATCTTGCGGAGGTCCAAACGGGGTTAAAGCGGTCTGAGAAGAAACGCGGCCGACGTGAGTTTTGTTCTGGAATCGCGCCTGGATCGGCGTAGCGAATCGTACACCCGCAACCTCGAACGCATGTCGGGGCTCGTTTCGGAGCTGCGGGAGGCGTTGGCCACCGCGCGCGCCGGCGGAGGGCCCGACGCGATTGCAAAGCATCGCAAGCGCGGAAAGCTCACCGCCCGCGAACGCGTTGACCGTCTCGTGGACCCCGGTTCGGATTTTCTGGAACTGTCGGCGCTTGCCGCACATGGGATGTACAGAGGCGACGCACCCGCCGCGGGCATGGTGACCGGCATCGGCATCGTTGAAGGGCAGCACTGCGTCATCGTGGCCAACGATGCAACGGTCAAAGGCGGAACGTACTACCCCATGACCGTGAAAAAACACCTGCGCGCGCAAGAGATCGCCGAGCAAAATCACTTACCGTGCATCTACCTCGTCGATTCGGGCGGCGCGTTTTTGCCGCTGCAGGCCGAGGTATTTCCGGACCGCGATCACTTCGGCCGGATTTTTTATAATCAAGCCCGCATGTCGGGAAAAAAGATTCCGCAGATAGCGGCCGTGATGGGATCGTGCACCGCGGGAGGCGCGTACGTTCCCGCGATGTCGGATGAAACGGTCATCGTGAAAGGCATCGGGACGATCTTCTTGGGCGGACCGCCGCTGGTAAAGGCGGCCACCGGCGAAGAGGTTACCGCCGAAGAACTCGGCGGCGCGGACGTGCACACGCGAGTCTCCGGCGTTGCCGATCATTTTGCCAACGACGACGACCATGCGCTCGCGATCGTCCGATCGGTCGTGGCGAATTTACACCGCGAACTGCCGCGGCAATGGGACTGCCGCCGATCGCAGCCGCCGAAATACGATCCGCGCGAGATCTACGGCGTCATCCCCGCCGACAGCCGCGTGGGCTATGACGTACGCGAAGTGATCGCGCGGCTGGTGGATGCGTCCGAGTTTCACGAATTCAAAGCGCGGTACGGCACGACGCTCGTGACCGGGTTTGCGCGCATCGAGGGACACCCGATCGGGATTATCGCAAACAACGGCATTCTGTTCAGCGAAAGCGCCCTGAAAGGCGCGCACTTCATCGAACTCTGCGTGCAGCGCGGAACGCCGCTGCTGTTCTTACAGAACATCACCGGATTCATGGTCGGCAAACAGTACGAGAACGGCGGCATTGCCAAAGACGGCGCGAAGCTCGTCACCGCGGTCGCCTGCGCAGAAGTGCCGAAATTCACTGTCGTCATCGGCGGAAGTTTCGGAGCCGGTAATTACGGGATGTGCGGACGCGCGTATTCTCCCCGGCAGCTCTGGATGTGGCCGAACGCGCGCATTTCGGTGATGGGGGGGCCGCAGGCGGCCAGCGTGCTTTCCACGGTAAAAGGCGAGATGACGCCGGAACAAAAGGCGGAATTCGAGCGTCCGATTCTGGAGAAGTACGAACATGAGGGCAGCCCGTACTATTCGACCGCGCGTCTGTGGGACGACGGGATCATCGATCCGCTCGATACGCGAAAGGCGATCGCTATGGGTCTCGATGCGGCGGCGCATGCGCCGATCGCGCAGACGGACTACGGCGTGTTCAGAATGTAGTTTTCCAGCGCCGCGGCCATGGTGCGCAATTCGCGCGAAACGTTCGCGGCGTTGGCTTGCAGAACGCTCGCCCAAAACGGCGCACGCACTTCGCCGATGCGCATCAGCTCGCGCGCCACGGGTCCATAGAGCTGGTTCGCGCCGGGATCGGATAACGCACGAACGCGCTCGGCAAAGAGCCATGCAAAGATCTGCGGCATGTGCGACGTGCACGCCACCGTTGCATCGTGAACGTCGGCGTCCACCGGAATTGGGTGCGCGCCCATCGCCGCAATGAAATTCGCGACGATCGCCGTCGAATCGGCATCATGGGAGGGAACGTAGGCCCACGTGCGGCCGTCGAACAGCGCCGCGCTTGCCGAGGAGGGCCCGCTGCCCTCACCGCCCGCCATCGGATGCGTGCCGACGAACCCGGTCAGTGCGCGCGCAGCGCGCACGACAGGCCCTTTGACCGAAGCGACGTCCAGAATCGCCGGCGGCCGGCGAAGATGAGCGGCAGCGAGCGATTCGATTTCCGCGATCACCGCATCGAGCGGCATTGCCAGAACGACGATGTCGCTCTCGTCATAGATGCGTTCGCGCGCGCACGCTTCGTCGATGCATCCGTACTCGACCGCCGAAAACACCGCACCCGGATCGCGATCGCTTCCGAGCACGCGAAAGCCTTCGCGGCGCGCGCGCATCCCGATCGACGCGCCGATCAGTCCCGTTCCGAGTATGCCTAGCGTCCGCGGCGCATTCATTTGGGCGCCGATTTCGAAAGATCCGGACGCAACGCCGCTGCGCCGCCGAGATACACGTGGTCGACTTCTTCTTGATTGCGGTACGTGTTGACGTGCATCAATACCCGGATCACGCGCGGCATGGCGCCGGGTACGTCGATCTCGGTGAAGTGCAGCATCGGGACGTGCACCCAGCCCATCTCGCGCGCGCCCAAAGCCGGAAAGGCGGCGCGAAGATCGGGCGTCAGACTAAAGAGCACCGACGCGATGTCGTCGGTACGGACGCCGTTGCGTTCGATCATCTCGGTCAGCAGACGTTTCGTGGCAGCCACGATATCCCCCGAGTCGTCGGCTTCAACGGTGATTGCGCCGCGAATGCCGCGGATTTTCGCTTCCGTCATCGATCCTCTCCAAAACAAAAAAACCCCGGGCGGCCCGAGGGTTTTTGCGAACGATTCGTGCTCTCGTCGATCCCGTTAACGCAAAGAACTCCCGGCCGTCCGCACGTGCGGACGGTAATACGCAGACGAATACGACGACGATGCGTGCATGTGCGGACCATGAAAACATAGGTCCGGGCGTACTGTCAAGCTAAAGGCTGCGCGATGCCTCGCCGTTTCGACCAGCGACTGTCCATCGTGGCCGCATACGCACTGATGTGCGGCATTTGGGGCACGACGTGGCTCGGGATCAAATTCAGTTTGCGCTACGCTCCTCCCATTACGGGCGCCGGGCTGCGCTTTTTGACGGCCGGTGCGGCAATGTACGTCGTGGCTTTGCTGCTGCGGCGAACGGTGCCGGCTCGCGGGTTGCCGTGGAACGTGATCGCGGTTTTTGCCGCTTTTCTTTTCGGCTTGAACTACGTGCTCACGTATATGGCCGAAACGCACGTCGGTTCGGGGCTCACCGCCGTTCTCTTCGGCGTGCTCCCATTTTTCGTTTTCGGATTCGGACATTGGATGCTCGGCGAGCGGACCGGTCCTGCGGTGTGGTTCGGTGCCGCACTGGCCCTTGCGGGCGTAGCGGTCATCTCATCGACCGCCGGCACGCAAGCCACGTGGTACGCATTGGCGGCGGTCGGTGCGGCATTCTCTTCTGCTTATGCCAACGTGTATGCGAAACGGCACGCGCATCACGATCCCTTCGTCACCCTGCCGCCCTCGATGCTGATTTCGGGCGCCGCGATGACCGCGCTGGGATTCCTTGTCGAACGTCCCGACGCTGCGGCGGCCTTTTCACTGCCGTCTCTTGCCGCAGTGCTGTACCTGGCGCTGCTGGGCAGCGGAGTTGCGTTTTTCTTGAATATTTGGCTGCTGCAGCGCACCGCCGCGTGGATCGTCGGCCTCTCCGCGTTGATTATTCCTGTTATCGCGGTGCTGATCGGCGTGTTTGCCGCCGGCGAGTATTTCGGAGCGCGTGAAATCGCGGGCGCGATTTTGGTTATTGCGGGCGTCTGGCTAGCGTTGCGGTCGTCCTGACGCCGTCATGCCGCTCCGCGCTTCAGATCCCCGCGTACCACTCGTAGCCCTGGTCTTCCCAATAGCCGCCTTTGCCGCCGTACAGGCCTTGCAGCGACGCCGTTACTTCGATGCGGCGCAGCCATTTGGCGCTTTTGTATCCGAGCTGCGTGGGAACGGTTAAGCGCAGCGGCGCGCCGCGATCGATCTCCAGCGCCTTGCCGTTTTGCCGCAGCGAGAGCAGCGTTTGGGGATGCGCCGCTTGCACCAGATTCAGGCTCTCGTAATACGACGTTCCATTATCGTCGCGATCGTACGAATGAAACACGACGTAGCGCGCTTCCGGTTTTGGACGCACGAGGCCGAGCACGCTGCTCAGGCGCACGCCCTGCCATTCCGCGACGACGCTCCATCCTTCAACGCAATCATGGCGCGTGATCTCGGTGAGATTCATCAGATGCGTGAGCTGCGAAAGCGTGAACCGTTGGGGGTAATCGACCAGTCCGTCAACCGTGAGTGCGTACGATCGAAAACCGCTATTTGCAAGACGCACGTACGAGTCGTCCGACGGGGTGGGCAGCGAATTGACCGGAAAGTCGCTGGATATGTCCGACGCGGAATATTCGCGCACCAAACCGCGCGTGCCGATAACGCGCTCATTCAGACCCTCGGCACTTTCCAGCGCATGATGAAAGCCGGCGTTGTCGTTGAGTTTGGTGCCGATCTGCGAGCAAGCCGCAAGCGTAGCGGAAAGGCCCGTGGCAATGAAGAGCCGGCGCTTCATACGCCGGTACCGTCGTGCGCGCCCAGACGATAGTAGCCGGTCACCATCGAACGCAGATGATTCAGAACTCCAGTCGTGACGACGGCTCCTAAATGCACGCCCAAAAATCCGATCAATCCGATCATCGCGGTAAAGTGCCACAGACGCGCGAATTGACGTCCGCCCAAACCCTGCACGATCCACGGCATCCACGCGTCGAAGCCCGGCGAGAGCGCCAAACCGCTGAGCACGATCAACGGCGCGAAAATGAAGAGCACCGTCGTGTACGCCGCTTTTTGCAGCGGATTGTACTTCCCGTGCGGCGGCGGTTCTTTACGCAACCGCAAATAGTACAACTGCATCGGCCAGATCTTCGGAACGTCGCGCGGGCGCAAAACCAGTTCGCGCAGCTCGCGCCTTGCCAACGCGGAAACGATGTACGCGATGCCGCCGATCACCATGAACCAGGCGAAGAACAGATGCCAGCGCCGGCCGTCCGCGAGATCTTGATAAGCGGGAATCGTGATCCAGCTGGGAAAGGCACGCGCGCCTTTGCCGCCCATTCCGTCGTCGGTCCATCCAAGCCAGCCGGTCGTCGAAAACGTGTGCCCGAACACGGTCGTCGTGCCCGCTCCGGCTGCCGGCGAGGAGATTTGCAGCACGCGCCGCGTCGGATTCGTTTTGTCGGAGGCATCGAGATACGGCGCGGCGTTGAAAATCTGCAGCCCGCTGCTCACCAGCACCAAGAACGCGATGAAAAACACCCAGTGCGTCACGCGCGTGGTCAGCGAGTGCCGGTAGACGATTTTCCGCTGCTCAACCATCGGTAACTAGAACGTCTGTGCCCCCCAGGGTGGATTATCCGGCGGCTCGAACGTGGGGCTCGCCATGACCAATGCTACTGTATTACAGCGCTCTATGGAAGGCTCGGTCGCCCACGTCCGCTTGAACCGGCCCGACGTTCGAAACGCGTTTAATGCCGAGCTCATTGCCGGACTGCGAGCGGTATTCCTGGAGCTGGGTAGCGATGATTCCGTGCGCGCTATCGTTTTGTCCGGTGAAGGTAAGGTCTTTTGCGGTGGAGCGGACATAAATTGGATGCGCAGTTCGCTGGATCTCGGTTTCGAGGAGAATCTGGACGACGCGCGGGCGATGTCGGAGATGTTCCGCGCCATCGACCGCTGCCCCAAACCGGTCATCGGCAGAGTTCACGGCGCCGCGCTCGGAGGGGGCGCGGGACTGGCCGCCGTTTGCGATATCGTGGTCGCAAGTTCGGATACGATATTCGGATTCACCGAAGTGAAGCTCGGAATCATTCCCGCGGTGATCTCGCCGTTCGTTCTTGCAAAGATCGGCGCATCGCACGCGCGCGCGCTGTTTCTCAGCGGCGAACGCTTCGAGGCCAAACGCGCGCAGCAGATCGGGCTCGTGCACGAGGTCGTCATCGCCGACACGCTGGACGTCTGCATGGAACGGGTGATCGGTGAAGTGCTGTCCGCAGGGCCGTCTGCAATAGCGGCGGCAAAAGCGCTGATTCCGCGCGTGCGCGAAGCAACGTACGATCAAACGCTGGACCTCACCGCAGCCGCGATCGCCAAGCAGCGCACGAGCGACGAAGGCCAGGAAGGGCTGCGCGCGTTCTTGGAACGGCGCAAAGCGGCGTGGACCGCATGATCTCGCGTTTGCTGATTGCCAATCGCGGCGAGATTGCCGTGCGCGTGGCGCGCGGTGCGCGCGAAATGGGGATTACACCGCTCGGCGTGTACTCCGAAGCGGACGCCGGCGCGTATCACCTTCAGTTTATGGACGCTGCCGAGTGCATCGGTCCGGCACCGGCGACGCAGTCCTATTTGAACGTTGCAAGCGTGATCGCCGCGGCGAAAACACTGCGTGCGGATGCGGTGCATCCGGGGTACGGGTTCCTTTCCGAACGCGCCGAATTCGCACAAGCCGTTATCGACGCCGGCCTCGTCTTCGTCGGCCCGCGGCCGGAGTCGATGGCCGCGATGGGCAGCAAGATCGAAGCAAAGCGGCGCGTGCGCGAATTCGACGTGCCCGTCGTGCCTGGATACGAAGGCGACGATCAGACGCCGGCGCGTTTGCGGTCCGAAGCGGCGCAAATCGGCTTTCCGCTGCTGATCAAAGCCAGCGCAGGCGGGGGCGGGCGCGGCATGCGCGTCGTCGAGGATCTCGCGCAATTCGACGAAGCGCTGGAAGCCGCGAAACGCGAGGCGCTGGCCGCGTTCGGCAACGACGCCGTCTTGCTGGAACGCTATTTGCGCCGTCCGCGGCACATCGAATTTCAAGTCCTGGGCGATCGGTTCGGCAACGTTCTGCATTTCGGCGAACGCGAATGCTCGATACAGCGGCGCCATCAAAAAATCGTCGAAGAAGCGCCTTCCGTGGCGCTTTCGGAAGAGCTGCGTGCGCGCATGGGCGACGCGGCGGTCCGTGCCGCAAAGTCGGTGGACTACGTGAATGCGGGCACGTGTGAATTCATGCTGGACGAAGACGGCGGCTTTTATTTTTTGGAGATGAACACGCGGCTGCAGGTCGAGCATCCGGTAACCGAATTGGTCTACGGCATCGATTTAGTGCATTGGCAGCTGCGCATCGCAGCCGGCGAGGCGCTGCCGTTCAAACAGGAAGACGTTCGACCGCGCGGGTGGGCGATCGAAACGCGCATTTACGCCGAAGATCCGGCGAACCATCTGCTGCCGTCCACCGGCATCGTCACCGTTTGGGATCCGCCGCAAGGGCCCGGTATCCGCTTGGACGCCGGAGTGGAAACGGGCAGCGAGGTGTCGGTGTATTACGACCCGATGCTCGCGAAACTGATCGTGTGGGGCGAGAACCGCGCCGCCGCGATCGCGCGTCTGACGCAGGCGCTCGAGACGTTCGCAATCGGCGGCATCCGCGCCAACGTTCCGTTGCTGTTGTGGATTGCGCGCGATGACGCTTTTCGCGCTGGCGACACGACGACGCGCTTTCTCGAAGAGCGTCTGGACGAATCGATCTTTACGCGCGAACGCACCGTTCCGCAAAGCGTGCTCGCATCTGCGGCAGCGGCGCTGCTGCGCGAGGGGCGCGCGCCCTGGCGCATCGGCAGCGTCGGAGTTCCGCTCGATCTTCAAACCGGTTCCGCGCGCGTTGCGATGGAAGCAACTGCCACGCCGCAACCCGGAGTCTGGCAGATTACCGGCGCCTTTACCGGCGAAGTCCGCACCGATCGCACGCTGAACAACGCGCACGTAAGCGCGCACGGCGTCGCGGTTTTTGAAGACGGGGGGAGCTGGCACTTCGAATTCGCCGCGCCGCCGTCGACGCATGCGCTCGGCTCGCACGCCGGCGCCGGCGCAAGCGGCCGCGTTGCGGCACCGATGCCCGGTAAAATCGTCAAGGTTGCCGTCAAGGAAGGCGACGCGGTGCAGACCCACGATCTTCTGCTCGTGCTCGAAGCGATGAAGATGGAACACCGCATCGAAGCGCCTTCGGACGGCACGGTGCAAGCCGTCCACGTTCGCGAAGGCGACATCGTCCCGGGCGACGCGATTCTTCTCGAAGTCCAATGACGCTGACGATGGTCATGGTGCCCGGGTACAACGAACCGCCGGAGCACTTTGACTTACTGCGGCGCGGATCGCTGCAAGTTGCGGGCCTCGATTCGTATGGGATCGATTCGGTTACGTTCGGCGAATTCAACGACACGCTCGACGAGCGCATCGACCGCTTCGCGCAATTCATCTCCGATCTGCGCGCGCAAGGGCGTGAATTTCCGATCGTGCTGCTGGGATATTCGCTGGGCGGATTGGTGGTGCGCGGTTTTCTGCGCCGGTACGAACACCGCGCGAGCGAGATCAGTCACGCGATCATGATCGCGACGCCGAATTGGGGGGTCCAGACGTTCGCGCTTCCTCAGATTTACGGT
>DASZHD010000013.1:0-8575 GCA_035938175.1 Vulcanimicrobiaceae bacterium
CGATATTCAAAATATTCGCAGCGCCATGAACTGGGCGATTCGTCAAGGCAGCGATCCCGCGCTCGGCGTGCCGCTCGCGCAATCGTTTGCGTGGTTCGCGTACAACACCGCACTCGCGGCGGAAGCCGCCGATTGGTGCGAAGCGGCGCTCGTGGCGCTGGGCCCGAACCCGGGCCTTCGCGAAGAAGCCGACTTACAATTGGGACTGGCGATCGCGCGCGATTTTCTGCGTTACGGCAGCGCGCTGATTGCGCCTGCGACACAAGCGGCAGCGCTTTACCGCGAGCTCGACGACAAGCCGCAACTCGCGTATGCGTTGTATTACATCTGCGAAGCGCACTTGCGTATGCGGCGCCCCCTCGAGGGTGAGGCGTTCGCCGACGAAGGCTACGCGGTAGCTCTGCAAGCGGGCGACGTACGCGCGCAGGGGCGCCTGCAGATCGCCAAGGCACGAACGTTGGAGCAGCGCGATCCCGGCGAGCGCGTGCGCCTGCTGACGCACGCCGCAGCCTTGTTCGAATCGATCGGCGATCGCCACGGCGTCTTTAGCGCGCTGATTCAATTGGGTGAGTGTTTGTTCGAGCACGGCGAGTCCGCGCAGGCACTGGAGAAGGCGCGGGAATGCATCGCGATGCTGGACGAAAACGTCGAGACGGAACAACATCCGCTGGGCGTTGTGCTGAACAACGCCGCGGCGTACAGCATTCGTTTGGGCCGCATCGACGAGGCAATACAATTCGCACAGCGGGCGCTAAGCGTAGCTCGTCGCATGAGCGACCGGCCGTTGACCGCGTACGCGCTGCAATATATCGCCGCCGTTGCGCTTGCGCACGGTCAGGCGGATCGGGCCGCCCGGCTCTTCGGCGCTTCCAATGCGTTTTTCGATCCGTCCGTTGCCGGCAGATCCTGGTACACCGATCGATCGAGTTACGAGCGCAGCATGACGCAGTTGGAGTCGCTGCTGCCGCAATCGCGAATTGCGCAGCTCATGGAGGATGGAGCTCGCCTGCGCAGCGACGAGGCCGTCTCCGAAGCCCGCCGAGTGGGATCGGAAGCGCGTCAATAGACGCCCAGAATCCGCGTCTCTCCCCCGAGGCCGGCCAAGATCTCCGCCGGCGCGCCGTCCTTCGGAGTATCGATTTCCAGATAGAAGACGTACTCGAACGGCCGTTTGCGGTTTGGACGCGCGAGCAGCGAACGAAGATTTAGTCCATGCGCTGCGAGCGCCGCCAGCGCTCGGCTCAAACTGCCCGTTTTGTGCGGTAATGAGATCGCAAAGCATACGCGTCCAAGGTTCCGGCGCGCGTGCCGCGCGCGCGATAAGAGAAAGAAGCGCGTTTGGTTTCCGGCGTCGTCCTGAACGCCGCGCTGCAAGATGACGCCGCCGTAGCGGCGCGCTGCGAGTGCGGGCCCTATAGCGCCGGCGCGCGCATCACCGTGCTCGATGCATTGCCGCACCGCGCCCGCCGTATCTTGCGCGACGTCCACGCGCAAGCGTGGATGCGCCGAGAGGAAAAGCCGGCATTGCTCCAGAGCGACGGGATGCGAAGCGACCGATTCCAACCGATCGATCGTCGCGCCCTTGGGCGCGATAAGACACTGTTCGATTGCGTGTGTCGTCTCGTCGACGATTGCGACGTCCTCGTACTGCAGCAGCAGATCGTAGGCGCGCGCGATCGATCCGGCGATCGTGTTTTCGCACGGCAGCAGCGCGTGCTCCACTTCGCCGCGCGCCAGCGCTTCGAGCAAATCTTCGAACGTCCCGTAGCCGCGCGTTTCGATCGATTCGCCAAGGAGCGCATGCGCGGCTTCGTCGCTGAACGCGCCCGGCTCGCCTTGAAATCCCGTAACCGCGGCGCGTGCGTCGTTCACGCGGGCGTCATCGCCGCCGTTTCTACGGGAAGGCGGTCCAGGTCCGCGACTATTTGCGCAAAGTCGTCAAACGTCAACGCCTGTTCCTTGTCGCTTTTGGCTTCCGGCGGATTCGGATGCACTTCCACGAGAATCCCATGCGCGCCGACGGCCTTTGCCGCACGGCAGAGCGGGCGGATCCACCGGCGTACGCCGACACCGTGACTTGGATCGACCAGCACCGGAAGATGCGAGCGTTCGCGAAGCACCGGCACCGCCGAAAGATCCAGCGTATTGCGCGTCGCGTTTTCGAACGTCCGGATTCCGCGTTCGCATAGAATGACGTTCGGATTGCCTTCGGCCAAAATATACTCCGCCGCGGCGAGCAACTCGTCAAGCGTCGCAGAGAGGCCGCGCTTCAAGAGCACGGGCTTTCCGGTGCGGCCGACGGCTTTGAGCAGATCGAAGTTTTGCATGTTGCGAGCACCGATTTGCAGCACGTCGATCAATCGCGCCATGCGATCGACCTGATCGATAGTCATCACTTCGCTGACCGTCGGCATTCCCGTGGCGCGGCCGGCCTCGGCGAGCAGATCGACGCCTTCCCAGCCCAGGCCTTGGAACGCGTACGGACTGGTTCGCGGTTTGAACGCACCGCCGCGCAGCATGACCGCGCCGCGCGCGTGCACCGCCTGTGCCGTTTCCAATATCTGTTCGCGCGATTCGACCGAACACGGTCCTGCGACGATCGTAAACGTTCCGTCGCCGATAACCACGCCGCCGACGGCAAGTGTGCTGCCGCCCGGACGCGCCGGTCGCGAAACGCGGGGCAGCGCCGAGGCCGAGCTCCCGGCCAGGGGTTGCGGATGCCACGTGTCGCCCGAAACGCGCTCCGCGCGGCGTACCGCAACATCGTTTGCGCCGATCGGCGCACCCGTATGCGCATCGTAGCTGCCGAGAACCGTAAGCACGACGGCTTCCGCGTCAATCTTTGCCAGCGCTTCGGCCACGCGCGGATCGGCCACGTCGCCGTCCAAATCGACGTAAAACACGTGTTCCGTTCCGTGGCCCAGGCGCGCTTTCGATTCGACTTTGCTCAGGTTTACGCCGCGCGATGCAAATTCGTTCAAACACGTCGCCAGTTTGCCGGGCGTATCGGCGAGGCTAAAAACGATCGAGGTCTTGCGCGCCTGCGAAGGCGGCCACGGCGGTGCGAGCGGACCGCGCACGACCAAAAAGCGCGAAAAGGTTTTCGGATGATCGCCGCAGTTGGAAGCGAGTTCCACCAAATCGTAGATCCGCGCCGCAGTCGGTGAGGCGAGCGCCGCGATCGCCGGATTTCCGCTGCGCGCAACTTCTCGCGCGGCGACGCCCGTGTCTTCGCACGGAATCGGACGCGCGCCGCTCAGACTGCTGAGGAACCGGCTGCATTCCGCAATCGTAAGCGGATGGGCCAGGATTTCACGAACGTCGGCCAGCGTCGCTCCGGGAACGCCGAGCAGCCGGTGATCGGTACGCCACAACACTTCGGCAACGGGTGCGAGTCCGAATTCCGCAACCAGCTCGTATCCCTCGCGTACGGTGCCGGCGATCGCGTTCTCGATCGGAACGATGCCGATGTCTGCGCGCGAGGCTGCGACGCTCGCGGCCACTTCCCGGTAGCTGGGCAAACCCAGCGTCGCTTCGTCGACGCCCTTCTCCCGTAAAAAGTGGTGGACGGCGAGCTGCGAGTAGGCTCCGTCAACGCCCTGGTACGCGGCAATCATGTCATTACTCCCAAAAAACAAGAGCCCCCGCGGTTGGCGGGGGCTCTGTGTGCGAAACTCGGACTTCTAATCTCTTTCGCGCAAACGGCTCCCGGCCAACCCGACAGGCGGCATAAAATAGTAGTACGCAAAGAAATAACGGGCTGCGGTTTGCATCTGCGGACTATCAAAACATGGGGCCGCTTCGAAAGTCAAGGCGTGGCGGCGTCCTCGAACCGGGGAGCGCGCTTTTGCAGAAAGGCCGTAAAGGCTTCGCGCGCTTCCGCCGAAACGACGCGTTCGCGAAAGACTTCCACTTCGGCGGCCATTTGATCGCGCACCGTGCGCCCGATACCCGACCGGATCAGCCGTTTCGTCGCAGCCAGCGCGGCGGGCGCCTTTGCCGCCAAACGCGCGGCATACTCACGCGCCTTTCCCAACAGTTCTTCTGACGCGACGATCGCCGTCACCAAACCGAAGCGGAGGGCTTCCTCCGCTCCGAGAGCCTCGCCCAGCATCAGCATGCGCACCGCGTGCGCTCTTCCAATCGCCAGCGGCAGGAGCAGACTCGATCCGGCTTCGGGAACCAAGCCCAGATCGGCGAACGGCGTGTGAAATCGAGCGTCCGGCGCCGCAACCACCACGTCGCAATGCAGCAGCATCGTCGTGCCGATGCCCGTTGCCTGACCGGCCACCGCCGCAACAATTGGTTTATCGAGCGTCGAGATGACGGTCAAAAAGCGGAACACCGGGGCGCTTTCATCGGCGGGAGGCGCGGCGAGGAAATCGCTCAGGTCGTTTCCCGCGGTAAAAAACGGGCCGCCGGAAATGCAGACGGCACGAACCCCGGGATCGCCTTGCGCGCGTTCGAGCGCCTGCGCCATCTGCAAATACATATCCGTCGTTATCGCGTTGCGCTTATCGTGGCGCCGCAGTTCGATCTCCAAGATCCTACCGACTACTTCGGTCCGCACGTGGTCGCTCAAAGGAAACTCCTTGGCGTCAGCCTCACAGAAGTGGTTAGTGCTTTCTTACCATTCGCGCTCCAGGCCGCTGACAATCTATAGGAATTGGGCGCGGACGCCGTAAACGCTCTTCGGCATAGGTGCGCCCATGAATCTCAGACGTCCCGCTCTCATCCTGCTGGCCGCCGCCGTTACGGCGTGCTCGGCCCAAAAATCTGCGATCCTTCCCGCGCGGTCTCCGGCGAACTTTTCACGGCTCGCCCACGCGTACACGCTGCAGTCGCCGAATCCGATCAAGCATGTCGTGATACTCGTCATGGAAAACCGCAGCGTCGACAACCTGTTCAACGGTTTTCCAGGTGCCAATACGCAATCGTGGGGTTTGGATTCGCACGGTAACACGATTACGCTGCAGCAGATTTCGCTGAAAACGAAATACGACTTGGTGCACTCGCATCGGGCTTTCGAAATCGAGTACGACGGCGGAAAGATGGACGGTTTCGACTTGGAGCCGTATCACCTGGAAAGCCCCGGACCCACGCCCACGCCCCTGGTTGATGCCGCATACGGAGTGGTTCCGCGCACCGAATCACAGCCGGACTGGGCGATCGCCAAACAATACGCATTCGCCGACATGATGTTCCAGTCGAATGCCGGCCCGAGCTTCCCGGCGCATCAGTATTTGATCTCGGGGACATCCGCGACCGGAAAGATCCCCGGGTATTCGGCAATGGAAAATCCGAACGCGGTGATCTACGCGAATATCGGCGGCTGCGACTCCAAATCGGGAACTACCGTTCAGCTCATCAATCTGCAGACGAACGATCAATCGAAATACACCTTCCCGTGCTTCGAACACACGACGCTGATGGATTTGCTCGACCAGCAGGGCGTGAGCTGGAAGTATTACTCGAACGTTCAGTACTCGGGGCTCTGGAACGCACCGGACGCAATCAAACACATTCGCAATAACGCCAATTACACGCAAGTCGACAGCGCGCCGGACAAGAACTTCTTCTCCGACGTCACCGGTGGGACGCTGCCGAGCGTTTCATGGGTGATGCCCACCGCGCAAGAGTCCGATCACGCGGGAATCACCAACGGCTCCGGTCCCGCTTTCGTGGCGAGCGTCGTCAACGCAATCGGTCAGTCGCCGTATTGGAACAGCACCGCGATTTTCGTCACCTGGGACGATTGGGGCGGGTGGTACGATCACGTTGCGCCGCCGCAATACAACTACTACGAACTGGGGATGCGCGTGCCGCTGATTGCGGTCTCGCCGTACGCCATCGCGGGCAGCGTTTCGCATACGCAGCACGAATTCGGAAGCATCCTGAACTTCGTCGAAGAGACGTTCAACATTCCGTGCACGTCCGCCCCGCCCAGTTGCGGTGCTTTGGGCTATACCGACACGCGCGCCGACGACCTGAGCGACATGTTCAACTTCTCGCAAACGCCGATCCCGTTCAAGAAAATCTGGGCGCCGGCGCTGCCCGCCAGCGCGCAGCTGGACATGAACATTCCGGACAACGACTAGCGCGACCGGCGCATCGTGATTGCGCAGGCCGCCGCCGTCCCCGCCATCGTCGCGCAAGCCGCGCAAATCGCGGCGCGCGCGCAGCAGGGCATCGTGGGGTTTCGCCTGCATCGCGCTTTCGACGTGCACGCCGGCCCGTTTCACCGCCACGACGATATGGAATTCGCGGGCGTGTATGAAGACGGCCGCCTGATCAAAGTGCGCATTCTGCATCAGCAGATTGGCGGGCAGGAAACGGACGACGCCACGAAGTCGAAAACCGAGCACGGGTACGAACATCCCGGGCCGAACGACGTGTTCGCGCGGCCGTACGACGAGCGGCACCTCAACGATTATGCGGACGACCTTCTGCCCGACGGCACGATCCGTTTTCGCGCACTCGTCCGCGACCCGGCGCATGGGGATGGCACGTTTTCCGTCGATGCCGCCGGCAATGTCCTGACCGTGCACTACACGCCGTGCGTGATGCCGCCGTACGCTCACGCGGGAACCGTCGATCAGCGTCTGGCCGAAGTTCTGCCCGGCTATTGGACGCTCACGTTGGAGCAACATCACTACACCGGGCGGTATTTCGTGTTTTCGGGCGAGGCGACCGCAACGATCGATCAAAGCCGGTTCGTGCGTTTTTCAGACGAAGCGGCCGCGCTGCAAGCGCTGAACGACGGCCGAATCTAGGACTGCAGTTGCGAGAGCGCTTGACTGCGGCAGCGTAGTTGCGATAGCGCTTCGTGCGCGTGTTCCAGTGATTCTTCGCGCGCGATACCCGCGGCGCCGATCGGAAGCATCCATTCGCGCGCGGCAATCAACGCACGAGCCGCAACCGTCTCGGCACGCGCCGTCTGGCGGTGCACGCGAAGCGCTTCCAGGCGCAAACGCATCTCTTCGCCGATCCGTTCGAGCTCTTTACGCCGCTCGCAGACGGCGGAATACGCGCGTTCGATCTCGGAGCGATGCTCGCGCGATCGTGCAGCGCGCGCAAACGCTGCTTGTGCCGCGTCCTCCTCCCGCGCTTGAATCAGTTCCGAGGCGAGCTGTTCCGCACCGCACTCTTGCTCGTGCAGGCGAACCATTTCAAACTGCAGACGCTTCTCTTCGGCGCAAACGCTTGCGATATGTTTTCGCATCCGGCCAAGGTCGCGGAGATACTCGGCGTCCAGGAAATCCAGTGCTTCGACCGGATCGTCGGCACGCTGCACCAGCGCGTGCACTTTTTGTTTGAGTAGGCGTACTACCCGCCGCCACAGACTCATCATATCGCAAGAACGCTTTTTCTACGGCAATGTGACGCGGGACGATTTTGAGACGGCCGCGCGCCTATGCTCCAAACAGATGTAATCGTTCGGAGGTACACGATGTTCGGGAATACATTTGCTCGTTTGTGCGGAGCGGGCACATTCGTTTGGCTCGCTTGCCTACTTGGTGCGTGTTCGTCACATGGAAACGTTGTGCCCGTAGCAGATTCGGGCGTAATGGCGATTCAAGCGCCTTCCGTAGCCGAATCGTTTGACGCGAGCTCCGGGCCGCTAGTCTACATAGATGACGTCAACGGCGTACTTTGGACGGTCAATCTTTCGACGAACGAGATGCGCCGCATCGGCAACCAAGGTGTCATGCTTACGGATTTGGCGTTCGATCCCAAAAATCATCACTTGTACGGCGTCAGTTTCAACGCGTTCTACGAGGTCAATACGACCACCGGAAATGCAACGTATATCGGTTCTCTGGGAATCTCGGATGCCAACGCTCTGGTATTCGACGCTAACGGCAAAGGGTACACCGAAGGCTTCCAAAACGCCATGCTCTGGGCGATCGACAACGTGAATACGGGCAGCGTAACGTCCATCGGATCGACGGGAAACTGGAAATCCGGCGGCGATCTGACGTTCTACAATAACGCTCTGATACTGTCCGGGTACCGTGGCACGCTGCAGAACAGTACCAAGGAATCAATCGTCACGCTCAACCGCAACACCGGCGCCGTCCTCAGCGCGGTCGCGACCAACCTGACGCAGCTGTTCGGTCTGGTAAGCACCAGCACAAATCACTTATACGGATTCGCCAACACCAGCCTGTACCGCGTTGTGCCGGCCGCATCCGAAGTGTCGAAGCGTACGGTGCTGATCCGCAACTTCAAGGCGGCGGGGGTGGGACAAATTCTCGGCGCGGCGTTCAACGGGAACTTCCAGACCTAGTCATGGTGAGGTATCGAACCACCCTGAGGAATCGAAGGGCCTGACCCCGTCATCCCGAGGCATCGAGGGACCCTGAGGAATCGAAGGGCGCATTGTCATCCCGAGGCATCGAGGGACCCTGAGGAATCGAAGGGCGCATTGTCATCCTGAGGCATCGAAGGACCCTGAGGTATCGAAGGGCCCCTCTCCCCTCGTAACCATCTGAATTGAGCGCCTAGACATGGACGTGCGTTGAAGCGCTCAATTCAGTAGGCCAGCGTTTCGCACGGAGCGCGAAACGTCGGG
>DASZHD010000014.1:0-16583 GCA_035938175.1 Vulcanimicrobiaceae bacterium
TCGTGCGAGGCGGCGCGGCGGGCGATGTTGAGCGCGAAGAGATGCTCGCCTTTGGTATACACCGGCGTGGTGGACGTGTTCAGGTATTTGGGCTCGGCGTCACCGAGTGCGCGGCCGCCGAACGCGATCGCCTCGCCCGTCGTCGAGTATGTCGGCACGATCAGCCGATCGCGGTAAAAATCGTAGTAGCCGCGCTCGCTGCGTTTGAGCAATCCGGCCGTCACCGCAACGTTCGGATCCACACCACTGCCGCGCAGCTCCTCCTCCAATGCGTTCCACGCATCGGGCGCGTAGCCGAGATGGAATTTTTCGATCGATGCCTGCGAAATGCCCCGCCGTTCGCAGTACGCGCGCGCCTTGGCGCCCTGCGGCCCGCGAAGCATGCGCTCGAAGAAGGCGGCTGCAACGGCGTTGGCTTCGTAAATGGTTTCGCGCTCGCTGCGCGCCCGCGCGGCGTGCGGATTTTCCGGCTCCAATTCAATACCGGCGCGTCCCGCCAGCATGCGCACGGCATCCGGAAACGACAGATTCTCGAGCTTGCCGGCAAACGTGATGACGTCGCCGCCGGCGCCGCAGCCGAAACACTTGAAAAAGCCTTTGTCCGGGTGCACGTGAAACGACGGCGTTTTTTCGGCATGAAACGGGCACAGGCCGACCAAATCGTTTCCGCGTTTGTGCAGCGAAACGTACGAGCCGATAAAGCTCGCGATGTCGACTCGCGCGTGAATCTCCCGGATAGCTCCTTGATCGAATCGCATCATGTCCGTTCCTGCCATCGAAGGATGGGCTTCTTCGCCGCGGTACGAAGAATGTCCGCGGATGAAGCGGATCTACGACCCCGTGCACCACTTCATCGAGCTGACGAGCGCTGAGGCCGCGCTGCTCGATTCCTCTCCGCTGCAGCGCCTGCGGCGGCTGCGCCAGCTTGGTCTGGCCTATTTGGCGTTCCCGTCGGCGGAACACTCGCGCTTCGGCCACGCGGTGGGAGCGCTTGCAATGGGAACCGGCGTGTTCGACACGTTACTGGGTCATGCGGCGCAGTACTTCGCGAGCGAGACCGACGCCGCATACCAACGCCGGCTGCTGCGCGCGGCGCTTCTGCTTCACGACATCGGCCACGGCCCGTTCAGTCATGCGTGCGAAGCCGTGCTTCAAGTACGCCACGAACTGCGTACTCGCGACATTCTGGCACTTCCCGAAATGCAGCGGCATTTTGACGCGCTGGACGTCGATCCGCGCGAAGTGTTGGAACTGATCGTCGGAACGGACGACGCCAAGTATCCGGTCTTGCGCGAGATTGTAAGCGGGCCGAATCTCGATGCGGATCGCATGGACTACTTGCAGCGCGACGCGTATTTCACCGGCGTTTTGAGCGGCCGCTACGATGCCGACCAGCTCCTGGGTTCGGCCCGAATCTACGAAGTGCGGGGGCGGCCCGTGCTCGGAATCGATCGCCGGGGCGTCGTGGCGCTGGAATCATTCGTCGTTGCGCGCTATATGATGTTCGCATCCGTCTATTTTCACCACACGACGCGGATGTTCGAGCGAATTCTGCAGCGCGTGCTCGACGAGGTATGGCCCGATCCGCACGCGCTCGATCCGATCGACGAATTTTTGCGCTGGGATGATTTCCGGGTCCTCAACGAACTTCGCGACTCGCCGTCTACCGCCGCGAGGGCGCTGCGCGAGCGCCTTCGCTTGTACGCCGTCGTGGCAGAGTTCAACGCGGAGAGCGATCTCGGGACGTTCGAACGCTGCGAGTCGGCGCTGCGCGAACGGTACGGCGATGCGGTGTGGAGCGACGAGCAGTCGCAATTGATCCACCGGCTACCGCTTCAGCTGGATGCGGAAAGCCGCACCGTATGGGTGGGCACGGCCTCCGGCAGCGTCGTTGACGCGCGCGAGGCTTCCGACCTGATCAAGAAACTCTCCGGAAAAGCGTACTGGCGAAAGCTCTTCGTAGAACGCGACCGCGTCGACGTCGCCGCGGCGCGCGACGTCTGCCGGAAATTGTCCGCTACGTCCGAACGCGCCGGTACGCAGTTCGAAGCGCGAGTACGATAAACAACACCACGGCAAACGCCAGCGCCGCCGCCAAAAACGGCGCGAAAAACGCCAGAATCGCGGTGGCGACGGCCGCGAAATCTTCGGCGATACTGATGAACGGATTCGCAATTCCTGCGGTGGTCGCGGTAGACCCGATCCGCACCGTTGAGGTCACGGCATGCACGCCCAGTGCGTTGAGCGCGCCGACGAACATCAGGCCCACGAGTACGGCATGACTTTGCGGATGCACGCTGCCGCCGACCAGTATTGCGGCCGCTGCCGGCTTGCTGACGATTTGCACGAAATGCAGCACGTGATCCAGCACGGGCACTTTATCCGCAAGCATTTCGGCTACCGCGATTGCGACGAGCACCACCATCGCACCGCCCGAGCCGAGCCATTCGTACGGATGCGGCGGGTGAATGTAGCCGAAGTGCGCGGCCAGGGATCCCAACGCCAGCGGGAGCACCGCGCGTAAACCGGCGCTTGTAGTGAGCGCGTAGGCCAAGGCGTACTGAGCGGCGGCATCCATGAGCCTATTATACGGCGCCGTACGGTACGGAGCGTCCCGCGAGGAACGCTTCGAAGGCCTCCAACGCAGAATCCATGCCCTCGCGCCCGTACCCGATGCGAAAGCGGTCCGCGGGCACGGGCAGCAGCGACGACCGGTACATCGACGCGGGAAGCAGCAGCACCCCTTGCTCTCGCACGAGCCGTTCGCAAAACTCGTCCGTATCTCCGGGGACGTAGCGGGGAAAGGCGACGCACCCGCCGTCGGGTTCGTACCAATCGAACCGGTCGCGGTAGCGATGGAAAAATAGCCGCAATCTGGCGAGGTTTGCCGCGCACGTCGCGCGGTTCCGCTCGAAGATCCGCTTTGCGGCCTTCACCGCGACGCAGGCGAGCAGTTCGCTGGGGGCGGCATTGCAGATCGAGAGGTAATGCTTCATTTTTTCCATGCGGCCCAGCGCCGCGCGATCGCGCGACGCAATCCATCCGATGCGCAAACCGGGCAAGCCGTACGCTTTGGAGACGACGTTCAGCGAGAACGCCCGTTCGTACAGGTCGGCGGCTTGCGGCAACCGTTTTGCGGGATCGCGTTCGATGCCGCGATAGACCTCGTCGCTGAACAATGCGATGCCGCGTGACGCGCACAGATCCACGAGGGCGTCAAAGGTTTGGCGTGACGCGATCTTGCCCGTCGGGTTGTTGGGAAAATTGACGGCGACGAGCTTAGTGTCCGGCCGGATTAGCGCTTCAACCGCTTCGACGTCCAAATCCCAATTCGAGTGCGGATTCAGCGCGACGCCGCTCACATCGCAGATCGATAACGGAACGCTTTCCATCGATTGATAGTTCGGAACGAGCACGATCGCATGATCGCCCGGTTCCAAGAGCGCGTACATGGCGCAGTACAAGCCTTCCTCCGCTCCCGCAAAGCAGAGAACGTCATCCGGATCGATACGATCGTACGTCGCCGCAATCGCAGCGCGAAGCTCCGGCGTGCCTTGCGACGGTACGTAGCCGAGGCGCAACTCGTTCCAGCGGCGCAAGTCTTCTTCGTCCGCAAGCTGCAAGAGTTCGTTCACGGATAGCGTTTGCGCGTCGGAAGCGGTCAAATGATGGGCCGCTTTGAATTCCCAAATGCCGAAATACGATTCCAGCCGAAAGTCGGGCAATGACATGGCGCGAGCGTTCTTCGCCGGCTCAGACTTCCATTGCAGCCTCCACTGCGCGCTCCGTGCTCCAGCGGCGTCCCTCGGCGAGAAGCACTTGCAATTCGGTTTCTCCTAAAGCAGCGCGCAGCTTCTCCATTGCCTTTTCGTAACCGGATCGCTCGGTATAGAGTCGCGGCGCACTATGGGGTCCTAGGTGAGCGTCGGACGCCCCCAATAATTGCGCAGCACGTCGAACGTCGCCGCCTTCCATCGACACGCCCGCTAAATGCTGCAGCCCGAACGCGATGCGGCGCCGGTCGTTCATGCGTTTCGCAAGATCCAAAGACGCGCGCGCAAACGAACGCGCAGTTTCAATTTCTCCGAGCGCCAGAGCGTAGGCGGCGGCGTTGCCGCGCATGAGCGCTACCAAATGCCGCTGCCAATCGATATCGTCTCGGGTGAGCGCGATGCATTGCCGGGCATAATCCAAAGCACCCGCGGCATCGCCGCCTTCAAAGGCGCATTCGCCCAGATGAAGCAGCAGGTGACAGACGCCGCTCTCGCTGCCTGCGGTGCGGTATGCTTGGAGCGCTTCCCGAAGAACCTCTCGCTTTTTCTCGAGATCGTGCGTCGTTCGGGCCTTGCCGGTGAGCGCTGCACCCAGCGCATGAGGGTTGTCCCGTGCGAGCGCGCATGCTTCTTCAGCCACTTCCGCCGATTCGTCCGCCCGACCCAACTGCCACAACGCCTCCGCGAGATATCCCAACGCGTACGTCAGTCTCGCGCGGTCGTCCAGAGCCCGAAGCAGCGCCGTGGCGCGCTCGGCGGCGATCAGAGCCGGCTGCGCGTGCGCGAGATAGGTGTAACACCGGCTGCGCCCCAACTGCAGCACCGCTTCGTATTCCGCCGGCGGGTTGGGACCAAATGCCGCAAGCGCGTTCTCGCAGCGGTGCGCGGCTTCTTCGAACAGCATCGGATCGTATGCGAACCATGCGAATGCTTCGGCGATCGAAGCGCCGAGCGCCGCATCGTTCCCCTCGTCGATGCACCACTTCATCGCACCGCGAAGGTTCGCTGCCTCGGTTTTCAGTTCGGCAAACCATCCGCCGCCTTGCAGCCGCCGGCCGACGTGCTCGCGCGAATAAGAAGCATAATACTGCGCATGCATGCGGCATGCAGTGCCGGTTTCGCCGCTTCGTTGCAGGCGCTCGAGCGCGTACGCGCGCAGCGTTTCCAACATGCGGTAACGTATGTCGCCGTCGGTGCGATCCGTCACAATCAGCGACTTGTCTACCAAGGACGAAAGGCGATCTTGAATCTGCCAGCGGTCCATGTCGAAATCGGAGCAAACACCCCAGGCCGCTGCCAAGGTCCAACCGTCCGCGAAGACGCTCATGCGCGCGAAGATCCGCTGATCGATCGGCGCCAGGGCATCGTAGCTCCAATCGATCGTCGCTCGCAGCGTTTGATGGCGGGGCATCGCGGCGCTTCGACGGGTCGCAAGGACGGCCAAACGTTCGTCCAAGCGCCGCGCAAGCGCCGGCAAATCCAGGGCGCCCATCCGCGCCGCGGCAAGTTCGATCGCCAGCGGAATTCCGTCGAGCTGTTGCGCGATCGTTACGAGCGCCCGCAGCTCCTCTTCACTCGCACGATGCGGCTCGAACGTGGGTGCGACGTCCGCTGCGCGATCCAAAAAGAGCTGCACCGACGGCGTGCGGCGCAATTCCTCAATGGACGGCAACACCTCGCGGTGCTCTGCCGCCGGAATGGGAAGTGAAGGCACGCGGTGTCTGCGTTCTCCGGTGACGTGAAGCGCCTCGCGGCTGGTGGCCAAAACGTGAACGGTGGGACACTGACGCAAGATCGTCTCTACTGTTTGGGCCACGCCGTCGAGATGCTCGCAATTATCGAACACGAAAAGCGCGTGAAGGTCCCGCATCTGACGAAGCAGTTCATCATCCGGCCGCGCCTCGAGCCCTAGCGCCGACGCGACCGTTCGCATGATCAGGGCGTTTTCCGTCAACGGCGCCAGTTCTACCACCCATACGCCGTTTGCAAATGCTCCCACGAGCGACCGCGCAGTTTCGATCGCCAAGCGCGTCTTTCCGAATCCGCCCGCACCCGTAAGCGTCACGAGCCGGCGCTCTTTCACGAGGGAATGAAGCGCGGCGAGCTCGTCCGCTCGATTGACGAAACTCGTTATGTACGACGGCAAGTTGTGCGACCCCGGAACCCGTCGCGCCACACCCGCGCTCGAAGGCTCCGCGCCGGACATGACGGCGTCGTACAGGGCGATCGTTTCCGGCATCGGCTCGATGCCCAACTCGCGGCTCATTCGCGCGGCAAAATCGCGATAGGCTTGTAATGCGGCCGCGCGATCGCCGGCCTGAGCCCGCAGCTGCATCAGGGCGCGCAACGCGTCCTCTCTCCAGGGGTCGATCTCCAGCAAACGTTGGGCGTAGAGAATCGCTTGAGCGTGCGCACCGTCCCGGCGGTTCTGCTCGATCGCATTCCAGAGAACGGCTGCCTGGCGTTCGCGTAAACGCTCGCGCTCGGGTTCGATCCATTCATCATCGAAGCCGTCGAGCAGATCGCCGGCGTAGAGATTCGCGGCCTGCTGCATCGTCGCGCCGTCGCCTGCAAGGCGCTCGAATTCCAGAACGTCCACGCGAACCGGCGCCGCCGGATTCCAACGAACGGTGCGTTTATCGGCAAGTATCCACGGTATGCCTTGCTGCGGCAAGGCGTCGCTGATTAAGTAGTGCAGATGGCTGCGCAATTTCGTCCGCGCTTGGGCGTCCGTTACGTCGGGCCAAAACGTCGAGGCCAGGGCGTCGCGCGCCAGCGGCTTGCCGCCGTGCAGCAAGAGGTATGCCAGCAATGAAAGCGCTCGCGGCGGTGCGCGAAAAGCAAACTCCTCACCGCCGAAACAGAGTCGCGGCCGGCCGAAGAGTTGCACGTCCAGAAGCGTCGCGTCGCCGGTGTTCTGCATAAGATCGAAGTTACACCGTTGCGCGTTCTTCGCGCACGGCGCGACGGTTCCGCCTTAGGGGACTGCGCGCAAAAAAAAGCGCGGTCCCGAAGAACCGCGCTTGTGATGCGATCGTTAGTGCCGTTTAGTAGCTGGTGGGATGCGAGGCTTGATACTGCTCGGCTTGCAGCAATTGTTCGCGGGCCTGCTGCAGCAGGTTGAGCGCTGAGACGCGGTGGCCGCCGTAATCGTGCTGATCGCGTTGCAGGTTGTCGATCACCATCTCGAGGCGATGGCGGACGTAGGAAATGTTGCGGTTGCTATGCCATTGACCGCGCATGTTGTTCATTGCGGGCGCGGTCGTTTGCGCATGGGCTGCCGGCGTGAGAGCGGCTCCTGCGCCGATGAGGGAGAGCGAAAGTAGTGCGGTAGTAACGCCGGCTTTCCAATTCTTGGTCATTGCGTTGCTCCTTTGCATGAAGACAAATGACGGACCGGATAACGCAAGAATCGGCGCGCAAGGTTCCCAAACCTGCGCCTGACCGGACCTTCTAATGGCGCCTTAAGAAAGGCCTACGACAAGGCGCCGATTGCCGCTTGGGCGGCGGCCAGACGCGCAATCGGAACGCGGTACGGCGAGCACGAGACGTAGTTCAAATTCAGGCTATGGCAGAAGCTGACGCTCGACGGTTCGCCGCCGTGTTCGCCGCAGATCCCAATCTTGAGCCCGGGTTTCGCGTCTCTCCCGCGCCGAACCGCCTCCTGCATCAGCGCGCCGACACCGCGCCGGTCCAACACCTGGAACGGATCGTCTTTGAGAATCTTCAGTTCCAAGTAACGCGGAATGAACGAACCTTCGGCGTCGTCGCGGCTGTAGCCGTACGTCGTCTGCGTCAGGTCGTTGGTGCCGAAGGAAAAGAACTCCGCGCCGGATTGCGCCAGCTCGTCCGCGACGAGACACGCCCGCGGCAGTTCGACCATCGTGCCGACGTGATAGTCGACGTGCACGCCCGTTTCGGAAATGACGGTGTCCGCAATTGCGCGGGCTGCGTCTGCCGTAAAACGCATCTCTTCTTTGGTACCGACGCCCGGAATCATGACTTCCGGCCGCACGTCGACGCCGCGCTTTTTCAAGTCGCAGGCTGCTTCGAAAATCGCGCGGACTTGCATCGCGTAGATTTCCGGATAGACGATTCCAAGGCGGCACACGCGCAAGCCGAGCATCGGATTCTGCTCGTGTAATTGCTGCACGCGTTTGAGTACGCGCATCTTCGCTTGATACGTTGCAGACTGCTCGCCTTCGCGCACGCGCAGCTCGGTTGTCTCGACGAGCAACGCCTCGAGCGAGGGCAAAAACTCGTGGAGCGGCGGATCCAGCAATCGAATGGTCACCGGATGGCCCTGCATCGCCTCGAGGATGCCGAGAAAATCGTCGCGCTGAAACGGCAGCAATTTGACCAACGCGTCTTGGCGCGCTTGCGGCGTATCCGAGAGGATCATCTCCTGGACGATGGGCAGGCGCTCTTGCTGCATGAACATGTGCTCGGTGCGGCAGAGTCCGATGCCCGTAGCGCCGAGTTCGCGCGCTTTGCGCGCGTCCTGCGGCGTATCGGCGTTGGCCCAAACCTCCAGCACGCGTGCTTCGTCGGCCCAACTCAAGAAGGTCGCGAGCCAGCCGGGCAGCGTCGAAGGCGGATCGATCAGCTTCAACCGGCCGGCCATGACGTTGCCGGTGGACCCGTCAATCGTGATCCAGTCGCCTTCTTTGAATTCAATCTCGCCGATGTGCGCCAGGCGTTTCCGGCGATCGATCGTCAGTGCTTCACAGCCGGCAACGCACGGCTTTCCCATTCCGCGCGCCACGACGGCGGCATGCGACGTAGCGCCGCCTTTTGCGGTGAGTACCCCCTGGGCCGCAATCATTCCGTGCACGTCGTCCGGCGTCGTCTCGACCCGAACCAGAATAACGGCTTTGCCTTCTTTGCCCCACGCTTCGGCAGTATCGGCATCAAAGACCGCCTGTCCGGCGGCCGCGCCGGGCGATGCATTCAACCCTTTACACGCCGGCTCGTAGGCTTGTGCGGGATCGATGCGCGCGTGGAAGAGCTGATCCAACGACGCCGCGTTTACACGGCCGATCGCTTCTTTCTTATCGATCAACCGTTCGGAAACGAAATCGAGCGCGATCTTTACGGCTGCTTCCGCGCTGCGTTTACCGGTGCGCGTCTGCAGCATGTACAGCTTGCCCCGTTCTACGGTAAACTCCAAGTCTTGCATATCGCGGTAGTGGCGTTCGAGTTTGTGCGCTATCTCTTCGAACTGTGCATAGACCGCGGGCTGCGTACGCTTTAAATCGACGATCTTTTCGGGCGTGCGAATTCCGGCCACGACGTCTTCGCCTTGTGCGTTGCGAAGGTACTCGCCGAACAGGACCTTCTCGCCGGTATTCGGGTCGCGCGTGAACGCAACGCCGGTCCCCGAGTCGTCGCCCATGTTGCCGAACACCATCGAAACGACGCTGACGGCGGTACCCCAATCGTCGGGAATTTTGTTGAAGCGGCGGTAATCGATGGCGCGCTTGGAGTTCCAAGAATCGAAAACCGCATGAATCGCGAGATCCAATTGCTCGTTCACGTCTTGCGGAAACGGCCGGCCCGCCCGCTGCGCTACCAGCGCTTTGAAATCATCGCACAGTTCGCGCCAAGTGGACGCGTCGATTTCGGGATCCGCCGATACGTTCAAGCGGTGCTTGGCTTCATCGATGCGATCTTCGAATACATCTTTTTGTACGCCGAGCACGACGCACGAAAACATCATGATGAAACGGCGGTACGCGTCCCATGCAAAACGATCGTTACCGGTAAGCCGTGCGAGCCCGTTTACCGTGCGGTCGTTCAGGCCTAGATTGAGGATGGTATCCATCATCCCCGGCATGGACACGCGCGCGCCGCTGCGCACAGAAACGAGCAGCGGATTATCCGCATCGCCGAAACGCTTTGCGGTGCGGCGTTCGAGCTCGCTCATGGCCGCCGCCACATCCTGTTCGAGCCCCGGCGGGTTGCGGCGTCCCAGCGCGTAGTACTCCAGGCACGTTTCCGTAGTAATGATAAATCCGGGCGGCACCGGCAAGCCGGCACGCGTCATCTCCGCAAGGCCTGCCCCTTTGCCGCCGAGGAGATCTTTCATGCTCGCGGCGCCTTCTTCAAAAAACCAAATCGCTTTACGCGCAGAAACCGCCCGTTTGGTGGACGCAAGCGTTTCGGACATGATCTCCCCCTGGTCGCAGATAGCAGAGTATCTTGTACCCACTACGCTGCGCCCGGCAAGCGCACCCCTACACCGGGCCGAAATGCCTACTTTTTATTGGGCTTTTTTTAGTTCGGAAACGAATGTCCGAAGTCTAGCTTTGCGCCGACTCGACGCGCTCGCGAATGTACGCGTGCAACGACGCGATCGCGATGCGCTGTTGGCTCATCGAGTCGCGTTCGCGCACCGTGACCGCGTTGTCCGCGAGCGATTCGTAGTCTACGGTCAGGCAGAACGGCGTACCGATTTCGTCTTGACGGCGGTACAGCTGGCCGATGTTTCCTTCGTCGTACTGCGTACGGAAATACGGACGAAGGTGGCGTTCTATCGAGCGCGCCTGCTCTACCAGTTCGGGCTTATTCCGAGCCAGTGAAAAAACTGCAACCTGCACCGGAGCGATGTGCGGATGGAAATGCAGGACGACGCGTTCGGTTTCCTTACCGTTGGGGTCGACGCTGCGTTCGTTTTCGTATGCGTCGATCAAGAACGTGAGCGCCGTCCGATCCATTCCGGCGGAGCTCTCGATCAATATCGGCGTGTACTTCTTCTTCGAGCCGTCGTCGAAAAATTGCAAGTCTTTGCCGGAAAGGTTCATGTGCGCGTCCAGATCGTACGTACCGCGATGCGCGATCGATTCCAGTTCGCCCCAGCCCCACGGAAACGCGTACTCCACGTCGATGCCCGCCTTTGCGTAGTGCGGCCGCTCCTCGGGCGTGAGCTCGTAGAAGCGCAAGCGCTCGGGCCGTATGCCGTACGACGAATACCAGGCTCTGCGCCGTTCGACCCATTCCTTGAAAATTTCCAGATCGCGCCCGTCATCGGGAACGAAATACTCGAGTTCGGCTTGCTCGAATTCGCGAACGCGGAACGTAAAGTTACCGGGCGTGATCTCGTTGCGGAACGATTTTCCGATCTGCGCGATGCCGAAGGGCGGCTTCTTGCGCGCGGTCTGGTAAATGTTTTTGAAGTTGACGAAGATGCCTTGCGCTGTCTCGGGACGCAGATACGCCGTCGATGCCGTGTCTTCCATCGGTCCGACGAACGTGCGCATCATCAGATTGAAGTTCCGCGGCTCCGTGAACGAATTTTTGCTTCCGCAGTCGGGACACTGCTCGGTCGACTTGAGATGGTCGAAACGAAAACGGTGCTTGCAGACCTTGCAATCGACCATGCGATCGTGAAAGGCGTCGATGTGACCGGATGCTTTCCACGTGAGGGGATGCATGATGATCGACGAATCGAACGCCACGACGTCGTCGCGCAGTTCCACCGTATCGCGCCACCAGGCATCTTTCACGTTGCGTTTCAGGATCGCGCCGAGCGGCCCGTAGTCGTAGAAGCCGCCGATTCCGCCGTAAATCTCGCTCGACTGAAAGATGAAGCCGCGGCGCTTGGCCAGCGCCGTGATTTCATCCATGCTTACCCGCTGGTCTTGCGTCCCGGTATCCATAGCGGCCTGGGGTTTGGGTCCGGCTCAGGCTCGTCCTCCGTACGTGCGGCCGCGCCACGCCACGCGGCCCGTCAGATGCGCCGCGATCGAGTTGGCGAAAATGCCTACCATCGCGGCGGTTCCGACCGGAAAAAACAGCCCGGACCCGGCGGGATAACGCGACCGCCGGGCGGCGATCTCGGCCGCCGCCGAGCTGGCGGCAATACACAGCGCCGGCAGCAACGCGGAGCGGCGCTTCTTCGAGCGCGCCGCTCGCAGCAAGAGCCATTCGGGCAGCGGCGAGAGCGCCGCGAACAGCGCGATGCCGGCCGCAGCCTGCGCCGGATTCTGACGGACGCCGACGTACAAGTTCTTCGTAAACCCCTGCCAAATTTCGGCGGCGGAGCGGTACATGCGCGTACGAACGAGATCGGACGAGTCGGCCAAACAGGAAACGAACCGTCCGTCGCGCTTGACGGCGCGCGCGAAGTCGTAATCCTCGGCAAGGGAGCCGCGCACCGTTTCGTGGCTGCCGATCGCGTGATAGGCGGTGCGCTCGCACAGCAGATATTGGCCGTTGAAGATCGCGGCATCCAATCGCCGGGGATCGTTGATCGCATCCAGCGAGCCGACGGCAAAGGCGATCGCTAATAGGATCGATGGCAGCAGTGCGCGCTCCGCGAGGCTCGCGAACCGCTGCGTCGGCAGCAGGCTGAGAAATTGAATATGTCGTTCGAGTGCGTACCGAACGGCGCAAGCCGCGGCGCGAGGATCGTGTACGGTGTCCGCATCCGTAAAGAGCAGCCAGTCGCCTCGAGCAGCACGCGCGCCCTGGATAAGCGCCCACGGTTTTCCGACCCAGTCCGGCGGCAACGGCACGCCGTTGACCAGCCGCAGGCGCGAATCGGCTGCGGCCAGCCGTTCGAGAATCGCAAGCGTTGCGTCGTTCGACTGGTCGTCGACGGCGATTACTTCAAAGTTCGGATACGCTTGCGCGAGCAGAGACCGGACACACGGTTCGATCTGCCGCTCTTCGTTGCGTGCCGGCACGACGATCGAAAGGAATGGAAGACCGGCATCCGGCGGCGCCGGATCGATGCGTGCGTTTGACTTCGCCGTTATCGCGAGCATTCTGCTGACGAAGACCGCGGTTGCCAGCGCGCTGATTCGTTCCCACCGATCCACCTCGCGCGTCAGGCTTTTTTAGGAATGTCGCGCTGCGCCGCATCCATCATTTCCGAGATGTTCCTTTCTTGGCGTTCGCTTCCAGATAGGCCGTTACCGCGCGCTTGGGTGCGCGCGCCAGCCACGCTTCGACAATCGCCTGACGCAGCGTTTTCACCGGTATCGCTGCCAAGCGCACCAACACGGCGGGATATCCGTCAAAGTGCGGGGTGGTAAAGAAGACGGCGGGATCGCTCGAGAGCAACACGTCTTTCATTTCCAAGTCTGCCGTGCGGACGCCTAAGATGTCGCCTTTGGGCGCGCGCGGACCCAAGGCCGCGATGTCCGATTTTCGAAGCGGCCGTTCCCAAACGAAAAACTTTCCGTCGACGGTCCACGCGGCGCTTCCGCGGGAAGTTTCTTCTTTCACGCCCGGCATCGCAAGCGCGATCCGGCGGACGTCTTGCCACGAAGCCATAACTACACGGGCACCCGCTGCCCGACGCGAGCGTTTGCGTGTTCCGCCAACCATTCAGAAAAGATCCACGCCGAGCCGACTAGTACGAACTCGTGCACGTTGCCGCCCCAGCTTCCCAAGTCGTGAACGTTTGCGGTGAGATTCGGCAATAGAGTGAACGCGCTAAAGACGAGCAGCATCAGCCCCAACAGCCGCGCCGCCGTCACGTCAAAGAGGCGGACGATGATTGCGATGCCCGCCAGAATGAACGCTGCGCCGGTCAAGAACACCCAGAAGTCGCGTCCAAAAGGCATCCACACGGGTACGTACGGCGCGTTCACCGCCACCGACGTAAGATGCACCAGACCGAAATCGATCGAGCCCAATCCAAAAACCCATCGCGCAACTCCCGTCAACGCTTCGCTTCGGGTTAAACGATCGCTCGCGAGCGTTGCGTACGCCAGAAGCGCGGCGCACACGATGATCGCTTGCCGGAACGCGCCGCCCAGCACTCCCGTCACAACCGGAACCGTAACGCCGAGGTAGTGCGGCGCGGTATAGAGGCGCGGCAGCCAAAACACGGCGACGGCTAAATTCACTACCGCCAAAACAAGTGCGCCCCAAGCTGCCCAACGCGATCGCGATACCATTGCGGCTCCGCCTGCTACGAGCAGCGCTCCGGTCAAATAGGCGTAGCCCGATTGACCGGGGATGCGATCCGAAAGCGCTTGAACCGGCTGATGCGCCGGATCGAAATCACCCCAAACCAGATTCAGGACGCCCATGGCAATATTTGCGGCACCGAAAAGATAGAATGCAAGAACTTTCATGCCGTCCCCATACGTACGTTCAATCGAGACTTCGCGATGGCTTGTGACGCGGCTTTCCGCGATCCTCGTTTCTCGAGGCAATTCGCACGTACGTGCACGCCGTCAAGAGTCAAGGGCACGCTTAAGGAGGCAGTCAGAGCCAATGAAATTCTTGCGACAAATCTCTAGCGGGAGACGGAAATGAATAAAGTCTTGATGCTCGCCTTCGGCATTTTTGCCTACGCAGTGTTTCTGATTTCGCTGCTGTGGGCGGTCGCATTCCTGGGGAACTTCGGGCTTCCGCTCACGGCCGACTCGCCGCCGCGATCGGGTGTGCTTTTTGCCGTACTCGTCGATCTCGGCATTCTCGCGCTTTTTGCAGTGCAACACACCATCATGGCAAGGCCGCAGTTCAAGCAACGCTGGACGACGATCGTTCCCGCTCCGATCGAACGCAGCATTTTCGTCCTGGCGGCAAGCCTCATTTTGATTTTCTTATTCGTCGCCTGGCAACCGATTGCCGGCTTGATTTGGAACGCACGCGGTGCGTTGCGCACAGCAATCTACGTGCTGTACGCGTCCGGATGGATATTCGCGATTGCATCGACGTTTCAAATCAACCACTGGGACGTATTCGGCCTGCGTCAGGTCCTCGGGCCGCGGACGAACGTCACGCACGAAGAGCCCGGTCTAAGAACGCCGTTCATGTACCGGATCGTTCGTCATCCGCTGATGCTCGGATTGCTCATTGCCTTTTGGAGCTCTCCGATCATGACGGCCGGACATCTACTTTTTTCCTTGGCGTCAACGGTCTACATCGTCGCCGGTACGTGGTTCGAGGAGCGAGATCTCGTCAAAGAGTTCGGAAACGACTATATCACGTACCGCGAGCACACTCCGGGGCTCGTCCCGTTTCCCCGCCGACGAACGTAACTACCGTGTCGCGACTCGCCCTAAACGATCAATCGTTCGGGGCGGGTCCGCCGTTGATTGCCGGATAGACGTGGTGCGTCTCACCGCCTTTCAAAGGAAACTCGGGGATTTTCGCTCGAGGGACGCTTTTGGGATAATTCCCATGTTGGTAGCGCTCGTCGAAAGCCTTGGCGCGCACGTACATGTACTCGAAATTTTCCCAGACATTTTCGTTCTTGGAACGTAATAACGCCGTGACGGGCAGCATCAAATCCCAAGTCCGTATTACGACGCCGGAATAGACGTCTAGGAAAGCTTCTTCAGGAATGAGCTTGTATTTTAGAAGACTGCCGATTCGTTCGTGCCGGTTTCCCACTTGGAGCCATGCGACGTTTCGATCGTAGGTCCCCTCCAGCACGCTGCGAACGTACTTCGGATCTTCGAGCAGCGTGGGAAGCTCGCGCCGCGTTTCACTGAACCATTCGTATATTTTCTCGTCTTCGAGACGTCCGATAACGTCGAGAAGGCCTTGCAACTGATTGCTGGCGCGCAAGTGACGTAGTTGTATGATGGCGGCAATCGCGGTCGCCGCAATGACGACAAAGGTGCCGACGGCCGCGATGGTATTGACGATGTCGAGCATCAGTAATCTTAGACTGCTGCCGTGTTATGAACCTTCGGCTGCGTCTGCGAACGCAGCTGTCCGCATGCTGCTGCGATGTCACGGCCCATGTTCTGGCGCACCGTCGTCGGAATCCCGGCAGCATCGAGTATCGCCGCAAAACTCCAAATCGCATCCTGCTCCGTACCGCTGAACGCCGCGTCCGGCGTCGTGTTATACGGAATCAGATTCACGTGGTAGAGATGCCCTTTCATGCGGCGGGCCAGCTCGCGCGCATCGTCTGCCGAATCGTTCACGCCGCGAAGCATGACGTACTCGAAGAAGACTTTCCGGTTCGTTTTTTCAATGTAGCGGTCGCAAGCGGCAAGCAGCGCGTCCATATCGAACCGTTTGTTCACCGGCATGATCCGGTTGCGCACCTCGTCGCTTGGCGCGTGAAGCGATATCGCGAGATTGACTTGCGTGTGCTCGTCCGCGAACCGATCGATTTTGTCGACCAGCCCGACGGTCGAAATCGTGATGTGCCGGTGCCCCAGCCCGAACCCTTGTCCATCGTTCAAAAGCGCGACCGCATCCATCACCGCATCGTAATTGTGAAACGGTTCGCCCATGCCCATGAAGACGATGTTCGTGATCCGTTTGCCTTTGGCGGCAAGCTCGCGCGCGAAATAGCGCGCCTGGTCGAAAATCTCGGTCGCCTCGAGTTGGCGTGTGAACCCCGCCTGCCCCGTCGAGCAAAATGCGCACGCGAATGCGCATCCGGCCTGCGAACTAATGCATACGGTAGTGCGCTCGCCGTAGTGTTCCATTAGCACAGCTTCCACTTCCGAACCGTCGGCTAAACGGAAGAGCGCTTTGCTCGTTTGCTTGTCGTTCGAGCGCTGCACCACCACCGGCGCCACCGAATCAAAACCGAAGCCGGCCGCCGATAAGCTCGCCCGCAGATCCTTTGGAAGCGTCGTCACATCCTCGATGCCGGACGAAAATTCTTTACACGCGGCGCGGTAAATCTGCTTGAGGCGGAAGGGCTTCAGATCGAATGCGGACACGAACGCGTCGACGCCGGAGAAGCCGGCGCGGCGGACTTTGTCGGAAAACCAAATGGTCTGAGGGTCACGAGTCACGGCAGGGTGCACGATAGCATACAACCCGCGGCGCGGGCTAGTGGTTTTCCGAAGCCGCCCTCAAAGCAGGCTTATTTGCTCGGCG
>DASZHD010000015.1:0-44719 GCA_035938175.1 Vulcanimicrobiaceae bacterium
CAGTTCTTGATGGCAATTCCGCCCGGAGGAGAACGAGCCGCAACAGCTCTCGGTATCTATGAAGCTCGAGGTAATCGGGCCAGCATTTTGTTCTTCGTGTGCGGTCCACGAACGCGGGAACTGTCTGAATTGCGCGCCGGCGATCATCTTGCTGTTACAGGCCCTCTCGGTAATGGTTTCACAATCGGCAACGGGCGTCACGTTGCAATTGTCGCAGGCGGCGTAGGCATTGCGTCCGTGCTACTTCCGGCCCAGACCTTAGTCCGAATGGGCATCCGTACCCAGCTCTATTACGGTGCCAGAACCGCCGATCTGCTGGTTGAAAAGGACCGCTTTGCCGCCGAGGGCGCGGAGGTGATCTGTGCCACGGACGACGGGTCCTACGGCTATCACGGATACGTAACCCAAGCGCTTGCCGCTTCCGGCGAGAAACCCGATGTGATTTTGGCGTGCGGGCCTTCGCCGATGCTTCGGGCCACGGCATTCGTCGCGCGCGAACTCGGCGTGCCGGCCCAGCTTTCACTCGAAGAAACGTTTGCGTGCGGCGTCGGAGGCTGCTGGGGCTGCGTCGTTCCGATCGATCGCAACAGCGCGCAAGCGCCCGGATTTCCTGCTGCGGATGCCGGCGGAAGCGACGTCGTCTACGCGCGTATCTGCAAAGAGGGACCCGTGTTTTGGGCGCACGAGTTGCGATGGTAAATTCGGCAACCGGCGTCGATCTCTCGGTGCGCATCGGTAATCTGCACTTGGATGTGCCGACGCTCATGGGCAGCGGCTGTTACGGCTCCGGCGAAGAGTTTGCGGCGTTCGTCGATCTCTCTCGCATCGGCGCGGTGGTGCTCAAAAGCGTGACGCGCGCGCCGCGCTTGGGAAACTCGACGCCGCGGCTCGTTCCGACTCCCGCTGGAATGCTCAACGCGATCGGCCTCCAAAACCCCGGCATCGACTATTATTTGCATCACGAAGTCGCAAAATTCGCGTCACGCCCGTGCACGATCGTCGGAAGCGTCGCCGGTTTCTCGGTGGACGACTACGCGTACGTTGCCGAACGGCTCGCCGCGCGCGACGAAATCCACGGGCTGGAAGTTAACATTTCGTGCCCGAACGTCGCGTCGGAAGGCGAAACGTTTGCCTGCGATCCGAACCTCACCGCGAAGGTCGTGCGCGCCGTGCGCGGCGTCACCGATAAGACGCTGATCGTCAAGCTTTCGCCGAACGTCACCGATATCGCAGCTATCGCGCGTGAAGCCGAATCTGCCGGCGCCGACGCCCTCGCCGTGATCAATACGGTCCGCGGTATGGCGATCGACGTACACACGTGGAAGCCGCGTCTGGGCAACGTCACCGGCGGACTTTCCGGCCCCGCAATCCGCCCTATCGCCGTGCTCGCCGTGTACGAAGTGGCGCGCGCCGTGCAGATTCCGATCGTCGGGCAGGGCGGAATTGAAACGGTGAGCGACGCGCTCGAATTTTTTCTCGCCGGCGCCAGCGCGATATCGATAGGAACGGCGAACTTTACCGATCCGCGCATACCGCTGCGCATCGTCGACGAACTGCGTACGTACTTGAAAGATTGCGGCGTTCGAGCTTTGCGCGACATCGTGGGCAAGGCCAACGTCGGCTTCGCGTCTGTGTATCAGTATGAAGGAGATGAAGGATGAGTGCGCAGCTGGTCGTCGCGCTGGACGTAACGATTCCCGAGCACGCCGAACGTCTGGTTGACGAACTGTACGAACTCGACCTGATTTTCAAGGTCGGATTCGAATCGCTCTACGGTTACGGCGAGCGGATCTTTGCGTATTTGGAGGCGCGCGACGTGCGCCATTTCGTCGATGCAAAGATTCACGACATTCCGCGCACGGCGGCGGCAGCGGTAGCGCAACTCATACGCCCGACGACGCACATCATCAACGTCCACGCGCTGGGCGGCGAGGCGATGATGCGCGCCGCGGCAGAAGCCGCGCAGCTTCGCGCAGCCGAGCTGGGCATGACTGCGCCGCACGTGTTCGCAGTGACGATTCTTACCAGCATGTCGGCGCACGACGTGCGTGCAGTCGGCCTGAGCGGCGACGCCGCCGAAAACGCCGCGCGCCTTGCAAGGCTCGCGTCCCGTGCGGGCTGCAGCGGAGTCGTTTGCAGCGCGCACGAAGCGGGCGCGGTGAAAGACGCGCTCGGCGCGGATTTTCTGACGCTGACGCCGGGTATTCGTCCCGCGGGTTCGGCGCGCTGCGATCAGGAACGGATCACGACGCCGGCGCAGGCGGTGCTTGCCGGATCCGATTATCTGGTCGTCGGCCGTCCGATCACGCAGGCGCCGGATCCCGCTGCCGCAGCCCGCGCTATTTTAGAGGAAATGCGTGAAGCCGTTCCGTCCGTTTGAGGCATCGAAGCGATGAGCCTCGATCTCCAAAAAGAACTCGAAAAGCGCGGCGCTCTGCTAACGGGGCACTTCAATCTCAGTTCGGGGCGCCACAGCGATCGCTTCATTCAAAAATTCCGCATTCTGGAAGACCCCGCCATCGTCGAACCGATCGCGCGGGAGATCGCGCAGGCATTTCGCGAAACGCGCCCGACGGTAGTCGTCAGCGCCGCGGTGGGCGGGATCATTCTGGGTTATGAAGTGGCGCGCGCGCTCGGTACCAAAGCGATCTTCGTTGAAAAAGAAGGCGGCGTTCCCGTGCTGCGCCGGAATTTTCGTCTCGATGCATCCGACCGCGCGCTGATCGTGGAAGACGTCGTTACCACCGGCGGTTCCGTGAAGGAAGTGATCGACGTCGTGCGCCGCACCGGTGCCGCCGTGGCCGGCGTCGGCGTGATCGTCCAACGCGGTGAGGCCGATTTCGGCGTTCCCACGGTAGCGCTGCTGAACATGCCGATCGTTTCGTACGAGGCTTCCGCGTGTCCGCAGTGCGGACGCGGCGAACCGCTTTCCGATCCGGGGTCGCGCCGCTCCGCGTGAGGAGCGATAGCGTCGTCGTTCGCACCGGGCGCATTGACGATCGCGGTTTCGTCGCGGAGTTGGGCCGGCGAACGATCGACGATTCCGTCGCGAAGTTCCGATACTTCAATCACACGATGGTCTTGGCCAGCTTCGACGCGCTGCTGGAATTCGTCTATTCGCAGCCGCACGTCACCTTCATCGCAGAGCGCGAGGCGGTTCGCGCCGGCTTTGCTTTGCTGCTCACGGCGATGCCGGACGAGGTCACGCGCATGCCCCAGGGCTTCATCGCGTACATGGCCGTGGAACCTTCGGCCCGCCGGTACGGTATAGGGAATCATCTTTTGGCCGCAGCGGAGCAAGAAGCGCGGCGGTTAGGATTGCCGTACATGGGATTGATGGTCACCGAAGATAATGCCGCGGCGCGCGCCTTGTACGAGCACAGCGGCTATGTAACGGAGCGGCGTTTGCTGTGCAAACCTCTCTAGCAGCGAACCGGCGGCGAGCGTGGATTGCCGTTGCGGGCCTAGTGGTCCTTGTACTGGCTTTGTGGTTTGCAACGCGCATTCCGAAAACCATCGCGGTCTTCGTCATCGCCGCATTCGTTGCGTCGGCCGTGGCCCCGATCGTCGCCTGGCTCGAACGTCATCGCGTTTCCCGAATCTGGGCGATTGCGGTCGTATATGCGCTGCTGGTCATCGCGACGATCGTCGTGTTGCTGATCGTCATTCCGCTCACCGTTGCACAGTCGCAAGCGCTGATCGTCAATACGCCGGTGTATCTTCACACCGTGCAGGTGTGGGCACTGGGCGCTCAGGCCGCACTGCAGGCGCATTTTCCTCAAGCCCACATCCCGCCTCAGCTGCTCAATTTCCAAACGTTCGGATCGCAGCGCGTCAGCGAGATTCTCGGCTTCACGATCAGTTCGCTCGGAGCGTTCGCGATAAATATCGCAACCGGGCTCTTTATTGCGTTTTCCGCGCTGATTCTGTCGTTTTTCTTTCTGCTCAACCACGAGCGTCTGGCGGAAGGTTTTGCGGGATTCTTTCCCCCGAGCAAACGCGCGACGGCGCGCAAGCTTTCAACTGAAGCCGTCGCGGTATTCGGCGGATATATCGCCGGGCAAGTGATCGTCAGCGCCATCACCGGCCTCGTAATCGGCGCCGTCACCGCGATGTTCGGATTCAAGTTTGCGTTGATCCTCGGCATTCTGAGTGCGATCGGGTACTCCGTGCCGATCATCGGCATGCTCGTAGCGCAGATCGTTGCGTTGCTGCTCTCGGCTCCGCAAGGCGTGTTCATGGTCGTCTTGGTGCAAGCGGTGATGTTCGGCATGGCCCGCATCAGCGACAGCGTGCTCGTTCCGAAGATCATGGGCGGCACAGTCGGCGTCTCGCCCATTACCGTGATGTTCGCGGTTTTCGCGGGCGGCGAACTGTTCGGATTGCCCGGGCTCATATTAGGTATTCCGGCCGCCGCGATCGCGCGCTTGTTTTGGCGGTATTTCTTGGGCCCGTGGCTGCACGGGCAGATCGACTCCGTCGACGACTCGCAGCCGGAGCCGGTCGCGATGATGGACGATCCGACGATCGAGCCAATCGCCGTGCTCGAGCGGTGACGTCCTCGAAACGATTCGTTTCCGAGCCGCTCGTCCCGTCCGTTGCCGGCGCGGCGGTCGGCGGAGAACCGCAGTTGCCGCCCGCCTTCACCTGGCGCGACGAAACGCTGCACGTGAAGCGGCTAATCGCTACCGGACGATCGACCAAGGAAGATCGCGGCGACGTGTACCTCAAGCGCCACTGGTTTGAATTCGAAGCGGACGACGGCCGCATAGCAACGGTCTATTTCGATCGCAGTGCCAAACCCGGCCGGCCGCGCTGGTGGCTCTATTCGCTTACATCGATTCCGGAGCGCTGACGCCCATGATCGCAAGCGCGCGCGCAAGCACGGTTTGCGTCGCGATACAAAGCCCGAGCCGCGCGAGCCGCGTGTCGCGATCTTCAACCAAGATGCGGCTTTCGTGATAGAACTGATGAAAATCCGACGCGATGTCGCGAGCGTACTTCGTAAGCCGGTGCGGGGCCAGGTGTTCGGCGACGTTTTGAACGATGCGCGGCATCTCGGCCAGCCGGCGCGCCAGCGCGACTTCCGCCGGACTCGTCAGGCGCGAGAGCGATCTGCCCTCGCGGGCTGCGGCTAAATCCGACGGGTCCGCATTCTTGAATACCGACGAGATGCGCGCGTGACCGTACTGCACGTAGTACACCGGGTTTTCATTCGACTGCTCTTTGGCCAGCGCCAAGTCGAACGTCAGCGGAGATTCGGGCGAGAGCATGATGAAGAAGAAGCGCGCCGCGTCGACGCCGGCTTCGTCGATGATGTCGTCGAGTGTGACGATATTGCCGGCGCGTTTGCTCATGCTGACTAGTTCGTTGCCGCGCATGAGCGTAATCTGCTGCGCGATCAGGACTTCGAGGTTGTCGCGTGAATAGCCGAGCGCTTCGGCCAGACCCTTGAGCCGCCCGATGTAGCCGTGATGGTCGGGGCCGAGGATATCGACGACTTTGTCCGCGCGACGCAGCTTCTCGTAATGGTAGGTAACGTCGTTGCTGAAATAGGTCGGGCGGCCGTCGCGCCGCACGAGCACGCGATCTTTGTCGTCGCCGTAATCCGTCGCCCGGAAAAACAGCGCGCCGTCCTGCTCGTACGTGTGGCCGAGCTCCGTAAGGCGCTGCAGGCCCGCCTTGATCCGGCCGGTGTCGTGGAGTTCTTTTTCGCTTTGCCAGAGATCGTAGTGGACCCCGAACCGCTCGACCGTGTGCATCTGCTGATCCACCAAGCGATCGCGGGCAAATTTTGCAAAATACCCGAGCCATGCTTCTTCCGGCTCGCCGATCCAGCGGCGCTGGTCTACCTTTGCGAGCTCTTGCGCGAACGGGATGAGATACTCGCCGGGATAGCCGTCTTCCGGAAACGGAAAATCGGGCTCGAAGATCTGCCGGTAGCGCGCGTAGAGCGAACGTCCGAGCGTGTCGAGTTGGCCGCCCGCGTCGTTGATGATCCATTCGACGTAGACGTCGTAGCCGCAATAGCGCATCGCGTTTGCGATCGTGTCGCCGATGCTGCACGTGCGGCCCTGCACGACCACCAGCGGCCCGGTGGGATTTGCGCTGCCGAACTCCAGCGAGATGCGCGTATCTTTCTTCGGACCTTCGCCGAACCGGCGCCCTTCGCGCAGAACGTGCGCCACGACGGACTGCCACACCGCGGGCGCCAAACGCAAATTGATAAAGCCTGCGGCGGGCTCGATGGCCGTGAAAAGCTCGCTCAAACGCGGCTCGACCTCGCGCACGCCGCGAACGAGCGTGCCGGCGATATCCTGCGGCGAGCGTTTCGCAATGCGCGCCAAACCGAACGCGGCATTGGTCGCGAAATCACCAAATTCGGGCCGGCGCGGAGCCTCGAACGCGACGTTTGCGGCATCGGCTTGCGGATAGGTGCGCGCGATCGTCTCGCGCAGCGCCGCAGCGAACGTTGCGAGCGCCGCGTCGGGCAGAACCGGTTCAGCGGTGATAGGGTTCATTCCGCGCGATCTTCGCCGCGCGGTACAGTTGTTCCAGCAATAGTGCTCGGGCCCACTCGTGAAGCAGCGTCAGTTTGGAGAGCGACCAAACGAAATCGGCGCGCTCGCGCACCGCGTCCGAAGCGCCGAACGTACCGGCGACGGCAAACGTCATGCGCCGGGTCCCCGCATTTGCGACGGCGGCAATCATCGAACTGAGTTGTTCGCTCGAGAGTTGATCGCCGGAGCGGTCGAGCAGCCAAAAGCAATCGTCGGCGTGCACGTGTTTGAGGATGCGCTCGCCCTCTTCGCGCACGGCCTGCTCCGGAGTGCCTTGCGCCGCACGCACCTCGACGGCGTCGACGGGATAATACGGCAGCAGCCGCGAGCGAAAGTCATCGCACGCGGCCGCAATATAGCGTTCCTTGACCTTCCCGACCGCCACGATCCGCAGCTGCATTCCGGGCACTTCGCGCCCGGGCAGCCGGCGTCCGCGTGCGGCGTTACGCGGTGTTAGGCTGCTGCGCGCTCGTTGACGATCCGCTCGATGATGGCGACGATGCGGTCGTGTCCTTTGTCGCCCGCCTGGAAGTGACGGAATTCGTGGTTGCGATCGAACAAGTAAAACCCCGGAACGAATTGATTGCCGAAGCGGCTGACGATGGCGTGATCGTTGTCGATGGCGCAGTGCTGCGTCATGTGCATCGCCTTGAGCGCATCCGCGATGATCTCGTCGATGTCCAGTTCTTTCGGGCTGCGCGGCTGGTGGATGGAGATCAGCACCAAATCGTCTCCGAAACGATCGCGCCATTCGTTTACTGCTTGCGCCGTCGTGTGGCAGATGCCGCAGCTGATCGACCAAAAGTGGACCAGCACCGCACGGCCGTGAAGATCCGCCTTCGTCGGTTCTCCGTTCACCCAAGCAGCGGCGCCGTCGAATGACGGAAGCAAACTGCGCATTTGAATTGCCATGAGTTAGGCTGCCCTCCACGTCGCCGGACTCGCGCGACCGATTACAAGTGTCATATCGGGTTCCGAAATTTGTGCCTTGAGCGCGTAGGCAAAGAATAGGGCGGCACAGGCAGCTCCGAGGAGCTCGAAGACTGCGAACCACAGCGCGTCGCTCAGGGCGATGCCGCTCGACGAGCTCGTGAGCACGCGTGCCATCGCTACGGCGGGGTTTGCGAATGCGCCCGACGCCGTGAACCATCCCGCCGCCGCAAGATAGCCGGCGACTGCGAGGTGCGTGTTCGGCGATTTCGATCGGACGCAACCGGCGATCACGAACATCAAGCCGAATGCGGCGACGAATTCACTGAAGTATTGTCCGAAGCCGCCGCGTGCGTGCTGCGAGACCGCGATCAGCGCGTGACCGAACATGGCGTGTGCGGCCGCTACGCCGGTCAGCGCGCCGGCAAGTTGCGCGCACACGTAGGCAGGCACCTCACGCCACGGCGCAGCGCCTCCGATGGCGGCGCCGAGCGTAACGGCAGGATTGAAATGAGCGCCGGAAATTGGACCGAGCGCGAGAATAATCGCCACGAACGTGGCGCCGACGACCAGCGAACCCGCAATCCCCGCGGTTGCTCCGCTTCCCGAAACGTTCTCCAGCGCGATAGTGGAACCGACGATCGCGCACAGAAGAATCGCGGTTCCCGCCGCTTCCGCGATTGCGCGTTTTCCTAACGAATAGTGCATAAGCACACCTGTCCGAACTTGAAATTAAGGCGACATATGTCGCTATTATAAAGTTGTCGTCCGAGCCAAGCGGTGTTTTAGGGAAGCGCGTTTAGATGCTGTAACGGAAAATACGCGCGAGCGTAACGGCCCCCGGGCTTATCGCTTACCGGGAGTCCAGTACGCCAGACAGAAACGTCCGCTCTGCAGCGTCTGAAGTACGCGCAGAACCTCGTCGACGCTAAAGCCGACGCCGTCGTCAGCGACGGACATATATTTCAAACGGCTCTCCGGATCGATGATGAACAATCCCGATGAGACCGCCTCCGACGAGGGGTCGATCAACCCGTATGCGCGCGCGACCGATCGGCTGCGATCCAAGAAGAATCGATATCCCAAACCGCCGACGTCCGCGGTGATTGCTGCGATGTGTGCCCACAGCGTTGCGTCGGTATCCGTGCAGGCGCCCAAAAGATCGGTGTCGTGGTTTTGAAATTCTTCCAAGCGTTCGGAGAACAGCGCGATGTCCGAAGGGCAGTCGGAGCTGATGAAAAACAGGACGAGCCACTTGCCGCGATACGTGGCTAGTGTGATCGGCTCCCCTTCCACGGCCGCCGTAAATTCCGGCGCCGCTTGTCCTACCCGCATCAAGCCTCCAACAGTTGGCAGCACGCGTGGGCCAAGGCCCCCTGTTCTTGCTTCGGCAGAATCGCGCCGAAGGGTAAGGGGTCCGGATGACGCAACGTGAGCGCGAAGCGCCGTGTTGATCGGAGCATGGCCCAGCAGATCGGCCTCTTCGGATCCGCGCCTCGCGTGTACGTCGACGACGACACGGGCGGAATCGTGTATTACCCGGCCCTCTTGGAGGCCGGCGCAAGCGCGCGTCTTTTCGAACTCCTGGAACGTTCGCTTCCCTGGAGCAGCGAGACGATGTGGATGTACGACCACACCGTCAACGTACCGCGCCTCGTCGCCCGTTTTGCGCCGGCCGAACCGCTGCCGCCGGAACTCGCCGCCGTATGCGAGCGCGTCGAGAGCTTTCTCGGCACGGATTTCAATTCGGTCTCGGTCCAGTATTATCGCAACGAACAGGACAGCGTGGCTTGGCACAACGATCACACGGAAGATCTGATCGACCGTCCCGTCGTCGCGCTGGTGAGCCTCGGTGCTACGCGGGAAATGCAGGTTCGCAGTAAGGCGCGTCCGCGGCGCACGTTCTCGATCGATTTGGAGCCGGGAAGTCTGATGGTGATGAGCGGCCGCGCGCAAGAATTCTGGGAGCACCACATACCGAAGCTGCGCCGCGCGAGCGGACCCCGCATCAGCATAGCGCTGCGTCAGCGAAGAACGTAACGCCGTCCGGGGAGAGCCTCGATGACGCCGCCGATCTCCATCAGCGAGAGGGCGGCGAAGACGGCGGCCGCCGGTGCTGCGCATGCCGCCGCGATTTCCTCGACGCCGAGCTCGCCGCACGACAGCATGCCGGCAATCCGGCGCTGAACCTCGTCATCGAACTCGAGCCGCCGCGTTTGTTTCTTACCGTCCGCGCAGCCCGGCTGCGAGAGCCGGAGATCGTCGAGGACGTCTTGCGCGCACCGCGCCAAGATCGCGCCGTCGCGAATGAGCGCATGACAGCCTGCCACGTGTGCGCGGTCGACGTCGCCCGGAACCGCAAATACCGGGATCCGCCCTGCCGCCCACCCCGCGGTGTTCAGCGCGCCGCTGCGCGCCGGCGCTTCGATGACGACGATCGCATCGGAAAGTGCGGCAACGACGGCGTTGCGTTCCAAAAATTGCCACGGCTTTGCCTCGCGTTCCGGCGGATACGGCGAGAGCACCGCGCCCCCGCGTTCGATAATCCGTTCGGCCAGCGCCGCATTGCGGCGAGGAAAGAACGCATCGTGCCCTCCGCCCAAAATGCCGATGGTCGGTGCGTCCGCGTCGAGCGCGCCCGCATGCGCCGCTGCGTCGATTCCCAGCGCCAACCCCGACACGATTGAGCAACCCGCAACGCCGAGCTCTGCCGCGAAAGAGCGCGCCAGACGCTTTCCGTAGGGTGTGGCTGCCCGGGTGCCGACGATGGCGATGGACGGCCTGCCTAGGCCCTGCAGTGTGCCCGTAGCCCACAGCGATGCGAACGCCTCCGGGACGAAACGCTCGCCTCGGGCGGCAGCGACCGCCTCGTAGGGCAGGCAAGTGGGGGGCTGCACGCGATTCCTTCACGACGGCCGTGCGGGAAGCAAGGGGGAAAGTGAGGGGCGCGTGTGAATACCCCGCGCACAAAACTGGCCCCGGTGCGCAGTGCCCAGGCGCCGGCGTTTCGGAGGACTCAACGTGGCAGCAGAAGCTTACTGTGTGAAGTGCAAGACCAAGCGGCAGATCAAAGATGCCGTGCAAATAACCATGAAAAACGGCCGCCCGGCGACGGAAGGCAAATGTCCCGAGTGCGGTACGAAGATGTTCAAGATTGGGGCGGCGAGCTAAAAGCTCGCCTTCCGCACGTTTCGGCGTGCGGGTCTCCCGGCCAACCGGGTCCGGCCGCCGAGCAGGCGTGCCGAAGAACGGAGTCGCGGATTTGGAGCCTGGGCGCATAGTGCCCTATAATGGCAGTGCCCACAAGATATAGGGGCGCTGCCCGGGGAGCCAACCGCAGTTGATTTGTCCGACCTGCCGTAAGAGCGAGACGCGAGTCGTCGATTCGCGCGACGACGAAACCGTCGTCCGCCGCCGGCGCGAATGCCTCGACCCGCGGTGCAAGCACCGTTTCACCACGTACGAGCGTATGGAAGCGCCGCGGCTCTTCGTGGTCAAGAAGGACGGCCGTCGCGAGCAGTTCAGCCGTGAAAAAATTCTGGCGGGTTTGCGGCGCGCTTGCGAAAAGCGCCCCGTGTCGGAATCGCAGATGGAAGCGGTAGCTGCGGACCTCGAGCGCGACCTGTTCGCGCGGGGCGAGAGCGAAGTGCCCTCGTCGACGATCGGCGAGAAGCTGATGGAAGCGCTTCGGAATTTGGATAAGGTCGCGTACATCCGCTTCGCGAGCGTCTACCGTCAGTTCCGCGACGTCGAGAGCTTTCAAGAAGAGTTGGCAACGCTGCTCTCCAAGTGATTTGCGATGACGTCTGCAGTCACGGTACCCTTCAAGCGCCTGCCTGAAGGCGAGGGTCTCGATCTCCCGTCGTACATGACCGACAGCGCCGCCGGTGCCGATCTCTTTGCGGCAGTGCGCGAAGCGATCACGCTGCTTCCCGGCGCGCGCGCGCTGATACCCGCGGGATTTTCGATCGCGCTTCCGCGCGGGTACGAGGCGCAGATCCGGCCGCGAAGCGGACTGGCACTGCGTGCCGGTGTCACGTGTCTGAATTCACCGGGCACGATCGATTCCGACTACCGCGGCCCGGTGTGCGTTATTCTGGCGAACTTCGGCTCCGAGCCGTTCGTCGTGCGCCGCGGCGATCGCATCGCGCAGATGGTGATTGCGCCGGTCGCGCATGCGCGTTTCGAAATCGTCGACGACTTGGACGAAACGCAGCGTTCGGGCGGCGGTTTCGGATCGACGGGCGTCGCATGAAGGCGTACATCGTCGGCGCCGGCGCGGTCGGCACGTATCTCGGCGATTTACTCCAATCCATCAGCGTCGAAGTGACGTATGCGCCGCGCGACATCGCGGCCGTGACGCCCGTCGATGCGGACGTCGTGCTCGTGTGCGTCAAGGCGTTCGATACCGATTCCGCAATTCAAACCTTGCGCGCCGCAATTCCGTATCCGCAGAAGTGCGTTTTCGTCACGCCGCAAAACGGCGTGGGGAACGAGGAGAAATTGGCGGCGGCGTTCGGAACGGATAACGTGGTTGCCGCCGCGTTGACCACACCGGTCGATCGGGCGCGGGACAACGGTCACGGAAAAGCCGCCAAAGAAGGCGGAATCGCCTTTGCGCCGATGGGCAACAACGCCTACAACTGGCTCACCGCCACGTTCGCGAGCGGCGGAATCAAAGTGCAGGTCGTCGACGATTGGCGCGCGTTGAAATGGTCCAAGCTCGCGCTCAACGTCGTCGCGAACGCCAGCTGCGCAATTTTGAACGTGCTTCCCAACCGCCTCGTACACTTCGAGGAAGTCTTTACGTTGGAGATCCGCGCCATTCGCGAAGTTCGCGCGGTGATGCAGGCAATGAACGTGACGCCCATGGATCTGCCGCGCTATCCGGTGCGCGCGCTGCAGGGTATTGCGACGCTTCCCAGTCCGATTGCGCGCCGTCTTTTGGCCGGGCGTGTCGCAGGCGCGCGCGGCACCAAGCCGCCCTCGCTGCTGAGCGATCTTCGCGCCGGAAAAGCGCAAACCGAAGTCGACTATCTCAACGGAGCGGTCGCATGTGCGGGCCGGGATAACGGCGTCCCCGTTCCCGTGAACGCCGTCTACGCGCGCGTTTTGGAAGACATCGCACACATGCCGCAATTATGGGCGAAGTATCGCGAGCGCCCCGATACGCTTGCGTCCGAAGTCGAAGCGGAAGTCAAGCGAACGCGCGCGCTCGCGCGAAGCTAAGGAGTTCAATCTTGCGTCATCCCGCCGTCAATGAAACGATCGAAGGCTGGTGGATTCTGCACCGGATGCTCGCTTTCGACCGCAGGTCTTTCGCGCGGTTACCGCAAGAACGGCGCGACGCTATCGCTCGCGAGGCCGTCGACGCCGTACGATCGCTGCAAAACTTACCGCAAACGGACGCCGGCATTGCGCAGACGATCGGCCACAAATGCGATCTGATGTTCACGCATTACGCGCGTTCGTTCGACGCGCTCGCCGCGGCGCAAACGCTGCTCGACGGTTGCGAACTGTTCGACTTCTTGCAGCCGCGAGACTCGTATGTTTCGATCTTGGAATTAGGATTGTACGAAGCGACCGGAAAGATTCACGCAGCGCTGCAGGAACGTGGTTTGAAACGGTTTTCCCCGGAATGGAACGCTGCATTCGACGAATTGCTGCAAGAGCAGGCGGCCAATCCGCGTAACGCCGGCCGGTTGTGGGCGGGGATTCCGCAGCGCCGGTACGTGTGCTTCTATCCGATGGATAAAAAACGCGAAGGCTCCGACAACTGGTACATGCTGCCGTTCGAAGAGCGCGCTCGCATGATGCTCGATCACGGCAAGATCGGCCGCACGTTCCACGGATTGGTGACTCAGGTCATCAGCGGATCGATCGGCTACGACGATTATGAATGGGGCGTCGATTTGTACGCCGACGATCCCATCGTTTTCAAGAAGCTCGTGTACGAGATGCGGTTCGACGAGGCCAGCGCGCGATTCGGTGCGTTCGGGCCGTTCGTTTCGGGCATACAATTCTCGGTAAGCGAACTTACGAAGTATCTCGACGGCTCGGCCGTTCCGTCACTGCTCGAGCTGGAAGCCGCAGGTGTGTAGAGGATTGGCCGCGGATCCTTCGGGTATAACGACCCTCGGAGTTCAACCGTGGATACTTCGCCCCGGCACTTAGCGCAGTTTTACGGACATGACGAACGCCCGCTGATCGCGGGCGTTGCCCGGTACTTGTCCGAACCGGTTACCGGCGGAGGCGCACTGCTCGCCGTAATTTCCGACGATCGGCGTTTTGCGCTATACCGCGATTTGGAAGAGAACGGCGTTGCACCGGCGCTGCTCATTCGCACCGGCCGTTTTCGCGTTCTGGAAACGCGTCAGACATTGGCGCACTTGTACGAAAAAGGCCGCTTGAACTACGGCCGGTTCGATGCAACCGTCGGCAACCTGGTTCGCGAAATGTTTGCAGCCGCTCGCGGACGCAAACTTCACGCGTACGGCGACATGGTTGCGGATCTTTGGGAGCGCGGCGAGCGCGCGCAGGCCATCGAACTCGAACGCTTTTGGAATCGCCTGCAGGCCGAGATTCCGTTCGATCTGTATTGCGCGTATCCGCTGGACGCCTGCGGCGGCGGAGTGCCGGATCCGGCAATTGCGCAAACCCACACGGAGATCGTTCCCGCCTAGCCAACATATCCGGCGCAGAAGCCACGAAAGCGGCGAACGGATGAAAATCTATTTCGTACGGCACGGCGTTGCCGTAGACCGTGAAGAATTCCAGGGCGAAGACCGCGACCGTCCCCTGACGCGCGAAGGCAAAGACCGCATGGCGCAAGAGGCAAAAGCTCTTGGGCGTTTGCGTATAAAACCGGATGCGATTATCACCAGTCCGCTCGTGCGCGCAAAACAAACGGCGGAAATCGTCGCGAAGGAACTGGACCTTCGCGACCGGCTCGTCGAGGACGAAGGCGCCGGCCTCGAGTTCGACGCCGGCAAACTGGGCGCACTCCTGGAGAAGTACGCGGACTCGGCTACGGTGATGATCGTCGGTCACGAACCGTCGATGAGCCAAACCATCGGACGCGTGATTGGCGGCGCGAACATCGATCTCAAAAAGGGCGGCATAGCGTGCGTCGAGATGCAGCACGCCCTCGACACGGCGGCGATGTTGTTGTGGCTCCTACCGCCGAAGGTGTTACTCTAGGGCGACGGCGTCGGCCAGAGCGTCGGAATCGGCATCGGCGTAACTGCCGTCGGCAGCGGAGACGGCGTGGCGATCGTCGGTTCCGGCTGCGGCGTTCCGCGGAGCGTCGGGCTAGGCCGCGGCGTCGGCGACGGGCTGGCACTGGCAGACGGCGTGGCTTGGGGAGCGGTCGATCCGTTGGCCGGTGCGCTAACGATTGCCGTTATCAGGCTTGTCAGTGCGATGCCGCCGAGCATAAACTGCTTGTACACCATTGCTTTTCTCTACCCGCCGAATGGCCGTACCGAACGGAACTCCAGCAGCAGAATAAGGAGCGGACGCGATGCGCGTAGCCCTCTTGGCGCTTTTGGTTTTGGCGGTAATCGTCACGGCGTGCCGCAGCGGCGGCACGACGAACGAGATTTTCATTTTGCCGCCCAACGGCGCGCCCTCACCGAGCGGTTCGCCTTCGGGGAGCCCCGATGCGACGACGACGCCATCAGCGGCACCCTCGTCGACGCCCACGGTAAGCCCGTCGGCATCACCGACGCCGGCTCATACGCCGACCCCGACGCCTTCACCGCATCACACACCGACACCGACGCCTTCGCCGCATCACACGCCGACGCCGACCCCGCGTCCGACGCCGACCGCTTCACCAACGCCGACTCCGATGCCGACACCGACGCCCACGGCATCACCGACGCCCACGCCGACGCCCACGCCGACGCCGACACCCACGCCGACGGCTTCACCAACGCCAACGCCAACGCCGACGCCTACTCCGACCGCAACGCCCACCCCGACGCCGATGCCGACGTGACGCGCTAGCGATCGGTCCGCCGTAGCGTGACTGTGCGGCGGAGGACTTCGTGCTTTCATTGGCATTTTCGGCCGCGATGCTCGGCATCGACGGATACGTCGTACGCGTTGAAGCCGACAGCTCGCCGGGCACGCCGGCGCTCGCCATCATCGGACTGCCCGACAGGGCACTCAACGAAGCTCGCGAACGCGTCCGTGCAGCGGTGCAAAACTCCGGCTTCGCGTATCCCGCGGGACGGTTACTCGTCAATCTTTCGCCCGCCGACGTGCGCAAAGAGGGACCGGCATTCGATCTTGCAATCGCGCTCGCGCTCATTGCGATCGACGAGCAAATCGATCGCTTAGCGCTGCAAGGTTTTGCCGTTTTGGGCGAGCTCGCGCTCGATGGCGCGCTGCGCGCGGTCGGCGGCATTTTGCCGATGGTGCTCGGCGCTCGCAATGCCGGATTCACCAAGTTGATCCTCCCCGCGGCGAACGCCGAAGAGGCCGCACTTGTAGAGGGCATCGAGCTGTACGCAGTCGACTCGCTGCAATCGGCAGTGTCGGTGCTGGCCGGCAGCGGCATGAAGTGGCGCGTCCGAACGAAGGCGCCGGAGATCAGCGCCTACGACGAATTATTGTATGGAGATTTTGCGGACGTGCGCGGTCAAAGCGGCGGAAAGCGCGCGCTGGAGATCGCTGCCGCGGGCGGACACAACGTGCTGTTCGTCGGTCCTCCCGGATGCGGCAAGACGATGCTTACGCGCAGACTTCCGTCCATTCTTCCGCCGATGACGGCAGACGAAGCGTTGGAAGTTACGAAGATCTACAGCGTCGCCGGATTACTGGGATCGCAGCCGGGGATCGTACGCGCGCGCCCGTTTCGCTTTCCGCATCACACGATCAGTCAAACGGCGTTGGTCGGCGGCGGCAGCGCCGTGAAGCCGGGCGAAATAAGTTTGGCGCACAACGGCGTGCTGTTTCTCGACGAGTTGCCCGAGTTCACGCGCTCGTCGATTGAGGTGATGCGTCAACCGCTGGAAGAAGGCGTCGTAACGATCGCGCGCGCGGCCGGAACATTTACCTATCCGGCGCGATTCATGCTGGCGGCATCGATGAATCCGTGTCCGTGCGGGTACCGCGGAACGCGCAGTGCCGAGTGCCGTTGCGACGACGCGGCGGTCGCAAAATACATTTCGAAACTCTCCGGCCCGCTGCTCGATCGCATCGATTTACAGGTCGAGGTTGCGCGCGTCGAATTCGACGACATGGTGCGTCCCGAAAGCTCCGAGCATTCGTCCTCCATTCGCAAACGCGTCATCGCTGCCCGCAACCTGCAGCGCACGCGCTTTGCCGGAACGCCGATTACCTGCAACGGCGATATTCCGGGAAATCTCGTGCGCACGTATTGCGACTTGACCCCGCGAGCGTTGGAGGTGCTCGGACAAGCCAGTGCGCGGCGGCGCTTCTCGGCGCGCGCCCTCGACCGGATCGCTCGTGCGGCGCGGACCATCGCGGACTTGGCGGAAAGCGAGCGGATCGAGCCCGGACACGTGGCGGAAGCGATTCAGTACCGCAGCCTCGAACGGCTGGATACCCGCGCCGCCTGAACGTGCAACTTCCGGCTTCGCGCGCTGTTCTTGCGGCTCGGAGGCTTGGAACGATGAGTAAGATCCTGTTACAGACGACGATTCCGTATCGCGAGGACGATTGGCACATCGGCCGCTTCTCGCTGCTCGCGGACCTCTTGGCGCAAGACCACGACGTGGTTGCGCGAAACCGCGAAGACGGTATCGATCCGGTACTGGCAAACTTGCCGGACAGCGATTTCGATCAAGTGTGGTTGTTTGCGGTCGACACCGGCGACGGGATTCACCGCGAGGAGTGCAGCGCGATCTCGCAGTTCCGCGCGCGAGGCGGGGGCCTAATGGTCACGCGCGACCATATGGATCTCGGCAGTTCCGTCTGCGATTTGGGCGGCGTCGGTGCGGCGCATCATTTTCACACCAAGAACGTTGATGAAGCGATTGCACGCGAGGGCAGAGACGATCGCGACACCGCCGCCATCGACTGGCCGAACTTTCACTCCGGATCGAACGGCGACGTGCAAGAGATCGAAATCGTGGAGCCGGTTCATCCATTACTGCTTGCCGACGGCCGCCGTTTGCGGTATTTTCCGGCGCATCCGCATGAAGGCGCCGTAAGCGCGCCTCCGGACGATTCATCCGCGCACGTAATCGCGCGCGGCATCAGCAAAGTGACGGGACGCCGGTTCAATCTGACGGTAGCTTTCGATTCGCAAGGCGCCGAAGGTAACGCGGTCGCCGAATCGACGTTTCATCACTTTGCCGACTACAACTGGGACCCGCGCAAAGGGTGTCCGAGCTTTGTTTCCGAGCCGCCCAGCGACCGGATCGTTCGCGAACCGGCCCTTCTGGACGACACGCGCGCGTTCTGCCGCAATTTGGCGGCGTGGCTCGGCGCGCGGCGAATGTCCGGCGCGCCGGCCTAAATCCTACAGGCTGCCCGTCCGCGGAGACCGAATCGGAGGGCCCGTGCCTGGCCCGCCCGATGCAGTTCTCCACATCCCTCACAGGCGCGCAGGGCCGGCCTGTGGATAGCTTAAACCCCCGTTCGAACGCTGTGTTGGAGGTGCTTCTCTCTTGAAAACGCGCTGCCTGACCCTCGCCGCGGCCCTTGCCGTCCTCGTGTCGGCCTGCTCGGGCGGCAATTCCAGTTCCAATGCGTCCTCGAGCGCGGCCCCCGGCAGCGCTTCCGGCCCGGCCGGCGGCGCCGCAAAAACCATCGGCGTTTCCATTCAGGACACCGAGGCGCAATTCTATCAGCAGATGCAAGCCGGCATGCAGTCCGAGGCCAAGAAATACGGCTACAAGCTGATCATCGTCGACGCCAACCGCGACAACGCGCGGCAGCAGTCGCAAGTCGAGGATTTCATCTCGCGCCGCGTCGACGCGATCGTGCTGACGCCGTACGATTCGCAGGCGATCGGAAGTGCGATTGCCGAGGCGAACAACGCGAAAATACCCGTGTTTACCGCCGACATCGCCAACGCCAGCAATCAAGGAAAAGTCATTTCGCACGTCGCTTCCAATAACGTGCAGGGCGGCGAACAAGCCGGAATCTTGATGTGCAAAGCGGTCGGCAATTCGGGCAGCGTCGCGATTCTCGACGAGCCCGAAGTAACGAGCGTTCAAGATCGCGTCAAAGGATTCAAAATGGCGCTGGCTGCGCACTGTCCCGGCGTGAAGGTCGTCGCGGACACCGCTTCGGGCGGCACGCGCACGAAGGCCAGCAACGACATGAGCGATCTGCTGCAAGCGCATCGCGACTTGAGAGGCGTATTCGGGATCAACGACGATTCCGCGCTCGGCGCGCTGACCGCCGTTCGCGCCGCAAATGCAAGCGGCATCGCGATCATCGGATACGACGCAACGCCCGAAGCGCGCACCGCTATCGCCGCCGGATCGATGTACGGCGACGCACTTCAGCATCCGGACGAAATCGGCATAAAGACGATAGACGTGATCCACGACTATTTCAGCGGGAAGAAGGTCCCCGCGCGCATCGACGTTCCCGTGGGCACGTACACGAAGGCTAACGCGCACTGACGCCACCGCTTTTGGAGATGCGCGACATCGGGAAGTCGTTTCCCGGCGTTCGCGCGCTCGACGGCGTGTCGCTGGATCTGCGCGGCGGCGAAGTGCATGCGCTCGTTGGTGAAAACGGTGCGGGCAAATCGACGCTGATGAAGATTTTGGCCGGAGCCCAGCCCGCGGATACGGGCGAGATCGTCATCGACGGCCGCGCGGTGAACATCGACTCTCCGCGAACCGCGGAAGCGCTCGGCATCGGGATGATCTATCAGGAGTTCAATCTCGTTCCGGCGCTGAGCGCAGTCGACAATATCGTTCTCGGCAACGAACCCACGCGCGGCGCGCTGCTCGACGAGCGTGCGGCGCGCGATCGCGCGGCGAAGGTTTTTGCCGAGCTCGGCATCACGCTGCCGCTGGAAACCGAGGTCTCGCTCCTTTCGGTCGCGCAGCAGCAGATGATCGAGATCGCCAAAGTGCTGTCGCGTTCGGCGCGCATCATCGTCATGGACGAACCGAGTGCCGCGCTGACCGATCGCGAGATCGACCGCCTCTTTGCCGTGATCGCTACGCTGAAGGCGCGCGGTGCCGGAATCTTCTACATCTCGCACCGCATGGAAGAGCTTCCGCGCGTCGCGGACAGGATTACGGTTCTGCGCGACGGCCGCGCGATCGAAACGCGCGCCATCGGCGATTTTCCGCCCGACGAAATCGTCCGCGCGATGGTCGGACGGCGCTTGGACTCGCACTTTCCCGACGTGCCGCCCGTGCCGCCAACGGCCGAAACGGTGCTGGAGGTCCGCGACTTGGTGCGCGCACCCGCCGTCAACGGCGTCTCGCTGCGGGTTCGCGCGGGCGAGATCGTGGGGCTTGCCGGCCTGGTCGGCGCGGGCCGCACCGAAATCGTGCGCGCGATTGCCGGTGCCGACGTGGCGCAAAGCGGTGAGATCCTCGTGGCGGGCAGCACGGTACGCGAACGCTCTCCGGCGGACGGCATTCACGCCGGCATCGCGTTCATCACGGAGGATCGCAAAAGTCAGGGCTTGGTGTTGGGCATGAGCGTCCGCGAAAACGTGACGCTGGCCCACTTGGATCAATTCGAAGGGCGCGACTTGCTGATCGACCGGACGAAAGAGCTCGCGGCGACGCAAAAGTACATCGAAGAGCTGCGCATTCGAACGCCGGGACCCGAACAACTGGTGCGCAATCTTTCCGGCGGCAACCAGCAAAAGGTCGTCTTGGCCAAATGGCTGCTTGGGAATGCGAAAGTGTTCCTGTTCGACGAACCGACCCGCGGCATCGACATCGGTGCGAAGGCAGAGATCTATTCGCTGATGGTAGGGCTCGCGAAAGGCGGGGCCGCGATCGTGATGGTGAGCAGTGAATTACCGGAAGTCCTGGGAATGTCTCACCGCATCTTGGTCGTAAGCGGCGGCCGTATCGTGCGCGAGTTCGATCGCGCGCAAGCATCGCCCGACGCCATCATCGCCGCCGCGACGGGAGCAGCAGCATAGTGAACGTGCAAGTTCAAGCCGAAATAACGCAAGCCGCGACCGACGCCAAACAGAAACAGACGCGGACGTACTGGCTGCGCGTCGTGCTGGCAGCGGTATTGCTCGCCGCCATCGCGGTAGCGATCAACGCCGCGGCGCACGGGTCATTTCTGCAACCCGGCAATATCGTTCAAGTTCTGCGGCAGATCACGTACAACTGCATCATGGGCGTCGGCGAAACGTTCGTCATCATCACGGCCGGAATCGATCTCTCGATCGGATCGCTCATTTCGCTCACCGGCGTCGTTATGGCGCTGTTCGCCAATGCGACGGGATTACACGGAATCGCGCTGATCGCCGCCACGCTGCTCGTCGGCCTTGCCGTCGGCGGCGCCGCAGGATTCATCAACGCCGTTCCCGTCGTCAAACTGAACCTTCCGCCGTTCATCACGACGCTGGCGATGATGCAGGCTGCGCTGGGGCTCTCGTACATCTTGTCCTCGGGACGTCCCGTGGCGCTGACGCCGACGGATCTGCAGGGCATCGGCTTCGGGTCGCTCATTCACGTGTTCCGGACGGGAATTCCCAATCCGGTGATTTGGATGATCGCCGTTCTGGTGGTCAGCTCGGTATTGCTGATGCGTACGCGTTTCGGGCGCTACGTGTTCGCTCTGGGCGGCAACGAAGAAGCGGCGCGGCTCGCAGGTGTAAAAGTCGGACAAATCAAGACGCTGGTGTACGTGATCAGCGGAATGTGTGCCGCGATCGTGGGCTTTTTGTATCTGGCGCTGTTCTCGTCCGGATCGCCGCAAACCGGCACGGGCAACGAGATGCTCAATGCCATCGCGGCCGTCGTCGTCGGCGGCACCAGCCTCATGGGCGGGCGCGGAAGCATCGTCGGCACGTTTTTCGGAGCGCTGCTCATCGGTCTGCTGGACAACGCCATGAACCTGCTGGGGATCAATTCGTATTTGCAGTGGGTCGTGCTGGGCGCGGTCATTCTGCTCGCGGTAATCGTTGACGAACTGCGTAAGCGGTACTTGCGCCGGGCATAACGACTCCCGTGGCTACCGAGACCGTCGCGGCCGCTGAGCAACCGGTCCGTCAGCGCCGAAGGCGCGCCGCGGAGCCGCTCAGCGCACTCTCGCTCGCCGCGCTCGGCGTCGTGTTCGGAGACATCGGCACGAGTCCGCTGTACGCGTTCAGCCAGTGTTTTACCGGAGAATTTCCTGCAGCCGCGACGCGCGGAAACATTCTTGGAATCTGCTCGCTGATTCTGTGGACGCTCGTCGTCGTCGTTTGTGTGAAATACGTGGCGTGTATGATGCGTGCCGACTACGACGGTGAAGGCGGCATTCTGGCGCTGCTGGCCCAGTTGATGCCGGCGAAGCGTACGGCGATGCCGGCCGGCCTTGGAGCACTCGCGCTGATCGTCTTGTTCGGTGCGTCGATGCTGTACGGCGACGGCGCGATAACGCCCGCCATTTCGGTGATCTCCGCGCTCGAAGGACTGGACGTGTGGACGACCGCGGCGCACCGCTTCATCGTTCCGCTGGCCGTGATCATTCTCATCGGACTGTTTGCGGCGCAGTCGCGCGGCACCGCGAAGATCGGGGCGTTGTTCGGGCCCGTTATGCTGATCTGGTTTGCTGCAATCGCCATCGCCGGCGGCTTTTCGATCGCGCACCATCCGCAGATACTCGCCGCCCTGTCGCCCACTTACGCGGCCTCGTTCATCGTGCACAACGGCATCCGCAGCCTGCTGATTTTCGGCGCGGTCGTGTTATGTGTAACCGGAGCTGAAGCGCTGTACGCGGACCTCGCGCACTTCGGGCGCCGTGCCATTACCTACGCGTGGTACGTGGCCGTTTTCCCAGCGCTCGTGTTGAACTATTTCGGACAAGGCGCGATAGCGCTGGGCGATCCCAAGATCGTACAAGGCGCGCCGTTCTTTTCACTCGTGCCGCACCAGCTGGTCGTGCCCATGGTGCTGCTGGCGACGGTGGCAACGGTGATCGCCTCGCAGGCGCTCATCTCCGGCGTTTTCTCGCTCACGTATCAAGCGATGCAGTTGGGATACTGTCCGCGCTTCCGGTTGGTGCACACGTCGCGGCACTACGCCGGTCAGATCTTCATGCCGACCGTCAATGCGATGCTCGGCATCATCTGCATCGTTCTGGTGATTACGTTCAAATCGTCGAGCGCGCTCGGCGGCGCGTACGGGCTTGCCGTGACGATAACGATGCTCGCGACGACGATCGCCTATTCGCAGCTTTTGCGCAAACGCTGGCACCGGCCGGCCTGGCAATGGGTTCCGCTCATCGCGCTGTTTTTGTGCTGGGATATCCCGTTTCTGATCGGCAACGCGTCGAAATTCATCTCGGGCGGATGGGTTCCGTTCGCGCTTGCGGTGTGGCTTTTCACGCTGTTTACCACTTGGAACCGCGGACGGCGCCGGTTGATGGAGAGTTTGAACGAGCACACCATGCCGGTCGAACAATTCCTGAAAGAGGCTAAGGAACCCACCGTCGTCAGCGGAACGGCGTTCTTCCTAAGTCCCGAGCCGCGCGGAATTCCATTTGTAATGCAGCACGAATGGCTTCGCAACCACATCGTTTTCGACACGATCGTGCTGTTGACGATCATGCATTCGTCGCGGCCGTTCGTCCATCCCGACGAACGCGTGCAGTTCGAAGACATCACGCCGCGTCTGCTGCGCGTCAAAGCGTGGTACGGTTATATGGAGGAGCCGCAAATCCGCGACATTCTGCACCATATGCGCAAGCAGCGGCCGGCCATGGATTTTTCGCATCCCACGTACTATCTGGCCGATCCGAAGATTCGCAGGGATCACTCGGAACGGGCGTTGTGGAAGTGGCAGCGGGCGCTGTTCCGTTGGATGGCTCGCAACGCGCGTCCGCTTACCGATTCGCTGGGATTGCCGCCCAACCGTGTTGTGGAGTTCGGCGTCGAGGTGCGAATCTAGCCGGCTTGTTCGGCGGCCGCCGCTGCGGTTCGTCTGGGGGGCCGGCGCACGAGCGTGCCGCCGCAGTTGCGGCACCGCCGCGACAATTCCATAGCGCACGATTCGCAAAACGTGCATTCGTACGAACAGATATAGGCGCGGCCATCCGCCTCCAGGGCCGCGTCGCAGCGCTCGCACAGCTGTTTCATGGAGAGGCCGATTTTTCGCTCCACCGCCGTGGCGAGGCGGTATCCGATGCCGGGAACGGTTACGACGTACGAATGATCTCGAGCGCGCTCGCCGAGAATCTGCCGTAACATCAGCAGGTGCTGCGCCAAATTGGCATCCGACGGCGATTGGTCGGGCCAAACCTCGTCGAAGAACGTGTCTTTACTGACGACGCGGCCGTCCGCTTGCAGCAGCAGCAGCAAGATTTTGAACAACTTCTCGGAGAGCGGCTTTGCCGTCAGCTCGTGGAACAGCACGCGGCGCGACGCGTCGAGAATGTACGAGCCGAAGCGGTAGCTGATTGACGGGCCGGGGGCGAGGTGTTCTTGCGCCGGTTCGATGTGGTGTGCGGAGTCGATCATCGTCAGGTTCCTTTTTGCGCGCCGAGATACAAGATCCACTTTACGATCAGTGCGGGTTGCGTGTACAGCGCATTTGGATTGCCGTACACCAAATACAATTCGCCCGGCCCGATTCTATTGTAGTATGCCAGCGAAACGTTGGATGCGTCCACGAACTGCGGCTTACCGAAGAAGGCCGGACCGGTTCCGAGGATGCGGCGCGCGCCGATCGCAAAGGACGAGTTGGCCGAAATCTGATACGCGAAGTTCGTTCTCTCGAGCCATTGTACTTCCGTCGCCCCCGTATCCAAGTTCCAATCCGTGTTGTCCGCTTCGACGCTGAGCGTCTGGCGGCGCCCGAGCCGCAGGCTTGTGGAGCGCACCGTGCTTCGCAGATAGCCGCCTCCGAACCGGCCGACGTTGTAGGAGAACGTCGTGGGCGTGGACGTGTTCTGCGCATACGCAATCGAGACGCCGTTTTGGTTCGCCAAGCCGCCCGGCGCGCCGCTTTGCAGAATATAATTTTCGCCGCTCGTCAACGAGATCGTGAACAGCGTGCGCGTATTGATGACCAGCGAGCTGGAGTCCAAACTAAAATCCAAACCGCCGGCGTGGGAATGATACCGGTTGTAGTCCTGCGATACCGTGACGTTCTGTATGAACGCCTTCTGCCCGAAGTCGAATTCACGCTGCGCGAAGACCGCGGGGCCTTGCACGTCGTTGAATGCGTTAAAGCCGTCCAAGGGGGCGAATTGTGGACCGACGTCGTGATACGACGCAAAGATGCCCGATTTCGGCGTGTACAATCCAAGGCCGTATTCGCGGAACACACCGCCGCCCGGCTGCGTGATGTACGTGCCGCCCTCGCCGCCGCCGGTGGCGTAGGCGTAGAAGTTGTGGCCGTTTCCCGCCTGGGCTTGGTAATACGTCGTATCGTCGTGCACGCCCGGCATGTCCACCGTTTCGCGCTGAACGATCAATGAGTAGCGCCGGTCGGGCGTCGAGAAATTCGCGTTTTGTGCGCTATCGCTGCGTCCCGCCGACATGGCGTCAAAAGCCGCGAAGGTCACCGGACCTTGAACGCCCTCAACTGCGAAACCGTCGCGCGGCGTGGGAATGCTGGGCGTATACAACTTCGGCCCGTCGATGCAGTCGTTGCATTGGAAGTTGTTGAAGAAGTGGCTGCCCTGCGTGAAGAACGGCCGTACCTCCTGGAAAAAACGGGGAAAAGCGGTCGGCGCGATGGTTTGTTGATCGAGCTCTACGTTCGAATAGTCCGGATGCAGCGTCCCGACGAACGAGGCCGTAGCGGTTATGGGTATTGCAAAGTCGGCACCCATTCGCGACGTGCTGCCGCCCGCGCCGCTCGTACCGGCTTGCGCGAGCACGTAAGGCTGCACGCGCGGTTTCGTGCGGGTGTTGGCGACGGCGATGTCCATGCCGGTAAGGTACCCGGTATAGATCGCTTGATCCGTGGCTAGCTGCGACTCGGCGTGCGACCATTCGTACGCGCTGTTCGTCTTTTGTATGGTGCGGTCGAACTGCAGGCGCCACGTCGTGCGGCGATCGTTGCGCATCACGTCCAGTGGAATCCGTTCGGTGACGATATAGCCGCGCCCTGAAACTTTTCCGGCGCTTACCCATGCCGGCGCGAACGCGGTGTTCTCGGATGAAAACTGATAGTGCGTTCCGATGGGGTTTGATTCGAAACCATATTCGAAACCCTGATCGCCGCCGGGCCACAAATATACCCGGACGACGTCGTCCGTCGTCAACGGAACGTTGTCGGTATGCTGCGACGCCGTTACCGACGCGTCTTGCTGTGCCACAAATGCGACGTACAAGAAGCGGCGATCCATCAAGAGATACACGTCGGTGCGATCTTCGGCGCGCCGCCGGTACGTAAAATCCCAATCCAATTGCACGCGAGCCGCATTCTGCCACGCTGCGTCGTCGAGCGTGCCGTCGATCTTCGGTGCTTGTGCCACGGGTACGGCGCGTATCGAAAAGGACTCCGTCGCGGCCAAAACATCGGCACGCGATGCAGCGGCAATGCAGACGGCCGCCGCAGCTATTGTAAAAAACGGTAAAAGGTTTGAACGGAAAGTTTTGTGTTGTACCATGCAGCGCTTCGCACGAATTCTCGCCGCAGTATAACATGGCGCGCAGAAAACGCCCATCAAGAAACATCAAAACGCGCCGCATGCGCATGCGGCGCGCTTTGTGTGAAACGTTTTTAGTCTACCGGGCCGCTGTCGGGAATGCTGCGCATGATCTCATGTGCGATTGCGTTGGCATCTTGATCCCCGGCCAATTGCACTGCAATTCGCTCGAAGCGTTCGCCGCGCGTCTGGACGACAAGGCAATCGCGATCGCCCGTAACGTCGACGAAGATGAGACCCTGCGGATTTGCAAAGATCCCGAGCGACTTATCCATTCCCCAGTTGACGCCTTCGATTTTGTACTGCAGCTGCAGATCTTCGTAGCTGCTGACGTAAGCGTTGATCACGTGCGAGAGCGGCATCTCGAAGGAACCCTGAAATCCCAACAGCCGGTCGACCCACGAAAGCTGGATCTTCAGCGAGCCGTTTTCGATTCGTACGGCGGCCACGTTAGAACGGGAAGTCGCCGTCGGTCAGGCCGACGTTGGTTTTGAGATTAGCGAACGTCTCGTCCGCAACGATTTGATCGCCCGCGTAGCGCAATTGGCGCACCGGAAAATGCGTTTCACGATTAAAGTAGATGATCATTCGCGTGACGCCCTGGTTTTGCGCCGGATCCGCGACGTTCAGATCGACTTCGTCGGTCGCCGCGCCGTCGACGGCGGGCCCTGCCTTTTGTGTGAGGTCGCCTTTGACGTCTTTGTATTTGTCGACCTCATTTTGAATGAGGCCTTCGGGGATCGTGTAGCCGCGAAGTGAGGTTGCGCGCGGGTCGTGTATGCTCACTTTCAGATGGATGAACGCAAGAAAACCGCCCTGATGTCCGCTGACGCTGTCGCCGCCGTTCCATACGCCGCCGCTTCCCTTCCCGTCTCCATCGACAATCAAGGTCTTGGCCTTGTCCGGGCGTTTGAACCAATAGTTATACGTGCGGTTTTGTGTGTGACTTCCCGATACTTCGTGGGCCTTCACCGTTACGGTGTAATCGTTAACCTTCGAAAATGCTTGGTCGAAAGCCGAGATTGCCGGTACGCCGGCGGCACGCGCCGCGGGTGCCGCTATCGATAAAGCCAATGCAAAAACCGGTATGCCGCAAAGCAGAGGACGGACATTCTTCATAACGAGGTATTCTTTGAAACGTCCGCGGTTCCGCTCGCCTGCGCCGCTTCGCCGGTTAAGACCGTGCCATGTTTTCCCTCTACGCCGATGAGGACGTCGCATTTCGCGTCGGCGGCGATCTGTTCGATGTCGCGGCCCAACGGCGCGCCCGTATACTTTCCTTCGAGATAGGAACCCATCATGATCAGGTTGGCTCGCTCGCGCTTGGCCAGATCGAGCACGGCCTGGCTGATTTCACGCGCTTTCACGATGTCCGTGCGGATGTTTGCCCCCGTGCGCATCGCGATTGCTTCCGCGGCGCCAAGTGCATCCAGCGCGGCGCGTTCTTCGGCCGGCATGCCTGCGTCGGGCGGCAGCGTAAACGGCACTTCGATGACGTATATCGCGTGCACGTCCGATCGCTCGCCGCGCGCCAAACGCGCGGCCAGCGCCATCATATGTCCCGAATTGATGTCTGCGGAAAATACGACGATGATGCTGCCGATCAGCCGCTCCAGCTGATCCTCCGCCTGCGCTGCCAGACGTTGAACGAACGAACTGGGCGGATGAAGCATCCACCAGAGCGTGGACGCAACCGCGACGGCAAGCGCGACGGCGACGATCGCGCCGGCCGGCGAAATCGTGACGGCTTGCGTCATTGCGGTGCCCTGCTGCGAAGAAACTGTGCGATGCGGTATACCCCTAAACTCGCGAACAGTATGCCCAAGATCACGCCCGGTACGATTTCCGGATGCAGCCCCGCGCCCAGCAAGCGCGCGACGATAATGACGCCCAGAACGACGTACAACGCGAAGAACGCCAAACGAACGTTGGTCACTTGGCGGCTGCCTTCGGAGCGGATTTCAAATTCTCCAAATACTGGTCCATCAGTTCCAACTCGCCGGCATTGCGCAAAATTTCGGTTTGCGCGTTGCGCCAGTCGTGCGGTTGCGAGCGAAAGACGGGCAGGTTCTTGTTCTTACGGTAAATCACGTAGCAGATCACGCCGAAGACCAGCCATGCCGGACCCGCGACGCGGCCGATGTCGTGCGTGATGATCGTGAATGCGAGTATCGACGCGATGCCGATGAAGCCCAGTACCGCAATAAGCGGAAATTCGACGCGCGCGCCGCGATAGGTGATGGGCACGTTTACCGGGATCTTGAACTTGCGTGGACTGTAGGGGTCGTTCAAGCGCAGCGCGATGAGCGCCAAGAAAACGAACGAATAACTCGTCGCCGCGCCGAAAGCGTACAGATCGCCCAAGAACGTGATCCCGTCTTCGCCGTGAAAGAGACGGTTGTACACGGAGCGCGCGCCGTGATCGAGACCCGGCAAAGCGGCAAAGATCAGCTCCACTACGGCCAGCGCGCAAAACGTCAGAATCGACACGGCCGGGGTGCGAAACTTGTGATGCACGCGCTGAAAGACCGACGGCAGCAGGCGCGAGCGGCTCATCGCGTAGGCGATGCGCGAGCTGCCGAAAACGCCGGAATTGCTGGATATCAACAGCAAGATCGCCCCCAGGATCGGCACGTAATACTGCGCCAGCAGGCCCCAATACGGAACCTGCGCCGCCAGCAGCGCAACGCCCTTGCCTTGGTTGTCCCCGTTGTTCGGGAAGATTTGCCAAAACGCCAGCGTGTGTCCGGCCGCGTCGTGTATCGGATGCCACGGCCGCATCCCGAGCGCGAGATTCGAGTAGCCCAACGCGAAGATCAGGATCGTCAAAATCAGCGCGATCGACGTGCGCGGAATCACCGACGCCGGACGCTGCGTCTCTTGCGCCGCCTGCGAGATGGACTCGAGGCCGACAAACGAGATTATCGCCAGCGATACGCCCTGCATCAGCGCAAATGGCGACGGCCATGCCGACTGCATCGTGTGAATCAGCAGCTGCGGATCGAACGCGAAGAGGAATCCGAAGCATAGAATCAGGGTTTCGCTGAGGACGTCGATCGCGCTTACGGAACTCTGGAAAGCCGTGCTCTCCCGCACGCCCAGCGTGTTCAGGCCGCAGAGCCCCGCGATCAACACGAAAACGACGCTGAAGTGCACCCACGGATGCAGTGATGAAACGAAAACCGGAATCAGCTGCGAAAGATAGTCGACGCACGACCACGCAAACAGCGTCACGTCGATCGTGAAATCCAAGAGCACGGCCCAGCCGGCGATAAACCCGAAGAAATCGCCCAAGCCCCGCATCACGAAATACTGGCCGCCGCCCGCCACCGGGTACGTCGCGGCGAGCTCCGTATACGCCAGGCCGATGAGCACGTACACGATTCCCGCAAAAAGGAACGCCACGTTCGTTGCGCCTGCAGCGTACGCGAGAACGAGGCCGAGGCCGATGAAGATGTCGGCGCCCACGTCGGAATATCCCCAGGCGAACGAGCCCCAAGGCGTAACCGCGCGGCGCAGTTCCGGTTTGCGTTGTTGCGACATCGGGCTAGCTAATAGCCTATCGCCGTGCGCTCCAGAGCATTGATCAGGTATTCCGTTTCGCTCATCTGTTCGGAGAGATCGTAATCGCGAAAGACTTCGAGGGCTTCGTTGAGCTTGCTAACGCCTTCGCGCAGCTCCTCGCGTTCGCGCAAACCGTCCGAGGCTTTCTGCAGGATCATCGTTCCGTACTTGAGTGCGGTCTTTGCATATTCCAAACGATTGTCGACCGCTGCCAGTTCGTGGAGCGCGGCCAGAAAATTGTTCTTGGCTTCGTCGTACCGGCGCCGCCGTGTCGCCAGCATGCCTTTGAGCACCGCTTCGTACGCATCGTTGCGATTGCGCGACGGGGCGAGGGCGCGATCCAGAGCTTGACGCAGCTCGGGATGGGTTTGCGAAGGTGCGCGGCGCGCATCCGCTGACGGTTTGCGCGCGGCTGCCGACGGCGAGAGCAGCAGGTTCAAATCGGCGATGAAATCGCGCGCGGCTTGGTACCGTTTGCCGGGGTCCTTGTCGATGGCGCGCATGATGACGCGTTCCAGCGGCTCGGGAATATTGCGGTTGATCTCGTGCGGCGGCGTCGGCGCATCGTGCACGTGCGAGAAGATGGTCGCAACCAAATCGTCTTTGTCGTTGCGGAAGGGAACCGTTCCCGTGAAAATCTCGTACATGACGATTCCGACCGAATACAGGTCGCTGCGGATATCGGCCGGCTTGCTCAAGAACCGTTCCGGGGCCAGATAGCCGATCGTCCCGACGATCTGACCGGTCCGCGTGGTCTGCGTCATGTCGCTCGTACGGCGCGCAAGTCCGAAGTCCATCACTTTGACGTGCTTGCCGTCTTCGATCGTCATGATATTCGAGGGCTTGATATCGCGGTGGATCGTGCCTTCATTGTGCGCGTACTCGAGCGCTTCCAGAATGTCGATCAGATACGTCAGCGCTTGACGGTACGAAATCGAGCCGCCTTCCAGATCGCGGAGCGTTTTTCCGCGGACCAGCTCCATGATGATATACGAAATGCCGGTCTCTTCGCCCACGTCGAAGACTTGCACGATGCGCGGATGATTCAGTTTGGCCATCGCCTGCGCTTCGCGCAGAAACCGCTTGTTGACGTCGTCCGAACGGTCGATCAGAACCTTGATCGCCACTTCGCGCTGCAGCGTCTGGTCGAGCGCGCGATAGGTGTCGGCGGTGCCGCCGCGGCCGATAAGCTCCAGAACTTCGTAGCGGCCGCCGAGCGTACGGCCGATAAAGGTGTCCATACTAGAAGGCGTTCCGGTGCAGGGTCATGCGCTCTCCGTCAACAGCGACCACGTCGAAACGGACGCGGGCGTTGGGTGCAACGATTTGCACGTAATCCTCCGCGAGCCTGCGAAGGGTCCGGCGCTTGCGCGCGTCCACTCCGGAGATCGCCGAGCCGAAACGCCGGTTGCTGCGGGCCTTGACCTCTACGAAAACGATGGTGTCGCCGTCGCGGCAAACCAGATCGATCTCTCCGCCCGGCAGGCGCAGATTGCGGCGGACGATGCTGTAGCCGGCAGCCTCGAGCAGCCCCGCCGCTCGCTCCTCGCCGGCGCGGCCTTTGCGGCCGTTACTGCTGGACAAGTACCTGCGGCAACGCTTCGCCGTCGTCTTGCGCACCGAACCCGAAGGCGAGCTGTGCCTCGCGCACGCGCCACCAATTGGCGCGGTGATGCACCGAAGGACCGTGCTGCTTAAGCGCGGCGATGTGCTCGGGGGTGGCATATCCTTTATGGTCGGCAAAACCGTAGCGCGGTTCAACCCGGTGCAAGTCGACCAGCATGGCGTCGCGATGCACCTTTGCGACGATTGATGCCGCCGCTACCACGGCGCAGCGCGCATCGCCTTTGATGAGCGGTTCCTGCGGCGGCGCGAAGGACCGGATGCGAACGGCGTCGGTAAAGAGGTACTCCGGCTGCACCGAAAGGGCGGCGAGGGCGCGCTCCATTGCCAGCACGCTAGCCCAATAGATATTGAGCCGGTCGATCTCCGCCACGCTGGCTGCACCGACGGACCAGGCGATGCACGACGCCTTGATCTTGGCGGCCAGCTCCTCGCGCAGCTCCGGCCGGACTTGCTTTGAATCGTTCAGGCCGCGGAACATCAGCGGTTGTGCGGTGACGACGCAAGCCGCGACGACGGGACCTGCCAGCGGGCCTCGTCCAACCTCGTCGACTCCCCCGACGAACGTGAAACCTTTTTCCCGCGCCGCGTTCTCGAACGCGTGAATGCGGTGGAGACGGCGTCGCTCGCGTTCGTACGCGTTTTTTGCTTTACGCTGTTTCGGCGTCATATGCAGGTGCGCGCTCCAAGGTGATGCGGCCGAATTTTCCTTCGTTGAAATCCTTGATATACGATTGGGCCGCGTTGTGCAATTCGGGTTCGCCGCCGCGGCGCATAAAACCGCGCGACTTGGCGAACGTTTCCAAGTCCGGCACTCGCGTTCGGCCGTGCGTCGTTTCAGCTAACCAGCGGTGAAACCGCATGGCAACGTTTTCCGGATCGTACCGTTCACGCGGTACGGCGCCGACCATGGCGAGTTTCCATTGAGCGTCGGGCGAAGAAATCTTGGGCACCAAAATTCCGGGTGTGTCCATCAGCTCCAGCATGGGGCTGACGCGAAACCACTGCAGCTGACGCGTGACTCCGGCGCGGTCTTCGGTTTTTGCAGCCGACCGTCGAAGCAGGCCGTTGATGACCGACGACTTACCCGAGTTCGGCACGCCGACGACCATGGCGCGCTGCGTACCTTTCACGCCGGCGAGTTGTCCCAGAAAGTAGTTGGCTTTGCCGACGCTGGCCTGCGCTCGCCCATTCACCGCCGTCGCGCGCCGGCCGTGCTGAGTAAAGAATTTTAGCCACGCCGCCGTCTGCGCGGGGTCCGCGAGATCTTCGCGCGTCAGCACCAGCAGCCGCGGGCGTTTGCCCGCAATCGCATCGAGCATCGGATTTGCGCCGATCTGCGGAACTCGCGCGTCCACGACCTCGACGACGATGTCGATGAGCTTCATGTAATCGTCGATGCGCCGCATGGCCGCAGCCATGTGGCCCGGATACCACTGGACGGTCTGCTCGAATTCGCGATCGGTCTTCACGGTCACAATGCGCCGAAATGTCCCAGCGGCCAAATGCCGGCAAGCGCCTTCCCCAAAACGTCGCGGCGCGGAACGAAGCCCCAAAAGCGTGAATCGTCGCTAGCCGCCCGGTTGTCGCCGAGAACGTATAAGGAATCCGCGGGCACGATCACGTCGGGGAAGCTTCGCACGTCGGGGTACTGCACGTACGGCTCGTTCAGTGGCGTGCCGTTGACGAAGACTCGCCCCAGATCGATCCGGACGTGGTCGCCGGGAACGCCGATGATCCGCTTGATGAAGATCTGCGGTGTGGGGCCGTCGTGCCGGAACGCGATGATGTCGCCGCGACCCGGTGCACCGAACCGGTACGACATGGTATTGATCAGGACAATCTCGCCCGAGGCGATGTGCGGAGCCATGGAGAGACCGAACACCTGCGGCGTTCGCATGAAAAAGGCGAGCGCCAAGACCGCAAGGACCGCGACTTGCACGCAGGCGCTGCCGAGCGAGCGCCAATGCAGTTGCCGGAGCACGGGGTGAGCTCTTCGCGGCGGTCTTTATAAAATCTTCGCGTGATCGAGGGGCCAGAAGATCAAGAATGCATGGCCCGTAAAGCGCGCGGGCTTACCTTGAAGCGGACCCGCCTCGAACGTGCGGGCGTCTTGCGCGAAGCCCCAGATGTGCGAATCTTCCGAATCGTTGCGGTTATCGCCCATCATGAAATAGCAGTGCGGCGGAATGCGATCGGGCGCGGTCCAGTCCTTGCGCGGCGGAATGTTTGAGGCCGTCGCGTCCAACGGCGTGAAGCCCGCGCCGGTGTCGACGTAGATGTTATAGTTTCGAATCGCCAAGTTGTACGCGGGCGGTTCTTGAATGTACGGCTCCGGCAACGGCTTGCCGTTCAGAATCACTTTGCCGCCTTGAATGCGCAGCGTATCGCCGGGACGGCCGATCACGCGTTTGATGAAATCGTCCGTCGTCGGAATCGGCGGCGGAAAAACGACGATGTCGCCTTCTGCGGGTGCGCGAAACCGGTACTCGAACTTGTTGACCAGCAAAACGTCGCCGATCTTCAGCGTCGGAATCATCGATCCCGACGGAATATAGTACGTTCGTGCGACGAACGTGATCAAAAGAAACGCCGCGATCCCGGCATAGATGAACGGATCGAGATATTCGCGTGCAAAGTTGGTCGATTTACCTTGCGATCCGGCGCGCACGGGGCGCAGCGAGAGAACGACGCGCGCGACCATGAACACACCCACCAGGCCGAGCAGTTCGAACGGCGTCACCGCGATGGCTCCCATCTCAGTTCAGCACACGAAAGCGCTGCAAGGGCCAAAGCACCAAAAACGCGCGCCCGGTGAAACCGGCGGTCAACGGCGTTTTGGCGAGCGGTCCTGAGGCGAAATGGCCGCTCATTTGCGCGAAGCCCCAAATGTGCGAATCCTCCGAGTCGTTACGGTTGTCGCCCATGACGAAGTAAAAGCCGTTCGGTATGCGGTCCGGCGCTTGCCAAAACCTGCGCGCCGGGATATCCGCGGCAGACGGGTCGAGCGGTTGATAGCCGTTGCCTTCGTCGACGTAAATGCCGTAGTTCTTCACCGTCAGATTGTAGGCGGGTTTTTGTGCGATGTACGATTCGGGCCGCGGTTTGCCGTTTACGTAGACCGTGCCGTTTCCGATGCGCAAGGTATCGCCCGGTACTGCAATGATCCGTTTGATGAAATTACTCGGCGATTCGATGGGCGGACGAAAAACGACGATGTCGCCACGGTGCGGCGCAGCGAACCGGTATGCGAATTCGTTGACCAGCAGCACGTCGCGGCGCTCGAGCGTCGGAATCATGGACTCCGACGGAATGTAGAACGTGCGGATCACGAATGTAATGAGGAAAAGCGCCAGCAGACCCGCCACGATGAACGCGTCGAGATACTCACGAACGCTAACGGCGGCAGCCGAAGCCGGCGCCGAGGCGGTAAGGGGTTTAAGGGTGAGCGCAAGACGGGCCGCGGCGACCACGCCGATGAGCCCTAGCAATTGCAGCGGGGACAGAGCCGGAGTACGAGGTCAGCGGGCTTTTTTCTCTTTGATGCGCGCGGCCTTGCCGATCTTCTCGCTCAAATAATACAGGCGGCTGCGGCGCACGATGCCGCGCTTGCTGACTTCGATGCGATCGACTCGCGGGCTGTGCACCAAAAAGGTCTTTTCGACGCCGACGCCATGCGCTACGCGGCGGACCGTAATCGATTCTTGCGCGCCGCCGCCTCTGCGAACCGTTACCACGCCTTCGAACATCTGGATGCGTTCTTTGCCGCCTTCGACGACTTTCGAGTACACCTTGACCGTGTCGCCCGGCCGAAAACCGGGGACATTGTCTTTCCGCTGCTCCTGATTCAACACATCGATGACGTTCATGACCGTTCCATTCAGAAATACGTACGCGCCTGCGGCAGAGTCCGCGGCAACCTACGGATAATAGCACGGGGCCCTGGACCCCCGCAACGCCCCTGTCATGGCTTCGTCATCCTGAGGTATCGAAGGACCCTGAGGAATCGAAGGGCCGGCTGGTCGCAACACACGCCCCTCGATACCTCGGGGTGGCTCGATACCTCACCATGACAGCTGGTCATCCTGAGGTATCGAAGGACCCTGAGGAATCGAGGGCCGGCCGATCGCAACACGCCCCTCGATACCTCGGGGTGGCTCGATACCTCACCATGACAAGAGTGGGGCAGCCGACCGCCTACTCCCCGCCCTCCAGGTCCGGCCGACGAGCCGCCGTCCTCCGCCGAGACTCCGCCCGCCGCCACGCAGCGATCGCCGCATGGTTCCCGGAAAGCAAAACCTGCGGCACGCTGACACCGCGAAATACCGCAGGCCGCGTATAGCTCGGGTAGTCGAGCCCCCCGCCGTTGAACGATTCGTGGTCCAGCGAGCCGGCGGTAAGCGTGCCTTCGAGCAGCCGCACCGTCGCATCGATCATTGCCATCGCCGGTAACTCGCCGCCCGTCAAAACGAAATCACCGAGCGAAAATTCTTCGACCGGATACAAGGCGTGCAGCCGGTCGTCGATGCCCTCGTAATGCCCGCAGATGAAAACGAGCCGGTCGTAATCGCCGGCGAAACGCCGCGCGTGCGATTGCGTGAAGGGAACGCCGGAAGGTGACGGCACGATCGCCAGGCGGCGCTCGTCCGCCGGCGCCTCGGCGAAGATGGAATCCAAAATTCGTGCGAGCGGCTCGATGCGCAGCACCATACCGGGGCCGCCGCCGAACGGCTCGTCGTCGGCGCGCTCGTTACCGGTAAGCGCGTCCAAAATATGATGGTAGCGCACGTCGACGATCTGTGCTTCGACCGCGCGTCCCACGATCGAGAGGCCCACGAACGGCGCGAACATTTCCGGAAAAAGCGTGAGGACGTCGATCGTGAACATACGCGCCAAGTGTTCAACCTTCGCGCCCTGCTCGCTCTTTTCTCTGCTCCGCGAACGCCCCTCGACGGAGCGCTTCGCGATCTCGCGCACGGCCGCCCCGAGCGGGCGTTGGCCGCACTCGATGAATTGCTCGCCGCCCAAACCGATCCGCAGCGGCGCGCCGAAATCATGAATAAGCGCGGCGTGGCGCTCGTGGAATTGAATCGGCGCGACGAAGCGCGCAGCGTTTTCGAACTCGTACTCGCGATTGACCCGCAGTACGCGCCGGCGATCGTCAACCTCGGCAATCTGGAACTCGAAGCGGGCGAGATCGACACCGCGATCGCATTGTATCAGCGCGCGCTGGAAGCCGACTCCGGTTCCGCCTCCGCCTGCCGCCACCTCGCGATCGCATACCGCCGCGCGGGACGCACGGCCGACGCACTAAATGCGTTCGCGCGCGCGCGCCGGTTGGAGGGCCGGCGGCGACCGAAGCAAAGAACCTGATATGCCGAGCCAGTCTTCACCGCGATGACCGACGCATTGCCGCTTTCCGACGAGCTGCTCTCGCTCATGCGCGCATCGGCACAGAAGGCTTTGGATCTGCACGAAGGATTCATTACGCCGCGCGCGCTGCTGCTGACGATGGTCGACGATCCGTATCTGGGGCCCAGAATCGCCGGTGTCGTCAACCGCGAGAAAGTTCTGAGTGCGGAAACGTCGTCCACGCACGCAGTCCGTCTCCCCGACGACACGTTTGAAGCCGGCGATCCCGCCGCGATCGCGCGTTACGACACGATTTCGTTCAAAACGCCGGATGGGCGTTCCAGCGTGTGGCTGACGCGCGAGGCATACGACATCTTTGTGGAAGGCGCGCAACGCGCGGGCGAACGCTATATGCCGAAGCACCTTGCGCTGGGGTTTGCGGCCGAAGCGATGCATGCGCCTGCCGTGCTCGCCGCTATCAAAGTCGAGCCCGGTGCGCTGTCCGAAGCCATCTACCGGCTCTAACGTTTCCTAAGCGCGAATATTACTTCACTAAATCGGCGGACGTGATCTCTTCTAAGTATTCGAAGAGCTGCGGCAGCGTGATCTTTTCTAATGCGGTGCGCTGCAAGTTGCCTTCTCCGTCTTCGCCTTCGTCGCGAATGTAACAGCGCGATTCCACGCCGCTCTCGCTGTCGCTGATGAATGAAACGGCGAAGCCTTTTCCCGGCATCTCGTCGTAGATGCGCATCGTTGCGGGATTCAGGATCTCGATCGAGTGCGATTGATTGTTCGCATCGAAGATGGTGATCGTCAGATAGTCGCGGTTCACGACTTCGATCGAACCGACCACGAAAACGTTCTTCGCGGAAAAAAACTCGTGTCCGCGCTTGTTGCGGCTCGATACTTCGTAGAAGACACGATGCGCGACAAACCGGTTCAGGATTTTGCGAAGAGTCGCGAGGGAGGCCAGCGTCTCGGTGCGGTTGCCTCGCGTGTAGATGATCTTCACGGAACTGCCCAACCTTGCACGAGCCTGGAGGAGGGCCCTGCCGCCGGGCGCCGCCCCGCGCGCGCAGGCGCCCCGCGCGCGGCAAAAAATAGGTTAAGCCGTGCTTTCTCTCCCCGATATGGCCATACTGGGCGTTCTGGCGCTGCTCGTTTTTGGTGAAGACCGGCTGCCGGGAATCATGCGGCAAGCCGGACGCGTCATGCGCGAAGTGCAAAACACGTCGCACTCGTTTATTCGCGAAATGGAACGTGCCGCGGATTTGAATGAAAACCCGCCCGCGGCGCCGGAGGAACTTCCGTCGAACGGCGCAGCGGACGTCGAGCCGGAAACTCGCTAGATATTGAAGTTTTGACGCAGTTCCGTGATGCGCTGCTGGAGCATTTGCTTGGCTTGTCCCTGCAGACGCTCTTTTTGATCTTCGGGCAGCCGCTGATACACCAAGTAGCCGGCGGCGGAGAGTAATCCGCCGAGCACGCCCACCAGCAGCGCCTTACCCATTTCGTTACTTCCGTTGTTCTCGGTGTTCTCGTAGCTCACGTTTGCATTCTCCGCATAAGTGCCCTTATAGCCGTTGCTGGCGGACCATTGCTGCTCCGACGGCGTCGAGCGGAACGTCTCTGACATGATTACTTGCCTCCTACCGGTGCGGCTGTTCGTCTCGGGCAGTATCATACCCGGCTAGCGAACGGGGAGTTACGGTTCCCGCTCTTCGGTTACATGCACGTGCTGCGGGTATTGACGGGCGATCTGCTCGACGGCCAGACGCGCCGTTTCTACGATCGCGCCGACGCGTTCGTCGTCGCGCGCCCTCGGCGGCCACCGCAGGGAGAGATCGCCGGCGCGCTGCGTCGCGTCCAGCGGCAATTTGACGTGGGCTTCCAATCCGAGCCGGGCGGCCTGCAGTATCGCGGAAACGGCCGCGCACACCAGGGAGTATTCGTCCGAACTGCTCTCCGGGATCTCGACGTGACCCGTAGCAAAAACAGAGGACAGCCTATCGAGGCTGTCCCTGCGGAAAACGACTTCCAGCACGGTGCCCTTACGGGAGCTGGATCTTGGTGATCTTGACCTCGGCAAAGCGTTGGCGGTGTCCGGTGAGTTTACGGACGCGCTTTTTGGGCTTGTATTTGAAGACGAGGATCTTCTTGTCTTTATCCTGCCGGAGCACGGTGCCGGTAACTACGGCGCCGCTCACGGTAGGCGTTCCGAGGGTGATGCCGTCGCCGCCGCTGCTCGCAAGGACGACGCGGTCGAACGTGACATCCGAACCGACCTCGCTCTCGAGCAGGTCGCATTTGATGACGTCGCCTTCGGAGACCTTATACTGCTTGCCGCCGGTCTCGATGATCGCGTACATAACTTTGGAACATTAGCAGAGCGCCGAGGCCAATGTCAACGACCGGTGCTCGCCTTGACATGGGGCGAGCGTCCGGCGTATTCTTAGCAGAGAAGTCTATAAAATAGACTAGTCTGAGACGGAGTTGAAAACGTATGGACACCCGGGAAGCGCGCGATCACTTGCAGATGGTGGACCAGATCCTACGGCAGGCGGAGGGCGGCGGCAGCTGGGCCTGCCCCGAGATGGGAGTGAACCTGGTCGGCTTCGGGCTCGGCGCCGGGTTGCTGAACCTGGCGTACCAGTTCTCGTCCGGAACCCACGGGGCGCCGCTGGCGTTGGTAGTGGCCGGCGCCGCGCTGCTTGTCGCGTCGTTGGTGTACATGGTCGTCTGGACCGCGACGGCGCGCCGCGCGGCAGAGCGTGTGTCTTTGCGCGCCGTGCATGCCGGCCGCGTCATGGGAGCCGTTTGGTGCAGCGTGACGGTCGCGGCATTCTGTCAGCCGCATATCTTCAATCAGTGGTCCGCGAGCGCGATTTGGACGCTCGGCGGCGCGATCTCGATGCTCGTCAACGGATTCCTCGGCGAGCGCCGCGCACTTGCGGGCGGTTTGATCTTACTCGCGTCGCTGGTGGTGGCAAACTACGTTCCCGCGATCAGCGGTTACGCGCTTGCGGCCGGATTTTTGTTCGGTTACGTGGCGGTCGGCGTGATGTATCTCACCGGGATCGGTTCCGCGCACGGCCGTGGATGAGTTGCTGCTCTCGAAAACGCGGCTGGGCGTCATCGCCGAGTTGTTGACGGCGAAGTGGGTGGCGTTCAGCGAATTGCAGCGCGCTACGAAGACGACGAACGGCAATCTCGGCGCTCATCTCGCCAAGCTCGTGGAAGCGGGCTACGTCGCGGAAGAAAAAACCTTCGTCGATCGCCGTCCGCAAACGCGGTATAGTTTGACCGCTGCGGGACGCGGCGCATTCGTGGCGCACGTGCGCGAAATGCAGGCGCTGCTTCAAGGAGGAACGCCATGACCGCCCTGCTCGAGTTGCACGACGTTCGCAAGTCGTATGGTACGCGCCGGGCAGTGGACGGCTTGTCCCTAACGGTCAATCGCGGCGAAGTGGTTGCGCTGCTCGGAGCCAACGGCGCCGGCAAAACGACCACGCTCGAGATCGCGCTCGGCCTGCGCAAGGCGGATTCGGGTGAAGTTCGATTGCACGCGCGGCCCGTCGGCGTGACGCCGCAGGAGACGGGAATGCCGAACAACTTGCGCGTGCGCGAGATCGCCGGCTTCGTCGCAAAACATTACGACACGCGCCCCGATGTCGACGCAATCCTCGCGCCTTTTGGACTCGAAGCGTTTGCGAACCGCCAGGCGGGCGGCCTTTCCGGCGGAGAGCTTCGTAAACTCGCACTCGCACTGGCATTCGCGCCGAAGCCGGAACTCGTCATACTGGACGAGCCGACGACCGGCTTGGATATCGAATCGCGCCGCAACGTGTGGTCGTACGTACGCGCGTATGTTTCGGGCGGCGGTACGGTGCTCTTGACGACGCACCATATGGAAGAAGCGGAAGCGCTCGCGAGCCGCGTCTGCGTCATGGGCGCCGGCCGGATCGTTCACGACGCTCCGCCGAGCGGGATTCGGCGCATGGTGGGAACGCGGCGGCTTACGTATGCGGGCGAACCGTTCGATCCGTCGACGTTCGGTATCGACGCGACGGTCGTATGCGATGAAGGGCGCGTCACGATTGCGGCGCGCGACACGGACGCGCTGGTGCGCGCGATGGTGACGAACGGCATCGTCTTTGCGGATCTTTGCGTGCTGGACGCGACCCTGGAAGACGCGGTGGTTACGCTGACGGAGGTAAGACGATGATTCGCTTGGCTTTTCTTTACGCCAAGGTTCAATGGCTGCAACTGAGCCGCGTGCCGGGGTTCGTCGTCCCCACGCTGCTCTTTCCGTCCCTCTTTTTCACCTTGTTCGACTTGAATTTCGCGCGATCGCACCCCAAGGTTGCGCCGTTCTTGATGCTCGGGTACGTTGCGTTCGCGATTATCGGTGTGACGCTCTTTCAATTCGGCGTCGGCATCGCCACCGAGCGAAGTACTCCGTGGGAACGCTACCTGCGAACGCTGCCCGCACCCGTTGCGTCGCGCTTTTTGGGCCGCGTCATCGTCGCCGCGGCATTTGGGACGATCGCGGCGAGCATGGTGATCGTGCTTGCGTCGATTACGGCGGGCGTGCATTTCGACGCGGCGCAATGGCTGCGAATTGCGGGCGCGATGGTAGCCGGAGGCGTGGTATTCACGTTATTCGGTTTGGCGATCGGCTATTGGCTTTCGGAAAAAGCTGCGCTGCCGGTTGCGAATCTTTTCTATCTGTTGCTTTCGTTTGCGGGCGGGTTATGGATTCCGCCCGATCAAATGCCGCCGTTCGCGCGGGCCGTTTCACCGTTTCTGCCGACGCGCCAGTTCGCGGACTTGCTCTGGAACGCGCCGTTCGGAATCTCGTGGAGCGCGCTGCTTCCGCTAGGATGTTTCGGCTGCGCGTTCTTGATCGCGGCCGCAATCGGTTACCGCCGCGACCAAAAGGCCCGGTACGCGTAGTGGCACAGAAGCAGCCGGTTTCATCGCCGTGGTGGTATCGCAGGCGCGACGCGGTATTCGGGATGATCTATGGCGCCGGCTTTTTCCTCGGCGGCGTTCTCAGCGGGTTTTTGCGCGGCGGTTACGTGCCGTTCTATATCGACCTGGCGGCGCGTTTGCACACCGGACGTGCCGTCACGGGCGCAGCTGCTGCCGCGTTCATGTTCGCCGGCTGGGCGCTGCGCGTCTGGGGATCGAGTTATCTGCGCGCGCGGATCGTGTGGAGCGAGAACGCGCGAACCGATGCACTGATCGTTGCGGGGCCGTTCCGCTATACTCGAAACCCGCTGTACCTCGGAAATATGCTGATGGCACTGGGTATGGGCGCGATTGCGCCGGCAGCGGGATGGTTATTCATCAACCTCGGCACGCTGATATTCAACATTGCGCTCATTCGCTGGGAAGAACTCGGCCTGCGCGCGCGATATGGCGAAGCTTTTGACGATTTTTGCCGGAAAGTGCCGCAATTGCTTCCGCGGCTGCTGCCTGCACCGGCTTCCGGCCGCGTTGACCCCTCGCTCGCCGAAGGATTACGCGCGGAGATTTTCGTCGGTTCGTTGTCGATCGGGATGGTCGTGCTGTTGTTGCGCCCCGGAATGTACGGCTGGGTCACTTTTGCAGTGCTATACGTGCTGGGAATCGTTTTGCAATACCGGATTGCAGGCGCGAAAGAGAAAACGGAACAAGTAGCGTAGCGCATGCGCGCGCCGCGGTTGGAAATCTTTGCGTGGAGCACCGTCCTTCTCGTGACGGTGCTTCGCGCGGCTTTTGCGAGGTCGCTGCCGCTTACCGGTGACGAAGCGTACTATTGGGAATGGAGCCGGCGGCTGGCCGCGGGCTACGTCGATCATCCGCCTGCCGTCGCATATGCAATTGCGGCGTTCGCTTGGGCCGGCCGTTCGCCGCTGGCGGTACGCGCCGCGTTCGTACTCTGCGGACTCGTCACGGCGGTTGCGACCGGCGCGGCTGCAGCCGTTTTCTCGGGCCGGCGGAACGCCGGTGCAATCGCCGCACTTGCGGTCTCGCTTGCGCCGATTATGAACGTCGGTTTCGGCATCGCGACGCCCGACGGTCCGTACGCATTGGGCTGGTCGGCGTCGCTCTTCTTCGCCGCGCGCGCGTTTCGCGAACGCCGCCTCTACTGGTTCGCGCTGCTCGGCGTCGCGCTGGGCGTGGCGCTGCTCTCCCGGCTCTTTGCGTGCGCGCTCATCGCCGGCGTGATACTTGCAGCGCTGACTCCGGCATATCGCGCCGCATGGCGTGCCGGGCTTTGGATGTCGATCGGCATTGCCGCGTTGACGTACGCGCCGTTCCTGCTATGGAACTCCCAGCATCACTGGATCTCGTGGAGTTTCGGGTTGTTCGGCCGCCATCCGTCGGATGAAACTGCGCCGCTCCGTCCGTTCGTGCTGTTCGCGCTCAATGCGCTCGCGTTCTCTCCGGGAATCTGGATCGCGGTGCTGCTCGTCGCACAGCGTTGCCGCGAACCGCTCGTGCTTTGGACCGCCGTGCCGCTCGCGCTCGTATTGTTCGTGCTTTCGCTTCACGAACGCGTCGAAGTGTACTGGTTCGTCGGTCCGTTTCTTTCGCTGTGCGCGGGATTAGGAACGCTGCAGCTGCGCCGTGGATGGGCGTGGGTTTGGGCTCCGGCGGCGGCGTTGAGCGCGATCGTATTCGCCGCCGCGATTGCGCCGCTGCCCGCGTATTCCGCGATATCATCCGCCGGTTTGCATTTGAGCGACGGCGGACCGTTTGAAATGTTCACGTACCGGCAGTTGGCGCGGGATGTGCGCGATGCGGCACAAAAGCGCAGCGCGATCGTGATGACGGACGGATATGGTTTCTCGTCGCTTCTGGATTTCTACGCAGACATTACGCCGGTGGTCATCGGCTACGATTCGCAGGGCGCCGAAGCCAGACGCTGGTTCAACGACGGCGATCGTCCCGCAGCGGCGCTATTCGTGGATAAAGTTCCGCTCGCCGCGCGCCCAGACTTCACGCTGCAGTTCGACCGCGCATGCGCGCGCGTCTCCCCTGGCCCGGTTTTGCAGTACCGCTACCGCCGGTACTTTACGACATGGTGCGAAGGGATGAGCCGCAACGCGGTCGCCACCCTGCGCTGGCAGAAGACGTAACGTTTGCACGGCAGCCGCTCGAACGGCGGCGTCGGAGAACGGTAACGGCGCGAGACGTTTCGTTAGCCACAGCGGCGTTTGATCGGTATAGTGTCCGGAGCCCGGCTCGCCTGACTCACCGCTGGGGATGACGATTCCGCCTCGATCCCAGTCGCCCGGCACCCAAACCGCGCGAAAACTTTGCGTGTCGCGCGCGTTCTGGACGTGCACGGAGTAGCTGTCGCCGTCGCCCGGGAGCGTTCTCCCGTTCAAAAAGGAGAAGCCGAGCGGCGCGAACGGATGCCGGATCGCGATTGGATCGTACGCGCCCCACGTTTCCAGCAAACGCGCGCCGTCACGTTTGATTGCATCGTTCAGCGCGCGCAAGAGCAGCCCGTCGTAGTCGTCGTTGGGCCACCAGCCGCGCGGGCGTTCGCGCAGGACGCGCATGAGCAAAACCATTTGCGTGTTCGCGGCGATCGTAGGGCGGGCGGCCGCATCGTAGGTTTTCGACGCTGCGCCGGTCGCGTACGCCGCAAGCATTCCGGCGGCGGTGAGCGCGGTTTCGCGTACGATCGGAGCGCCCGTTGCAGTGCGATCGAACCGCCCGTTCCACGCGGCAACGGCGTCCAGATACGGGCGAAGATCCGCGCGGTTTCGCACGCCGGTTCTCTGCGCCGCCGCGATCAGCTGTTTTGCGAGTTCGAGCTCCGGCAGCGAGAGCGTGTCGGCTTGAAAGCCCGAGAAATCATCGACGCCCAAACGCGGACGGGACGCCAGCATTTGCTCGATCCGCCGTGC
>DASZHD010000016.1:0-72963 GCA_035938175.1 Vulcanimicrobiaceae bacterium
GCTGCCTTGATGAGGTGCCGGTGCTTGTGCGTGTTGTCCAAACGGTTGAGAATAAAGAGCAACCTATCCCCACCCTCGTAAGGCTGGAGCCCGCGGAGCAGGGTGACGGCAGTATCGCCAAGCTTGCTCCGTATTTTTCGCTTCTCCATCTCCGCTTCGAACTCGCTCGCGTCACTCCCAAACGGGAACCCAATTCCCGACAGTCCCTTATTGCGGCTCGAAGCCAAATCGCCATAAGCAGATCGAGCGTGGATCGCAGCTGATGGATTGCGTCCCCTGCGCGCATGACGATCTCTTGGGGAATGGGTTTAACGAGCCGCCATTTATATTCGATAAACCCAGTCTCGTTATTGTTCTCGATCACATGCGCGTAGGGCTGCGTAAGGACCCAGGCGTTGACGGATTGGTTAAACTCAACGATTTTCTTATGGGCCCAATCGGCCTTAGAAACGGCGTTTAGGAGTGGATCGACGGCCACTATCTTTCGGCGATGAGGGCCTTGTACGTGAGCCGCGCGCCTTCCGCGCCCGCGAGAGCCAAGGGGAAACGCTCCCCGTCCTTCATCTCACGGGCGTTGAAGCGGAACACTTCTTCTTCCACGTACGCCTGCAAGTGCTTCGGGCGCGGCGCGATATACGTGCCCTTGATCATACGCTTCAGTACCGACCAAAAGCCTTCGATGGAATTGGTATGTACGTGACCGCGCACGTATTCGATAAGATGGTTGACCGTTTCGTGCGAAACGAAATGCTTATCCAACCCCTCGTACGAGTACAGGGAATCGGTAAACAACCGCGCCGACGGATGGATATGTTCCAGAATCTTCGGCTGGAGCGTGACCTTACGGATGCTCGGCACGACGAAGGCACGAACGCGGCCTTTGCGCTCCAGCATTCCCATAACGGGCGTCTTTCCATAGTTTCCGCCGCCCCGAAGCCCGGACACTTTGCGCTGATGCGTACGCTTCCGGTTGCGAAGCTTTCCGCCAACGAACGTTTCGTCAATCTCAACGTCGCCGCCGAGTTTTTCCCACGTTTTGTCGCGCATGGCAAGCCGAATACGGTGCAGCATGTACCACGCCGTTTTTTGCGTCACTTTCAATGCGCGGGCCAACTCGCACGACGAAATGCCGTTACGGTTGCTTGCAACCAGCCAGATCGCCGGAAGCCACTTGTCGAAGCCGATGGGCGAATCTTCAAAGACCGTGCCGACTTTGGCCGTGAACTGCCCCTTGCAATCGTTGCAGTACCAACGGCGGCGCTTCGGCATGTAGGCGACCCGAACGGAGCCGCAATCTAATGGGCAAGCCACGCCGTTCGGCCAGCGGATCGCCACAAAGAAGTCATGCGCGACCTGCGGATCGGCAAATTGCCGGGTCGCTTCGAGCATGGTCCCTGGGAGGGCTGGACGAGAGGGCTTTTCCATGCTTAAATTGTACCTTGCACGTCCACTGTAGTCAAGTATATAATACCCAAGTCCCTACTTTGGTGCTTGCCGCGCGAGTGCGCTCTTGCCACAGTTACGTATGGCGCGCGCGTCGAACGATGCGCGGTCGCAGCGCTGCAGTTCCGGCGATCTTATAGGAGTACGAAATTGGCTGAACACGTCGTCGATGCCGTGGTCATCGGAGCCGGCCCCGCCGGGTATCACGCCGCAATCCGGCTCGGTCAGCTCGGCAAGAAAGTCATTTGCGTGGATCGCGACGAGGTCGGCGGCGTCTGCCTGAACTGGGGATGCATCCCGACGAAAGCGCTGCTGCACGTCGGTGAGGTGATCCGCCACATCGATCACGCGGGTGCCATCGGTTTGAAGGTCGCAAAGGCCGGCGTCGATCGCGAAGGCGTCGCCAAGTTCAAAACCGACGTGGTCAATGCGAACGTCGGCGGCGTGAAAACGCTGTTCAAAGCGAACAACGTGCAGTTCTTGTACGGGCAAGCGTCTTTTAAGAGCGCGAACGAAGTCGTCGTCAAAAACAAAGACGGCAACGAAGACACCGTCCGTTCGGAGTACGCGGTGATCGCGACCGGTTCGGCGCCTATCAACGTCGGGGCGTGGCCGCACGACGGCGAGTTCATCATCAATTCCGACGACGCGGTTCAGCTCAAACGCATTCCGAAGACGATGCTGGTAATCGGCGGCGGAGTCATCGGGCTCGAATTCGCAACCGTCTATACGCGCATGGGCGTAAAGGTGCTCGTGATCGAGGCGTTGCCGCAAATCCTCACCGGAACCGATTTGGAAATTTCGAAAACGCTGGGCCGCATCCTGAAAAAGCAGGGCGTCGAGATCATGCTCTCGACGAAGGTCGGCGCGATCAAACGTGAAGGCAAGACGGTGAAAGCCACGTTCAACGGCGAGGCCACCGGCGGCAAAGATGAAACGCGCGAATTCGACTGCGTACTCGTAGCCGTTGGCCGCCACCCCGTCACCGACGGATTGAACCTTCAAGCCGCGGGCGTTTCCACGAACGCCAAGGGCTTCATCGACGTCGACGCGCAGCGGCGCACCGCCGTGAAGAACGTCTTTGCGATCGGCGACATCACCGGCGCGCCGATGCTCGCGCACAAAGGAATGAAAGAAGGCGTCGTTGCCGCCGAAGTCATCGCGGGCGATCGATCCGCCGCGTTCGATCCGGTTGCGATTCCGAACTGCGTCTACACGGATCCGGAAGTCGCCACGGTCGGCCTTTCCGAAGAGGAAGCCAAAGCCGCCGGCTACGAGGTGCGCATCGGCAAGTTCCCGCTCGCGGCAAGCGGACGCGCGCGCACGATGAACGAGAGCGACGGCGTGATAAAACTGGTCGGCGATGCAAAGAGCGACCTGCTGCTCGGCATGCACATCGTCGCGCCGCAAGCGGAGTCGCTGATCGGTGAAGGCGTCATTGCGCTCGAGATGGGTGCAACGCTCGAGGACATCGGGCTCTCGATCCATCCGCATCCGACGCTGACGGAAGGCATCATGGACGCGGCCGAGGCTGCACACGGCAAAGCAATTCACATCGTGAATCCCAAACCGCGTGCCGCGGCGGCGCCCGTGGGAGCGAAGTGACGGGGTTACGGTACTGAAATGACTCGCGCCAGGCTCGTCGATCTCGGCGTGCGGCCTTACCGCGAGGTTTGGGACCTGCAGCATCGTTTGCATGAGGCGGTCGGACGCGGAGACGAGCCGGAAACGTGGATTTTCGTCCAGCACGAACCGGTCGTCACGCTAGGGCGAACGGCAAAGCGCGAGAACGTTTTACTTTCACGCGAAGCGCTCGCCGCCCGTGGCGTCGACCTCGTCGAAATCGAGCGGGGCGGCGATGTAACCTACCACGGTCCCGGACAACTCGTGGTGTATCCGATTCGCAGGCTGGAGCGTTTCCGCGAGGTCGTGCCTTTGGTTCGCGCGCTGGAAAGCGCGGTTATCGAGACGTGCGCGCATTTCGGCGTCACGGCGGAGCGCTGGAGCGAACACGCCGGCGTCTGGACGGGCCGCGATCAGATTTGCGCGATCGGACTCGCGGTGAAGAAAATGACGTCGCTTCACGGGATTGCGCTGAACGTGAGTACGGAGCTGAGCTACGATCGGTTGATTAATCCGTGCGGCTTGACGGATCGCGGGATTACGAGTTTGTCACGCGAGACGGGGCGGACGGTTTCGGTGGACGAGGTCAAGCCGGTGCTGGCGGGCGCGATCGAGCGGGCGTTTTCGATTGCTTTTTCCGGCGAATCTTGTCATGGTGAGGAATCTTGTCATGGTGAGGTATCGAACCACCCCGAGGCATCGAGGGGCGTATTGCGATCAGCTCGCCCTTCGATTCCTCAGGGTCCTTCGATACCTCAGGATGACGTAATAGTTCAGGATGACGTAAAGCGCGTATGGCAATCGAAATCAGCTTGATCGACGGCGGCACGCCCGCACCGCGCCAACCCAAACCCGAGTGGCTGAAAGTCAAACTTCCGCGCGGAGAAGACTACGAACGCGTTAAGGCAAAGGTCAATACGCTCGCGCTGAACACGGTGTGCAAAGAAGCGATGTGTCCCAATCTCGCGGAGTGCTGGGGTGCGGGAACCGCCACCATTATGATCTTGGGCGACACGTGCACGCGCGGATGCCGCTTCTGCAACGTGAAGACCGGCAACCCGCGGGGCATAGTCGATTGGCTGGAGCCGGTTCGCGTTGCCGAAGCGGTTCGGGACATGGGCTGGAAGTATCTCGTCGTTACAGCCGTCGACCGCGACGATCTGCCTGACGGCGGCGCGCTGATTTTTGCAAACACGGTGCGTGCCATTCACGAGCGCGTCCCGGGATCGCGAGTCGAGATCCTTAGCGGCGACTATCGCGGCGATCTCCGCGCGCTGGATATCGTGCTCGATGCGCGGCCCGACGTTTTTGCGCATAACCTGGAAACCGTGCGGCGCCTCACTCCCCGGGTGCGCGACAAACGCGCCAAGTACGATCAATCGTTGGCGATTTTGGAGCATGCCAAAAAACGTGCACCCGAACGGTTCACCAAGACGTCGTTGATGCTCGGTCTCGGCGAAAGCGACGCGGAGGTGGAGCAGGCGATGGACGACGCCCGCACCGCCGGCGTCGACATCTTCACGATGGGCCAATATCTACGGCCGACGAAAAAACATTTACCGGTCGAGACGTTCGTGACGCCGGAAAAATTCGCCGAACTGGGACGTCTTGCAAAGTCGAAGGGCTTTCACCAAGTCGTTTCGAGCCCGCTCTCGCGCAGTTCGTATCACGCCGAGCAGGCCTTCAGCTAAGCATAGCAACCCCGCGGCGGGATTGCGCGGTTAAGGAAGGCAACAGGCTCAGGTCGGCTAAACCGGAGGCCCCGTGATCGAGTTCTTCCTACGCCGCCCGGTGTTTTCGGCGGTATGTTCGCTAATCGTCTTGCTTGCGGGCTTGATCGCCATTCCGACATTGCCCATCGCGCAATATCCGCAGATTGCGCCGCCGGTCGTAACGGTAACAGCAGTCTACACCGGCGCGAACGCGCAAGCGGTTGAATCGGCCGTGACCACACCGCTGGAACAGGCGATCAACGGCATCGAAGGCCTGCGCTACATCAGCTCGACGAGCGCCAATAACGGGACGAGCACGATCACGTGTACGTTCAATCTCGGCACGAATCTGGACATCGCCGCGACCGACGTGCAAAACGCCGTGCAGTCCGCGTCGGGACGTCTTCCGGGACAGGTCATTCAAACCGGAATAACCGTCGGAAAGAATTCGGGAAGCTTCGTGATGGCGCTGGCACTCACGACGAACAACCCGCAAGTCAGTCAGCTGTACCTGAGCAACTACGCCGAGCTCGACGTCGTGAACGCACTGAAGCGCGTTTCGGGCGTCAGTAACGTGCTGATCTTCGGTCAACGCCGCTACGCCATGCGTATCTGGCTCAATCCTTCGGCACTCTTTGCGCGCGGGCTCACGGTCAGCGACGTTTTGAATGCGCTCCAAGAGCAGAACGTCGAAGTCGCATCCGGCAGCATCGGGTCCGCCCCGGAACCTGCGAATCAGCCGTTTACGGTGAGCGTACGAGCTGAAGGACGTCTGAGCGACCCCGCGCAGTTTCGGAACATCATCGTGCGAGCCGACCCGGGCGGCGCGTTCGACCGCCTGGGCGACGTAGCGCGAGTGGAGCTCGGCGCCGAAGACTACACCAGCGTTCTGCGTTTCGACGGCAGCCGAAACGTCGTCGGATTGGGCGTATTGCAACTGCCGACGGCAAACTCGCTGCAAGTAACGCGCGACATCACGGCACAGCTGCGTCAGCTGTCCAAGTCGTTTCCGCCGGGCGTTACCTGGCAGACGGCGTTCGATTCTTCCATGTTCGTCAACGAGTCGATCAAGGAAGTCCTCTCCACGCTGCTGCTTTCCATTCTGCTCGTCGTCGCGGTCATCTATTTGTTCTTACAGGATCCGCGATCGACGTTTATTCCCGCGGTCACGATCCCGGTTTCGCTCATCGGCGCGTTTGCGGCGATGAAGCTCTTCGGCTTCACGATCAACACGATCACGCTCTTCGGCCTGACGCTGGCAACCGGGCTCGTCGTTGACGACGCGATCGTCGTGATCGAAAACATCGCGCGGTACATCCAAGAAAAGGGCATGCGCGGCATCGAAGGCGCGGCCGCGGCAATGCACGAGGTGCAAAGCGCCGTGGTCGCATCGTCGCTCGTATTGCTGGCGGTCTTCGTACCCGTCGCATTCTTCCCCGGAACGACGGGACAGTTGTACAAGCAGTTCGCGATGACGATCGCGGCGTCGATCGCCATCTCGCTTTTCGCGTCGCTGACGCTCACGCCCGTGATGTCGTCGCGGCTGCTGCATGCGGAGAACGAGTCGCACTTCGCGTTTTTCGAATGGTTTAATCGCGGACTGGCCGCCTTCCGCGGCTGGTATCGCGGCATTTTGCCGCGCTTGTTCCGCGCGCGCTACGCCGTTGCAGCGTTATTCTTAGTGGCGCTGCTCGTCACGGTCTATCTTTTCCGCACGACGCCGACCGCGTTTATTCCGAACGAAGATCAAGGCTACTTCATCGTAACGATTCAAGCGCCCGAGGGAACTTCGCTGAACAGCGAAATCGCCGCGGCGTCCAAAGCGGAGAAAATCATCCGGTCGCAGTCCGAAGTGCTGCACGTGTTCGACGTATCGGGCTTCAGTTTCACCGGAGCCGCGCCGAATCTGGGCATCATGTTCGTCCTGCTGAAGCCCTGGGGCGAGCGCAAGGGCTACGAGCACTCCCTGGACGCCATCTTGCAACGCGTTCAGATGGGATTCTTCGGCATTCCGCAGGCGCAAATATTTGCGTTCAACCCGCCCGCCATTCAAGGCGTCGGAAACTTCGGCGGCTTCCAATTCGAACTGGAAGACCACTCGAACGTCGGATTGCCGGCGCTGATGCAAACCGCCTACGGATACATGGGACTTGGAAACCAAGATCCGGACCTCACACAAGTCTTTACCACGTTCCGTATCGATTCACCGCAGTTGACGGTTCACATCGATCGCAATAAGGCAAAATCGGTCGGCGTTTCGTTGACGGACATCTTCAACACGATGCAAACGGACATCGGCTCGTTCTACGTCAACGACTTCAGCTATCTCAACCGCTCCTACCGCGTGTACGTCCAAGCGGAAGCGCCCTACCGTTCGTCTTTGGATTCACTGCAATATTTGTACGTGCGCTCGGCCACCGGCGGAATCATCCCGATCTCCGGACTTGCCGCGACGCAGCTTACGAAAAGCGCGCCGATCATCTATCACTACAATCTGTTCCGCTCGCTGGAAATCAACGGCTCCGCCGCGCCGGGTAGAGGTTCCGGGCAAGCGATCGCGGCGATGGAAGCGCTCGCGCAGAAAATCGATCCGCCCGGCGTCAGTTACGAATGGTCGGGCCTGACGCTGGACGAGATCCAGGGCGGATCGCTTTCCATTCTGATTTTCGCAATCGGCATCGTGTTCGTCTTTCTCGTGCTTGCGGCGCAGTACGAGAGCTTCGTCGATCCGCTGATCGTGCTGCTGGCGGTGCCGGCGTCGATTCTGGGCGCGCTGCTGTTCATGAACGGCCGCCACCTGCCCAGCGACGCGTACGCGCAGGTCGGTTACGTCATGCTCATCGGCCTGGCAAGTAAGAGCGCCATTTTGATCGTCGAGTTTGCCAATCAACAGCTGGCCGCGGGCGCCGACGTCATTACGGCCGCTTCGCGCGCCGCACAAACGCGATTACGCCCCATCTTGATGACGTCCATCGCGTTCATCGTCGCCGTCACGCCGCTCGTGTTTGCGACCGGTGCCGGAAGCGCCGCACGGCACTCCCTGGGCACCGTCGTGTTCGGCGGCATGATTATCTCGACGATCCTGAACCTGGCCATCACGCCGGTGCTGTACGTCATCATCAAGTCGTCGTCGGTGCGCCGCTCGCGCCGCGGCGGAAACGGCGCCGCACACACGACGCTCGATCTCACCGAACCGCCGTCTAAGTTGCCCGTTTCATAACAGAAGGTTCGACCTTTCCGGCAGGGAGAGCCAGGGTTTTAAGGCAGCCATAAGGTAACCAACGCCTCAACCCTGCATCTATTATTTTTAATAACCTCTGCCCGCTTGGAGAACGAAATGGTTCGTACGCTTCTTCGTGCCTCCGCGGCCTTGATGTTGACGAGTGCAATCGCCACGGCACCCGCGCTGGCCGACCCCTTCGGGGTTTTCGGCTCCGCCGTGTCCGGCGCAAATACCGCGATCAAGAACGTGGAAAACGCCAAACCGCCCGCGAGCGCAAGTCAAAACGTCGCGCAAGTCCCGCCGGTCACGCAACAGCCGGTCGGAGGCCCGCAAGCCGTTGGATTACCGGTAGGCTGGACCTATACGCTGGACGCCTCTTCCGCATATCCGTTCGGTAACATCGGGACTCTCGGCAAACGCTGGCTGCCCGGCGGCGTCGACGGTGTCGTCGGCTTCGGCGTCAGTCCCAACCTGCGCGTCGTCCTGAATTATTATGAGATTCAGCACTATCCGGTGGGTTTCAACAGCGGCCAAGTTCCGCTGTTTCTGCCACCCGGCTTTCCTCCGACGCCCGGCGTAAATCCATCGTGCGTCGATCTGAGCGGAGCGACCTCCGCCACGTGCACCGGTATCAATCCGCAGTTCAACGTGACGACCAAGGACCGTTTTGGGCTCGCACTTTTTGAAAAGCTCATCGACGTCGGCTCCTACAAGCACCGGGCGATTCCGATCGTGCTTACGCCGACCTACGTTTCACGCTGGTCCACGATCGCCGCTTCCAACGGCAACGGCGACGTCGTGCCGTTCGTATCGGTCGACGGCCGTCCGTTCACGAACGTTACGACGCGTTCGGTGCAAGATTACGCGCTCGCGCTGACGGTACCGTTGCTCAAAACGCCGAAAATGTTCGGTACGTTCACCGTCGCGCCGACGTGGCTGGTTCATCCGGCCGGCGCGAACGTGACCAATCACCCGCAGCTCTACCAGATCCTGTATCTGGAATACACGCCGTTCCCGCGCACGAAGCTGTTCGTCGAACCGCAGGCATCGCGCGATTACCTGCCCGAAGACGTCTATCCCGAGCACAACATGGCGTACTTCGCCGGCATCTCGCAAAGCTTCGGAAAGATGGTGTTCGCGCAGCTCGTGCTCAACAGCGGCGGGCCTTCGAACATTAGCCCCTATGGCGTCAAACAGCTCAATTGCTACGCGCTTCCGTGTTCGTCGAATACGCTTCCCGTCGTCGGCGGCCTGAAGGCAACGCAACTGCAATTCCAAATCGGCATCGGTTCGCCGAGCGTCATTCAGTTCTAAGGGACGGTGGTAGTACAATGATCGAATTCTTGAAACGGCCGTTGGCGGCTTTGGCGCTCGTCGCACTCGCCGCATGTTCCAACGGCAACGGCACCGGCGTTACGCCGGCGCCCGCACCGCCGGCTCCGGGCGTACCGTCAAACGGCGGGATCGTTCAACAGAACTTCGTCGGCGTCGGCGACAGTTTGACGGCCGGATTTCAATCGAGCGGATTGCTCGGAGATCCGACGGCTACGAGTCCGGCAAGCGCGTTGCCGGGCGGCGCCGTTCCGGTGACGCAAGAAAACGGATTTTGGGCGCTGATGTACCTCAAGTACAACGGGCTCGCACTCGACCCGGCGAAATACAACCTCGATACCGCGGTCGGCAGTCCGAAAGGGCCGCTTCCGCTGATCAAGGCACCCGGCCTGGGTTCGCAGCTGGTATTGAACGCGACGACACTGCTTGCGCCGACGCACTCGGGCTGCGACGGTTTCAACGATCAGGCCTTCTCACCGTCGGCATGGTCGTTGACGCGTCTGGGTCCCGGCGCACCGATCGCGGACGTCGCGGTTCCGGGCATAACCACGCACGAAGTTCTTTCCATGGTGTCGCCGCTCACGGGACCGCCCAACGGACCGAACTGCGGATACGTAAGCCTGCCCGGCGACGTTACGTCGGGACCGCTCCAAGCACTGGTTCAGGGCGAAAGCCTGATGTTCTATCCGATGCTCGGCCAATTCCAACAAACGCTGGGCGCCGGAAAAACTACCGAACTGGGTGCGGCTGCATCGATGCACCCCAAGCTCGCGACGGTGTGGCTCGGCGGTAACGACATCCTGAAATACATCGAATCCCACGGTCAATCACCGGCGACGGACTCGCCTACGCAATACGCTAGCGACCTGCAACAGATCATCACCACGCTGCAAAAGGGCGGCGCGCAAGTCGTCGTCGCGGATCTCCCCGACATTTTGGGGCATCCGCACAGCGGCGAGCCGCCGATCGCAACGTTCATCGCACAGACGAGCCTTGCGGCGGACCTCGAACAACTCGGCGTTCCGGCGGCGCTGGCGGTGCCTACCGCGTCGTACGTCCAAACCACGTACACGAAGGGTCCCGGCGGATTCGTGCTGATCAACGGCGTGCTGAGCATCGTGAGTCAGCTGCAGCAAAACCCGGCAGCGCCTGTCGTCTTGGATCCGGCCGGACCAGGCAGCGGCGACGGCCAGGTCTATCTGGATCAAACCTTTGCCGCACAAGCAATCGCTTTGAACGATGCCTACAACCAGACGACGGATGCCGTGGCGACCGCAACGGGTGCGGCGCTGGCGCCGGTTACCAGCACGTTTGTCGGATTGAGCTCGACGGGCGTGCCGCTTGCACCGGGTGTAACGCTTACTACGCGGTACGGCGGCGGCATCTTTAGTTTCGACGGCGTGCATCCGTCGGACACCGGATATGCTTTGGTTGCAAACCTCTTCATCCAGGCTGCGGATACGAAATACAGCCTGACCATTCCGCCCGTTACGGCGGCAGAGGTCGGCGGTATTGCGAGCGCCGATCCGTACAACCCGTTTGTTATCAAGACGCTCGATCCGGCATATCCGTTACCGTTCAATCAGTAACGATCGCGATACGCCGCTAACACGAAGGGCATCCGGAAACGGGTGCCCTTCCACTTTTCGTGGTACTTCTTCATTATGGCAAGCGTAAACGATCTGAAGAACGCGGCACCCGGCTCGCTGAAGCTCTTCGATATTCGCAAGAAGCCCGATGAACGGCAGATTCCCGGGTCGCAGCGCGCGGAAGGCGAGGCGATCGAGTCCAACCCGCCGTTCGGAAAGGGCGACCGCGTCATTCTCTACTGTGGAAGCGGAAATTCGTGCTCGCGGATTGCGGGCGAACTGCAGCAGCGCGGTTACGCGAACGTCGAAGCGCTCGACGGCGGTTACGCCGCCTGGGTCGAGGCGGGTTTACCCCTCGAGGATCGCTAGCACCGGCACGCGTTAAATTGCGTCGCCGGCGAGCACCTTGCGCGCCGCCGCGTTGTCGTTCGTCGACACCGCAATCACCGCCCAGCCTTCTTGACGCTGGACCATGTTCAGCGCGCGAATGTCCAGACGCGCGTCGAGCAGTCTGCGCGAGAGCTCTGCAACGGCGCCGGGCTTGTCGGCGATGCGCGCGAGGAGCACGTCTTCGGTTACCGTCTGATGTCCTGCGGCGGTGAGTGCCGCCACGGCTGGATCCGCATCCTCGAGATCGATGTGAATCAAGCCTTCGGATCCCAGAGTGTCGGCGGAAATCGACGAGATGCTGATGCCCTTGCGCGCCAATACGTCGGTTACTTCCGCCAGCACGCCCGTCCGGTTAGGTGCGACTACCGTTATACGCTGCACGTACGTCCTCCACAAATGCGTCGATCTGTTCGGTCTCAATTCCGGGCATCACGATGAGATGCGAGATGTCGCCCTGCGTTGCCAGCTGCCATTTTTCGCGAATGCGCGCGTCGACGCGCGGAAAAACGACGGTGATCGCCGATTCGTTTCTCCATGCGGGAATGCCCGCATCGATGAGCCGCTCCTGCGCATACGCCGCAACGTCCAATGCGCGCTGCGCACGCGCGCGGAGTCCTTCTATTCCGAGCGTTTTTATACGATGCCACAGAACGAGCGGCGTAAAGCCGTTGCGCGACCCGCTGATCGTGGTGTCGAGGCTGCCGATATAGTCGATGGCCCGCGCGATTCGCGAGACGTTGTGCTTCTTTGCGAGCACGACCCCGCACGGCATGGGCGAGCCCAGGAATTTGTGGCCGCTGATCGAGATGCTGTCGGCGCCGTCGGCAAAATCGAATGCCGACCGCGGAGAGAGCAGCGGCAAGTATGCTCCCGACAGTGCAGCGTCGGCGTGAATATAGCGCTCGCGAATCGCCATGGAATCCATGATTTCGCGGATGCGCGCGACGTCGTCACGCGCTTCGGTCATCGTCGTGCCGATGTTTGCAAAAACGATCGGCGGAACGTCGCGGCGGATGCGCAGCGTTTCGCGCAGGTCTTCGTAGTCGATTTCGCCGCGCTCCCCGGCGCGGATCATGATGTGCCGCATCCCGAGGAAGTGCAGGTTCTTGGAGACGCTGTAATGCGTGTCTTCCGAGTAATAGACGATCCCGCTGGGATGAAGTTCGCGCGCAAGGTACAACCCGTAGAGATTGCCTTCGGTGCCGCCGTTGGTGACGTATCCCCACCAATCGTCTTCCGGCGCGCGCAGCAGCCCGGCGAAGAACGCCAATACGTCGCGCTCGAATTCACGCGTTTCGACTTGATACGTTCCTTCGGCAAACGGATCGCCGACGTTATTTAGCGGGAACGCCAGAAACCGCAAGAGCGCGCTGCAATCGAAGTCCTTCGCGGCAGGGTAGCCCAGCGCACTCGCGTTGCGCTCCGCAATGCGCTCGTACAGATCGTCAAGACGGGCCTGCATTGCTGCAGGCCCGCCGGTTTCAACGTTACGCGTACGCGCTCAACCTAGGCGTACACGCCGCGCAGCTTCAGCGCCTGCACGACGCGATCGATGCCGAGCATATACGCGGACGTGCGGTACGGAACGCGGTGGCGCTGCGAGATGGCCCGCAATTCGTGGAAGTTGGTAATCAGCGTGTCTTCCAAACGTTCGTTGACCTCGGACTCTTTCCAAAAGTAGCCCATGCGGTCTTGGACCCACTCGAAGTACGAAACGGTAACGCCGCCGGCATTGGCCATGATGTCGGGAATAACCGTGATGCCGCGCTGGTTGAAGATGTGATCGGCTTCCGGCGTCGTGGGTCCGTTCGCGCCTTCGACGATCAGCTTCGCTTTGATGTCGGGGGCGTTTTCCGCGGTCAGTACTTTTTCGAGCGCCGCCGGAACCAACACGTCGCAATCGGCGACCAGCAGCTCCGTATTGCTGATCTTGTCGCCGCCGCGGAATCCGTCCAAATTATGATGTTCTTGCGAATGCGCCACGGCGTTTGCGATGTCGATGCCGTTCTCGTTGTAGTACGCACCGGTGACGTCCGAGATTCCGACGACCTTGCAGCCGCGCTCGTGGAACAGGCGCGCCGCATACATGCCGACGTTGCCGAATCCTTGAATCACGACGCGCGCTTCCTGCGGCTTGATGCCCATGTTCTGCAATTCGTCCATGCCGCAGATCATCACGCCGCGTCCGGTTGCCTCGACGCGACCGCGCGATCCGCCGATCACCAGCGGCTTTCCGGTTACGACGCCGGGAACCGATTGGCGCATATGCATCGAAAACGTGTCCATGAACCACGCCATCGTCTGCGGGTTCGTATTGACGTCGGGAGCGGGAACGTCTTTATCGGGTCCGACGACTTCTACCAATTCGGCGGCGTAGCGCCGCGTGATGCGTTCGAGCTCGCCTTGCGAAAGTTTGCTCGGGTCGCAGGTGACGCCGCCTTTTCCGCCGCCGAACGGCAGATCGACGATCGCGCATTTCCACGTCATCCAGAATGCGAGCGCGGTTACTTCATCCAGCGTCACGCCGGGATGGAAACGAATGCCGCCTTTCGCGGGGCCGCGCGCAAAACTGTACTGTACGCGATATCCCGTATAAACTTCGAACTCGCCGTTGTCGCGTTGAAACGGGATCGAAAAGATGATTTGACGCGTCGGATGCGTCAGAATCGCGCGCATCGTACGATCCAGTTCCAGCAAGTTCGCCGCTTCGTTGAAGTAAGCGATACCGTCGCCGAAAACCGAAACTTCGCGCACAGCCGTCGTCATAAAGCCTTGGAGCCTCCGGTAAAATCGAAACTTTGGTGGGTTAGGGCCCAGCCCGGGCTTCCCCTATGCGGCAAAGGTCGCAGCAGGCGCTTGTCTTATACGTTGAACTTGAAATTGACGACGTCGCCCTCTTGCATTACGTAGTCTTTGCCTTCTTGCCGAACGACGCCGGCCGTGCGGAGCGCGTCCATCGTGCGGTATTTCACGTAGTCGTCGTATGAAACGATTTCCGCCCGAATAAACCCCCGCTCGATGTCCGTATGGATCTTGCCCGCGGCCGCAGGCGCCTTCGTGCCGCGCTCGATCGTCCACGCCCGGACCTCTTTCTCGCCCGCGGTCAGGAACGTCATCAGCCCCAGCAAATCGTAGGCAGACACGATCAGCTGGTCCAGGCCGCCGCGCTCGATGCCGAGCTCCGACGCAAAGGCCTGCGCCTCTTCGTCCGAGAGCCCCGCCAGTTCGGCCTCGACTTGCCCGCAGAAAGCCACCACCCGGCTGTCCTCGGCGGCGGCGATCCGCCGCACTTCCTCCAATAGGGGACCCGGGCGGGCGATCTGCTCTTCGTCGATGTTGGCGACGTAGAGCACGGGCTTGGCGGTCAGCAAAAACGATTCGCGGGCAACTTCGGCTTCGGCCGAGTCCTTCGGAAAAGCGCGTGCCGGGCGCCCGTTCTCAAGCGCCTGCACGAGCGCTCGCGCGGCGTCGGCCTTGTGCCGGACTTTGGGATTCGCTCGCGCCTCGCGGTCCAGCTTGTCCAGCCGCTTCTCCAGGGTCGCCAAATCGGCCAGGCCCATCTCGATATTGATGATCTCGATGTCGCGCTGCGGATCGGGACCCCCCTCCACATGCGTGACGTTGTCGTCGTGGAAGCACCGGACCACCATGGCAATCGCATCGGTCTCGCGGATGTGGCTGAGAAACGCGTTTCCCAAGCCTTGTCCCGCGCTCGCGCCCCGGACCAAGCCGGCGATGTCGACGAACCGCATCGTGGCCGGAACGATTCGCTGCGTGCCCACCAAGCGGGCTAGAACGCCGAGGCGCGCGTCGGGAACCGCGACCTCGCCGACGTTGGGCTCGATCGTCGCGAATGGATAATTGGCGGCCAGCGCCTGCGCCGACCGCGTCAGCGCATTGAAGATAGTCGACTTCCCGACGTTGGGCAAACCGACGATTCCGCACGAAAGAGCCATGGTGAACCGCGCCACGTTCGGCCGGCCCGTGCGCGCGCCCTGGTTCAGATGGGCGCTTGGTTAGGAATGATTGAAGGAGACACGCGTAGGATACGTCCGTATGCGTCAGATGAAGGTTGACAAACTCGGAATCGACTTGCTTACGCACGACCCGGTTGTCATCCTGAAGGATACCGATGGGAAACGGTTTCTGCCCATTCTCATCGGCCCGTTCGAAGCGACAGCAATTGCCCTCGCGCTGGAGGGAGCTCCCGTTCCCCGCCCGCTGACGCACGACTTGATGCGCACGATTTTCGAAACGCTCGACGCGCGGCTCGAACAAGTCGTGATTCACGATATTCGCGAATCGACGTTCTTCGCAAAGTTGATCGTTCGAACGAACGGCGAGCTGCAAGAGATCGATGCGCGCCCATCCGACGGCATCGCGCTCGCGCTGCGCATGAGCGCGCCGATCTACGTTTCCGATAAAATCGTGCTGGAAGAATCCGTTCCGGACAAAAAAACCGAGGACGCCGAAGTCGAGCGCTTCAAAAAATTCATCGAAGATCTCAAACCCAGCGACTTCAACCGCTAGAGACCGCTTTCACTTTGCCGCGCGATCGCGGCGAACGTCTTACCAAAAACTGCGGAACGCAAACTCCGCATACTGACGCGCAACGATCAGCGCGATGTACCCGAGCGCGAAGGCTACGAGCAGAACGCGCGCCACGTCGTACCCGGCACCGAGATACATGCCGATATGTGCCGGCACGTAAAGCGCCACGTAGTAAAACACGAGGACGCTGACAATCGTCAACACGGCCGTGGCGAGCGGATTGCGCCGCGCGGTCTGCAACGAAACCGAGAAGGCGCCGCCCGCGGGAACGCCGCCCATGGCCACTGCCGGAATGCTGTAGATGAACGCCCAAACCGCGAGCGCGCCGAGCGCCGTTCCGAGGAACGGCACGGGCACGATGTTGCCGATCATCTGCGCAACGAAAATCAAGAAATAAAAACCGATTACCGTGATGACGATTTCGCCGGCCTTCCGCCGCGCGGTGCTCCATGCGGCGGAAAGGGTCGCGCGGTTGTGACGCCACGCATCGTCGGCGAAGATTACGGAAACCGCGAATCCGAAGCCCCAAACGATCTGTTCGATGAACGTGAAAATGCCGTTGGTCGCGCCGCCCACCGGCTGCGAAAACCACTCGCCGAAGTAGCCGATGCCGATGCCGATTGCGGCGGCAACCAGCGGCGGCAGCATAACGCCCAAATTGCGCGCGTAAACGGGCAATGCCGCAAGGTAGAGCATCAGGTCGACGCTCTGGCCGCCCCGCCGCATCGTTATGCCCTCGCTCCGGTCAGAGCGTGCAAACACTTGCAATCGGCGTCGACGTCGATTTTCTCGATGATGCGATAGATGCCGTCTTTCACCCGGGCGTTGTTACTATTGAACACTTCGATGACTTCGTGGTGCGAGACCGGTTCGATTCCGCCCACGCCTTCCAATCCGACGTCGTAGTCGGTGATGAGCGAAATGTTCACGTAACACATCTCCAACTCGCGGGCCAGATACGACTCCGGATATTGCGTCATATTGATCACTTCCCATCCCAGAGCCGAAAACCACCGGGATTCCGACCGCGTCGAGAAGCGCGGACCTTGGATGACGACGATCGTGCCGCGTTCGTGGGTCTCGATTCCAAGCGAGCGCAGCGCTTCGATGGCGATCGGGCGCATCTGCGGACAATAGGGATCGGCGAAGCTTACATGTGTGGTGATCGGCCCGTCGTAAAACGTGTCGATGCGGCCGGTGGTGCGATCGACGACCTGATCGGCGACGACCATCGAGCCCGGCTTTACTTCGGGCTTGAGCGAACCGCACGCCGTGGGGCCGATGATCCGTTTGACGCCGAGCGACTTCATCGCCCAAAGGTTTGCGCGATAATTTATCGTGTGCGGCGGAAAGCGGTGATCCTTTCCATGGCGCGGCAAGAATGCCACGCGCTTTCCGGCGATTTCGCCGAGTGCTACGCGGTCGCTCGGCGGACCGTACGGCGTTTCAATCGGGACTTCTCGCGCGTTTTCGATGAGCGAGTAAAACCCGGAGCCTCCAAAAACGCCGATGTCGGCGCGTTCCGTTGTTTCCATGCGGCCCGGGGGTTCTGTCCGGCCCACGCCTAGTCATCCTGGAATTCGAAGGGCTACGCCGCCGCCGACGTCAGAGCCATCCGCACGACCTCGCCCACCAGCGCGGGGCTGACGTTGGTACGCGCGAGCCGCTGCGCATCGCCCACTTTTGCGAGCACGTCGACCACGCGGCGCGGTTCGATGCGGCGCAGTTTCTCCAACTGTTTCAGATAGTCGACGGCGAGAACCGGCGCGCCCGCGCCTGCTTCCGAGAGTACCGCCCAATCGCGCACGAGCGTTTTCAGAATCTCCAAGCCTTCGTCGAGCGTTTCGCGAGTGGCCCAGGTTTCTTGCGGCGAACGGCCGGCGACGACTTCGAAGAACCACGCCGCCACCTGTCCGCGCAGCTGCTCTTCGTCGTCGGAGAGGGCCGCGAGCGCACGCGAAACGGAACCTTGCGCCAGCGAAGCGCCCACCCGTGCACGCTGCGCGTCCAGACCTTCCATCGCAAGAATCTCTTCCACTTCGCGCTGCCGCAGCACGGGAAACCGGATTTCGAGCAGGCGCGAACGGATCGTCGGCAGCAAGCGCGCCGGCGTTGCCGTGGTCAGCAGCAAGAGCACTTGCGCGGGCGGCTCTTCAAAGAACTTGAGCAATGCATTGGCCGCAGCGGGCGATGCGAAATCGACGTCGCCCAAAATAAATATTCGAAACCCGCCGGAGTACGACTGGAGCGACAGCTGACGCACCAAATCGCGCGATGTAATCGATTCGGATTCGTGAAACGCGAGCGCTTCATCCGTTTCACCGATCTTTAGAGCGCCGTTACTTTCCAAAAGGTCGGGATGACGCGTCTCTTCTTTGCCGATCAGGCGGCAAGCTTGGCAGGTGCCGTCGTAGCCCAGCACGCCGTTCGGATGCGGCGCCTCACACAGCAACGATTGCGCCAGCGCGCGCGCAAACGTTTTTTTGCCCACGCCGCTCGGACCGCTGAAGAGATATCCGTGCGCGATAGTCTCTTTCGTCAACCGCGAAAAGAACCGCTTGGGCCCTTCGCAGCCCACGACGTCGAAGCGCAAACCGCCCAGCGCCGGAATCATACCAGTACCGCCGATAGCGCCGCCATCGCGGCGTCGAGAACCTCTTCGGGCGACCGTTCGCCGTCGATGACGACGACGCGCGGATCGCGGCCTGCCAGTTCCAGAAACCCCTCGCGGATTCTTTTATGAAACTCCGCGCCTTCGCGTTCCAAACGATCGGCGCCGTCTGCGCGTGCAGCGATGCGCCGCAGCGATGTTTCGTAAGGAATATCGACGAGTATGGTCAGGTCCGGCATGACGCCGCGCGTAGCCGCATCGCAAATCGACCGCACGAGGTCAAGCGAGAGTCCGCGTCCGAAACCTTGATAGGCAAGGGTGGAATGTACGTAGCGATCGCACAGCACCACCGCTTCGCGGTTCAGCGCCGGCGTGATGACGTCTTGCACGAGCTGCGCGCGCGATGCATTGATCAGCAGCGTCTCCGTAAGCGGGTCGATCGTTAGCTCCGGTTTCAAAAAGATCGCGCGGACCGCATCGCCGGCGGGCGTTCCGCCGGGCTCGCGCGTGACGATGACCTCACGCCCCGCCGCAAGCAGCGCGTGCTGAACGGCGGACAGCAGCGTGGATTTTCCGCTGCCTTCGATGCCTTCAAAGGTGACGAACATTACGTGTTAATATGCATGCGTTTGTCATGGTGAGGCATCGAACCACGCCGAGGTATCGAGGGGACAAATTGATGCGAGCGCCCTTCGATTCCTCAGGGTCCTTCGATACCTCAGGATGACCCTTATTCCGCCTTGAAAATCCGTACGCGCCGGTTCGGCTCCAGTCCCGTGCTGCGCGATTGAAGCCGGTATTTCTCCGCAAGTTGGTGCTGCATGCGGCGAACGTACGACGTTTGCGGCGACAACTCCACGGCCTTGCTGTCCAGGAGCACCTGATAGATCGCCTCTTCGGTTTCGCGTAGCGCGATCTCTTCGGTGTCGATCGACGGCAAGTTGAAAACGTCTTTGAGCGACGCTTGGATCTGCGTCGTCGTATTCGTCTTGATGCTGTAGATCGGAATGTTTTCGGACGCGATCTGTTTCAGCTTCGGCTGCTCCTTGCGCTCCAGCGTCTTGAGCGTCAGCACGACGTCCGCGTCGTCCCAATTCCGGGCGATCGCGGCGTTAACGCGGAGGTTGTGAATCGCGCGTTCGATTTTGTTGCGGGAGACGCCGTACGGGAAGATCAGCAGCGGCTTGTCGCGATCGTCGCGCTCGCCTTCGTCCTCGTGATACGTCGCGTGCGCGCTCATTTGCGGCATCGACTCGGTATCCGCTTCTTGAACGATTGCAACTTGGCCGCTCGCCGTGCGCTGACGCACTTCGGGCTGCGGTTGGTAGCCGCGCAGCAGAGCATCGACGACGTCGGCAACGTTCTTATGAATCGCGAGCCGGTCCCGATCGTGAATCTCGACCACGACGTCGAACGTCGGCGGGGCTTTGCGCTCCAGAACGGTTTTGCGGGTGCCGCGACGGCGCGCTTCTTCGTCGGAGAGCGTCACCGCGCTGATTCCGCCCACGAGGTCGGACAGCGTCGGGTTCATCAAGAGATTCTCGAGCGTCTGGCCGTGCGCCGTACCGATGAGCGCTACCCCGCGTTCGGCGATGGTCCGCGCGGCACCGGCTTCGGCCTCCGTGCCGATTTCGTCGATCACGACGACCTGCGGCATATGGTTTTCGACCGCTTCGATCATCACGGCGTGTTGCAAGGCGGGATCGGCAACCTGCATTCGCCGCGCGGTACCGATTCCGGGGTGCGGAATATCGCTGTCGCCGGCGATTTCGTTGGACGTGTCGACGATTACGACGCGCTTGCGATCTTCGGAAAGCACGCGTGCGCATTCGCGTAACATGGTCGTCTTTCCGACACCCGGGCGTCCGAGCAGACAGATCGATTTACCGCTGCGCAGAATATCGAGCACGATATCGATCGTCCCGTAGACCGCGCGCCCGACGCGGCACGTGAGTCCGACGATCTTTCCGGTGCGGTTGCGTATTGCACTGATGCGATGGAGCGTTTGCTCGATGCCGGCGCGGTTATCCGCTCCGAACGTGGACAGACGGGAGCAAACGTGCGAAATATCTTCCTGGCTTACCGGCGTGTCCGAGAGGTAGACGAAATCGTTCTCGAAGCGCGCCTCCGGCGGCCGTCCCAAATCGAGGACGACCTCGATCATGCTCTCGAGGTTGGACAGTCGAACGAGAGATTGCCGGATGGGAAGCGGAAAAATGTCGAGGAGTTGGGTGAGCTCCCAATTGGGAGCCATGGATTCGGCTTTAACCGCCAATACTGACCCTCGCTTCTCCTGAATTTATCGAAGGGCGTTTGGAGTCTTTTTCCCATTATCGGCGGTTCACCCTGCCGACGTAAGCTTGCTCGACGGCTAGCCTTTCACAACGCGAATCGTACGCAGCTCGTTGTCGAACGGCCCCTGCATGCGCACGCCCGCCTTGAGCTCGAGAGAAAGATAATCGACGATCTCCGGCATGATCTCTTCGCCGGGAGCGATTACCGGAATACCGGGCGGATACGGCGATATCGTTTCGGCGCAGATGCGCCCCGCACTGGCTTTGAATCGAATCGATTCCGTGTCGGCCAAAAACGCTTCGCGCGGAAGCATTCGCATCGGCGGAATCTTCGGTAATTTGTACGTGCCGGTTTTCATCCGCCGTTCCAGCACGCCCGACGGCGAAAAAATGTCGATTGCACGATCTTCTCGCGCCAGTTCCGCGACGCCCTCGACCAGCCTTTCGGCCGCGGCTCGTGACGTACCGATCGTGAACAGTGCGACGACGTTGAAGAGGTCCGCGAGCTCCACTTGCACGTTGTAGCGGCGGCGCAGAATCTCCGAAGCCTCGTAACCCGTGTAGCCCAGGTCCTTCACGGTGATGGTTACCTTCGTCGGATCCAGATCGAAAACGCCGGGCCTGCCTTGCAGCTCCTCGCCGAAACAATACACACCTTCGATGCCGTTGAGCCGTTCGCGAATCTCCTCCGCGAGTGCGATCGTCTCGGACAGCAATGCCGGACCCTCGACCGCCATTTGTTTGCGCGCTACGTCGAGCGAGGCCACCATCGGCAAGTTGGGCGACGTGGACAAAAACATCTTCAACACTGCTTCGAGCCGGTCAACCCGCACGCGAGGTCCCGTCTGATGCAGCATCGCGCACTGCGAAAACGCCGACAGCATCTTATGGGTGGAGTTGATGCACAGGTCCGCTCCGGCCGCCGTCGCGGAGATTGGGAGCGCCGGATGAAAATGGAAATGCGGTCCCCACGCTTCGTCCACCAGCAGCAATTTGCCGGCGTCGTGAACGATAGCCGCGATCGACTCCAAGTCCGCGGCGACGCCGTAGTACGTCGGACTCACGACGTAGACGGCTTTGATATCGGGATGTTCGGACAGCGTTTGCGCGACGGCTTCGGGCGTCACGCAGTGGTCCATGTGCAGCGCTTCGTCGACTTCGGGCTGCATGTACACCGGCCACGCGCCGCTCATGACCAGACCGCCCAGCATAGACTTGTGCGAATTTCGCGGAACCGCAATCTTTTCGCCGGGATTCACCGCAGTCATCATCATGCATTGATTTCCGCTGGTGGATCCGTTGATCAAGAAATAGGTTCGATCCGCGCCGTAGGCTTCCGCTGCAAGCTGCTGTGCTTCCAAGATCGACTCCGTCGGCTGCAGCAGATCGTCGATTCCCGGCATCGGCGTGAGATCGATCGCGCAGATATTGTCGCCGACAAATTCGCGAAACGCGCGATCCATGCCGATGCCTTGTTTGTGGCCCGGCGTGTGAAACGGGATCACGCCCGCGTCGACGTAGTCGAGCAGCGCCTGAAAGTACGGTGTCTTCGATTGATCCACGGCCGTCGCTTGCGGCGTTACGCCAAAACCTCGAAGCCCAGGCGTTCGAGCATATCGAAATCTTCGCGGTCGCGTCGTCCGGCGGTCGTCAGATAGTTTCCAAGCACGATGCCGCTTGCACCGCTGCGCATGCCCAGGTCCTGCAACGCCTGCAGAGTCACTTCACGTCCGCCCGCGAAACGCACCAAGGCCGAGGGCAGCGCGAGCCGCGTCATCGCAACGAATCGCAGCGCTTCGGACGGATCCAGCAACGGGCGCATCGCGAGGGGCGTGCCGGGCCGGGGGTTGAGAAAATTGACCGGCACTTCTTCCGGGTCCAGTTCTTGAAGCGCCTTCAAGAAGTCCAAACGATCCGCTTGCGTTTCGCCCATGCCGATGATTCCGCCGCAACACAGCTCGAGTCCATATTTTTTCACCAGCGTACACGTTTGCCAGCGTTCTTCGAACGTGTGGGTAGTGCAAATTTGCGGAAAATAGCGCCGCGACGTCTCGAGGTTGTGATTGATCTTATCGACGCCGGCGTCCCGCAGCAGCGCGATCTGATCGTCGCGCAGAATTCCCAGCGACACGGCAACGTGCAGCGGATACCGGTTCTTGATCAGCGGCACCGCTTCGCAAACGCGTTCCAGCAATTTCGCCGAGGGACCGCGTACCGCGACGACGATGCACAATTCGCCTGCCCCGCGTTCGTACGCATCGCGCGCCGCTTCCAGGAAACTTTCTACGGTACCGAGCCGCTCGGGCTCGACGTCCGTGGCAAACCGCGCGCTCTGCGAACAAAAATTGCAATCTTCGGAGCAGCCGCCCTTTTTTGCGTTGTACAGGACTTCAACGGCGACGCCGTTACCGCAATGGGCCGCACGTACTTCGTCGGCGAGTTCGAGAAGCGCCGGAACGTCGCCGGTGGGAAGGGCGGCCAAATCGCACAAAAGATCCGGATCGGCCGGCAGCCGCTGCAGCAGAACCCGTTCGCGGGCACGTTCGATGGTGGGATGGCTCACGTGTCGGTGGTCCTCTAAAGCAACGGGATGAACAGCTGCGCGGCGTCCTCAACCGATGCCGCTTCGTCGAGATCAAACGGCACAATGCCAAGAATCTCGATTTTTCCCTGCAGCGCTCGGCGGACGTCATCGGCGTACGACGGATGCGTGCGCTCCCACCGCTCGACCAGCACCGCTCCGGCAACAGGAACGCGTAGTTGATCGCACAGAGCAAGCGTGAGCAGCGCGTGGTTCATACAACCGAGCCGCAAGCCGACCACCAAAATCACGCGCAGCTTCGCTACCGCCGCCACATTTCCGAAATTTTGCACGCGGTTGAGCGGCACGGCGAGACCGCCCGCTCCTTCCGCCACAACCGCCCCGGTGATGCTGTCGAGCGCACGCGCCAAGTCCTCGGCATGCGCGGCCGGCAACCCATCGGCTAGCGCGGCAGACCATGGATCCGCCGCCTTGCGAAAACGGGCGAGCTCGACGTGCCGGCACTTCGCCAGCGTTGCCGCGCGAACCGCATCGCCCGGCACGCCCGGATCGAGGCCCGTCTGCACGAGCTTTACGACGGTGGGATTCTCGCCGGCAATGCGCAACGCTAACGCGAGCGCCGCGGTGACGCGCGTTTTCCCGACGTCGGTATCGGTTCCGGTAATCAAGTAGCGGTGCACGTGATACATCCCAACAAGAGATCGATCTGTTCGGCCGTATGATCTGCGCGTACGCTTACACGCAGCCGGGAGCCTCCCGGCGGAACGGTCGGAGGACGCACTGCCGGCGCGTAGACGCCGCGCTCCAAACACCGGTTCATCATCTCCATCGCCGCGCGCTCGCTGCCTGCCTGCACCGGAACGATCGGCACAAACCGATCGGGCACCGGAATACCCGCTAACCGTAGGCCGTCGTGCAGCCGCCGCACGTTCGATTCCAGCCTCGCCCGACGGTCGCCGGCGGTGCGCGTGAGCATAACGCCGACGCGAGCGGCGAAGGCCATCGCAGGCGGCAGCGCCGTATCGAAGATAAACGTGCGCGCTGCATTCACAAGCAGCTCGATTACCGGGGACGGGCCCGCAATGAATCCGCCGCTCGCGCCGATGGCTTTGCCGAGCGTCCCCATAACGACTATCCGCTCGTCGTCGAAACCTCGCGCGAGACCGGCCCCTTCGGCTCCCAGGATACCTAAAGCGTGCGCTTCGTCGAGCAGCAGCATGTCGTCGCTTCCCAATTCGGAAAGCATGGATCGCACGTCGATCATCGTTCCGTCCATGCCGAACAGCGTTTCGGAGACGACGAGCGCGGAGGCAGCGCGCGCATTCTTCGCCGGCATTTGCCCGTGCGCGTAGACGTGGCGCGGGCGCTTGGCAGCGCGGATTCCGTCGATGAGGCAAGCGTGATTGCGTTCGTCGGAGTAAATCGCGCCGGCGAACGGCGCGAGTACTTGCAGCGCGCCGAGCGCTGCGAGATATCCGGACGAAAATAGCAACGCGCGCTCGCGACCCAGCCAGCGCGCGAGATCCGTTTCGAGGAGCGCATGCTCGCGATGGCGTCCGCCCAACAAGCGTGCACCGCCTGAGCCAACGGTTTTGACGTGACGCATCGCTTCGACCATGCGGGAGTCGCCCGCAAGCGCCAAGTAGTCGTTACGTGAAAAATCCGCAACGCATTTCGGCGGATCGGCCGTCTGTTCGCGATACCGATCTTGCGCACGGATTGCGTCGAGCGCAGCATCCACCTTACGCAAGTAGCTCATACAGATCTCCGACGAACGCGCGCAGTTCGTCAATCGTACTGGAAAGCGGCGGCACCAGTTGTACGACGTCGCCGATCGGCCGCGTGAAATGCCCGCGATCGTAAAGCCCCGCAGCGATTCGCCACGCCGGCGAGGCGAAGCCGTTCGGCGGAATGCGTTCCGGCGCTATCTCGACGCCGATCATCAATCCGCACTGCCGAACGTCGCGCACGTTCGGATGCGTTCGCAGTTCGTTCAAGAGCGGCGAGACCGCGCGCGCACACGACTGCGCGCGCGCAAGCGTGTCCTCGGTGCGAAAGAGCGCGATGTTCGCAAGTGCTGCGGCACAGGCGATCGGATTTCCGGCATACGAATGCCCGTGAAAAAAATGACGCATCCCGCTCTGCGCGCCGAGAAATGCCGCATAGACGCGCTCCGTCACCACCGTTGCAGACAGCGCCAGCGTACCCCCCGTCAGACCTTTGCCTACGCACACGATATCCGGCGCAAGGTCGAGGCATTCCGAGGCAAACATCGTGCCGGTCCTTCCGAAACCGGTCGCAATTTCATCGACGATCAACAGCGGCGTACGATCGCGAAGTGCCGAATACTTCTCGGCGGGGACTAAACGCATGCCGCTTGCGGCTTGTACCAGCGGCTCGACGACGATTGCCGCGACGTCGCGGCTGCGCAGTATCTCGTCATGGCAGTCGTACGCGTGCGTTTCAAACGTTATCGAACCGAACCGGGATTTGAACAGCTCGATATCCGAAACGCTCATCGCGCCCGCAGTATCGCCGTGATAGGAGCCGGTCAGACGCACGAACCGCGTCCGCTGCGGCTCGCCGGCGTTCTGCCAATATTGCAGCGCCATTTTCAACGCAGCTTCGATTGCGCTGGCACCGTCGCTCGCAAAAAACGTGTAGTCCAACCGCAGCAAATCCGCCAGCTCGGCTGCGAGCTCTTCCGCAGGCGGATTGGTGGCGCCGAGCAACGTGGAATGATCCAGTGTGGCCGCTTGCCGCGAAACGGCGTGCAGTATTGCCGGGTGGCAATGCCCGTGAACCGTCGTCCAGATCGAGCTCACCGCGTCAAAAACGCGGTTTCCTCGAGCGTCGATCAGATAGTTGCCGTCGCCGCGAACGAACGTGCGCGTTTGGGCATCGAACGCGCCCATCTGCGTAAACGGCAGCCACAGGTGCGCTCCGCTGCGAAGCGGCACGGACGCGTTAATTCGAGGAAGCGTGCGCCGCGGCGGTGCGTGCCTTCAGATCGCGAAGAACGCGCAGTATTTCCGCCTGCGGAGCCGGCGTCACCCGCAGCTGTTCTGCAACTTTCAGCGGCCAGCCCGTTGCGGCTCGAACGCGATCCACGTCCACGCCCGGATGCAATTGCGTCAGGGTCAGCTCTTTGGTTTGCGGATCCGGCTCGAGCACGCCCAAATCGGTGATAACGCGCACCGGTCCGGCGCCTTTGGCTCCCGAACGCGCGCGGCTGTCGCCGCCGCTCAGGTATCCCGGCGTCGTCAGAAAATCCAACCGCTCGACGAACGTGCGCGGATCTTGCTTGAGGATCAACAGCACTTCCTTTGCCGATGCGGCGATCTCCGGCGCACCGCCCGCGCCGGGTAAGCGCGTGCGCGGCTTTTCGTAACTGCCGATAACCGTCGTATTCAAATTGCCGTAACGGTCGAGCTGGGCAGCTCCCAAAAACCCGACGTCGACTCGGCCGCCTTGCAGCCAGTACGCGAAGATTTCCGGCACGGAGACCACCGCATCGGCGGTTTCGGCAAGTTCGCCGTCGCCGATCGAGAGCGGCAGCACGTGCGGCTTGGTGCCGATGGTTCCGGATTCATAAATCAGCACTAAATTCGGCGCATGCGTTAGGCGCGCGAGATTGGCAGCGGTCGACGGCAAACCGATGCCGACGAAACAAACGTCGCCGTCGCGCAAACACCGGGCCGCTTCGACCGCCATCAATTCGTCGTTAGTGAATTCGGTATCAGGCATGGGCCGGCGCTTTCATGACGTTTTCTTCCATCCACGCGCTGAAGCGATCGCGATCGCGCGAGATCTTGTCCCACTCGATGTAAAACGCGTTGTCGCGCTGATAATAGCCGTGCGCGTACGACGGCTTCGCGCCGCCGGGCACCAAACACACCGCTGAAAGCACCCAATTCGGTATCACGATCGAATGCGGCGGGTGCGCGAATTCATCGACGAACTCTTCGACCGTCGCGATGGCTTGCGACGCACAGAGTATCGCTTCTTTCTGCACGCCGGCGATGCCGCTGATCAACACGTCGCCGGCGCGGTTTGCCTGCTGAGCGTGCACGATAGCTACGTCCGGACGCAGCGCGGGAACCGCGGCTAAGCGTTCGCCGCTGAACGGGCACGCGATCTCTTTGATATGAGCGTTATGCTTGATGAGCTCCGACCCGATGTAGCCGCGCAGTACGGCGAACGGAAGATCGGAAGCACCCGCGGCATAGGCGGCTGCCATCGCGGCGTGCGAGTGTTCTTCGATCTCGAGCGGACGCGGCCAGCCGTTTTCGACGGCGTCGCGGAACCGGTGAAGCGACCCCACCCCCGGATTTCCGCCCCACGAGAAGATCAGCTTCCGGGCACAGCCCATGCCGATCATCTGGTCGTAGATAAGGTCGGGCGTCATGCGGACCAGCGTCAGGTCGCGCCGGCCCTGTCGGATGACCTCGTGGCCGGCGGCAAAGGGAATCAGGTGGGTGAAGCCCTCGAGCGCGACCGTATCCCCGTCTTTGACGTACCGGGAGACGGCCTGGGCGAGGGTCAGACGTTCGGCTCTAGCAGGCATATCTTTGGAGAAAACTGGATTTCGGCAAATATAAGCGGTATATTGGACCTATCCCTCCGAATAACCCGTGAGAATAATGAACCCGAAGCCAAAAACTGTTGGCGCCGGCGATAGCCGCGTCTTCTATAGAAAGCTCGACAAGGCGTTGCCGCGCATTGTGCGCGGGGCGGGCGTCTACCTTTTCGACGAGACGGGCAAGCGGTATCTGGACGGGTCGGGCGGCGCGATGGTCGTCAATGCGGGCCACGGGCTCACGGAGGTTGCCGCAGCCCTGGCCGACCAGGCCTCCAAGGTCGCATATGTCAACGGCACGGCATTTACGAACGAGCCGGTTGAACGGTTGGCCGCCTTCCTTGCCGGCAAGACGCCGGAGGGAGTCGACCGCGCCTACTTCTTAAGCAGCGGTTCCGAGGCAACGGAAGCGGCCCTCAAGCTCGCGCGTCAGTACCACGTCGAACGCGGCGAGACCGGCCGGCGCGTGGTTATAGCGCAGACCCCGGGCTACCACGGGAACACGCTCCTCGCACTCTCGGCGTCCGCGCGCGGGCATTACAAGACGATGTTCGGGCCTTGGCTGTCGGACGTCGTGATGATTCCGGCGCCGTATGCGTACCGGAACTCCGTAAGCGATGCGTCCGCGCTCGAAGCGGCGATCCGCGACGCGGGACCGGAGAGCGTCGCCGCATTTATCGCCGAGCCCATCGGCGGCTCGTCGACCGGCGCATCGATTCCGCCGGCCGGCTACTTCGCGCACGCGCGAGAAATCTGCGATCGCTACGGCGTGCTCTTCATCTGCGATGAAGTACTGACGGGCGCCGGGCGCACCGGAAAATACTTCGGCTTGGAACACTTCAAAGATACGGCGGGCGCAGCGATCGTTCCCGACGTCATTACGATGGGTAAAGGTTTGAACGGCGGCTACGCTCCGCTGTCGGCGGTCATTTGTAAACGCAGCATCGTCGAAACGATCGCGGCGGGAAGCGGCAGTTTCATGCACGCGCAAACGTACTCGCACAATCCGCTCGCATGTGCCGCCGCACTCGCGGTGCAGCAGTACATTGCCGAGCACGATCTGGTCGCTCGCGCTGCGCAGAACGGCGACTACCTCGGCAACGCCTTGCGCAGTTTGACGGACGAGCCGGGTTCCGGCGCCGAATTAATCGGCGACGTCCGCGGTACCGGGATGCTTTGGGCCGTCGAATTCGTTGCGGACCGCGCGACGAAGGCGCCGTTTCCACGCGAGCGCAAAGTCGCCGAAACGATCGTCGACAAAGCACGCGATCGCGGGTTGGTGCTTTGGGCTAACGTCGGTCACGCCGACGGAAAGAACGGCGATCTGGTAATGGTCGCTCCGCCGTTTACCATCGAGCGGCCGCAAATCGACGAATTGACCGCGCTGCTGCGCTCTACACTTTCGGACACTGCTCGGACGCTTTTCGCTTCGAGTTACTAGACCACTCAGGAGATCAGGAATGACCGCACCTGCCGTACGCGCACAACCAAAGATCACGTACTCCGCCATCGGCGGAAATCTGGACGAGATTCACGATCGGTTCGAAGAAGCCCACCGGCGCGTCGCCGACACCTTCGGCGGCACATTCTATTCGATCGTGGACGGCGCGGAAATCAAAGGCAGCGGCACGACGCAAGAGTCGCGCTCGCCGATCGATCGCAACGTGCTGATCGGAACGTTCGCGAGTGCCGCGCAGTCCGACGTCGATACCGCGGTCGCGGCCGCAAAGCGCGCGCAGAAGATCTGGGGCGCGATGCCCTGGCAAGAACGCATCGCCGTAATGCGCGAAATTGCGGAACGGATCCGCGAACGCCGCTACGAGCTCGCAGCGATCATGAGCGTAGAAATCGGTAAGACGCGTTTCGAATCGCTCGGCGATGCCGAAGAGTCGGCGGATCTCATCGACTATTATGCCGATCAAGTTCAGGAAAACGGCGGTTTTGCGCGTCCCCTCGGACAGCTCTCGCCGAATGAATCGACGCAGGACGTGCTGCGCCCGTACGGCGTGTTCGCCGTTATTTCGCCGTTCAATTTTCCGATGGCGCTCGCCACGGGTATGAACGCCGGAGCGCTGCTTGGCGGCAACGCCGTAGTATTCAAACCGGCTGAAGGCGCACTGCGTACCGGTGCATTTCTTGCCGAGGTCTTCTCGCAGTCGCGGCTACCGAAAGGCACATTCAACCTCGTCTTCGGCAGCGGCCGCACGATCGGCGATTATTTGACGCGTCACCGCGACATCGACGGCATCGCCTTTACCGGATCGCACGAAGTGGGCATGCAGCTGCTGCGCAACATCGGCGCGGGCGGCCCGTACGTCAAGCCCGTGCTGGGCGAGCTCGGCGGCAAAAACGCGACGATCGTCACCGGCAGCGCCGATCTCGAAGCGGCGGCAGAAGGCGTCACGCGTTCGGCGTTCGGACTGCAAGGCCAGAAGTGCAGCGCGTGTTCGCGCGTCTACGTCGACAAACGCGTCGCGGACAAATTTCTCGAGCTGCTCGTCGCCAAAACGAAGGCGCTGGTCATCGGCGATCCGACCAAACGCGACGTCTTCGTGGGTCCGGTAATCAATCAGGCCGCTGCCGAAAAATTCGAAAAAGCCGCAGCCGCCGCGAAACGTGATGGCTCGGTGTTAACCGGCGGCGAGCGTTTGCAAACGCCTCCGTACGATCGCGGATACTTCGTGGCGCCGACCGTCGCACGGTTGCCGCTCGATCACGAACTCTTTCAAGAAGAGTTGTTCTTGCCGTTTCTCTCCGTCGGCATCGTCGACTCGTTCGATCAGGCGGTGCAGGAATCGAACCGTTCGCAGCTGGGTTTGACCGGCGGATTGTTTTCGAGCGACGAGACGGAAATCGCGCGGTTCTTCGACGAGATGGAAGCAGGCGTATTGTACGTCAATCGCCGCACGGGCGCGACGACCGGTGCATGGCCGGGCGTCCAATCGTTCTGCGGTTGGAAAGGTTCCGGCATTACCGGCCGCGGCGGCTGCGGCCCGTACTACGTCGGTCAATTCATGCGCGAACAAAGCCGCACTCGGATGCTGTAAAGGAGCACGTTTTGAAAAATTATCCATCGATCGTTACGGCACCGCCGGGTCCCAAGGCGCGCGAGGTGATCGAAAAAGACCGGCGCTTTTCGTCGCCGTCCTATATCAAAGAATACCCGCTCGTCGTCGAGCGCGGCGAAGGCGCCATGGTGCAAGACGTCGACGGGAACCGCTATCTCGATTTCATGACGGGAATTGCGGTTGCCTCGACCGGCCACTCGCACCCCAAAGTCGTCGCAGCGATCAAAGACGCGGCCGAGAAATTCTTGCACATCTGCGCCACGGACTTTTATTATCCGGCGTTTTCCGATCTGTGCGAACGGCTCGCACGGATAGGCCCGGGTCCGCATCCGAAACGCGTATTCCTGACCAACTCGGGAACCGAGGCGGTTGAAGGCGCGATCAAGCTCGCCCGCAGCCATACCAAGCGTTCCGACATCATTGCGTTCGAAGGAGCTTTCCACGGGCGCTCGATGGGCGCGATTTCGCTGAACTCTTCAAAGACGAAATACCGGCGGCATTTTGGACCGTTGCTCTCGGGCGTGCATCATTTGCCGTACGCCAATCCGTACCGCCCGCGCGATTGGCGCGAAGCGACGGAGAAATTGTTCCGTCAACGCGTCGGCCCGGACGAGATCGCAGCCGTGTTCATCGAGCCGATTCGCGGCGAAGGCGGGTACGTGATTCCGCCAATCGAGTTCTTGCAGTTCTGGCGCGATTTCTGCGACGAGAACGGTGCGGTTCTGGTGTACGACGAGGTTCAATCTGGAATCGGCCGCACCGGCGAGATGTTCGCGTCCGAGAACTTCGGCGTGTATCCGGATGTAACGCTCAGCGCGAAAGGCCTTGCGTCGGGAATGCCGATCGGTGCGATCATCGCACGCGAATCCGTAATGTCGTGGGAGCAAGGCAGCCACGGCAGCACGTTCGCCGGAAATCCCGTCTGCTGCGCCGCGGCGCTCGCGACATTGGATCTGGTCGAAGGCGGACTTGCCGCCAATGCCAAGGCGATGGGAAGGCTTTTGCTCGACGGTCTGCGCGAACTCAAGCAGAAACACGACGTGATCGGCGACGTGCGCGGCATGGGATTGATGATCGGCGTCGAGTTCGTACGCGATCGCGCGACGAAGGAACCGTACGAGGGTTTTTCAGGTCAGCTCGAACTCGCAGCGTTCGAACGCGGACTGCTGCTGCTGGGCTGCGGCAGAAGCACGATTCGTTTGGCGCCGCCGCTGCTGATCGACGAGGAAGACGTTTCGATCGCTCTGCGGATTTTGGACGAAGCGCTGCAATCGCTGCAGAGTCCGGTTCCGGCTTAGTCCCGAATTAGTCATAGTGAGGTATCGCTTGTCATGGTGAGGTATCGAACCACGCCGAGGCATCGAGGCGCTCTTTTTCCCTTCGATTCCTCAGGGTGGTTCGATACCTCACCATGACAGGATGACTACACCATCGCCTTCATCAAACCGCGCGGCGCGTCGCTCTCGACATATCTGGCGCGGCCTAATTGCAGCGCAAGCACCTGGCCGGCGACGAGCCAGCCGAGGGTGTTGAACGGCTCCTTCACGACCGGCCCGAGCAGCGGAATGTCGCCCATGCGCGCACCCACGACGTAGCGCAGCGACTCGGCTTCAGTCGCTTCTACGAGTGGACGGTTCACGATTTCGCGCGACGAATCGTCACAAATACCGATAATCGCGCAGCCCGCATCCAGCATTGCGGCACTGCCATGCCGGAACTCGCCCGCGCTAAATCCCTCGGCGTGAATGTAACTGGCTTCTTTGAGCTTTAGCGCAAATTCGTGCGCAACCGGTAATCCATAACCCGTTGAAGCAATGATGACGCTCCGCCGGCGCGCGATGCGCCGGGCCGCATCGCGAACGTCTTCGACGCCGTCGCTGTCGAGCCACGCGCGAACGTCTTCTGCCGTCTCAATCAAGGAATCCGCGTTGCGGCCGTGACTGCCGGACATGAACCCCGCAGCCCACAGCAGGATCGCCGCGGTCGCCGTCACGCTCTTACTGGCCGGAACGGCGACTTCGGGCCCCGATCCGACGTCGATCGCCAAGTTTGCACGCTCCGCGAGCGGAGAGTCTGCCGTATTGGTTAGCGCTATCAGTTGTTTCGGCTCGATGATGTCCAGGGCGTCGAGCAGGTCGCGCGACTGACCGCTCTGCGAACACGCGATCACTACCGCATGCCGGTAGGCAACGTTGTCGAGCACACTTTCCGTAGCCGAGAGCGCATGGGCGTTGATTCCGCGGCGCCGCAGCGCAAGCGCGCCGAGCTGCGCCATGAACAGCGAGCTCCCCGTGCCGATAAGCACGACGTCGCGATCGCGGATCGCGCCGGCCAGTGTTTTGGCTTTGTCGGAGTTCGCGATCGAGTGCCACACGTCGGGCTGTTCGCGTATTTCCCGTTCGAAGTTCACGCCGAGCATTTCAGAAGCGGGTACTTGGCCGCGCATCAGCCTACCTCCGTTATGAGCGGATCGGCAGCTTCATGAGCCGCGCGATCCGCTCGATCTTTCCTGCGTCCAAGCTGCCGTCGGTCCGGGCTCCTCGCCCGACGTGCACTTCACGCAGGCCGGTGAAGCCAATCAGCGCCTCAACGTTTTGGGAATCGATCGCGCCCGCACCCAGTATATGCGGCGTCGTGTTACCGCAACATAACTCGCGCAACCAGTACCGGCCGTCCCATGCATTATCGGCGCCGCCGGCACTCAGCACGCGCTCCACGCCTTCAATCGCCGCGAGCGTGGCATAGCTCGCGCTCAAACTCGGCGTAGAATCGAACGCGCGATGAAACGTCATCGGCAACCGGCTCACGGAAAGCACTTCTTGAACGAACTCGGTGTCGACATGACCGGCTGCATCCAGCGCGCCGAAGGCGACCCCCGAAACGCCGAGATCGCGCAAGCGCGCGGCATTACGAAGTATCGCTTGACGCTGCGCTCGATCGTAAACGAACCCGTCGTCGTGCGGACGCACGATGACGTGAACCGGGATCGTAACGCTGTGAACCACCGACTGAACGGTTTGCGGAGGCGGCGTCAATCCTCCGCGCTCCATCTCACTGACCAATTCGAGTCGCGTGGCACCGGCCTGCTGCGCCGTAACCGCCTCGGCGGAATCGGTCACCAGCACTTCAAGATGCATGCGGCTGCGTCGCTCCGTTGTTTGGAGACAACAGGGGAGAACGCCCACCCATCCGCGGACGGATGGGCGCCCCTTGCTGCACTCAGGTAAGAAAGGTCAGTACGTTGCTGCCGCCGACGGTGAAATCGATACATCGGCTTGACCGCCCGCGCCTGTAACGGCGGGAGTTTGCTGCGTATTCACCGGTTGTATCGACTCGAAGTCGGGATAGTCGAACGAGACGGCATAGACGACATACGTGTCCCCCACCGCCATCGTCGGGCTATTGCACGGCGGCACGTTACACGCGCCGAGATTCGCGGGCAAGTTTCCGGAGAGCAAGCCGGTTCCCGTTAACGGCCCCACGGTGTAGAACGAATTGTTGGTGAGGTCGTGCACGAAAATCAACGTTTCGCTGATTCGCGGATCGGAGGGAACCGCGACGCTTACGGTTCCGCCGCCATCCTTGCTCGCGTCACCGGTAAAGACCGGTGCCGGCAGCGCCGGCAACGGCGAGAGCGACTTCAGCGTCGCCTGCGACGTGAACGATGCCGCTGACGCGTTGGCTGCGGGTACCGTCGTCGTCATCGTATACGTGCCGCCGACCGGCGCAGCTTCGAACGCGGTAAATCCGGCCAAGTATCCTTCGAAGGGCGGCGAGCTCGGGAAATCGACGTTGTTGAATACGCTGATTCCCTTGGCAGGCGGCCCGACGAGGAACGGCTCGGGATCGGTTGGCGCCGGCGTTTTTGTTCCGGACGGCGGCGCAACGGCGGTGCTGGCTTCGTAGAACGGAAGCGAGTACGTCGGATTTACACCGGACGACGGATTGGCGTTGCCGGGATAAAAGTTCGACGCGGTATTCGTTGCGTTGAACGGTCCGAGTCCGCCGCCGTAGACGCCGCCGGCGGTACCGAACGTCGTGCTGGGCGGCGGTGAAGCCGTTTGCGACGTTGCGTTGATCGTGGACGTACCACCGTCGGCACCGGAACCGCCGGCACCGTTGGCCGGCAGCGTATTCGTCGGAACGGTGAATCCCGACGGCCCGGCGATCGATGGCGTATCTACGAGAAACGCGCTCAGTCCGTTCGCTTGGCGCATGTACGCAACGACGTTGAGCCCTACGGTTCCGTCCTGCAGACGTGCGGTTCCGACGGCGAATGTCGGCTTGCCGAACGTCTGCAGATTAACGGGATTTTGCGGAGGAACCCACGCCGTTCCGTTGGTTACGCTGCTGCATGCCGGCAACGCGAGGAATGCAATCGATGCAAGCAGTTTCAACGAGTTTTTCAAATCAGCGTCCCCCCACGTGGAATTGATAGTACAGGTAGTACGTGCGGCCTTGACCGTTGGGAACGTGAACGTACGCGCACGTACCGCAGATCAGCGATCCGTAATTCGACGGGGCGCCGGGCGGACGCTGGCCGCTCAGCGGTCCCGACACGCCGTAGGCGACTGGCTGGTACACGGGATTGAGTTCGAATCCCGGGATGAAGTTATTACCGTACGAATCCGAAAGAATCGGTCCCGTGTGTCCGTAATCGACGCCGTTCGGGAAAGTCGGTCCGGAATAGATCTCGTTGAAGAGATTGTTGACCGTAAGTCCGATTTTGCCCGGCCCGACGTCCTTTTCGAGCGTCAGTTCGGCAACGAGATTCGGATGCGTCAGTTCGTCGTTTGCGAAGGTGCCTTCGGCCGTTCCGCGTGACGCGGCGATATTCGGCTTCAGACACGAACCGGGATTCGTCGGATCCGCATATTGAACGGAACTGTTTCCACAGTCGTTGGACGAGGGCAGAATCTTCGGCTCGCCGCCGAGCACCTGGAGCACGTTCGTGCCCTGACCGTACGGATAGCCTTCATCGTAGAACCACTGCGTTTGCAGGCGCCAGCCGTGGTAATCGTAGTTCAGCGTAAGCGCCGACGAGAACGGCGTGACGTAATTGACCCGGTAGAGTCCGCCGAATGCGGCCGACGCCTGCGAGATCGCTCCGTTCTCTTCGTTGTTCTGAACGCCCGTTACGTCTCTGGCGGCGCCGGCAGGAACGTTTGCCGGATCGATGTTTTGGACGACGTGCTGGAACGATGCCGAGATTTGACCTGAAAGGCCGTGCCACGGCGTAATTTTCGTCAGATATAACTCGAAGCCGTTGCCGATTTCGATACCGGCGTTCGAGAGCAAGCCGAAGTAAGAGTACGCCGGCGTTCCGTCAGGATTGACCTTCGGGACCGCATATGGATTAACGACTTCGGAGCTGACGTCCAGGTTATACGCGCGCCGGCTCCACGGCGTCATCTTCAGCTCCCAGCCGCCCGCGAACTCGTGCGAATACGAAAGGTCGTAGTTGCTGTACGTGATCGGGGTAAGCGGTTCGAGCGGTTTACCGAAGTTGCCGTTCCAACCGTTCCAGAAGAGCTGCTCGCCGTAATTCAAGCACGGCACTGAAAAACCGTACGTCTGCATTCCGCAGGTGGTTGCGATGCCGTGCTGCGTGTAATAGTTGCTGGCATTCGTGATGTTGTATGCCGTGCCGTAAAACGCCTGAATATCGCTGCTGTTCAAATGCGTCGGCAAACCGGCGTACGGCGCATACGGATTCCACTGCACGCCCGCGTCTTGGAACACGAAGTTCGGATAGCGCATCGTGCGTCCGTATGCCAAACGAATCGAGTCGTTGCGTCCGGCCGCGTACGAAAGCGCTATGCGCGGCTCCCACGTCGTGGGTGTGGTTTGTTGCGAAGTCAACGGCAGGAACGTTGCCGTCGGACAATTGCCCGGTCCCATCGGCTTACCGTTGAACAACCCCGTAGCCGGATCGAAATTTTGGGCGTGAATCAGGTTGCCCTTGGTGTCGTAGACGTTCGCCGGATAGACGTTCCACTGCAGCGGCAGGTAGAACGTCGTGCAATCCGGATTGACTTGCTCCGGCGGCAGCTGATTGTTACGGGAGTCCACGCGGATGCCGTAATCAGCCTTGAATTGCGCGCTCGGCGTCCAGGTGTCCGAAAGGTAGAGCGAACCTCCCGTCGGGCTGATGCGATTGCCGTTGATAGCGGGAGGCGGCTGAATCAGCCCGGACTTCGTAAAGCCGGGCTGCGTGTAAATCCATCCGCACGTATCCTGATAGTTCGTATACGTCACGCCGTTGTTCGTGACCGGCGACGTATACGTGGGATAGAAAATCGCACCCGGCATCGGGTTATATCCGCCGGATCCGTTCGGCCCGCCCGGGCAGTACTGACCGTTCGGAACGAAATCCAAGTATTCGAAGTTGCCGTTGAACAACGGGTTGAAGAGCGACGTGAGCGGCGAGATCGTTTCGAGGACCGGCGTATCGCGATAGAGCGCGCCGCCGCCTTTGAGCAGGTGCTGCGAGCTGAGTTGATGCGTCAGGTCGAGATTCCAAGATTGATCGAATCCGCCTTCCAAGCTCCAAACGTCGCCGCTCGTAAACGGATAAATCGAAATACTATCCTGAATATCCGAAGCTGACGTGTTGTAATACGAAAACGTCGCCAGCGTTCTGGAGTCCGGCCGAAAATCGAACGCGACCTTTTGCACGCTGTTCTGCAAGAATTCCTGAAAGTACGAACGCCCCGCGAGCGTTTCGTTCACGCTCGTTTGGCCGGGATACATCGCCGTGAACTCCTGGAATTCTTGGGTCGTCAAACCGGTCCAGTCGCCGCAGATCTTCTGCGTTGGCGCTCCGGACGGAGCTCCGGGCACGCTGGTGTAGGTGCCGCACCAATACGGATAGATCTGCTCGCCGGAAGCCAAATCGGAACCGAAGTAACTGGTCCACGCCGGATTACACGTGGCGTAGCACATCGGCACATTCAGATTGCCGCCGGGATTGTAGATATTGCTCATGCCGTAGCCGGCGGCCAAACGATGCCAGCCGATATCGGTAAAGTACTGCAGATCGTACCGGTTTCCGGCGCCGAAGTTGTAGACGAAATTGTTGGTGAACTCGCGGTCTTCGGTGAGCTGCAAGCTTCCGTAGGAGCCGTTGAGCACCGAATTCGACTCGAGATCCCCGCCGTATTTCGGGGCCGTGTTCGCCGCGGTATAGCTGATATAATCAGAAGTGCGGCCGCTCGGCGTTGCGATGCCGTATCCCATTGCCAAGGCGTGATAGAAGCCCGGGAATCCGGCGCCTCCGATAAAGTCGAACTGCCCCGGATACGTGCCGCGCCGCACCGTAGTGTTGATCGTGCCGACACCCGAGTTGCCGAACGAGGCATCTTCCGAACCCGGCGAAACCTGAACGGACTGCAGGCCGAACGAGGGCATCGTGTAGTTGTTGACGTTCTGATTCGTATACGGGTTGATCATGGGAACGCCGTCGATCTCGTAGTCGACGTTGTTCGATCGTCCGCCGCGAATCGACGGCGCCTGTCCGACGGTGTAGCTCGCACCCGGAAGCGCGTGGACGAGGTTCTTCTCGCTAATATTGAGCGGGTTACCCTGAATGGCTTGAATTTGCGCCTGCGTCACTGAGTAAGTGTCTGCAGTCTGCGTCGGCTGGAAGGCGCCACCCCCCGCCCTCGAGCTTATTCTTGCGATCGTTTTGAGTTCTTTCGTCAGACGCATACTGACGCGCACCGACTGGTCGGCGAAAGCCGATACGCCGGCTTGCAGCGCGTTCTGGTAACCCGGCGCTTCAAACGAAATCACATAGGTGTCCGGAGCGACGCCGGCGATCGCGTAATACCCGTGCGCGTCGGTTTTTGCTCGATAAATCCCCGACGGCGACGTGGCCGCAACGCTAACCCCGGCAATCGGGGCACCCGATTCATCCGTGACGTAACCGTCAATCGTCGCGACCGTCCCGGCGAGCACGATGCCGGAGCTTTGCAAAACGAAGACGAGAATCAGGACAATCGAGGCATAGACGTAATATGAACAACGTCGTAAGCCAAAAAGCATACGTCCCTCCACAGATCTTCAGGAAGAGCTCACCAAAAAATAAAGCCAGTCCGGGACGTCCGCCCCTACTGGCTTTCGCATATAATACACCCTTAAAGTGGGATTGACTAGTCCCCTCGAAAAAAATTTTTTGAACGGTGCATCGCGAACACGTGCGCCGGAATTTTTGCAAGTTTTCTTAGGAGAAGAATATGCAGCGGAAAGCGTTTGTGGCCGAGGCGCGGCGTCACGGCGCGAGAAACGGTGAATGACATGAAAAAAATGTCGATACTGGCCGCAGTTTGTGCGATACTCGGCGTCGGCTCGCCGCACGTACAGGCGCTTGCCCGGCAGCACGTTATCGTCGGCTATTACATGGGCGAAATGCCCGTCTCCAAGATTCCGGCTTCCATGCTGACGCACGTGATCTACTCGTTCGCCGAACCCGGGCCCGACAACAAATGCATTCCGCCGTCGGCGCAGCAACGCCAAACCCTCGCGCAGCTTCGAGCGCTCCGCGACGCGCATCCGGGGTTGTACGTCACGACGTCGATCGGCGGATGGAGTGCGGCAAAGAACTATTCGAACGTCGCGCTGACGCCTCGGTCGCGCGCCGCCTTCGCAAGCAGCTGCATCGAAGAGTACGTCGTCGCTCCGGGGCTCGACGGCATCGACATCGACTGGGAGTTTCCGGTCAGCGGCGGCGACACGGGTATGATCAACCGCCCGCAGGATCGGGCCGACGTCACGCTCCTGCTGCGCGAACTTCGCCGGCAGCTCGATGCGCTGGGTAACCGCACCCACCGGCACTATTTTCTGACGGCCGCAATCCCGGCGGGCCGATGGCAGAGCGCGGGACCGTACGATCCGGCGCGCAGCTACGATTTGCGGGCCGTGGCGCAAATCGTCGACTGGATGAACGTCATGACGTACGACATGAATCAAGGCTTCTCGCCCGTGAGCGGCTTCAACAGCCCGCTGTATCCGGATCCGCCCGGCGCTCCGGTGGCGCCGCTCCAGCGCAAACTCAACAACATCGCCGGCGCGGTCCAGTACTTTGAAGATCGTGGCGTCCCGGCAAACAAGATCGCCCTGGGTGTGCCGTTTTACGGGCGCGGATTCATGAACGTTTCATCGAAGAACGCGGGGTTGTATTCCAAATACAAGGGCATCTACGACGAAACGCCGTGGTTCCGTGTGGAAAACGAGCTGTTGAAAGATCCGGCGTGGGAACGGCACTGGAGCGCCGCGGTGCAGGTGCCGTGGATTTACAATCCGGTGCACCACATCTTTTTCAGCTACGACGATCCGCATTCAATTCGTCTGAAAGCCGGTTTCGCGCGCCGCAAACATCTGCTCGGAACGATGTTCTGGGTTCTGGGCGAGGACGACGAGCAGAACTCGCTTCTTCGCGCCCTCTACCGGCAGTGAGGATCGGGCTGTGCTAAGGGCGAGAGGCCGCGAGTATTGCGGCCCCTGCTTTATCGTCCGGTTACGGCAAGTTCGGATCGTTGTATTGCACTTTCGGTTCGCCAGGTGACCATGTGTTAATTGGTTGCTTAGTCGTGCAGTTTGTTCCGACCGTGTTGTTTGCAGCCTCGAGGTAGACGTATCCACCATACGCGGATCTTTTGAAAATCCAATACTGCGTTACCTGCGTATACAAAAAACCCGGAAGGCCTTGAATTTGGCAGTGCGTGGTTGAAATCACGCCGCGATCCGACGCGCAGTTTCCGAGGGAGTCGATCGAACAGGGCGGGGGTTCCGTAGTTGTATCGACACAATTCGTTTGCGCCGTGTCGCTACCACTGGCGGAGTTGCTCCACAACGATTGGACGTCGAACGACTGGCCGTTCGGAAACGTTTCGTTTGCGACCCTATACCAAGCGCATTTGTCACCGATTTCGTTGTCGCCGGCGGTACCGTCATTCCATCCGTTAAATTGGGCGTCGGTCTCGGTTTCGGCGATCTCGTGTCCGGCAATTATCGTCTCCGTGCCGAGGAGACCGTCCGGACTGCAGACCGGGTTGTCTGCATTAAAATCCAGCGATATGAATTCGATATGTCCGGTGCCTGAATTATAGTCGGCGTGCCAAGCGCATGCGTTGCCGGAGACGAATCTATAATCATCGCGGCCCGGCGGCAGCACGATAATGTACTCCGCGTTTTCAGGAAAGCCAAAGTGGAGTTGCGCCGTCTGTGCTTCATTTTGCAGCGGCCCGAGTCCGAGCGGATCCGGCGGAGAGCTGGTATTGTCGTACCAGGATCCTATGAACATTCCGGGGCCGTTTCCCGCATTGCTGTATTGCGTAACGGTTTGCAACCACGGGCTCAATCCGATACTTTTTACAAAATTGATGAGGTTCGCGGCATACGCTGAATTCGTGTTCGTACCCCATCCCCAAAAATCGATGAATACATTTGCGAAATTACTTTGAACGTACCCATTAAAATATTTCAGCGGAGGTTGGTAACACCCCGGACAACTCGCGCTCGATCCGTGGATTCGCGAGAATCCCGGCGGCCGCATAATGTGCAAAGTAGTCTGATGGTCGATGACTGTGTTTGCATCCAAAGCGATCGATGCTTGGCCGGGCACTACGGATACGGGTTGATTTTTGCCGGCGGAGACGTCCGACGGAACGGGAGCAGAACCGGCCGAACACGCGTGTAGGCCGACGGCTAGGCAGAACACTAGCGCGAAATAACGTTTCACGATACACCCTTCCTAAAGTCGAAAACCCAGGGCTAATAAACTCGCGCCCACGGGCATTCTCGCAGCATACGTCCTGCTAGCGGTACGGTGTAACTCTCAAAATTGATTGGCAAGACGCGATGCCGTCCAGCGAGAGAATCAATGCGAGCTCGCAGGGGCCGCCCGGAAGAGGTAGAGAATGCTCTCTTCAGCCAGTAGGGCCGGACGGCCCGGACTGGCTTTGTTTTTTGCCCGCGTGAGGGTCGCACCGCATGACTAGGCTCGCGTATAACCGTCTGCTCTTGTTCGTCGCCGGACTCGGCGGTTTGCTGTACGGGATCGACGTCGGCATCATTCAGGGCGCGCTGCCCTACTTGACCGCGACCTCCGGATTCACGCCGGGCCAACTGTCGATCGTCGTGGCGGCGGTATTACTGGGCAGCGTGCTCTCGACGCTCTTTGCGGGCTTGCTCTCGGATTTGTTCGGCCGCAAGTGGCTCATGATCGTGACGGCGGTTATGTTCTGCGCGAGCGTACCGATCATCGCGCTGTCGCACGGCTTCGGCGAGCTCGTCGCGGGGCGTCTGCTGCAAGGCATGAGCGCGGGATTTATCGGCGTCGTCGTGCCGCTGTATCTGGCCGAATGCCTCGCCGCCAAAGACCGCGGCAAGGGTACGGGCATGTTTCAGTGGCTGCTGACGTTCGGTTTCGTCGTATCGAGTCTGATCACGCTGTACCTCAGCAAGGGTCTTGCGGCTGTCACGAACGGCGGTACCGCAGCGCAGATTTTCGCATTCAAAGATCACGCATGGCGCGAAACGTTTTGGATATCGCTGCCGTTCGGCATTCTGTTCGTGGTGGGCGGTTTTTTCTTGGCCGAATCGCCGCGATGGCTCTTTCGCCGGGGCGAAAAACAGGCCGCGCTGGCGGCGCTTTTGCGTTCGCGCGAACCGGATCAAGCCAACATGGAACTCGCCGAGATGGAAGCGACGTCGGCCGCAGAGAGCGCCAAACGTGCGTCGGCGGGCGCGCAAATGCGCGATTCGCTCCTGCGCCGCAAGTACGTCATCCCTTTCATCATCGCGTGCGTGATCCTGACCTTCAACCAACTCACCGGCATCAACTCGATCATCCCGTACAACACGACCATTTTGCTGCAGGCCGGGTTAAACGACTACTGGGCACATTTCGGCAGCTTGGTCTTCAGCTTCGTCAATTTCTTCGTCACGCTGATCGCCGTGATTCTGGTCGACCGCAAGGGCCGCAAGTTCTTGCTGACGCTCGGAACGGGAGGCATCGTCCTCTCGATGATCGCCACCGGGATCATCTTCCATCGCACCGAATCGGCACACGTCGACGTAACCTCCGCAGTGCAGGCGATGGTGAAACCGGACCAGACGGCATCGCTGCAATTCGATCAGGCGACCGCGGATAAACTCCTCGCGAGCGCCGCCAAATCTTCCGGCGGTCTGCCGCAGTCGTTGACGATCATTTACCGTTACGGGACGTACGCAACGGCTACAAATACGGTACGCTCCGACGACAAATCCGCCACGCCGGTGAAGATCGACCGTTCGTTCCTTCCCGGAACGCAGGTGGAAGCATTCTTCACGAATTTCAACACGAGCAGTTTGCAGACAGCGCGCGCAGCGCCGCTGAAGATCGATGCCGCGTTCATCACGCCGGTGCCTAGCACGAGCAACGGCTGGCTCGTCGCGGTCATGCTGTACCTGTTCATGGCCTTCTACGCTGTCGGGCCCGGAGTCGTGGTATGGCTCGCGATGTCCGAGCTGCTTCCGACCCGCATCCGTTCCAACGGAATGAGCATCGCGCTCGTATTGAATCAAGCAACGTCCACGACGATCGCGGCGATCTTTCTGCCGACCGTCGCACGTCACGGGTACGCAAGCATGTTCTTTGCGTTCGCAGGCTTTACGCTGATCTATTTCGCGACGGCCGCCTTCTTCTTACCGGAAACCAAAGGCAAGACCCTGGAAGAGATCGAGGAGCACTTCGAACGCGGCGGCTACAACGCGGCGACCGCGAAGACGACGGCGTCCTAGCCGGCTGCGAGAGCTCTACGAATTCGGCTGGTCGACGCGTTCTTCGATCGAAACGTTGTACAAGAACAAGAACTTATGCCACTCGTCGGGGAGCGTGTTGCGCTTGACCTGAATCCACGGAATGTACTTGGGCTGACGCGGCTTGCGCCGTAGTTTCATGTTCGCATCGTCCGGCGTGCGGTTGTTCTTGCGATTGTTGCAGCGCATGCAGGCGCAGACCAGATTTTCCCAGGTGGACGGGCCGCCTTTGCTGCGCGGAAGCACGTGATCGACGGTCATGAAGCGGTCGCCGCGCAGGCCGCAGTACTGGCACATGTGATCGTCGCGGATGAGGATGTTCTTCTTGGTCAACGCGACTTTTTGCATCGGGCGCTTGATGTAGTACAGCATGCGAATAATCGACGGCATCCGCATCTCGAACGTCGTCGAAGCGATGACCCGGTCGCGGCCGTGCACCAGTTCGGCTTTTCCAGCGAAAATGAGCTTCACCGCACGTTGAAAGTTCGTGATGTTCAGCGCTTCGTAGGTGAAGTTCAGCACGAGAACGTCGCTCAATACAACCTCCAGCAAAGGCACGACGCAACATCGAATTCGGGCACGCAACCTTGGTGACGGGTACGCCCGCTAAACAAAAAAGCGAGGCGCATCACAAGCCTCGCTTTTTCACAAACGTCATTCGGGTTTCGGTTAGCAATTGTGTCATCGCTAACCGGTCTTCAGGCCTGAGCCGTTCTTTGACTCGCTCGAACGCGGCGCTCGCGACGTCGATCGCGGCTTCAGCCGACGGGAGGTCGGGTTGCCTTCCTTCGTCGGCCAGGTAAACGTGCGCCGCGAGAGCGAGCCGCGCGACGACGTCGGTCAGCAGATCCTCCACCGGAGGTATCTGGTCCGTACGCGCCGTTTCTGGTTCCCAAGAGGGAGCCTGCGGACTCATAGCGTGGAAAGAGTTATGCGACCTCGCGCCGCTTCCCTACGTTTTGCGCCTGAGTTTCGCGCACCATGCGCAGAAAATAGGCATGGACGCGCGGATCCGCGGTTAACTCCGGATGAAACGACGTGCCCAGCACGTTACCCTGGCGCACCATCACGCCGTGACCGTCGCGCTCCGCGAGAACCTCGACACCTGCACCGGCGCGCTCGATCCACGGCGCGCGGATGAAGATTGCCGGAAACGGCGGCGAGCCCAGCGCCGGAATCGACAGATCCACTTCGGCGGAATCGTTTTGCCGTCCGAACGCGTTGCGCCGCACGGTGATGTCGATCAGTCCCAGCGAGGGTTGATCCAAGCCGGCCACATCGCGCGCAACGACGATCATGCCCATGCACGTTCCCCACAGCGGCATTCCCGCGCGAACGCGGTCCACGATCGGCGCAGCCATGTTGAAGCGATCGAGCAGCTTCATCAGCGTCGTGGACTCCCCGCCCGGCACGATCAATCCGTCGACGCGCGCCAGATCGGCTGCGTTCTTTACCGGTATCGCATTTGCACCGGCACGCCGCATCGCGGCTACATGCTCGGCGACGTCGCCTTGCAGGGCGAGGACGCCGATCGTTACGTGATGCCGCGCGTTAGTTGCCACGGGGCGCGAGCAGCTCCGATTCCGGAAGTTTGCGCAGGTCGATGCCTTCCATCGCGAGCGCGTCTTTGCCGAGCGAACGGCTCGCTTCGACGATGACTTTCGGGTCGTTGAAATGAGTGGTCGCATCGACAATCGCCTTGGCGAACGCTTTCGGATTGTTCGACTTGAAGATGCCGCTGCCGACGAAGATGCCTTCGGCACCGAGCTGCATCATCAGCGCTGCATCGGCAGGCGTGGAGACTCCGCCCGCGCAGAACAGCACCACCGGAAGTTTTCCGTTTTTTGCAACGTCGGTCACCAATTCGAGCGGCGCGCCGAGATCGCGCGCGCGAGAGACCAGCTCCTCGGGCGGTGCAACCGTCAGTTCGCGAATCGCATCGGTAATCGCGCGGATGTGACGCACGGCTTCGACGATGTTGCCGCTTCCGGCTTCACCCTTGCTGCGGATCATCGCCGCGCCTTCGGCAACGCGGCGAAGCGCCTCGCCCAAATCGCGCGCACCGCAGACGAACGGCGTGGTAAATCCGTGCTTGCTGACGTGATACTTGTCGTCGGCGGGCGTGAGCACTTCGGACTCGTCGATGAAATCGATGCCCAATTCTTGCAGCGCCTGCGCTTCGGCGAAGTGCCCGATGCGAACTTTCGCCATGACCGGAATCGTGACGGCGTCCATGATCGACTGCACGAGTTCGAGATTGCTCATCCGGGCGACGCCGCCCATCGCACGGATGTCGGCGGGGATGCGCTCGAGCGCCATAACCGCCACCGCGCCCGCTTCTTGAGCGACTACCGCTTGTTCGGGCGTGACGACGTCCATGATGACGCCGCCTTTGAGCATTTGCGCGAGCCCGCGCTTGACGGTAAGGGTTCCGGTTTCCACGATCGAGACGTCTCCTCAACTACCAGTGTGTGATCTCATCATATCAGTGAAATCCAATGGTGACATTGAGTACACCGCGTTTACGCCTCGGTGGGTTTCTATGGGTCGCTTGACGGCTCTCCTACCGGTTCGCCGTTCGGCTGAAGGCTCGGACCGGGCACGGGGGTGGGCGTCGGGGTCGGCAACGGGGCCATTCTACGCCAGATCGGCAGATTGAGGTTGGGCGTCGGCGTCGCCTGCGGCTCTGCGAGAGGCGCGGGCGTCTTGTGGTATTTCGGCGCAGGGGTCGCCGTCGGCAGTGCTTTGGGAGGAACGCGGGGGTCGGGGAATCCGGGGTCCGGGGCGGCCGCCATAACGTCCGTTCGCTTCCAATCCGGCCCGTACGGCGTGCTGTTCCGCTGCACCGGCGCCGGCGTAACCGTAATGGGCGCGATGCTGTCGAGACGCTTTTCGGTCACCTGCCCGATGACCCGATCTCCCGCGCGTTCGCCCAGCGCGATACCGGCGATCAGCGCGATGATGCCCAGGGCCAGAATGACCGTCAGAAACCGTTTTGTGGGATCCAGCACAGAATAAAGTAGGTTGGTTTAGACGCTCTGCAACGCCTGCGGCGCGACGTCCCGTGCCGCGGCGCGGGCTTGGCGCTCGGCCGGCTTGCCGCCCAGATGAAGCTCGCGCATTTCGCCGGCGGCCAGCGAAAGGCGTTCGACGCGCCCGCGGAACTCCAGCGAAACGTTGCGCGCCTGATCGTTCATGTTGCAAGCGAAGATGCGGATTGCGCCGTCTTCGTCTTCGAATGCGACCGCGCCAACTTCGACCGGAGACAGAATTACCTCGTCGCTCACGTCGCGTCCCGCATACATGCACACAAACGGCTCTTCTGCCGAAAGCTCCGGCATGTTGGCGTAAATCAAATTGCGATCGTAATCGATGACATAGGTGCACAGCGTTCCGCCCCAATGGACGCGCGCTCCCGCGATCCAGCGCCACTTCGGCGGACGAAGCGGCACCAAATGCGGACGGCCGCTGGTGCGGTATCCGTCGAGGCCGGCGATCGTTTCCGCGACGGCCCACAGATACTTCGCGCCGGTCCACGGGGAGAGATACATGCCGCGATTCGTCAGCGAGCCGCCGTCGAACCACTCCGCGAACTCGCCCGGGACGGTATTCCGTACGGCGCCCGCTTCGACGGTATCGTAAATCGCTTCCATCCAGTGCGCGGCGCGGTCGATGTGACCGTTGCGCGCCAGCGCAACGACGAACCACAACGTGAGGTCGGGCCAAACGCCGCCGAGCAATCCGAAGCCGTGCGAGGGGAAATACCACGAATCCGCGGTCGAAATGGTGCGCAGTCCGACGGGCGTGACGAAATCGGCTTCGGACAAGCGGTCCAGAATCTTCGCGCGCTCCGCAGGCCCTGCGACCTCGAACAGTACCGGAAACACCTCATCCGCCGTGAAGTTGTCCTGATAATTCTGTTCCTGATCGTAGTTTAAGACGAACGCGCCGGTATCGTCGTTGAACATGTACTGCATCATCGCACTGCGCAGCGCTTGGGCTTCGCTCGAATACCGGTGCCAGCGTTCGTTGTCGCCCACTACCGCCGAAAGCATCGCCGCTGCTTCCAGCGCGAACACCCCTTCGGCATTGATTTCGGTGACGGCGCCGTCCAGCGTGTAGTACGGAATGATGTTGCGCCAGGAGCTGATGCCGAACATGTCCACGCCGCTCGCCCTGCAGAACAGCAATCCGTTGTTGTCCTTCTGCGTAAGCATGTAATCCGCGATCTTGCAGATCAGCGGGAACCAGCGCCGCACCCATTGATCGTCCAACGTGGCGTTGTAATGATGCAGCATCGCAATCAGATGCAGCGGAGTGTCGTCGTTGATGTTCAGATCGTACGAGGTCTTGAATCCGCTGACGCCGCGCACGTACTCGATCATCTCGCCGCTTTCGTCGACGAAATTATTGAAAAGTTCGATCGCGTCGCGGCTGAAGTCCGGCAGAAAATAGTCGAATCCATGGACGAACCAGGACGTGTCGCGCGATACCAAGATGTCGGAGGGCGGCGAATTCGTCGACCCCCAGCCGTTCGGGTACTCTTTGATGATGCGCAGCATGTTGGCTTTGGCCCAGACCACGCCGCGGCTGATTGCGGGCGAGGGGCACATGAACCGCGCGTCCGCGAGTTTGCGCCCATAATAACGCTGCGTTTCGTGCAGCGCCATGCGATCGTGAAGCAATTGCTCCAGAACGGGACGGGAGTGTTCCCGGCCATCCTTGTGATACACGACCGCCAATCGCAGCGACTCACGGGCACCCGGTGCCACCGTCATCCGGTATTCGAACGCGCCGAAGATGCGCCGGCTCACGCATTCGGCGAGTTGCGGCGTCACTTCGTCCAAGTGCTCTTCCGCGCGCAGCGATCCCGTGCGCATGTGATGCAGCATGACCTGTTCGCGCAAACCGACGATGCCGGCGTACGCGTTACGCGAAGCGCCCCACCACCGCTCGGCGCCGGTCTGCTGGTTTTTGGAGCAGATGAAGTCGCCGTCCACCCACGCGCGCACCTCGTGCTCGGGCTCCCCGTAAAAGCGCTGTCCGACGAGCAGCGCCCACGGGAACAATGCCACCTCGTGCGGCGTTCCGCCCGGATTGTACAGCGTGACGTCGACGACGAAGCTGACGACGCGGTCGTGCTTGGGGCCGTGCGGCACGTAGAACGCTTCGGTAACGTGGACGCGATCCGCAAGCGTGAACTCGGATATCTGTGCGTACGGCAGAAACGTGAACTCGCGCGTGATCTGATGCGGAAAGACCGTCTGATTCAGTTCGCGCAACCGGTACGCGATCTGATGCGTCCCGAAAATGATCTGATCCGTGTCCGCATCCCAGAGCCCGCGAACGCCGCCCTTGGCCGTCGATTGAGCGAATGATTTGAAGTTGCCGAGCAGCAGACCGTACGGTGTTTGCGCCTCCGGCAAGACGTACGCGCAATATTCGTTGTGCTGTGCGTCGTAACTCGCTCGCATGGCGTTGGGACTACGACTTCCCGGAGGGATGTCCCGCCATCCCGCGCAAGGTCAACGCATGAGAGCAAGCGAGGCTTTGCGTGCGCCGGCCAAGCTGAACTTGACTTTGGAAGTGCTCGGCCGCAGAAGCGACGGGCTGCATGGACTGCGCAGCGTGATGGTGCCGATCAGCCTTGCAGATGAGCTTCGCGTCGCTCGCGGGGACGCGAGCTTCCGCTTTACGTGCGACGTGCCCGCGTTGCAAAACGACAATCTCGTCACGCGGGCGTTCGCCGCGTTGCCGCTTGCGGATCGCAATTTCGAAATTTTTCTGGAAAAACGGATTCCTACCGGTGCCGGAATGGGCGGCGGATCGAGCGACGCCGCGGCCGTTTTGCTGGCCGCCGGGCGCGGCGTTTTCGGAGAACTTCCGGCGCTCGACTATCTTCAGGCCGCCCGCTCGCTGGGATCCGACGTTCCGTTCTTCCTGGTTGAAACGGCGGCGCTCGTCGAGGGCGTCGGCGAACGCGTTACGGCGTTGGGTCCGGTGCCGCCGTGGCACGTGGTTATCGTCAAACCGCCGATCGAGATTTCCACGGCGTGGGCATATGCAACGATCGACGAAATCGAACGGCCGACGCGTCCGCGCAACGCCTCCGTCAGCGTGCAGATGGCGCAGGCGATTCAACGCGCCGATTTCTTGAGTGCGGCTTCCCTGCTTCAGAACGATTTTCAAAATGCCCTCAGCTCGGCCGGCGAGATACGCCGTGCGCTCGACGCGCTCGACAAAGCGGGTGCGGCGCACACGCTGCTGACGGGTTCCGGCTCCTGCGTCTACGCGCTGTGCGAATCGCCGAGCGAAGCGGATCGCGTGGCGTCGCGTCTGGATCTGGAGCCGGGTTATGCGTCATATACCGCCGCGTTTTGGAATGGGGAGGCATGGCGCAGCGCGGCATAGTGGGGCTTACCGCGGTGGTATTGGCCGGCGGCCCGCGCGACGCGCTCGCCGCAAAAACGCCCGGTGCCCCCAACAAGGCTTTCGTCGCCATCAACGGCATAGCACTCGTCGAGCGCACGATCCGGGCATTGAAAGCCTCTGCGTCGATCGATCGCATCATCGTCGTCGCGCCGCCGAAAGTTCACGGCCATCCCGCGCTGGCATTGGCCAGCGAGTGCCGCCCAGACGGAGAGCGGATCGGCGATAGTTTGCGCAATGGGCTCTTCGGGCTGCCGCCCGATCGTGACGTACTGGTGAGCACGTCGGATTTACCGGTTCTCACCGCGCGTTCCGTCGATGATTTCGTCATGCGCGCGATCGAGAAGGATGCCGACCTGAGTTACGGGTGCATCGAGAAGGCGGCCCACATGGCCAAGTATCCGAACGTACCCCACACGTGGGCGCGCTTTGCCGACGGCACGTACTGCGGCACGGGATTCGTCACGATTCGGCCGCGCATATTTCCTTCGCTCGAACGATTCATCGAGAGGCTGGGGCGAGCGCGGAAAAATCCCCTCTCCTTGGCGCGGTTATTCGGATTTCGCGTGCTGGTGCGGTATGCAGCCGGACGGCTGACGATCGCGCACGCGGAGGCACGGGCGTCGTACGTGATCGGCGCTCCGGTGCGCGCAGTCGTTTCGGCATATCCGGAGATCGGGGTCAACGTAGATCGCGTCAGCGACATCGCATTGGCGGAGCAGCTGACGGCCTAGCACGCTCGCTTTAAGGCGGCGTTTCCCAGCGTTGAAAAAGTGCGTGCCCGACGCCGAATTGATCCAGCGCCTTGCCGACCGTGTGCGCGATGACGTCGTCGACGGTGCGCGGCCGGGCGTACATCGCCACCATCGGCGGCAGAATCACCGCGCCCATTTCGGCAAGCTGCGTGAGCGTTCGCAGATGTCCCAGATGCAGCGGGGTCTCGCGCACGACCAGCACCAGCTTTCGCCGCTCCTTCAAACACACGTCCGCTGCACGCACGAGCAAGTTTGAACCCAAGGAAAGCGCGATCGCGGCCGCGCTTTTCACCGAACACGGAATCACCAGCATGCCGTCGGTCAAGAACGACCCGCTGGCGATCGACGCCGCCAGATCGGTATCCCGATGCACCACGTCCGCCTGTTCCTCGAAGTCGCGCACGCCAAGCTCGGTCTCCAGCTCGATCGTGCGCCGCGCTTGTTCGCTCAGCACGAGGTGCGACTCGACGCCCGCCGCTCGCAACGCCGCAAGCGCGCGATAGCCGTAGATGCTTCCGCTCGCGCCGGTAATGCCGACGACGATTCTGTGCATGTATTCGCGGTTATACACAGGCGGCAGGGTCGCCTTCGGAAAGACGTAAAACAGGCACGTGCATTCTCCCGAACATCGCGCTTTTGCAGCGGCGGTCTCTACATGGAGCCGCTCGCGCGACGAACGTGCGGCAGCCCGGATGCTGCGCTCCCCGTTTTCGCGAGTCCCGCATGAGATAGGAAGTGCGTACGCTGCGCTCGCCGTGCGTGAAGGCCCGGTGTTGGATCTCATCGCGCGCGAACGAATCGCCGTGACGGGCAGCGATCGCGATGCGCTGCTCGCGTTCGCGGCCGCCTTGCGAGATCCGGAAACCTTGCAGCGATGGACGGCGGATGCGCCGGCTCAGATCGGCGAACAGCAAAGCCACGAGCCCTTCGCACTCTGCGAGCCAGCGCAAACGCAAATTGCGCGCGGCGTAAGCACGCACAATCCTCGCTTTTCGGCATCGCAGCTCAACGCATACATCGAATGCCCGCGCAAGTGGTATTACCGGTACGTGTGCGCGGCGGTCGAGGATAAAGGCTCGTCGGCGTCGTTTTACGGCACCGCGTTCCACTCGGCACTGGAAACGTTTCATCATGAGTACCCGCAGCCTGCAAATGCGGACGCGGGCGAGATGGAACGGAAATTACAAGGATACGTGAACGCCGCGTTCGATCGTTTCAAGAATACCTTCGGAACGGCCGTAGAACACGAACTGCAAGTGCGGCGTGCCCGGCGCACCGCGCGCAAGTACGTGCAATGGCTCGTCGCGGAATCGAACCGGTCTCCGTTCACGATCGTCGGCTGCGAGGTTCCGGTGGAGCTGCAGATCGAGGGCTTCGACTTCGTGGGCTATATCGATCGCGTCGACCGCGACGATCGCACCGGCGCGCTGAGCGTTGTCGACTACAAGACCGGATCCATCGCCACCAGTGCAGCCGAATACCGCGAAAAGGTGCGTTCGTTTCAGGATTTTCAGCTGCCGTTCTACTACTGGGCGCGCACGAGCGCCGGCGATCGCGTCTGGAAGCTCGCACTCGTCCCGTTGAAAGACGCGCTGCTCGACGTGCGTCCTATCGTTCTGGAAGTCGTGCCGGTATCCGCCGACATCGCGCGTTCCGCCGGGCCGTCGGGAGTTATTCCCGTTGCAGAATTGGAACGGGCGCGCGTACGCATGGTCGAGATCTGCCGCGAGCTCACCTCGGCATCGATCGCGTCCTTCGCGGTTACGACCGATCCGGCGGCCTGCAAATACTGCGCCTACCGAATTTCGTGCGCCGGTCAGCCGTATCCCGAAGAGGACCGGTTCGCGCGGTGAGCCGCTTCATTACGGGCGCTGCGGGAACCGGCAAAACAGCCGCGCTGATCGAAGAAGCGACGCTTGCAGCGCAGCGCGGCGCGATATTGCTGACGTCTCCTTCATGGGCGTCGCTTCGCGGACTGCGCGAGGGCGTAAGACACGAACGCGCGATCGTTCGCGCGCTGCACGAGATCGCGCTCGAAACCCTCGCGGGCGCCGAACTTGTGGAGGACGTGCGCGCCGCATACCTTTTCGAAGAAGCGGCGCAGCCGCTCTTGCGCCTGGAGTGGACCGAATTCATCGAAGCGGAAGTCGATCCGGAAGTTCCGGGTTTGCACGCCCCGGCGCGTTTCCTTGACGCAGCGTTCCGCCTCTTCTGCAAGTTGCGCGACGCCCGCATCGGGCCTGACGATTTCCTGAAGAGCGCGCTGCAAGGTGCGACGCAATTCTACGCCAAGCCGCCCAACTTCGCCTCACCGGAGCTGCTCTATTACACCAAGGACAGCTACCGCGATTCACTCGCCGCCGATGGCGAGGAGTTGCAGCGCCAATACCGCCGCGAGGTCGATCTCGCGAAGATCCTTGCCAAGCTTTACCGCTCGTACCTCGATCATCCCGTGCGCCAGGGGTGCCTGACGGCTCGGGATGCGATCGCAGAAGCCGCGCGCCTGTTGGAGAACGATCCGGACGCTTGCGCGCGGATGCGCGACCGCTACCCCGTGGCGTTCGTCGACGACGCACAAGAACTGACCATCGGCGAATTACAATTTTTGCAGGCGCTCTACGGTCCGAATCTCGACGACGTCACCATCGCCGGCGATCCCGATTCGGCCACGTCGACGTTCCGCGGCGCGCGCCCGGACCGCGTCTTTGCAATCGAGGGCGAGCGCGTCGTCCTTACCGGCCAGCGGCGCAGTCCGTACGCGGTCGACATCGCGTGCGCGCATCTTTCGGGTGCGCCGCGCTCTTCGACGATAAGCACCGATCCGGAAATCGGCCTGCGGCTATTTCGCGCGACCACGCGCCGCGCCGAGGCGCAGTTTATCGCCGAGCATACGATCGATCTGCTCAACAAAGGCGCGCGGCATAGCGACGTTGCGCTCATTTTCCGCTCGGTACAGAAGGTGCGGCCGTACGTCGATGCGCTACTCGAACGGAACGTCCGCGTTCAAGTCGGGGGCGACCTGAACGTCTTCTCCGAGCCGGAGGCGCTGGATGCGCTCGCCGTGTTGTGGTCGCTGTACGATCCGTTCCGCCACGAGTATCTGCTGCGAATGCTTGCAGGTCCGGCCATGGCATTGTCCGACGCGGCGGTGCAGGTACTCTGTGCGGAGCCGCCGGATGCGCAAACGCTGCTGTTCAGCCCGGACGACGGCGCGCAGGCGGAAGCTCGTTCCGGGCGTTGGGATCCCAAGCGGGATTTACGTCTGGGCTGGAACGTCGTCCGCGGCGACTGCGATTCACAACTCGACGAGGTCGAGCGCCTGCGCATCCAGGCATTCCGCCGCAAGCGCGAAGCATGGCTTGAAGCGCTTCGCAGTCACTCGTTGCCCGCGCTCGTACGGCGCGTTTGGAGCGAAGGTTTGGCGCAGCGCGGAACGCCCGGCAGCGCTCAGGCGGCGTACCAGCAGCAAACGCTGCGCCGTTTGTTCGACCGCATCGTTACGTTCGCCGAACAGCATGAAAACGCGACGCTCGGCGACTTTCTGGAAGACGCGCACCGCCGCATGGAGACGCCGTTCGAAGCGCACGAAGCCGACGATACCGGTGCCGATGCAGTACGCATATTGAGCATCGACGCGGCACGCGGGCGTGAGTTCGATCACGTCATCATCCCAAGCGCCCGTGCGGGATCGTTTCCGCGCTGGTACGTGCCCGATGCGTTTCTGTATAGTCCCAGCCTTGGAATGATCGCGAAAGAAAACGTGGGCGACGCGCGAGCCGCGCGAACGGCAAAGTTCAGCTATTACATGTTCCGGACCAAAGCGCGCGAGGCATACAATCGCGAGGAGCGGCGGGCGTTCGTATACGCGATGCGCCGGGCGGGAAAAACGGTGCTCGTCACCGCATCCGAACGCGCGACGCGCGGCATCGCCGCCCCGGAGTTTCTCGCCGAACTGCAAGCCGCGCAGATTCCGGGGACGATCGACGCATCCGATCGCTGGCGTCCGGCAAAAACCGTCTACGGTTCGTGACGCTCGATCTGCGCGAGCTCTCTTCGGAGGCATATGCGCGCGAGATCCTTCCGTTGACGTACGATCTCTGGGGACGCGGCCGCACCTTCGATTCGTACGTTTCGCGAACGCGCGAACTCGCTCTTACGGCATATGGGAAACGATCGTTCAAAACGATCGCTTTGAGCGATTCCGGGCGCAGCGTGCTGGCGACGTTCAAACGCTACGAACGTACGGGACACGTGCGCGGATCCGAGTTTGCTGCGGTGGGAATCGGTGCCGTGTTCACGCCGCCCGAGCTTCGCGGACGCGGTTACGCGAGCGCGATGTTGGGCCTCGCACTGGACAACGAACGTGCCGCGGGCGCCGACGTCGCCGTTCTGTTTTCCGACATCCATCCGCAGTTCTACAGGAACTTAGGCTTTGTCGAACTTCCATCGCGCACCATTTCGCTGCGCGTGGATACGTTGAGTTGGCAGCGCTTGGACGTTGAAGTGCCGGATGCGCACAGTTGGAGCGGCATACGCGCGTGCTTCGATGCTGCGGCTGCGCATGCGGAACACGGTTTGAACCGCACCGCTACGTTTTGGAACTGGCTGCGCACAGTGCTCGCGGGGCAAGAGCCCAAAGGGCAGCGCGTCGATCTGATCGTGCGCCGCTCGCGGCGCGTCGCTGCTTACGTTTTGGGAAGGCGCGAGCCGCGCGCGGACGCCTACGTGCTGGACGAGCTCGGATTCATCGACGATGGGGCGCGCGCATACATTCCCGCCCTCTTGCGCTACGCCGCGGGGGATTTGCGCAGGGTGGCGGGATGGCTTCCCCCGCTCCCCGCACGCAGCGTATTACCGCGAGGCGCGGTGCGTGCACGGCGCGACGGAATTTTGATGGCGGCTGCGCTTTCTAAAATCGGACAGACCTATATCGATTCCGCTCGCGGCGGCAGCTCCGGCGATCCGGTTTGGAGCACCGATCATATTTGATCCTCAGACTTGACGGTAAACGCGTTCGCCGGTCGAGGGATCGTACAGCACTTCCGTGAGCTTTCCGCTCACCGGATCGATAAAACGTTCGCCCGTCTTTTGCAGACGCGCGGATGGCGCGGCGACGCGTCCGCGGTAGTGACGCTCGAAGACGAGGCCCACCAGTACCAGCGCTCCGAGCACGAACAACTGCGCGCCGAGCGGCCAAATCTGCGGAAGTCCGATTGCGACCGCCGCCGCACCGGCGATGAGAGCGACGCCCAACACCGTGACGAAGATTCGCAACATCGCTATCCCGGCTGCAAGACGACGGCCGTGCCGTACGCGACGATCTCGCTCATGCTCTGGCCGATCTCCGAAGAATCGAAGCGCATCATCACGATGGCATCGGCACCCATCGCCTGCGCGTTTTGAACCATCCGGTCCACCGCGTGGCGGCGGGCCTCTTCGAGAAGCTGCGTGTATTCGGTGATTTCACCGCCCACGATCGAGCGTAAACCCGCCATGATATTGCCGCCCAGTCCGCGGCTTCGCACTACGACGCCGAAGACTTGTCCCAAGGTCTGCTTGATACTGCGGCCTTCGATGTCCGGTGTGGTCGTGACGATCATGCGCGCCCCTCCTGCTTCTGAATATTCGCAAATAGGCTCTGTTGTTTCGGCTCGCCCGACACGAGGGACGCAACCCGCGTGCCCAGCAGGCGCACCGGCGTGCGCGCGAGCTCTGCCCGCTGCAAGCAGTGAACCGCGGCGGTAAATATCCGCCGCGCATCGGCGGTCGGCTCGGCCAGATTGGTCTGCCGCACGACGATCTTGAAATCCGCGCGTTTGATCTTGATGCCGATCGTGCACGCGCTCAGGCCTTCGCGCTCCAGCGTGCCGGCAACGTCGATCGCTTGTTCTTTGAGCACTTCGCGCAGGCGCGTTTCGTCGCGCACGTCGTATTCGAAGGTTTCCTCCGTAGAGATCGATTTCGTCTCCCGGTCCGTTTCGATTGGCCGCCGGTCGATTCCGCAAGCGAGTTCGCGTAATTCGAGACCCCACGAACCGAAGATTGCGCGTGCCGTCGTATCGTCCAGCGCCGCCACATCGCCGATCGTCGCAATCCCGCGTTCCAGCAACCGCTGCTGTGTCTTGGGACCGACGCCCCACAAGCGCCCGACCGGCATCGGGGCCAAAAAGGCCGCTTCCTGTCCCGGCTCGAGCGCTTGCAATCCGTCGGGCTTACACGAGTCGGAAAGAATCTTCGCGACCATTTTGCCCGAGGCAACGCCCGCGCTAACGGTCAAGCCCACCTCGCTCAAGACCTCACGGCGAATGGCTTGTGCGATTTCGACCGCTTCTTCCATCGGCGCACTGTCGAGATCGACGAACGCTTCGTCCATCGAAAGACCCTGCACGCGGTGACCGCGGCGCGCGAAGATTTCGAAAATCGCGCGCGAGGTTTCGCGGTATTTCTGCATGTTCGGACGCACGACGACGAGTTGCGGACACGCCAGCAGCGCTTTGTACAGCGGCACCGCCGACTTCACACCGAACGGCCGGGCTTCGTACGACGCAGTCAGCACTACGGCGCGCCGGCTCGAACCCGCAACCGCAACCGGTTTTCCGCGCAGCGCAGGGTTATCGCGTATTTCTACGCTGGCGTAGAAGGCATCGACGTCAAAATGCGCGATCATCGCTCGTCACTGTAATGAGCGCGATGTTTCGCGGCGAGGCAACACTTGTCATGGTGAGGCATCGAACCACCCTGAGGAATCGAAGGGACACCCTCCCCTCTTAACCGCGCCCGACGTTTCGCATCCGTGCGAAACGCTGGCCTACTGAATTGAGCACTTCACAGACGTCCGTGTGTTTAGGTGCTCAATTCAGATGGTTGCGAGGGGAGGGGTGTCCCTTCGATGCCTCAGGGTGCTTCGATACCTCAGGATGACGAGCGTAAGCCCTTCGATTCCTCAGGGTGGTTCGATACCTCACCATGACAACGGGAGGCTAGTCTATCGCGTGGCCTGCGCCGCGGAAGATCGCGCGAATGGTCTCTACGTTGCGCAAATCGTCGGCCTCTTCACCGGGAGTCTCGAGGATCGCGGTCTTCTCGCGCAACTCCGGACGCACCGCGAGCGCGCGAAAGCCCTCGAAGCCGATGTTTCCCTCGCCGATGTGATGATGGCGATCCCGGTTTCCGCCGAGTGGAACTTGCGTGTCGTTGAAATGGAACATGTGAATCCGGTCCCAGCCGATTTGCTCCGCCGCTTCGTAGATGAATGCATCGACGCCGCGCTGCGAGTTTATTTCGTATCCGGCGGCCCAGGCGTGGGCGGTGTCGAGACACACGCCCAGTTGCGGATGATCCAACGTTTTCACGAACCGTCCAAGCTCTTCCAGGGTTCCTCCGCACAGCGTTCCGGCGCCGGCGGAGTTTTCCATGACCAAATGCACGCCGTCGGGAACGTTTTCGAGCGCGTCCTCCAAGAGGCGGCACGCCGCCGCGAAACCTTCGCGCCGGTCGCGCTTGCCGTACGCACCCAGGTGCGTATTCACGTAGCGGATTCCGGCCGTTTTCGCGACGTCGAGATCGTATTTGATCAGGTTGAGCGAACCCGCGGCGATCTTCGGGTCTTCGCTGGCGAGGTTGATCAGATACGACGTATGGATAACGCAGGGATCGATTCCCGCTTGCAGTCGTCCGTCACGAAAAGCCTCGAGCGCAGGACGGTTCGGCGCGCTCGTGCGGTAGCTGCGCGGATTGCTCGAAAAGATCTGCACGGCCGTGCATTTAACGCGCTTGGCGTATTCGAGCGCGGTGGTATATCCCGCGCCTACGCGTACGTGAACGCCGATCCGCACGACGCTATCGCTTGCGCGCGAGATACAAGAAGTGCACGTAGGCGAGCGGGATGCTGGGATTCCCGTGCCCGTAACGCTCGCGCATGCGTGCCTGCAGTTCGGGGAAGTACGCGTCGAGCGCAGTGCCCAGTTCTTCGCGAATCTTGCAGCGCGAACGTTCGTACCCGATGTATTGATCCAACGGCACCGCGGTGCGCCAGGGTATGACGCGAAGCGTCTGTTCGCTGAACGGCGACGCGTAGAACTCCTTGAACCCGGAGGGCAGCCCGTGCGGAGGCGGCGTTTTTCCCAAAGCCCGCATCGTGTCGTCGCGCAATTGCGTCATCGGGTCGGTCGCCGCGAGTTGTTTCCACCAGATCGCCACAACTCCGGATTTGCGTAGAACGCGGTGCATCTCCGCCAGCGCGCGTGCGCGGTCGAGCCATTGAAACGTTTGCGCGCTGATCGCCAGATCGAAACGCTCGTTGGGAAACGGCAACGATTCGGCCGAGCCCTCGACAAACGTTCCCTCGGGAATCGCCGCGCGCGCTTTCTCGAGCATTGACGGCGAACGATCGACGCCGGTCACCGCATAGCCGTTTGCCGCAAACGGTGCCGAAGCCAATCCGGTTCCGCACCCCACGTCGAGCACGCCGGCACCGGCACGCACGCCGAACTGAGCGATAATCTGATAGATTTCAGGAGAATAGCCGATCCGGCTGCGCGCGTAATCTTCGGCGAGCGCCGTCCACGAATCGCTCATGGCTGCAGTGCGGATTCTGTTTCCATCGGCGGTTCGCCGTCCGCGGCGGCGGGTTCTTGCGGCTGGGGAGCGTTGGCCACCAGGTTCGCGGTAAGCAGATCGAGTTCTAACGGCTGCCCTTGTTCCAACTCCATCGGCGGCAGATCGTCAAGCGATCGCAAGCCGAAGGATTCCAAAAATTCCGGCGTGGTTTTGTAGAGCATCGGGCGCCCGACGACGTCTTTCCGGCCGGCTTCGGCAATCAAGTTTCGATCGAGCAACGTCGATACGACGCTATCCGAAGCGACGCCGCGGATCGATTCGATTTCGCTCTTGGTCACCGGCTGCATGTAGGCAACGATGGCGAGCGTCTCCAACGCCGGCGTCGACAGACTGGACTTGGGCGGCAGCAGATAGGCTTCGACGACGTCGCGCGCGGACGGCGCGCTTGCAAAGCGGTATCCGCCTGCGACCTCGCGCAGCACTATTCCGCGATCCGCGTAATCCGCTTCGATCTGCTGCAACGCGGCAGCCACGTGCATCTCGCTCTTGTGCGTCAACTTCGCAATCTGTTTGATCGTCAGCGCTTCGCCCGCGACGAACAGCAGCGCTTCGATCGGCCTGCGGAGTAATTCGACGGCCGCGTCGAGACTTTGCTCTTCTTCGGCTTGAACGCCGTCGTCGTCTGTCAAGAGAATCTCGTCGGTGGTGCTCATACTGCAAAAATACGGATGTCGTCGAAGAGTTCGGGCTGATCGTAGCCGACGCGGTGCCGCCGGATGAGTTCCAAAATTGCAAGAAACGTGACGATGATCGACTCCCTCCCCATGCCGAGCTCGCGGCAAAGTTTGGAGAAACGCGCTTCGCCGTCCTCGCGTACGCGCCGCATAATGTAATCCATCGATGCCATCAGCGAGAGGCGTTCCCGGGCGATCGTCCTCTTCTCCGGCCGGGCGCTGCGCAACATTGCGATGAAGGCGCGCGTGAGTTTCTCCGGCTCCACGCGATAGCGCTGGCGCAACTCGCTGACCGGGTCCCCGGCCTCGCGATAGAAATAGGACGACGCTTCCAGTTGGCGTTCGCGCAAATGCTCGCCCACGTCGCGGTATTTTGAATAGGCGATGAGCCGCTGGCGCAGCCGCTCCTCCACTTGCTCGGGCGTTTCGGCTTCTTCGTCGGCGAACTCGCTGGGGATCGGCGGCAGCAACGCCTTCGACTTCAGAAACACCAGTGTGGCCGCGATCACGAGATACTCTGCCGCGACCTCGACGTCGAGCGCTTCCATCATCGAGACGTATGCCAAATACTGCTCCGCAACGCTCGCAAGTGGAATCGTCGCGATGTCGAGCTGGCGCTCTTTGACGAGGCTGAGCAGCAGGTCGAGCGGTCCGTCGAAAACTTCAAAGCTGACGCGCAGCCCGCGCGCGTCGTCGGCGGGCTGGGCGCTCGAAGCGGCTTCGGTTTGGTTCAAGAGGTTCTCTGTTCGGCCGTCCTCGCGACGATCGGCACGTCGCCGAATGCAGTGGGATTGGCGGTCAAGTAGTCCAAGCCCAGGTCGATCAGGCGCTTTTCGTTCACGTACTTGAGCGCCTTCTTTGCACCCAGGACGTCGAACCAGCGCGCTTCGTCGACCTCGTGGTCGTGGTTGGCCGTATCTCCGGAAAGATAGCGCATCAGATAGAACGTCACCGACTTCTTGTGCTTGGCGCGGTTCAGATAAAACCAATACGAGATGTCGTTGAGCTTGGTGATGATCTCGGCCCAGCATCCCGTTTCCTCGCGAACCTCGCGAAGCGCCGCCTGCTCGTGTGATTCTTTCGCTTCGACGTGGCCTTTGGGCAGCGTCCAAACGCGCGGCGTACCGCGCCCGATGAGCAAAGCATCGTACGTCGACTCGTGCCGGCGCAGGACGAGCCCGCCGGCCGAAACCTCGTATTTGATACGCATAATAAAGCCCCAAAGGACCGGAAAGGCGCCCCAGCCGGGTCGCCTCCTGATTGATTTTATTATAGCGGACAGCCCCAAGAAGCGTCCGCGAAAAAGCTGCAGCGACCCTGCTGGAAGGCGCTCCCTTTTTTGCTTAGGGCCCGGCCACCGGCGCACCGCACTCGAGGCGCCGCGACTGGACCGTGCGCGAGTCGTCGAACCGGATCGTCCAGCCGCCGGAAGGCGGGCACGGCGGCTCGGTGCTCATGGGGGCGGGAGTGCTTCCGCCCGTAAAAGCGGCCACGGCCGCCTGTCCTTCGCTATTCAGAAAGACGGCGATGGGCGCCGCGCCAAGGGTGCTTTCGCTGACCCTGACGCCGCCGATCGCGAACGGCGCAACGGCCGCGGGTTTCAGGCTTCCGGACGTGTCGGGACGCCCGCAGTACACGTTTATTGCGGAAGCCGTGAGGATCACGGTCGCGCCGGACTGCGAGACGGCGAGCGAGCGGCCGTAGTCGAGAGCGGCGTCAAATTGAACTGCGGCGGTATGCGCCGCGGCGGGGTGCGCGCCGGCGCCCAACTCTATTGCCAGCCCCGCCAGCAGCGCCGCGATTGCGGCGACGACGAGAGTCTCTACCAGCGAAAATCCGCGTTCGTCCACACGGGCGTTAGTGCCCGCGGTGCACCCGGCGGCTCCGCGGGGCGGTGGCGGAGCGCCATAGAGCAAAGCCTGTCGTAGGCGGCGTCGGCGAAGGGGTCGGGCTTGCCGTCGGCACTGGGGGACCGACGTTCGCCGGTATTCCGCCGTTCGTATTGCACGACCCGAGCGCCGCAGCCAGCGCGACTGCGGCGAGCGAGGCAAAAATACGCTTTAAGAATGGCATCCGGCTCCTACTCTTTGGCTCAGGAAGGCTATACTCGGTCCATAAGGGCTTATCCCGCCCGGGCGCGAACTGGCAGCTCACGGATGCTCACCGAACGCTCCTCCGAAGCCGATAGCCTCTCGGCGTCACGCGAAGATTTCCACCTCGCGCGGTTTGATTCGGCCGCTCGCCGGCTTCGCTCGGCGCTCGAGATAAACGGCGATTCGCCGGAGTCTCCCCTTCTGCTGGCGCGCGTCGAGCTGCGCCGCGGAAATCCGGGCGAAACGCTCAGTCTGCTCGCGCGGTACGCAAAGAACTTCCGCACGCGCCTTGCGAAGGCGGAAGCGGCGCTGCTGAAGGGGGTCGCGTTTGCCCGTCTGGGCGACACGGAATCGTCGCGCGCACAGTTCGACGCGGCGCGCGGACTGGTGCAGCCCGGCGATGTGTTGAGCGCCGAACTCATCTACGAAACGGCTGCCGCGCACTGGATCGAACGGCGCCTTGGGGACGCGGCAAAAACGATCGAGACTCTTCCACCGGCGCTCCCGCCGGACTTGGAACTGCAAGCGCGCATCCTCCAAGGTGCGATCGCTTCGGCGAGTGAGAATTTGCACGAGCAAGGCGCGATTCTGCTCGCCGCGCTCTCGTACGTTCGAACCATTGCGGATCCGAACGCCTATCTGTATGCGATGCTCGTCACGCACATCGCGGCATTGGCGGTGGAGCTCCCCAGTACCGAACTTCGCGACGCCGCAACCGAACAGTTGCCCAAAGTGGCGTGGAGCGACGACATCGGCGATCTGCATTTTCATGCGCTGCGAGCCGTTGCATGGCGTCACGCGCTGGAAGGCGACGAATTCAACGCGTTCCGGCGCTTGAAAGAAGCGCTCGCAGTGACGCGTTCGCCCGCATGGCGGGTTGCCGCGCTCACCGATCGCGCGTATCTCGCCTGCGCACTCGGCGAACATCGATGGGCAGCGCAAGAGCTTCGCGACGCGCACGAACTCGCATCGACGATCGACTGGAGCACCGTGGCGGGCGAAGAAAAATTGGCGCTGCCCGTTTTGGCGGAGATGTTTGCCAGGCGCGATCCGTCGGTGGCGATCAACTATGCCGCGACGTTTCGCAACTCCGCAAATAATTATCCTCGCGTGCTTTCATCACGCAACGACCGCCGCGTCCTCGCGCTGGAATCGTATTCGCTCGGCAAGGTGCAAGCAGAACTTGGCGAGACGGAAGAGGCCCGCCGGTTGTTGACGCAGGCTTGGGAAATTTACGAACATCTCGGCATCGGGTGGCGCGCGGCGCGCGCCGCGCTCGCTCTAGCCGAACTCGGTGATGAAGGCTGGCGCGAGAAAGCGGAACGTTCGCTGCATCCGTATCAGCGCAGTTGGCTCGTGCGTAAGCCCGCCGCGGGCACAGATATACGTGCAGAGAACGCGCCGCAATTGGACCGCCTCACCCCGGCGCAGCGCGCCGTCTTCGATCTACTGATGGACGGCCGCGGGACGGCACAGATCGCGAAAGAGCTGAACCGCAGCACCTTCACGGTGCGCAATCACATCAAAGCGATCTTCAAAGTCTTCGGCGTCACGTCGCGCCCGGCGCTGATCGTGAAGGCGTCACAAGGATAGTCCGCGCGACGCCTCGTATAGCCCATTTGAGCCTGTGCCTGGCTCAAATGGAGTAAGATACATGCGATCGTCCCAGGTGCCACCGGCGCTCTTGGTCCTCGTTGCCGCAGCGGGCGTGCTGTGCACAGGCTGTGCGGGGCCTCCATCGAGCCACGAGATCGTGTGCCCGGCCGCGGACGCCGCGCTTGCCGTTCCCGCTCCGCCGCAGCTGATCTATCCCGAGCCCAACGCGACGAACGTACCCGACGGTAATTTCCCGCTCGTTCTGTCGCAGCACTATCCGTATCTCAGCAGTTTGTCGCTCGTCAGCTCGACCGCTCCCTCCGTGAACAGCCTGCAACCGGCGGCGGTGCCGAGCCCGCTGCCGTCGCCGGCGGCGACTCCGAATCCGGTTTTCAGCGCGTCGCCGGTAGCGTACGCGGTTCCGGCGCTCGCAGCGCGTACGGCCTACTCAGTCGTCCTCACCTCCACGGGGCAGTGCGCACCGCCTCCGTTCACGCTCGGCACGTTCACGACGAGGTGAGATCGAGATGATTCAACATCAGATGGTTACGTTCGGTTTTTATCCGTTCTAAAACGCTTCGCTACTTCGAGAAAGGAACGATGTGCGATCTCTGCTCGCGTTCGTACTCTGCGCCGCGGCGCTTTTCTGCACGGCCTCGTTCGCAAAGGCGGCCGATACGCCGTTGACGGTAACGTTCGGCGGATACACGAGCACCGGCGCGAACGCGCAAAGCGGCTCGTCAGCGGCTTCCGCGTATGAAGCTGCGGGACTCTATTACATTCCGAAATCGCAGCCCGCGTCGCAAGCCGTGCAAATCGGCGCATATTTCGACGTACTGGGATTCGGCGGCAGCGGGAGCGGCACGAGCGGCGGCTTCGGCGTCGCCGCAAGAACGCGGGGCCGCGGCTACTTGGGCGCCGGAGCAGGCGCGTACAGCGTCACCATTACTCCTCCGGAGGCGTGCCCCGTTTCCTCGGCACTGCCGGGTGCATGTACGCCGGTCAGTTATTCCGCAACGGGATTCGGCGGAAAAGTTTTCGCCGGAATAAGCCCGGCGAGCAACGTGCAGTTCGAAGTGACCTATCACTTCATGCCGGCTGCGATGGGCATCAACACCAACGCGGTGAGCGCCGAGGTCGGTGTTAGGATCTAGGCTCCCAGCGTAAATCCGGCTGCCGCGCCGCGCGCGTTTCGTCCAATCGTCCGACAACGGTATTTTGCGGCGCCGCCATGATGCGCTCCGGATCCGTCTTTGCCGATTCTACGATGTCGCGAAGGCCGGCAATGAACGCGTCCAGCGTTTCCTTCGATTCGGTCTCGGTTGGCTCGATCATCAGACATTCCGGAACGATGAGCGGAAAATACATCGTCGGCGCCATGAAGCCGCGGTCGAGCAGCGCTTTGGCGATATCCAGCGCGCGCACGCCGGTTTCTTTTTTGAGCTCTTGCGCAGAGGCGACGAACTCGTGCCGGCAGATCTCGTCGTACGGCGTATCCAAGAATTCGCGCACGTGCACGCGGATATAGTTGGCGTTGAGAACCGCGAGCTGCGAAACCTTCGTGAGCCCTTCCGCACCGTTCGCATAGATATACGCCAGTGCGCGGACGGCGTGTGCGAAGTTGCTCCAGAACGAACGCATCGGACCGATCGACTTGGGAACGTCGAAGTCGAGCCAAAACTCCATACGGTCGCTGGGCGCGACACCTTCGCCGGCATCGCGCTTCTTGCGCGCGCGCACGTACGGCGTGGGCAGAAAGTCCGTCAGATGCGCTGCCACGCCCAACGGCCCGTGCCCCGCGCCGCCGCCGCCGTGCGGGATCGTGAAGGTCTTGTGCGTGTTCAAATGCATGAGATCGAATCCCATGTCGCCGGGCCGCGCGTTGCCCATCAGCGCGTTGGCGTTCGCGCCGTCGTAGTACATCAATCCGCCGACGTCGTGCACGGCCTTCGTAATCTCCGCGATGTGATCTTCGAATAATCCGAGCGTGTTCGGATTCGTCATCATGCAGACGGCAGTGTCCGGACCGAGCACTTTTTTCAGTTCGTCTACGCTCACGCGCCCGCGATCGTCACTTTTGAGCGAGATTACTTTGAATCCGCACATCGCCGCGGAAGCCGGGTTGGTGCCGTGTGCCGTATCGGGAACGATCACTTTGTCGCGAAGATGCTCGCCACGGTCCCGGAAGTACGCCTTCGCCACGAGCAGCGCGCCGAGTTCGGCGTGCGCGCCGGCCGACGGGTTCAGCGAAAACGCGGCCATACCGAAAAGCGAACACAAACTGCGTTCCAGCTCCCACAGTATTTGCAGCGCCCCTTGCGAGAGCGAATCCGGCGCGTACGGATGCAGGTCGCGCAGCTGCGGCAGGTTTGCCATCGCGTCGTTCACGCGCGGATTGTACTTCATCGTGCACGACCCGAGCGGATAGAAACCGACGTCTATACCGAACGTCCGCTGCGAGAGCCGCGTGAAATGCCGGACGACGTCGAGCTCGCTGTTATCGGGCAACGGCAGATCGTCGCGCAGCGTCTCCTTCGGAAGAAAATCGGTCAGCGGCGAACCGCGATCGACGTAGCGGTTCGCCCTGCCGTCTTCGCCTTGTTCGAAGATCAGCGGCGAGGCGGTGTGATCAGACGCGAGCCGGGACATTGACGACCTCTTCAAGCGCGGCAGCTAACGATTCGATTTCGGCGCTCGTGGTAAGTTCCGTCGCGCACATCAGGATGCAGTCGGAGTACTCCGGATAGAAGCGGCCGAGATCCAAGCCTCCCAAAATTCCTCGCGCAGCCAACGCTTCCAGAACCGCTCCGGCGGGCTGATGCACGTTCACCACGACTTCGTTGAAGAAGGGCGCCGAAAATTCCAGCGAACAGCCGCGGATCGAACTGACGCGCGATGCAAGCTCTCGCGAACGCGCGAGGTTCGCGGACGCGACGTCACGCAGACCGGTTTTGCCCATCAGCGCCATATAGATCGTCGCAATGAGCGCGCAGTGTGCCTGATTCGTGCAAATGTTGGATGTCGCGCGCTCGCGGCGGATGTGTTGTTCGCGCGCTTGCAGCGTCAATACGTACGCTTCGTTGCCGTGCACGTCGAGCGTTTTTCCGACCAAGCGCCCCGGTATACGGCGCAGATGCTCCTTGGTTGCGGCGATGAACCCGACGTACGGACCGCCGTAGGCGAGCGCGACGCCGAAACTCTGCGCTTCGCCCGCGACGATGTCGGCGCCCCACGAAGCCGGCGTTTGAAGCGCGGCAAGCGACAACGCTTCGGCGACGACGCCGATGAACACGGTGCCGCTCGCGGCGAGCGCGGAACGCGCGGCATCGCCCGGTGTATCGATGTTGCCGAAGAAATTCGGGGATTGAAGCGCCACGGCCGCATACGATTTGCCGGCAACGCGTTCGGCGAGCGCGTCCAGGTCGGTCGTCCCCTGCGGACCGACGGGCAACTCTTCGACTTCGACCTCCAGGCCGTCGCAGTACGTCTTGAGCACCGCGCGGTAATTCGGATGAATCGCGTGCGAAACCAGAATCTTCTTGCGCCCGTTCGCGTTGAGCGCCATAATCGCGGCTTCGGCCAGCGCGGTCGCGCCGTCGTAGACGGAAGCATTTGCGATATCGAGCCCCGTCAGCAGACAGATGTACGTTTGCCACTCGTAGATCGCTTGCAGATATCCTTGCGAAACCTCGGCCTGGTACGGCGTGTACGCCGTCAAAAACTCGCCGCGCATCGCCAGCGCCGGAATCGCGGGGGGTACATAGTGCCGGTACGCACCGGCGCCGAGAAACGACACGCACGAAGCCGCGGTGTTCTTGCGCGCAAAATGCTCGAAGCGCCGGACGATATCGGATTCGGAGAGTGCCGGAACGACATCGAGGCGCTCGCGCAGTTTTACCGCGTCCGGTACTTCGACGAGCTTTTCCAGCGACGGAACGCCGATCGCTTGCAGCATTTGCGCGACGTCGCGCTCGGTATGAGGCGTGTACATGTCAGGAAGGGCAGGCGGTAGAGGAGTGAGGATTCATTCTGCGACGAGTTTGTCGTAGTCGCCGGGCGAGAGCAACTGCGACGTGTCCGCTCCGTCGGTCAACTTGATTTTGAACATCCATCCGCCCGAATACGGCTCGCGGTTGACGAGGGCCGGATCGTTCTCGAGTTGCGGATTGACTTCGGTGATCTCGCCGCCGACCGGCGTAAAAAGATCGGAAACGGCCTTGACCGATTCGACGACTCCCACGCTGCCCGCGGCCTCGACGTGCGCGCCCACGCGGGGAAGTTCGACGTAAACGATGTCGCCCAGTGAGTTTTGTGCGTAATCGGTAATTCCGACCGTCGCCGTATCGCCCTCGACTTTCACCCACTCGTGTTCTTTGCTGTACAGCAATTCTGCAGGCTGCGCCAATTAAACACTCCTCTTGTAAAACGGAAGCGGAACGACCGTAGCTCCGTACGCCGTCCCACGGATATGAACAACCAGCGGCGTGCCGGGAGCTGCAGCATCTTTCTCCACCAGTGCGGTACCGATGCTCTTATTGGAGACCGAAGGTGCGACGGACCCGCTGCGCACTTCTCCGACGGCGCGCTCGCCCATGAAGACGCGGTATCCTTCGCGCGCCGGCGCCCGGCCATCCATGACGAATCCCACGATGCGCTGGAAATCGCCGGCGTTTTTCTGCGCCTCGAGCGCCGCTTTACCGGTAAACTCGGGTTTCGAAAATTTGATCGCCCAATTCAATCCCGCTTGCAGCGGCGTGATCTCTTCGGTGAGCTCGTGCCCGTACAGCGGCATCCCCGCTTCCAGACGAAGCACGTCGCGCGCTCCCAAACCGGCCGGTATCAACCCTTCGCCGGCGTTGTCACGCAGCAAAGCGTTCCAGATCGAAGCTGCGCGCTCGCCGTCGACGAAAAGCTCGAAACCGTCTTCACCGGTGTATCCGGTTCGCGCGATCACCGCCTTGGTTCCATAGACGGTGCCTTCGGCGCAGAAATAATATTTCAAACCTTCGACGTCGACGTCGGTGTGCTGCTGCAGCATCGCAACCGAACGGGGCCCTTGGATCGCAATGAGCGCACTGCGGCCGTGCAGGTTCGCGAGCTTCACGCGAGAGCTGCGCAGGTTTGCGTTCAGATGCGTCCACATCTTGCCGGCGTTCGAGGCGTTGACGACGAGCAGCCAGCGATCGGGCAAGCGGTAGAAGATCACATCGTCGTGCGCCCCGCCGGATTCGTTGGTAAAAATGTTATAGCGCGCTTGCCACGGCTTCATCGTGGCGACGGCATTGACCGTCAAGCGATCGGCCCATTCCGCGACGTCGTCGCCTTCGAGAACGAACTGCCCCATGTGCGAAAGATCGAACAGACCGGCGCGGTTGCGAACCGCTTCGTGTTCTTTCAAAATGCTGACGTATTGCACGGGCATGTCGAATCCGCCGAACGGAATCATCCGTGCGCCGGCGCTCACGTGTTCGTCGTAGAGTGCGGTTCTTCTCGCGGCGGTTTGACCGGTCGTCATGATTTGTTGCGCGGTTTCTCTTCGGGGTAGGTGTTCAAAAAATTCAGCGTTGCGTGCGCGACGAGTTTGTCGGCGCTGCGTACGTGCACTTCACCGTAAACGATACGCCGCCCAGCCTTGAGGACGGTCGCTTCCGCAACTAAGTCATGGGGCGGCAGCGCGGGTGCCAAAAAATTGCATTGCAGCGCGGCGGTCGTGGTGTCTTGCTGGCGGCCGTAGATGGAGGCAAGCGCGACGTAGAAACACGTATCGCACAGGCTGACGATTGCACCGCCGTGCACCGCGCCCGTTCCATTCGAGATTTCCGGACGATACGGCATGCGCATGACCGCGCGGCCTTTGGAAACGCTGTCCAATTTCAGGTCGAGGAGTTCGACGAAGTGCGACTTCTCTTTATCCCATTGCCAGCTGGCCGTCGTGCTGTCCATCGCCGCACTAGTTTACCGTCGCACCGGGGGTCCGTCTATTGCTTTTGGCTTTTCCCGCTTGTCAGGCGATCGTACGCGGCGCGGAAGTTCAAGGTGCCGCCGGACAGCCAGTGGGCGCCGTCCACGGGCAGCGCCGCTCCGCTAATCCAGTCCGCATCGGACGAGCAGATCCAGACCGCGGCGCGCGCCACGTCCGCGGGCTCGCCGAGGCGCCCCAAGGGAATGTGCTCGGTAACGACCTTCCCCAGATCGCCGACGCTCCAGAGGTTTTTGTCGGTGCCTTCGGTGTGAATGGGACCCGGCGCAATGGCGTTCAGGCGGATTCCGAACCGGCCCCATTCGGCGGCGAGCGTCCGCGTCATCGCCAGCACGCCGGCTTTCGCGCTGGCGGAGTGCACGGCGCCCGGCTCGCCGCTCCACGCGTACGTTGCGATGATGTTCAGCACGCTGCCGCGGCTCTTGCGCAGTTCATCGAATGCAAAGCGCGTGCAGTGGAACGTTCCGTTTAAAACGATGTCCACGACCGCCTTGAATCCGTTGGGCGAAAGTTGCTCGGACGGCGCCACGAAGTTCCCTGCCGCGTTATTTATCAGCACGTCCAAACGCCCGGTGCGCCGCACGATCTCCGCGATCACTTCCTGCACGCGCTCCGGATCGCGAACGTCGCACGTAAGACCGAACGCCGTTCCGCCTTTGCCGGCGATCTGTGCGACCGTTTCGTCCAGTGCTTCTTGACGGCGGCCGACGACGCAAACGTGCGCGCCCTCTGCCGCAAATGCGGCGGCCATCGCGCGCCCCAAACCGGATCCGCCGCCGGTAATCCACACGGTCTTATCGCTATAACGCGAGTTACTCAAAACGATCGCCCTCCTTGGCGAGTTCGCGGCGCAAATACAACGGCAGCGCAAACAAACGCCGGTGCGTTATTCCATCGTAAAAGAAATTCTCGCCCCGCAGCTGCGCGCAGTACTCGTCCACGGCCCGTTCCTCGAGCGCCGCCAGATCGACGCGATCGCTGCACGCGATAAACGCCCAATCGTTGTCGAACGCCGGAACGTGCGTATAAAAAGAAACGACGAACCGGTAGTACGTCCGCAGCGTTCGCGCCATCTTGGCATGAAGCGACATATTGTGGACTCCGGCCGTACTGGCCTGAAGCACGTACGTGCCGCCGTCCTCCAGACGCGCCTTGATATTCCGAAACACCGAATCGCAGAAAAGCGGGTTGCTGGGAGAATCTTCGAGCGGTTCGGTCAAGTCGGAAATAATCGTGCCGTAGCGCTCTTCGTCGCGCGCCAAAAATTCTAACGCGTCGCCGATAATCACGCGCGCGCGCGCATCGCCGAACGCACCGTCGGACCACTCGGGGAGAAACCGTTTCGAAAGATCGACGACGTCGGGATCGATGTCGACCATCGTGCAGCGCCTCACGTCCGGATGGCGCAGCACTTCGCGCAAGGTTGCGCCTTCACCGCCGCCGAGGATCAGCACTTCCGAACGATTCGAGGCTGCTGCAAGTGCGGGATGCACCAGCGATTCGTGATAGATTTTTTCGTCACGCTGCGCGCTCTGCGTGTCGCCGTCCAAAACGAGCATCTTGCCGAACACGGGCGTACCGATGACGCCGATGCTTTGAAACGGCGTGCGGCCCGCGTAATAGACGTGCTCTATCGCGTGGTGGTGCTGCTCCGTCGGAAAGAACTCTTCGACGTACCACTGCCAGTGCTGCGTTTTGGGCATGGGGCTGGCAGGTTCGCGTTAGTGTTGTGCGAGGCCCCCCGCCAAACCAAAGCCGGAAACCGATGCACGATCGGTCACCGTTACGGGCATTCCGCCGGACGGCACCGATGCGACGGAGACGAACGTGAAGCCGCCGATCGGGGCGCTTACCGACGCAGAACCTCCGTTCAGCGGCGCCGCGTACACGCCGCCTAGGGTACGCGTCTTGCCGAATTGGTCGAGATACGAACCGGCCAAGTTCAGCGAACCGAACGCGAACCGCGTATTCGGGTTTTGCACGCCGAGCGTGTTCGCTGCCATTGCCAGCGCGAAATCGTCGAGCAAATCCGCAGCACCCTCGCCGGTTACGGTTTGCAGATTCTGGCTTCCGACAACGCCGCTGGTTTCCATCGAATGCGTGTAAGCGTCGCCGCCGAAACGGTCGCGCAAATACCGCTGGAATAAATACGCGCCGCCGTAACAGCCTCCGAAGCAATTGTACTGCGCGGAAGTGCCGCCGCCGTATCCGTTGTCGTCGATTCCCGAAAACGCGCTTATCGAATAGTTGCCCGGATTCGACAGGTAGGCGTCGGCGCGCGACACCGCGTCGTCGACGTCGAAACGCACACCCTGCGCGCCGTACATGCGCTCTACCGCGAGATCTTGGGCGAGCATCGAGAGGCCTTCGTTGATGTACGCCTCTTCGCTCCCATTGAATCCGGCAGTAGAAGCGCCGGATGCGGCGATTGCGTGGTTGACGAAATTGATGAGGTGCTGCAACTCGTGTGCCGTACCGCGAACCAAGTCTTCTTGAAGCTCGTACGTCGCGCCCTGAGAGGCAAACCATCCGACGAATATGAACGGAGCTTCGTTGGATTCGTACGTCGTGCCGCCGCCGTTCAGACAATTCAGCGCGTTCTGCCGCATCAAGTTAGAGCCGGAGAAATAGCCGCCGTAACCGCCCAGCTGTGCGGGATTCACGATCATGACGTTAATGCGGCGATCGGCCGGTTCCGTAATGTACGCAGGGGCCGTGCCCGTCACCGATCCCGAGGAGTTACACGATTGATATTGCGCCTGCAGACCCGGAGCGCCGGAAGAGTAATCCGGCGATGCGAAGTGCGCAGTGTCGGAGGCATATGCATTCTCGAAGTCCGCGGCAATCTGCGCAGCGCCGGCCTGCGCCGAGGTATTCAGCAGCGTGTCGTCCAGCCAAATATTGCCGTGCGCGGATTGCGCGACCAGCGTGGCAGGAACTTGCGTGCTCGTAGAGCTTCCCACGCCTTGCTCGACCCAAATCGACGCAGTCGCGCCGACGGCCGGTGCACTCGGAATCGTGCTGCTGAACGTGCGTTCGCTGCTGACCGAAGACGACGT